>NZ_JBSFGE010000028.1:0-116743 GCF_053596435.1 Streptomyces sp. NPDC001700
CGCACCGCACCGTCCGCGCCGGGGTGCGGGCGGCGGCTGATGCCGCGGCGTCGGCGAGCGCCCCGGCCGGGGATCCGGACGGCGTACGGCGTCCGGCGCACGGCAATGCGGCGGCCTCGGCGCGGGCGGGCGCGCCGTACGGGCGCGGGGCCATGCGGGGCGCGAAGGCAGCGCGGGCGGGCGCCGGGCGCGCCCTCGGGGCGTGGGCGCGCGGCGGCGTCGGTGGGACCGACCCGGAGCGTGCGGCGGCGGGGTGGGGCATCTACGCCACCTCCGTGCGGTCGGCCGCCATGCCCGCGGCGTCCAGGAGGGCGGTGCCCAGTATGAGGTCGGCGCCGCCGAAGCCGGGGTCTTCCAGTTCGGTGCCGTCGTCCACGGCGAACAGCAGCCGCTGTTCGCCCTGGCGGTAGGCGGTGCCGACCGGGGGGCTGGCCGCGTGGATGGCCAGCAGGGCGATCAGGTAGGGCAGGTCGGGGTCGCGGCGGCGGGCGTCGGCGAGGAGGCCGGAGAGGCGGCGCGGGGCGTCGGCGGGGAGGTCGAGCAGCTCCATGGCGACCGCGAGCTGCTCCTCGCTGAAGCGGCTGTCGTCGGGCGTCGCGATGAGGTCCGGCTCGGGCATCTCCGCGCCCAGGTGCTCACGCTCGACAGGCGGGGTGAGCAGCATCTCGACCAGGTCGCCGACGCGGACGGACGTGGGCGTCCGCATTCCGGTGCCCCGGGCGAAGAACGCGTCGGTGACCCGGCCCGCCTCCTCGACGGGGAGCGGCAGGATGGGGGCCAGGAGCTGTCCGTACAGGTCGAGTCCGGCGCGCGCGGCGGGCGGGGCGAAGGCCTGGCGGTCCTGCTCGGCGCGGAACAGCGGCCCGGCCTCCAGCAGCCGGGACTGGAGCTGGGTGTGGCGCCGGATGCAGTCCTTGACGATGTCGACCAGCTCGGCGGCGCGCCGCTTGTGCTCGGTGCCCTCGGCCTCGTCGCGCGCCTTGCGGATGTTGGTGAGGATCGCGTTCTCGTGGCGGTAGCGGTCGGCGACGTGGTCCAGCGCCTCGGTGATCATCTCGGGGACGGTGCGCAGCCAGTCGACCGCGCGGACGTTGCGCCGGGTGGCGTCCAGGGTGCGGCGCAGCGTCTCCGAGTACTGGACGGTGCGGTAGCGGGCCTGCTCGGCGGCGAGTTGGGCGTCGGCGAGGCGGCCGCGGCTGATCAGCACCTCCAGCTTGACCTCGGCGGCGATCTGCGCGCTGGTGACGTCCGTGTCGAGGGCGCCCACCAGGACGTTGACGGCTTCGTCGGTGGTGCGCAGATAGACGCTGCCGCCGGGGCCCGGCACCTCCTCGATCAGCTTGAAGTCGTAGTCGCGCCGGACATACACGCCGTCGGCGCCGAACGTCCCGTACACCGCGCGGAAGCCGCGGTCCACGCTGCCGACGTTGATCAGGTTCTCCAGCACCCAGCGGGCGACGCGCTCGTGCTGGGCGGCGGGCCGCTCCGGGGCCTGGGCGGCGATACGGGGCAGCAGCCTGGCCACTATCTGTTCGTGGTCGGCGCCGGTGTCGAAGTCCATGTTGAGCGTGACGAGGTCGATGGCCGAGAGGGCGACCTCGGCCATCGCGTACACCCCGTACTCCCCCGCGAGGTTGGCCTTGCGGGTGTCCAGGTCATGGAGCGGCGCCGTGCACGCGAGCGCGCGCAGCCGCCGGGCCAGGCCCTCGTCGGCGGCCGGTCCCGGCGCCGGGCGGGCGGCCCCGTCATGGCCGTTGAGCTGGGGCGCAGTGGTGGCCCCTGGGGGTGGAAACGTCACGTCGCACAGATTAGGCGGTCGCACCGACAACGCACGAAACGGCACGGAGATCCCGCTATGTCGGGGCGCGCCATGCCTGCCTGTCCACCGGCGCGTCTCCCGTGACTCACCGACCGGTCAGTCTACGGCTTCACGGGCGTTCCCCGGACCGCCCGGCGGACCGTCGAGGGCGAGGGCCGCGAAGGTGGCGATCCAGTGGTCGCGGGTGAAGTCCCCGGTGACGGCGTGCGGAAGCCCGGCGGCCAGGTGGTCGCGGGCCGCGGCCGTGAGGACGGGGACGCGGGGATCGCCGTCCGGGAGGGCCGAGGAGAGGCGGCGCAGCGCGGCGGCCCGGCTGAGGGAGAGCCCGAGGAGATGGCCGATCTGGGGGTCGGCGGGGTCGGTGACGAGGGGCGGGGTGAGGAGGGCCCCGGGCGCGCGGCGGTCGAGACCCGGCAGGAAGCGTTCCAGCCAGGTCGCGAACTCCTCGCGCGGCAGCACCCGGCAGACCGCCTCGGCCTCGGTGAGCGCCGGGGAGAGGAAGTCCTGTCCGGAGGGTTCCCAGTGGGCGGGGGCGTCACGATCGTGGGCGAACCAGCCCATAATGGCCCGTTCGACGGGGTCGGTGAGCGCCCCGACACCGGCGTGCGACGCGCTGTCCAGGATGAGGCCGAGGGCGAACGCGCTGTTGGCGTGGGTTCCGTGCCGTACCGGATGGGCGGCCTTTTCCAGCCAGCCGAGCAGGAGTTCCGCGACGGCGTCGGCGGCCGGTGCGAGCGCGTCCGCCCAGCGCTTCCCCGCATCCGTCAAGGCCCCGCCGAACGCCCCGCCGAACGCCCCGCCGAGCGCGCGGCATTCGGCGGTGAGCGCCAGCAGCCAGGCCCAGCCATAGGGACGTTCGAACGAGGGGTGGGCCCGCAGATAGTCGGCCTCGGCGGTGAGAGGGGCGGCCGTGAGGTGGGCGTCCAGGACGCCGGTGATCCTGTCCGTGGGCACGCGGCCGGGGCAGCGGCGCAGCAGCCGGACGAGCAGCCAGTGCATATGCACCGAGGAGTGCCAGTCGTAGGAGCCGTAGAACGCCGGATGGTACGTGCGCGGCGGCACCAGGTCCCCGGGCCCGCGCAGCAGCTGCGCCGGGGCGTACGGGTACTCCCGGGTGACGTTGGCGACGGCGAGGGCGGCGAACCGCCGCGCGTACGCGTCGAGCCGCGCGCTCAACGCGTCGCGCCTTCGGCGCTGCGTAGGTCCGTCCCCGTGGTCGCCGCCGTGGTGGCGATCGCGCGGAGCGCCTCGGCGACGGTGGCGGCGGGCAGGGACGGTTCGGCCCGGTCCACGACCTGTTCGGGCAGGTACGGGACGTGGACGAATCCGCCGCGCAGGGCGGGCCGCTCGGTGGCGATCAGATGGGCGAGGCCGTAGAAGACGTGGTTGCAGACGAACGTCCCGGCGGTCTGTGATACGGAGGCGGGGATCCCGGCGGCGCGTACGGCGGCGGCGCACGCCTTGACGGGCAGGGTGGCGAAGTACGCGGCGGGGCCGCCCTCGACGACCGGGCCGTCGACGGGCTGCCGTCCCGCGTTGTCCGGTATGCGGGCGTCGTTGACGTTGATGGCGACCCGCTCGACGGTGATGTCGGGACGACCTCCGGCCTCCCCCACGCACACCACCACCTCAGGATCGCTCTGTTCCACCGCGGCGCGCAGCTCGTCCAGGGCGGTGCCGAAGACGCAGCTGAGCCGGGCGGCGGTCACGGTCAGACCGGGCGGCGGGTCGGCGGCGACCAGGGAGACGGCCTGCCAGGAGGGGTTGACGGCCGACCCGCCGAAGGGCTCGAAGCCGGTGAGGAGTATGCGGGTCATACGAGGGGCCTCCTCAGAAGGCGAGGTCAGGGGCTTCAGAAGGCGAAGAGCGAGATGATGGCGACGTTGCAGACCAGCAGCGCGCCCGCGGTGGGGATCTGGGCCTTGATGGGGCCGTACTGGTCCTTGAGTTCGAGCAGCGCCGCGGGCACCAGGTTGAAGTTGGCGGCCATCGGGGTCACCAGCGTTCCGCAGAAGCCCGCCAGCATGCCGACGGCGAGGACGACCGGCGGGTCGCCGTGCATCTGCTCGATGAGCACCGGCCAGCCGATGGCGGCGGTCATCACCGGGAACGCGGCGAACGCGTTGCCCATGACGACGGTGAACAGGGCCATGCCGACGCAGTACACGGCGACGGCGATGTACTTCTGGCCGTCCGGGAGCAGCTGTTCGGTGATCTTGCCGACCTGGGTGCCGACCCCGGCCACCTGGAAGATCGAGCCGAGGACGGCGAGCAGCTGGGGCAGCAGCAGCGCCCAGCCCATGGACTCCAGCAGCCCTCGGCCGGAGTGCAGCGGGACCGAGGGCCTGCGCTCGCGGACCACGAGCATGCCGACGAGCAGTCCGGCGATGGCGCCGAAGCCGAGGCCGAGGATGGTCTCGCTGCCCGCCTCCAGGACCGGTTCGCCGCCGATGCGCCAGTCCTTGACGAACGAGGCGCAGACCACCGCGACCAGCGGGATGGTGAGCGCAGGGACGAACAGCCTGCTGCCGAGCCGGGCGGCGGTCGCGGTGCGCTCCTCGGCGCTGGTGGTGCGGGGCACGCCTCGGCCGGTGAGCCCGAACCCGCCCAGACAGGCCATGGCGAGGACGGCGACGCCCAGCGGTTCGGCCGGGGCCGTCTTCTCGACCACCCAGGTGCTGTAGAAGAAGCAGGCGCCCAGCAGCCCCCAGAAGGCGGCCGAGCCGTAGCGCTTGGGGTTGCTGCGGTCGACGGCCATCTGGGCGGCCATGGCCAGGAAGACGGCCCCGACGAGCCAGAAGAACCACTCTGCCTTGATCACTTGGCCTCCTCCGCGGTGCGGCTGCCGCCCACGGCGGCGGACGGGCCGCCCGGGGCGGCGAAGTCCCTCTCCAGCGTGCGGTCCAGCCGCAGCAGCCGGGCGCCGTGGATGAGGAAGGCGCAGACGGCGGTGGGGATGGCCCACAAGGCGAGCTGGAGGGGTTCCAGATGGGTGTGGTACGTGGTGTTGACGAAGCCGGTGATGAGCAGGATCGAGCCGATGGCGAGGAAGCAGTCCTCGCCGAAGAACAGCCCGACGTTGTCGGCGCTGGCGGAGTACGAGCGGACGCGCTCGCGCGTCCGCTCGGGCAGGGCGCCGTAGCGCCGCTCGGCGGCGCCCTCGGCCATCGGCGCGACCATCGGGCGCACGCTCTGCGCGGGGCCGCCGATGCTGGTGAGGCCGACCGCCGCGGTCAGCTGACGGATCAGCAGGTACAGGGCGAGGAAGCGGCCGGTGGTGAGCTTGCCGAGCCTGCCGATGAGGGTCCGGGCCTGTTCCTGGAGGCCGTTGCGCTCCAGTAGGCCGATGACCGGAAGGGTGATGACGAAGATCGTCACCGAGCGGCTGGAGGCGAATCCGTTGCCGAACGCGGCCAGGATCTCCTGGGGCGAGAGCTTGCCCAGGAACCCGGTGACGATCCCGGCGACCCCCACCACCAGCAACGGGTTGCGTCGGGTGGCGAATCCGAGGATCACCACGAGGACGCCCAGGAGCACCATCATGCGTCCCGCCTTTCCGCGCACAGGACCTCACGGGGGGCGTGAGGAGATTGCACGGAGGCTAGAACTTCGTTGAACGATCCGACAAGAGGTTGACGCCGACTTATTGGTGGTGGGCCAGATCGTTTACGGGTGAGAAACCTGCGACCGGGAAACCTGCTGCGCGTACGCGCCGGACAACTGCGCCTGGGAGTCGTCCAGGTACGAGGCGAGCAGCCGCTCGGCCTCCGCCGCGTCCCCGGTCTGCAGCACCTCCAGGATCTGCCGGTTGCGGACCAGGTAGGGGGCGTAGAAGCGGCGCGGATCGTCCATCACATGGAAGACCAGCCGCAGTTCGGCCAGCACCGCGCGCATCAGCTCATCGGCGCGCGGGCTGCCCGCGAGCGCCACGATGGCCTGGTGGAAGCGGATGTTGGCGGTGGACAGGTCCTGCCACGCCCGGTCCTGCGCGGCGCGTTCGCCCGCCGCGACGGCCGCCTCGACCGCCTCCAGCGGATAGGGCGGCTCGCCCAGGCCCCGTACGGCGGCGCACTCCACCATCCTGCGCACCCGGTAGATGTCGTGGAGGTCGTCGACGGTGACGATGCGGACGAAGACACCCCGGTTCAGCTCGTGCACCAGCAGCCGCTCGTGGGTGAGCAGCCGGAACGCCTCCCTGAGGGTGTTGCGGGAGACGCCCAGCGCCCCCTTGACGCTGTCCTCGGACAGCCGGGTGCCGGGCGGGAAGAACCCCTCCGCGATGCGGTCGCGCAGCACGTCCGCCACCCGCTCGGCGGTGCTGGTGCGCCCCAGCAGCGCCCGGTCGGCCTCCAGTCCGGCGACTCCGGCCACCTCGGACACCCCGGACGCCTCGGCGAGCCGCCGTTCCACGCTGTTTGTCACGCTCTCTCCCCTTTGTCTTGTTCGCTCGGTTCGCTCTGCCTCATCCGTCCCGTATGGCGAGAAGTGAAGCCCAGAATCAGGAAGGCGACAATAACTTCTTGTCGGATCGTTCAACGATCGCTAGCTTGTGATGCCATGGCGAACCCGACGATCGACCTCAACGCCGACCTCGGCGAGGGCTTCGGCCGCTGGCAGCTCACCGACGACGACGCCCTGCTGTCCATCGTCACCAGCGCCAACGTCGCGTGCGGCTTCCACGCGGGCGACCCCTCGACCATGCGCCGGGTCTGCGCGCTGGCCGCCGAGCGCGGCGTCCGCATCGGCGCGCAGGTCTCCTACCGCGACCTCGCGGGCTTCGGGCGGCGCGCCATGGACGTACCCCCGCGTGAGCTGGCCGACGAGATCGCCTACCAGATCGGCGCGTTGGAGATCTTCGCCCGGGCCGCCGGGTCACGGGTGGCCTACGTCAAACCGCATGGCGCGCTCTACAACCGCAGCGTGCACGACGCGGCGCAGGCCTCCGCCGTGGTGGAGGGCATCACGCTGGCGACGGGCGGGCCGCTGCCCGTACTGGGCCTGCCCGGCTCCCGGCTGCACGAGGCCGCGCGGGCGGCCGGGCTGCCGGTGATCACCGAGGCGTTCGCCGACCGCGCGTACACCGCCGCGGGCACCCTGGTGCCGCGCGGTGATCCCGGCGCCGTGGTCTCCGACCCCGACACCGTCGTCAAGCGCGCCCTCGGCTTCGCCCGCGACCAGGCGGTGGCCTCGGTCGACGGGCAGCGGATCGACGCCGAGGTGCGCTCCCTGTGCCTGCACGGCGACACCCCCGGCGCCGCCGAACTCGCCCGCCGCGTACGGCGCGAGCTGACCGGCGCGGGGGTCCGCGTGGCGGCCTTCGCATGACCGCCGCCTCGGACGGCCTGACCTGCCTGCCGGTCGGCGACCACGGGCTGCTCCTCGAAGTCGGCACCGGCGAGGCCGTGGAGGCGCTCCACGGCGAACTGCTGCGCCGCGCCGCCGCCGGGACGCTGCCCGCCGTCCGCGAGATCGTCCCCGCCGCGCGCACCGTGCTGCTCGACGGCGTCGCCGATCCGGCACGTCTCGCCGCCGAGCTGATCGGCTGGGAGATACCGCCGCTGGTCCGCGGCGACGAGGAGGCCGTGGAGGTCGCCGTCCGCTACGACGGGCCGGATCTCGCGGACGTCGCCGGGCTGTGGGGTGTCACGCCCCAGGAAGTGGCCCGGATTCACTCCGGCACCGAGTTCCGGGTGGCGTTCAGCGGATTCGCCCCCGGCTTCGGCTATCTGACGGGACTCCCCGAGCACTTCCACGTACCGCGCCGCGCCACCCCCCGGACCCGGGTCCCGGTCGGCTCGGTCGCGCTCGCGGGCCCGTACACCGGCGTCTATCCGCGCTCCTCCCCCGGCGGCTGGCAGCTCATCGGGACGACGGACGCGGTGCTGTGGGACACCGCGCGGGAACCGGCGGCGCTCTTCGTCCCCGGCACCCGGGTCCGTTTCGTACCCGTCCCCGAGGATGGGGGCGCGCCATGACGGACAGCGCCTTCTCGGTGGTGCGGGCGGGCGCGCTCACCACCGTCCAGGACCTCGGCCGGGAGGGCCACGCGCATCTCGGCGTGCCCCGCTCCGGCGCGCTCGACCAGCCCGCCCACCGGCTCGCCAACCGCCTGGCCGGGAACCCGGACGGGGCCGCGACCCTGGAGACCACTCTGACCGGCTGTGCCGTACGGCTGCGCCGCGCGGCCACGGTGGTGGTCACCGGCGCGCCCTGCCCGGTCACCGTCGACGGCCGTCCCGCCGCGTGGGGAGCGCCGGTGCGGGTACCGGCGGGCGCCGTGCTGGAGGCCGGGGCGGCGACGTACGGCGTGCGCTCCTACGTGGCGTTCGACGGCGGCGTACACGCCGAACCGGTGCTCGGCAGCCGCGCCACCGATGTGCTGTCCGGGCTCGGCCCGGCGCCGCTCGCCGACGGCGCGGTGGTGCGGCTCGGCACTCCGTACGGACCGGCGCCGGGCGCGGATTGCGCGCCCCTGAGGAACGTCGTATCGGAGCTGGTGCTTCCGGTGGTGCTCGGTCCGCGCGACGACTGGTTCACGGCCGCGGGGCTGCGTACCCTCACCACCGGCCTCTTCCGGGTCGCGGCCGCGAGCAACCGGATCGGGCTGCGCACCGAGGGCCCCGCGCTGGAGCGCGCCAGGGAGGGCGAGCTGCCCAGCGAGGGCATGGTGCTCGGGGCGCTCCAAGTGCCGCCGGACGGCCGCCCGGTGCTCTTCCTCGCCGACCATCCGACGACCGGCGGCTATCCCGTGGTGGGCGTCGTCCCCGAGGCCTCGGTGGCCGCCGCGGCGCAGGCCGTGCCCGGCACTCCGGTGCGGTTCGCCCCGCTGCGCCGCCCGGGTCAGCCGTCCTGAGCCTGGCCGGTCGGGCCTTCCCGGGCCGGGCCTTCCCGGGCTGCCGAGCCTTCCCGGGTGCGGACCGGGCGGCGGTGGCTGGTGTCGCACCAGGGGTAGCGGGCGCTGCGCCCGCAGGCGCACACCGCCACCATCATCCGGTCGGAGCGGACCGTACGGCCGTCCGCCAGGACGACCTCCACCGGGCCCTCGACCAGCAGCGGGCCCTCGGGGTCGACGAGGACGCGCCGCGCGGGGGCTCCCGCCGGGCCGGGCTCATCGGGCGCAGCTGCTGCACTCGGTCGTACGGATGGCACGGATCACCACCAGCTCCTCCTTGTCGTCGCCCGGACCGATCAGCCCCCTGGCCGCCAGCCAGGCGCTGCGCCGCAGCAGCACGGGCCCGAACGGGACGACGCGGCGTGCCGTCACATCGGCGTGGAGCCCCTGGTCGGCCAGCCGCTCCAGCGTCGTTCCGACGCCGCTCAGCGCGGACTGCACCAGCAGCAGCACGCCCCGTGGGCGCAGCAGCCCCGGCATCCGGGCGCACAGCCGGTCCAGCACCGCCCGGCCGTCCGGACCCCCGTTCCAGGCGCGGCCGCCCCCGGCGCGCTCGAAGGGACGGGGAAGCCGCGCGGGCACGTAGGGCGGATTGGCCAGGACGACGTCGAACCGCCGCCCCGGGGCCATGGACGCCAGTCCGGCGAGCCGGACCCGGACCGGTTCGCGGCAGAGCCGGGCGTTCACCCAGGCCGCGAGCACCGCGCGGGCGGAGACGTCCACGGCCTCGACCCCCACGGCTCCGCAGCGCGCGGCGAGGACCGCCAGCGCGCCGGTGCCCGTTCCGATGTCCAGCACCTGGGCACCTGGCATGGCGGGCTCAGCGCGCACCGCCTCGGCCAGCAGGGCGGTGTCGTCTTGCGGCGCGTACACCCCGGGAGGCGCAATCAGTCGCATCCGTCCCAGGTACCTCATCCGCACCGGACGAAACCGGCCCGCCGCATCCGGCCCGATGCGTCGGGCGGCCGATCGGGGGCACTCGGCGAGCCCGGAGGAGCACCGGACGAGCGGCGGACGGAGGAGCGGTCGATGACGAGTCCTGGCACCGGGTGCGCGCCCGCGTCGCACTGGCGCCCCGAGGTCGGGGGCGCCGTCGTGCTCCCGTACGACCGCGCCCCGCGCGGCATGCACCTCACGCCCGGCGCGGGCAGCACCGAGGAGCGCTACGAGCGGCTGACCGCCTGGACGCGGCAGCGCTTCCCGGACGCCGCCGAGCGGGCCTGGGGCTGCCCGTGCCACGGGTCCCACTTCGCCGTCGGCGGGCCGAACGGGGAGCGGCGGCGGTGATGCCTGCCCGGAGCGCGGCACCCGACACGGCGGCGTCCGGGCCGCCCGCGCTGCCTCAGGCCCGTGGCCCGCTGTCCGCGGCGGTCCGTACCGCCCTGTGCCACGCCCCGCCGCCGACGGAGCTGCCGGGGGCCGGGGCCGCCGATCCGTTCGGCGAGGACCTTCAGCTCGCGCTGTACCTCGCGTACGAACTCCACTACCGCGGCTTCGCGGGCGTCGACGAGGCCTGGGAGTGGCAGCCGGATCTGCTGCGGCTGCGGGCCGCGCTGGAGGACCGGTTCCTCGGCGCGCTGCGCGAGGCCGTGCCCGGCGGCGCGGACGTGGCCGGTGAGCTGGACGCGCTGCTGGTCGAGCCGCTGGACGCGCCCGGCGTCAGCCACCACCTGGCGAGCCGTGGCACCTGGGGACAGCTGCGCGAATATCTGGCGCACCGCTCGCTGTACCAGCTCAAGGAGGCCGACCCGCAGGCGTGGCTGATCCCCCGGCTGACGGGACAGGCCAAGGCGTCGCTGGTGGCGGTGGAGTTCGACGAGTTCGGGGCGGGCCACGGCGACCGGGTGCACGCCCGGCTGTTCGCCGAGGCGATGGCGGGGGCGGGTCTCGACCCGGGTTACGGCCGCTACCTGGACCTGGCGCCCGCCGAGACGCTCGCCACCGTCAACCTGATGTCGCTGCTCGGGCTGCACCGCTCGCTGCGCGGCGCGACGGCCGGGCACTTCGCCACCCTGGAGATCACCTCGTCGCCGGGGGCCCGGCGGCTGGCGCGGGCGCTGGAGCGGCTGGGCGCCGAGCCCCGGTGCGTACGGTTCTTCACCGAGCACATCGAGGCCGACGCGGTGCACGAGCAGCTGATGCGCCGGGACGTCATCGGCGGCTTCCTCGCCCAGGAGCCGGAGCAGGCCCCGGCCGTCGTCTTCGGGATCCAGGCCACCGACTACCTTGACGCGCGCTGGTCGGAGCGCCTGCTCGGGGCGTGGGCCGCCGACCGCCCGTCCCTGCGCCTGCCGCTGTGCGACGTCTGACCGCCGCGCGGCGGGGCGCCCGGGGCCGGGCCGCCCGGGGCCGGGCCGCCCTGCCCCGCTGCCGCTGCCACGCCGCGCGCCTGACGCCGCTCCCGGCGGCGCAGCACCCGGCGTTCCTCCTCGTCGGTGCCGCCCCACACGCCGTGGGTCACACCGGTCTCCAGTGCGTACACGAGACACTCGTGGGTCACCGGGCAGCGGTGGCAGACCTCCTTGGCCTGGGCCTGCTGCGCCTGGGCCGCGGGTCCGGCCACCCCCACCGGGAAGAACAGCTCGGGGTCCTCGTCCACGCATGCCGCGCTCTGCCACCACTCCATGACTGCCCCTTCTGTGATGCTTAGTGGTGAATTTCCCGCCCTCGCCCATGCGAGGTCGCGCCGTCCAGTGAGTGGTCATGGAGGCACGAAGCCGACCTCGCGCACGAGGCTTGGCGGGCTTGATAGAAGTCGGGTTTCCGGTGACGGCGACCGCAAACGGGGTTGATCGCGCCAATGCGGCGGCGTTCCCCGAGCGGCGCGGCGCTCAGCCCTCCGCCGGGCCGTAACCGCCGCCGCCCGGGGTGTGGACGACGAGGACGTCATCCGTAGCGACATCGGCCGCGTCGCAGCCGTTCAGCCGGTCCACCGAGCCGTCGGCGCGCTCGATCAGGTTGGCGCCGAGCGCGCCCGGCGCGCCGCCCGCCATGCCGTACGGGGCGACGCGGCGGTGGCCGGTGAGCAGGGCCACCGTCATCGGCTCCAGGAAGCGGATGCGGCGGGTGACGCCGTGGCCGCCGCGCCAGTGGCCGCGTCCGCCGCTGTCCGGCCGTACCGCGAAGCTCTCGACCCGGACCGGATAGCGCCACTCCAGCACTTCGGGGTCGGTGAGCCGGGAATTGGTCATATGGGTCTGTACGGCGTCGGCGCCCTCGAAGCCGTCGCCCGCGCCCGAACCGCTGGCGACGGTCTCGTAGTACTGGACGCGGTCGTTGCCGAAGGTGACGTTGTTCATCGTGCCGGAGCCCTCGGCCTGGACGCCGAGCGCCGCGTAGAGGGCGCCCGTGACGGCCTGGGAGGTCTCGACGTTTCCGGCGACCGTGGCGGCCGGATAGGCCGGGGCCAGCATCGAGCCCTCGGGGATGCGGACCTCCAGGGGCTTCAGGCAGCCGCTGTTGAGCGGGATGTCCTCGGCGACCAGGGTGCGGAAGACGTACAGCACGGCCGCCATCACCACCGAGCTGGGCGCGTTGGCGTTGCCCGGCTGCTGGGGCGACGTACCGGCGAAGTCCAGCACGGCGGCGCGCCGCGCGTGGTCGACGGTGACGGTGACGCGGATGACGGCGCCGCTGTCCGTCTCGTAGCGGTACGAGCCGTCCCGGAGGGCGCCGACGATACGGCGTACGGACTCCTCGGCGTTGTCCTGGACGTGGCCCATATAGGCGCGCACGACGTCCAGGCCGAACTGCCCGATCATCCGGCGCAGTTCCTGGATGCCCTTCTCGTTGGCGGCGATCTGGGCGCGCAGGTCGGCGAGGTTGGCGTCCGGGGCGCGGGAGGGGTAGGGACCTGCGGTCAGCAGGTCGCGGGTCTCGCGCTCGCGCAGCGCGCCGTCCCGCACCAGCAGCCAGTTGTCGAAGAGCACGCCCTCCTCCTCGATGGTGCGGCTGAAGGCGGGCATGGAGCCGGGGGTGATGCCGCCGATCTCGGCGTGGTGGCCGCGCGAGGCGACCAGGAACAGCAGCTCCGTCCCGTCGCCGTCCGCGTCGTCGAAGACCGGGGTGACGACGGTGACGTCCGGGAGGTGGGTGCCGCCGTGGTACGGGTCGTTGATGGCGTAGACGTCGCCGGGGCGCATCGCGTCCCCGTTGCGGCGCAGCACCTCCTTGATGGACTCGCCCATCGACCCCAAGTGCACGGGGATGTGGGGGGCGTTGGCGATCAGGTTGCCGTCCGCGTCGAACAGGGCGCAGGAGAAGTCCAGCCGCTCCTTGATGTTGACGGAGTGGGCGGTGTTCTCCAGCCGCAGGCCCATCTGTTCGGCGATGGCCATGAAGAGGCTGTTGAACACCTCCAGCATCACCGGGTCCACCTCGGTGCCGACGGCGGACGTGCGCGGCCGGGGCCTGACCCGGGTGAGCAGCAGATGACCGCGCTCGCCCGGGGCCGCCTGCCAGCCGGGGTCGACGACGGTGGTGGCGTCGTCCTCGGCGATGACCGCGGGGCCGGTGACGGTGTCCCCGGGGCGCAGCCCGGCGCGTTCGTACAGCTCCGTGTGGTGCCACCGGCCCCCGGTGAACATCTCCACGGTCGCCACCGGCGCCATGTGGCCCTCCCTGGGCGGCTGTTCGACGGCGCGACCGCTCGCCGCGCCCGCCACGCTCGCCGCGCCCGCCGCTCCCGCCGCGCCGACCGCCTCCACCGACACCGCCTCCACGACGAGCGGCTTGTCCATGGTGAAGGCGTAGCGCGCGCGGTGTGCCCGTACGAAGCGGTCGGTCATCGCGGGGGCGGAGTCCAGCGGGACGGGGAGGGCCGCGTCGGTGCCCGCGTACCGCAGCTGGACCCTCGCGGTGGTGTGCACGCTCTCCCCGGGGACGCCGTCGGCGAGCAGTTCGTCGCGCGTCCGGTCCGACAGGCGTGCGCACAGGTCGCGTACGTCCGGCAGCGACTCCTCGCTCAGCTCCGTCTCGACGGCCTGCTCGCGCATCGCGGTGGCGTCGGCGACCCCGATGCCGTACGCCGAGAGCACGCCCGCCAGCGGCGGCACGATCACCGTGCCGATGCCGAGGGCGTCGGCGACCGCGCACGCGTGCTGGCCGCCCGCGCCGCCGAAGCTGGTGAGCGCGTAGCGGGTGACGTCGTGGCCGCGCTGTACGGAGATCTTCTTGACCGCGTTGGCCATGTTCAGCACGGCGATGTCCAGGAACCCCGCCGCGACCTCCTCCGGGCCGCGCCGGTCGCCGGTCGCCGCCGCGATCTCCTCGGCGAGGCGGGCGAAGCGCTCCCGTACCGCCTCCGCGTCCAGCCGCTCGTCGGCGTGCGGGCCGAAGACGGCCGGGAAGTGGGCGGGCTGGACGCGGCCCAGCATCACATTGGCGTCGGTCACGGTCAGCGGGCCGCCGCGCCGGTAGCAGGCCGGGCCCGGGACGGCACCGGCCGAGTCGGGGCCCACGCGGTAGCGGCGGCCGTCGAAGTGGAGCACCGAGCCGCCGCCCGCCGCGACGGTGTGGATGTTCATCATGGGCGCGCGCATCCGCACCCCGGCGACCTCGGTCCCGAAGACCCGCTCGAACTCGCCCGCGTAGTGCGAGACGTCGGTGGAGGTGCCGCCCATGTCGAAGCCGATGACCCTGTCGTAACCGCCGTGGTCGGCCTCTGCGGAGGAGCGCACCATGCCCACGACGCCGCCCGCGGGCCCCGACAGCACCGCGTCCTTGCCCCGGAAGTGCGCGGCCTCCCGCAGCCCGCCGTTGGACTGCATGAACATCAGCCGGATGCCGCGCAGTTCGGCTGCCACGTCCTCCACGTAGCGGCGCAGGATCGGCGAGAGATACGCGTCGACCACGGTGGTGTCGCCGCGCGACACCAGCTTCATCAGCGGGCTCACCTCATGCGAACAGCTCACCTGCGTGAAGCCGAGGTCGCGGGCCGCCCCGCCCACCGCGCGCTCGTGCGCGGCGTGCCGGTAGCCGTGCGTCAGGACGACCGCGGCACTGCGGAAGCCGTCGCGGTGGGCGGCGCGCAGGGCTTCCGTGGTCGCGTCGAGGTCCAGGGGGCGTACGACGGCGCCGTGCGCGTCCACCCGCTCGGGCACCTCGATCACCCGGTCGTACAGCGCCTCCGGCAGCGTGATCCGGCGGTCGAACAGCCGGGGCCGGTTCTGGTACGCGATCCGCAGCGCGTCCCGGAAACCGGCCGTGACGACGAGCACCGTGGGCTCGCCCTGACGTTCCAGCAGGGCATTGGTCGCGACGGTGGTGCCCATCTTGACGACGGAGATCCGGTCGGCCGGAACCGGCTCGTCCGGCCCGAGCCCCAGCGTCTGCCGGATCCCGGCGACGGCCGCGTCCCCGGTGCGCTCGGGATGGTGGGACAGCAGCTTGCGCGTCACCAGGCGGCCGTCCGGACGCTTCCCGACGACGTCCGTGAAGGTCCCGCCACGGTCGATCCAGAATTCCCAGCGACCGGTCACCCCGCCATTGTCGCAGCGTGCGCGGGTGCCGGGGCTTCCAGACGCGGCAGTGAGGCGAGCGCTGCGAGCGCCGCCCGCCGCTCCTGCCCGTCGAGCTGATGCGCGGTCCCCCGCACGCGGTGACGGACCTCCTGCGCCGCCAGCGCGAGGAGTCCGGGCAGCAGATCGGTGCAGCGGTCCACGACCCACCGGGTGCCCCGGGTCGCCATCCACCAAGCGCTCCCGGCCCGCGAGGGCGGCTGCCCGTCGAGCACCGTGGACGGCGGCTCGCCCATGGCGATGCCGCGTGCCGTGAGCGCGGTGTGGAACTCCCGCGCCAGCATCCGGTGCCCCAGCTCGCTCGGATGCAGCCGGTCCACGCTCCACGCCGCGCGGTCCGCGACCCAGGTGTGCTCGGTCAGCTCCACGTGGACGGCGCCGTGCCGCCCGGACAGCGCGTGCACCACCGTGTTGACGGCCCGCATACGCCGCCCCAGCGGCCGGGCCAGCGCGGTCGGCAGCCCCAGCATCCGCCCCGGGTCGGGCAGGCACGCGGTGAGCACCACGGTCCCGTCGGCGCGCAGCGCGCCGATCGTCGCGTCCAGGGCCTCGGCGACGCGGCGGATGTCGAAGGTGTCGCGCAGGGTGTCGTTCATGCCGACGACGACGGACGCGAGGTGGGGGCGGGCCCGGCGGGCGGCGGTCAGCTGCTCACCGGCCACGTCGGCGGCGAGCGCGCCGCTGCGGGAGACGTTGACGAAGTCCACGGCCTCCCCCGCCGCCCCGGCGAGCAAGGCCGCCCATCCCCGCCACCCGCCCCCGGGCACGGGGTCCCCGAGCCCCTCGGTGAGCGAGTCGCCGAGCGCAACGAACCGGATGGCCCCCGCCGCGCCCCGCCCACCGCCTTCCGGCGCGGCGCACGCGGCCTCCACCGCCACGGCACCCGTACCACCGGCGGCCACAGTACGACGGACCTCCGGGACGGACGCCGTGCCGTCGGCCTCGGCGGGCGACGGACCGACGGCTCCCGCGCGGTGGGGCTCCGGAACCACCGGCGCGGCAGAAACGGCCCCGCTGGTGGCCTGGGCAGAGCACGGCGAGTCGTTCGCGGCGTCTCCGAGGACGGTCACTGAAGCTACATGCGCCGCGCGGTGGACGTCCGAGCGCGCCGGGGCCGTCGAGACGGGAACGGGCACGGCCGGACGTGCGGCCTCCTCCGGGACGGACCGCACCACGTGGCGGGGCGGCGCCGCCGGGCCCGCCATCACCCCGCTGCCCGGGGCCCCCGGGACATCCTCCGCGCTCGCCGCGCGGGGAACCTCCGGGCCCTCCGGGGCCATCAAGACGGGAGCGGGCATGGCCGGGTGGGCGGGCCCGTCCGGGACGGGGCGTACCACAAGCCGGGGCGGTGCTGCCGGGGCGCACGCTCGGTCGGCGGGCACCGCGTGGCGGGGCGGTTGGGTGGGCGGGGTCGGTGGGGGCGACGGCGCGGCGGCACCGGCGTGCATCCTCGCGGTGCCGCCGGACGGGATCACCACGGCTGCGGGATCGTCCGGGAGGGGGCGTGCGTCGGTCCGGTTCCGGGGCGACCCGGCGGTCGGGGCGGCGGCGTCGGGCGGCGTGGGGGTGGCGGGTCCGGTGTCCCGGGGTGGCGGGGTGTGGGGGTGGTGGGGCGGGTGGGTGCTGCGCGGTGTGGTCACCGCGCACCGCCGACCGCCGTGCGGGCCGGGGTGCTGCCGTCGGGCCGGGTGGCGGGCGCTTCGTGGGCGGCCAGGAAGGCGTCGACCGCCGCGGGCCAGCCGAAGCGCTCGGCGCGGGCCCGGGCCGTGGCGCGGCGTACGGACTCGGGGCGGGCCAGGACCTCGGCGACGGCGTCCGCGAACGCCGCACCGTCGTCGGCCGCCGTCGCGCCCGCCGGGCCGACGATGGCGGGGAGGGCGGACAGGGCGCTGACGACCACGGGCGACCCGCACGCCAGCGCCTCCAGGGCGGCCAGCCCGAAGGTCTCCGCCGGGCCAGGGGCGAGGACGACGTCCGCGCTGGCCTGGAGCGCGGCCAGTCGGGACCGGTCGCCGACGTGGCCAAGGAAGGTCACCGGAAGCCCCTCCGCACGGGCGCGGGCCTCCAGCCGGGCGCGCATCGGGCCGTCGCCCGCGACGACGAGCGCCGCCGGGACGCCGCGCCGCCGCAGCTCGGCGAGGGCGTCGAGCGCGCGGCCCGGCCGCTTCTCGGGCGACAGGCGGGTGCACGTGACGAGCAGGACCGAGGCGCCGCCCCGGTGGTGCTCGCGCAGGGCGCCGTCGAAGTGGGACGGGTGGAAGTGGCCGAGGTCGACGCCCAGGGGGGCGCGTACGACATTGCGCGCGCCGATCCGTACGAACTCGCGCTCCGCCCACTCCGTGGTGCACACGACCCGCGCGTACGCCCGCGCGGTGCGCCGGTTCAGCCGGTCGGCCGCGCCCCGGGCGGCCGACTCGGGCACGCCCCAGGTGCGCAGCACGGCGTCGGCGCTCTCGTGGGAGACCATCACGGCGGGCACGCGGGCGCGCCGCGCCCACTCCCCCGTCCAGCGCAGGGTGGTGCGGTCGGAGACCTCCAGCCGGTCGGGCGCGAGCCCGTCCAGCAGCCGGGCCAGCCGCCGCCGGTCGGTGAGCACCCGGTAGCCGCCGGTGCCGGGCACGGCGGGCCCGGGCAGGGTGATCACCCGGCCCTGGCGGGTGTGCTCGTCCGTGTCGCGCTCCCCCGGCACGATCAGGACGGACTCGTGCCCGGCCGCCTGGTAGCCCGCGCCCAGCTCGCGCAGCGCGGTGCGCAGGCCGCCGGAGGAGGGGGTGACGAAGTTGGCGAGCCGGACGATCCGGAGGGACGGCGCGTCGCTCATGCCGCCACCGCCGTACGGGCCATCAGTACCTCGGCGTAGTGGTCGATCAGCTGGTCGACGATCGCCTCCCAGGTGCGGCCCTCGACCGCCTCCCGGCCCGCCTGCCCGACCGAGGCGCGCATCCGGGGGTGGGCGGAGAGGAGCGATACGGCGTCGCGCACCTCGTCCGCGTCGCCGGGCGGCACCAGCAGGCCGGTACGGCCGTGGTCGACGAGGTCGAGCGGGCCGCCCGCGGCGGGCGCGACCACCGGCACGCCGCTGGCCTGCGCCTCCTGCACGGTCTGGCAGAAGGTCTCCTGCGGGCCGGTGTGCGCGAAGACGTCCAGCGAGGCGAAGATGCGGGCCAGCTCGGTTCCGGTGCGGCGGCCGAGGAAGTGGGCGCCGGGCATGGCGGCGCGCAGCGCGGGCTCGCTCGGCCCGTCCCCGACCACGACGACGCGGACGCCGGGCAGTGCGCACAGCGGGGCCAGCAGCTCGACGTTCTTCTCGGGCGCCAGGCGGCCGACGTAGCCGACGATCAGCTCGCCGCCGGGCGCCAGCGAGCGGCGCAGCTCCGGGTCGCGGCGCGAGGGGTGGAACCGCTCGGTGTCGACCCCGCGCGGCCACAGCGCGATGCGCGGCACCCCGTGCTCGTCGAGGTCGCGGGCGGCGGCGGTGGACGGGGCGAGGGTGCGGTCGGCGGCGGTGTGTACGGCCCGTATCCGGCGCCAGGCCGCGTTCTCGCCCGCGCCGAGGTACGTACGGGCGTAACCGCCCAGGTCGGTCTGGTAGACGGCGACGGCGGGGATCCGCAGCCGCAGCGCGGCCGTCATCCCGCGCGCGCCGAGCACGAACGGGCTGGCCAGGTGGACGAGATCGCTGCGGTGCGAGGTGATCGCGGTGGCGAGCCGACGGCTGGGCAGTGCGACGCGCACCTGCGGATAGCCGGGCAGCGGCAGGGACGGGATCCGGACAACGGGGAACGGATGCGCCCCGTCGGTGTCCCCGGCCCCGTCGGCCGGCCCGTCGTGCGGACCCGCGGGGGCGATGACGAGGGGTTGGTGACCGCGCCGGTGGAGATGCTGGGCGGTCTGCAGCGTGCAATGAGCGACGCCGTTGATGTCGGGCGGGAAGGATTCGGTCACGATGGCGACTCGCATACCGGTGTTGTCGGCGTACGAAGGGTGGCCCCGGCATCGTGCACCTTGCGAGCCGTGAAACGTCCCGTGAGCGTTGGCCCCCGCGCCCTCCGAAGCCGGGCGAGTGCCGGATGAACCCCCCGAAATCCGGCACCAACCCCGGGGTTTACGGACGACCACATGGCGTAAACACATCGGTCCCGGCCCGATTCCGGTGACCCATCACACCAGCCCCGCCACTCCGAGTGACGCCCCGGGCGCGGCGGGGCATCGGGCCGCCCCAGAGGGGCGCGCGGCGGGGAGTGGGTCAGACTCCGGCGGCGTCGGGGCCGATGCGGCTGCGGACCGCGGTCTGGACCTCGGCCTCCTCGGCCGGGTCGGCGGCCAGCCTGCGGAGTTGTTCCACCACGCGGGCGTCACCGGTGGCGGCGTGGCGGGCGGCGAGTTCGCGGGTGGTCTCCTCGCAGTCCCAGAGGCATTCGACCGCGAAACCCGCCGCGAACGAGGGATCGGTGGCGGCCAGGGCGCGGGCGGCGCGGCCACGGAGGTGGGAGGAGGCGGTTTCGCGGTAGACGTGGCGCAGGACGGGGGCGGCGCAGGTGATCGCGAGACGCCCGGCGCCGTCCACGAGCGTCCACAGGGCCTGCGAGTGCGGGCCCTCGGCCCGCACCGTACGGCGGAGGGCGGCGAGCACGAGGCCCGCGTCGTACTGCCCGCCCCGGGCGGCGAGCATCGCGGCGGCCGCGCCGCCGAGCGCGTCGGGGCGGTGGGCCCAGATCCGGGCGCGGTCCAGGGCGGCGATGCTGCGCATGCGCTCGAACGCGCCGAGGGCGGCCCGGGAGACGGGCTCAGAGGCGTCCGGCTCGGTCACCGCGGCCTCGACCAGGTCCAGCACCTCGGGGTCGCCGACGTCCGCGAGGTACCGCAGGGCGGTCGCACGGGCCGCGTCCGGGGCCGACGCGGCGGCGGCCAGCAGCTCGGGCCGGTCCTCCGGACCGGCGACGGCGGCGAGGCAGCGGGCGGCGGCGTCGGGGCGCCGGGCGCCGGGCCGCAGGTCGTGTTCGTCCTGGGCCCAGGCCAGCACGTCGCGGACGCTCCAGCCGGGACGCGGCCCGGAGGGGCGCAGCTGGCGCTGCCAGCGGTCGAAGGCGCCCTGCTCCTGCACGGCGCGCACGCGCGCCCCGTGCGCCGGGTCGTCGGCCCACAGCCGCCAGGGGCGCGGCTCGTAGGCGCCGCGCGCGGCGGCGGCCAGCTCGGCGTCACCTTCGGGGGTCGCGGGGAAGCGGCCGAGGATGGCGGGGGCGAGGGCGCGCAGCCCGGCGTCGTCGTCGCGCAGGGCCAACTCGTCCAGGGCCCATTCCCAGTTGCTGCCCGCGGCGGCGTACCGGCGCAGCAGCCGCAGCGCGTCGAGCCGGTCGTACGCGGCGAGGTGACCGAGGACGGCGAGGGCGAGCCCGGTGCGCTCCTCGTCGGTGTTCACCAGATCGTCGGCGTGGAACAGGTGCTGTTCGATTTCGTCGAGGTCCGCGTCGAGGTCCAGGCAGAGCCGGGCGTAGTAGAGGGAGCGGTTCTCGACCTGCCAGTCACGGCGGGGGTCGTGCAGCACGCAGTGGTGCAGTGCCGCGAGCGCCTCGGCCCGCGGCGCGGCGAGGGCATGCAGAGTACCGTCGCCGCGGCCTCGCTGAAGGAGGCCGAGCAGGGTACCGCTGGGCGCTATGTCTGGATCGAACATGAGGTCAGCATCCGGTGCGGGGGGTTCGCTGGCAACGGGATTTCCGTCGATCGGCATTCTTGCCGGTGTCCTGGCGCCATATGCCGGATGAACACCTGAACTGAGGGAATCCCGAGCGCCGCAGCCTACCCGGAATCGCACCCTCCACCGAGCCATGTCCGAGTTGCCCCAGGAAGGCCATGGGCATATGCCGGAAGCACCACCGGATCGGGTATTGCCAAACGACTTACGCGACGTCGCAGCCTGTGCAAAAGTCGTTACCGGCCCAAGACACCCCTGACCCCTTCAGACCCGGCCGCGCCGCGCCGTACCGGCCCGTATCGGAGAACACATGCCGCCCCCCCGCTCCGCGGATCACCCCGCCGCCCCGTCGCCCCAGCGCGGCACGGTCGACGCGCTCATCACGCAGACCCGGCGGCTCCGCGGCGGCATCGCGGCCGTGCGGCGCGACACCACGGCGGACCTGAGCGGTACGGCATACGAACCCCAGCTGCGCTGGCAGCGCGCCCTGTGCGATCTCGCTGTCCATCATCTGGACGACCTCGGCCAGCATCTGGACCAGCTGCGCGAGGGGCTGCCGTCCGAGCAGCCGGGGGAGGCGAAGGAGACCCCGGAAGCGGAACCACGGAAGTGGTCTCCCGCGCCCGCCGGGCCCGGCTCGCTGCTCCACCGCGTCGGCAGCGCCGAGTGGAACCTCCTCACCGACGAGGTGACGTGGTCCGACGAGCTGTGCCAGATCTTCGGCCGGGGCCCCGAGGAGGGCGGGCTGTCCCTGGACGAGATGCCCTCGTGGGTCGTCGCCGACGATCAGCCGGTGCTGACCGCGATGGTCACGGACTGCCTGGTGGACGGCAAGCCGATCGACGGCGAGTTCCGCGTCGTCCGCGCGGACGACGCCGTCCGTACGGTGCACATGGCGGGCGAGCCCGTGCTGGACAGCGACGGCAGCACCGCCTCCATGTGGGCCGTGCTCCGCGATGTGAGCGAACTGCGCCGCAGCGAGCGGGCGGTGCGCGAGTCCCGCGACACGCTCCAGCGCCAGCGGCACATCGCCCGCACCGAGCGCCGCCTCGCGGTCCAGCTGCACGAGGCCGTCCTGCCGCCATGGCGCGGCTCCGCGCCCCTCGCGCACGGCGGGCGGCCCACGGGCACCGGCCCCACGGACACCGCCCTCGATGTCGCCGCTCATTACTTCCCCTCCGCCAACAGCGCCCTGATCGGGGGCGACTGGTACGACGCGCTCGAACTGCCCGACGGCGGCACCCTGCTGAGCGTCGGCGACCTCACCGGCCACGGCGTCGCCGCGACCTCCGGCATGGCGATGGTGCTGGGCGCGGTGCGCGGCATGGCGGTGGCCGGAATAGAGCCGGGCCCGCTGATGGGGCGGCTCAACCAACTGCTCGACGCCTCCGCGCAGCCCGCCCTGGGCAGCGCCGTCTGCGGGCGGTACGACCCGGCCACCCGCACCCTGGTGTGGTCGCAGGCCGGGCACCCCGCCCCGCTGCTGTTCCGCGACGGAGCGGGGCGCGCCCTGCGGCCCCCGGCCGGGGTGCTGCTCGGCGGCACGACGGGCGCCACGTACACCCAGGCCGAGGAGCGGCTGGAGCCGGGCGATCTGCTCCTGCTGCACGCCGGTGGGCTCGCCGAGGACCCCACGGTGACGGCCGAGCGGCTGCTCGCGCTCGCGCCACGGTTCGCCGCCGCCCGTGGCACCCAGGAGTGCGTACGGGTGGTGGCCGAGGAGTTCGACGACGAGCGGCGTGAGGGCGACGCCTGCGTACTGCTCGCGATGATCGGTTGAACCGGCTGAGATGACCGGTTGAACCGGTTGATGGGCTGCCGCTGACCGGACGGCCGCTAGACGACCGCGCTCTTCACCGCCCCGCCCGCCCCCTTCGCCCCTCCTCCGGCTCCCTTCTGGTGGCCCATCGTCTTCGGCATGGCCTGCTGCAGCTCCGCCCGCAGCTCCCGTACCGCGGGGGACGACGCGTACGGCGCGGTGAGCCGGTACATCTCCCGCAGCCGGTCCCAGGTGCGGTGCGAGGAGTTCTGCTCGATCGTGGCCAGCGCCTGGCGGGCGGAGGCGGTCCCCTGCTCGGGGTCGCCGCCGATGAAGCAGGCCGAGGCGATGGAGATGTGGTCGAAGATCTGCGACCGCTGACGGCCGCCCTCCCGCATCCGCAGCGCCTCCATGGCGTGCCGCTGCGAGATGGCCGCCACAGCGGGGTCGTGCTCGGCCAGGGTGCGGTAGACCAGCCCCTGCATCCCGTGCAGATCCGCCTCGTTGAACAACTGCATCCAGCTCGGTGGGGTCCCCCGGTCCTCATCGGAGACGAACAGCTCCTCCGCCTCCCCCAGGGTGCGCCGCACCGCCTGGCCGTGTCCCTTCGAGGCGTGCGCCCAGGCCTCGATGGTGCGGAACATGGAGCGGGTGCGGGGCAGCGCCTCGTCGCCCGCGCCGGAGAAGGCCAGCCGCATCAGATCGAGGGCGTCGTCCGGGCGGCCGATGTGCACCATCTGACGGGCGGCGCGGGACAGCGCCTCACTCGCCCGGGGCCGGTCGCCGCCCTCCCGGGCAGCGTGCGCGGCGATGACGAAATACTTCTGGGCGGTGGGCTCCAGGCCCACGTCATGGGACATCCAGCCCGCCAGCACGGCCAGGTTGGCCGCGACACCCCACAGTCTGCGCTGCAGATCCTCGGGGTGGCGATAGGCGAGCATCCCGCCCACCTCGTTGAGCTGGCCCACCACGGCCTTGCGCTGCAGCCCGCCGCCACGGGCCGCGTCCCAGGCGCGGAAGACGTCGACCGACGCCTCCAGCGCGTCGACCTCCTGGGAGCCCACCGGGGCTGCCTCATAGCGGTCGAAGCCCGCGGGCTCGGCGGAGAGGGGGTTGTCGGAACGGGGTGCGTCGGTGGCGAGGGTGGGGTCGGAGAGCAGCCATTCGCTCATGGCACCGGTGATGGCGGATCCTGCGGCGAGCGCGGCGCCCGCACCCACCAAGCCGCGTCGGTTGAACATAAGGTCCATTCCCGTGAATTCGGTGAGGACCGCGGCCGTGGACTCGGGCGGCCAGAGCAGCCCGTCGGCGGACTGCCCCTTTCCCGCGCGCCCACCTCGTCCGAACCCGAGGTCCTCGATGGTCACGACACGACCGAGGCGCTCGGTGAACAGGACTGCCAGCACCTTGGGCACCGGATCGCGCGGCGTCTCGCCGGTGTCGATCCAACGCCGCACCCGCGAGGTGTCGGTCGCCAGCTGCGGGTGGCCCATGGCCGCCGCACGCCGGTTCACGAGCCTCGCGAGCTCTCCCTTGGACCAGCCGGCGAGGCCGAAAAGGTCCGCAAGACGGGTGTTGGGTTCCCTCGTCACGTCAAGCCCCCAGGATCCTCGGCTGACTTGACAGTAACGGGCCCGTCACGAGCCGTGCGACTATTCGCCAGGGTTCGCCAGGGTCCGCCAGATGGTGTGCCACCCGCGCGCGGGTGTGATGTAGGAGTGCGCTACCCGGCCCGGTGATGGTTGGAAAGCCCAGTTGGAAAGCCCAGTTGGAAAACTCAGCTGGAAAATCCAGGTGGAGATTGCCATTTGGCACATGCCAGCCGCATTCCCCAGGGTGCGGCCCCGTCACCGGGGCCGGGGGCGTACGTACATCGTCGGCACACGAAGGGATCTGTCTCGCCCATGTACGCAGCGTCGTCCTCCGTGTCCGCCCCGCCTCGGCCGTACCGGCGGCAGCTGCCCGGCAATGGGCCGTACCTCGATCCCGCTCCCGGCGGCCGCCCCCGGCGAACCCCCGCCCTCGGCTCCGTGCCGCCCAGCGGAAGACTCGATGTGTCCGGCCCCCAGGGTGCCCAGCTGCGCACCGCCATCGCCTCGGTCCATCGCATCTGCCCGGAGTTCAACCCCGTCCAGGTGCTCCGGCGCAGCGGGCGGTCCGTCCTCCTGCTCGGTTCCACCGGCCGCACCACAGCGGTCGCCAAATGCCTGCTGGACCACTCTCCAGCGTGGGCCGAGCGGTTCCGTCGCGAGATAGCGATGTACCGCACGTTCGTACGGCAGCGTCCACCCGTGCGGGTGCCGAGGCTCATCGCCGCCGACCCCGACAACTGCGCGCTGGTCATCGAGCGGATGCCCGGGCGGATCGTGGCCGCGCAGCGCCACCCCACCGAGGCGCCACCGCGCGCCGATGTGCGGGCCGCGCTCGGCGCGATCTGCCGGATCAACCAGTGGCGGCCACCGGGTGATCTGTTCGACGCCCCCGTGGACTACGCGGCCCGGCTGTCCCGCTACCACGAGCTGGGGCTGCTGACCGACCGGGACATGGGCGATGTGCGCAAGCTGCTGCGCGGCGTCTCGCACGCGGCGGGGCGGCAGCTCCCGGCCCAGTTCTGCCACGGCGACGCCCTGTTGAACAACGTACTGCTGTCCCCCTCGGGCGCGGTCCTGATCGACTGGGACCACGCGGGCTGGTATCTGCCCGGCTACGACCTGGCGACGCTGTGGGCGGTGCTGGGCGACGCCCCGGTGGCCCGGCGTCAGATCAGCCAGCTCGCGCAGTCGGCGGGTCCGGCGGCGCGGGACGCCTTCCTGGTGAACCTGATGCTCGTCCTCACCCGGGAGATCCGCCGGTACGAGACCGCTGTGCAGCGCAGCATGCACGATCCCGCGCCGGTGGTGCCGGGGGTGATGGCCGCCGGGGAGGAGCAGCGGCTGCTGCTGCGGCGGCTGCATGACGACTGCGGGATGGCCCGGCGCGCCGTGCGGGCCGCGGTGGGCACCCGGTGAGTGGCCGTTAGGTGGGGTGCGAAGCCTTCTTCGCGCGACGGTGATTGACGGATCGCCTGGCAGCGGATAGCTGTAGGCCGTGCCGTGCCTCCGGTGGAGGTGAGGCACGGCTACGGTTCGGCTCAGCCCACCTCGAGGAGGCTGCAATGCCAGGATCCGCACAGGACAGCACCCACGACTCAGACAGCGACTCAGGTACCGGCGCGGACAGACCGGGCCCCGACCGCCGTACGGCGCTGCGCACCGCGGGCGCCGCCGCGTCCGCCGCCTTCCTGCTCCCGGTCGTCGCCGCGGCCCCGGCGGCCCGGGCCGATCAGCGGCCACCAGCCGCAGCCGGGGCGCTGCAACGGGCCTTCGCGGCGGCGGCGAAGGAGCACCGGGTGCCGCCGAGCGTGCTGCTGGGCGTGTCGTATCTGCAGTCCCGCTGGGACGGCCACCGAGGCGCCCCCAGCGTCACCGGCGGCTACGGCCCCATGCACCTCACCGACGCCTTCACCGCCCTCTCCGCGGCCCCGCACCATAGCCAGGGCACCGAGGACGCCCGGGGCGACCAGGCGCGGCCCCTGCCCGTGCCGGAGGCCTCGGTGTCCGAGCCGCGCCAGCTGCCCGCGCGGCTGCGCACCCTGGACCGGGCCGCCGAGCTGACGGGCCTGTCCGCCGAGGCGCTGCGCGGCGACGCGGCGGCCAATGTGCGCGGTGGCGCCGCCCTGCTGGCCGCCACACAGAAGCGGCTGGGGCTGCCGCCGAGCGAGGACCCGGCCGACTGGTACGCGGCGGTGGCGGCGTACTGCGGCGCCGACAGCGCCCCGGCCGCCGCCGTGTTCGCCGACGACGTCTACGACGTGATCCGCGGCGGCGCGGCGCGCACCACGGGCGACGGTGAGCGGATCACGCTCGACGCCGTCCCCGGGGTCGTCCCGGACCGGCGCCAGCTGCGGTCGCTCGGCCTGCCGGCCCCCAAGCGGGATCCGCGTGTCGAGGCGCCGCGCGATGTGTCGTGCGAGTGGATCCCGGCGCCCTACGAGCAGTTCGGGGACAACGACTACGGCAACCACGACCTGGGCAACCGCCCCGTCTCCCAGTCGATCGACTACATCATCGTCCATGACACCGAGGGCTCCTGGGACACCACCCTCAAGCTGGTCCAGGACCCGACGTATGTCTCCTGGCAGTACACGCTGCGCTCCTCCGACGGCCATATCGCCCAGCACGTACCGCTCAAGGACGTCGCCTGGCACGCGGGCAACTGGTACGTCAACGCCAAGTCCATCGGCCTGGAGCACGAGGGCTTCCTGACCGCGCCCGACGCCTGGTACACGGAGGCGATGTACCGCTCGTCGGCCCGGCTGGTGAAGTGGCTGGCGCGGCGGTACGACATCCCGCTGGACCGTCAGCACATCCTGGGCCACGACAATGTGCCCGGCACGACGGCCGCCACCGTCAGGGGCATGCACACCGACCCGGGCCCGTACTGGGACTGGGCGCACTACTTCAGCCTCCTCGGCGCGCCGTTCCACCGCACCGCGGGCGCCTCCGGGGGGCTGGTCACCATCCGCCCGGACTACGAGAGATACGAGCCGGTGTACACGGGCTGCGAGCAGGCGGGCCAGGTGTGCGCCCCGCACGGCTCGTCCGCCGTGCGGCTGCACACCGCGCCGAGCGGCGACGCCCCGCTGGTCAAGGACATCGGGCTGCGGCCGGACGGCGCCGACTCGACCACCGGCGTCAACGACACCGGCGCCCGCGCCACCACCGGCCAGCAGTACGCGGTGGCGGGGCGGCAGGGCGACTGGACGGCGATCTGGTACCTCGGCCAGCAGGCGTGGTTCCGCAACCCCCGGCGGCGGCCCACGGCGGTGTACGCCAAGGGGCTCGTCGTCACCCCGAAGCCGGGTCTGGCGGAGGTGCCGGTGTACGGGCGCGCCTACCCGGAGAAGGAGGCGTACCCGGAGGGCGTGCCGGTGCAGGCGGTCTCGCCGCTGCCGTACAAGCTGCTCGCCGGGCAGCGGTACGCGCTGGGGCTGCGGACCCAGGGCGAGTATCTGTGGGCGGTCACGTTCGACCAGGCCGGGCACAAGGTGGTGCGCGGTCAGGACGTGTACTACCAGATCCAGTTCGGGCACCGGGTGGCGTTCGTCCGGGCCGCCGATGTGCGGGTGCGGCGGTCGGGGCGGTAGGTCAGCGCGCCGTGAAGCGGTAGGTGTGGCCGCCGCGGGCCGCGAGCGTGACCGTACGGACGTCTCCAGCGTCTCCAGCGTCCGCGCGTACGGGCGTCTCGTGGCCCGTGGTGTCGTCATGGGCGGTGTACGGGCGGGCGAACAGGTCGCCGCGTATGCGCACCGGTCCGTCCTGTCCCGCCGCCACGGTGAGGGTACGGGCGCGCCCCTCGCGCCAGGTGATGTCCACCGTGAGGTCGCCGTGGGCGCGCAGCCCGCGCACCGAGCCGTCCGGCCAGCGGCGCGGCAGGGCGGGCAGGACGTCCAGCACCGCGCGGTGGCTCTGCAGCAGCATCTGGGCGATCCCGGCGGCGGCGCCGAAGTTGCCGTCGATCTGGAACGGCGGATGGGTGTCCCACAGGTTGGGGAGGGTGGAATCTGTCAGCTGTCCGGCGAGCAGCCGGTGGGCGCGGTCGCCGTCGCGCAGCCGGGCCCAGAAGTTGACTTTCCACGCCCTGCTCCAGCCGGTGCCGCCGTCGCCGCGCGCGTCCAGCGAGACCGCGGCGGCCCCGGCCCACTCGCTGTCCGGGGCGATCTGCCGTCCGGGGTGCAGGGCGAAGAGGTGGGAGGCGTGGCGGTGGGTGTCGGCGGGATCGTCCCGGTCGGCCTTCCACTCCTGGAGCTGGCTCCAGGAGCCGATGCGCAGCCCCGGGTCGAGGGCGTCCAGGGCGCGCCGCAGCGCGGTGCGGAAGGCGGGGTCGTCTGGGAAGGCGGGGTCGTCGCCGAGGGTGCGGGCCGCCTCCAGGGTGGCGGTGAGCAGGTCGTGGACGATCTGCTGGGACATGGCGGGCCCGGCGGTGAAGTCGCCGTGCTCGGGCGAGTAGCCGGGCGAGACGACGAGCGTGCCGTCCCGGGGGTCCGGGCGCAGTGTGTCCAGCCAGAACGCGGCGGCCTCCCGCATCGCCGGGTACGCGGTGCCCCGCAGGAAGCGGGTGTCGAGGGTGAAGCGGTAGTGCTCGTAGAGGTGGTGGACCAGCCAGGCGGCCGCCTCCGGGAACCAGAAGGCGGTGGGCCAGTCGTGGACGCCGGTGAAGCCGTACGGATTGGTCTCGTTGTGCACGACCCAGCCCCGGGCGCCGAACATCTCGCGGGCCGTGATCCGGCCGGGGGCGCGCAGGGCCGTGATGAAGCGGTGCAGTGGCTCGGCGGTCTCCGCGAGGTGCAGGGCGTGCGCGGGCCAGTAGGCCATCTGGAGGTTGATGTTGGTGTGGTAGTCGGCCGACCAGGCGGGCTGGACGCTGTCGTTCCAGACGCCCTGGAGGTTGGCGGGGAGCGGGGCGCCGGGGCGCGAGGAGGCGATGAGGAGGTAGCGGCCGTACGCGAAGAACAGCTCCTCCAGGGCCCGGTCGGCCGGGTCGTCCCCGCCGGTGTACGCGGCGAGCTGCCGGGCGGTGGGCAGGCCGGGCGGGGGCTGGCCGCCGAGGTCGAGCACCGTACGGTCGAACAGGGCGCGGTGGTCGCGGACATGGCGGCTCAGCAGGGCGGGATAACCGTGGTCCACGGCGGCGTCCACCGCCTCGGTGACGGCCCGGTGGGGGTCCTCGCCACGGTAGTGGGGGTGGGTGTCGGCGTAGGCGGTCCCGGCCGCGAGGACGAACCAGGCGCTGCGGGCGCCGGTGACGGTGAGCGTGCCGTCCTTCTGGGTGGTCACGGTGCCGCCGTCGCACACCACCCGCACCTGGGCCTCGAAGCGCAGCCCGTTGTCGGCGAGCGCGCCGCGGATCGTCAACCGCCCGTCGTGCGCGGTGACGTGGTGGTCGCCGGGGCGGGGTGAGGTGTGGCGCAGGGTGAAGCCGACGTCCCACGGGGCGGCGCTCAGCCGTCCGACGATCACCCGATCGGGGTACGAGACGAAGAACTCGCGCTGGTGCCGCCCGCCTTGGGCGGTGTACTCCACGAGGGCCACGCCCTGGCCGATCTCCAGGCGGCGCCGGTAGCTGTCCAGGGTCCCGGGCACGCCGGGGATGTCCAGCCAGAGGTCACCGAAGGGCTGGTAGGCGCCGTAGCGGGAGCGCGGCTGCCCGAGCCGGGCCGCCACGTCCTCGGGGGCGGCCGCGCCGTGCTCGTCGATCAGCCGCTGGACGGCGGCGAGGGCGCCGGGGCGGGGCTCACGCCAGTTGCCGTGGTCGTACGACTCGGATCCCGGACCGCCGGTCCATAACGACTTCTCGTTGAACTGGATCCGCTCCCGGGCGGTGCCGCCGAAGACCATGGCGCCGAGCGTGCCGTTGCCGATGGGCAGCGCCTCGCGCTCCCAGTCCGCCGCCGGGCTGTCGTACCAGAGCGTCGTGCGGCCCATCGGGGCGCCTCCCCCTCAGCCCTGCTGGAACATCTCCGCGGGCAGCGGCTTGAGCAGCCGGTACAGATCGTCCGTGATCGGCCGGTCCCAGCTGGCGATGGTGACGAGGACACCGTCGCTGCGGTCGAACTGGGCGCAGGAGATCCGGCCTTCGGACAGCTTGATCCGGCGCACGATGAGGAGGTTGTCGTCGTGCATGACCGGGGTGTCCTCGGTGTCCACGACCTGCACCTGCTCCTCGTTGCCGAGGGCCGCCAGCAGCTGGGTCACCTCGAACGGAGCCTGCCCCTCGGCCACCTCGCGGGCCGGGGATCCCTCGGGCAGATTCCCGATGATCATCGCCGGGCCGCGTCCGCCGAAGAGGTCGTAGCGCAGGAAGACGCCCTGGCAGGTGCCGTCCGGTGCGGGCAGCAGCCCCGCGCCAAGATCGCCGGGCCAGTCCCCCGGATCCATGGCCAGGACATCGAAGTCCGGCCCGGTGGGCGTGGCGGCGCTGCGGCGGCGGAGGAAGGACATGCGGACATGGTACGTGCCCCGCCCCCCGTTCCCCCGCCCGGGAGCAGCCTCTTACGGCCCCCCCGGCCCCCTCTGTCCCGCCCCCGGGTCCGGGACGGCAGAGCGCCGCGAACTCGGGCCTCTTGGACACCCCGGACTCGGCCATCGGGACGCCCCGAGCTGCCCGGCCACCAGGCACCCCCGGGCTCGCCTCGCGGACAGCTGCGGGCTCAGCCGTCGGGCCGCCCCGGGCTACGGGGCACCAGGCGTCCCCGGCGCTGACGCCGAGGCGTCCCCGGGCTCAGTCCGCGGGCTGCGGGCGTGAGGGGTGGTTGGGGCCTAATAGGGTGGCCAGGCCGCTGCGGTCGGTGCCTACCTTGCGGTAGACGTCGGACAGCAGCCGGGCCACGTCGCGCTCCGCGAGGCCCGTCGCCTCGGCGATCCGGGCGTCCGGCCAGCCCTCGGCGGCTCGCTCGGCGACGGCCTGCTCCTGCGAGGTGAGGGGGCTGGTGTGGTCGACCCGCAGCTGCATCGGGCGCAGCCCGGCGGCGGACAGCTCGTCGCGGGCCCGGGTCGCCAGGGTGTCCGCGCCGCACTGGACGGCGCCCTCCAGCCCGCGGTAGAGCCGGTCCCCGGCCTCCTGGGGCAGGCCGACGCGGCGCAGGGCGGCGCCGTGGTCGACCAGGGCCACGGCCAGGTCGTACGCGGACGGGGAGCGCTCCAGATGGCTGACGGCCTCGGCCAGCAGCTTGATCCGCTCCGATCCCTGGGCCACGGCGGCGGCGCTGTGCAGTGCCCGGCCGATCGCGGAGTGGGTGCCGAACTGGCGGGCGCGGCGCACCGCGTCGTCGGCGACCTCGGCGGCCTGGCGGGGGTCGGTCAGCGCGAGGGCCTGGGACATGTGGAGCTGCCAGGGGCACCAGGCGGGGTTGCGCATGCCGCGCCCGTCCATCCGGCTGCCGACGTCGGCGAGCTGCTGCCGGGCCTCGCCGTGCAGGTTGGAGGCCAGCAGCAGTTCGCCACGGACGGTGGGTACGTCGGGGCAGAGCACGGCCTGCGGGAGGATCTCGCCACCGTGCCCGGCCGCGAACTCCTGGGCCTCCCGGATCCGGCCACGGCTGATCAGGGTCTCGATGAGGGTGCCGACGGCGGTCCAGTGGGCGGGGGTCGAGGAGCCCACGAGGTCGGCGATGCGCATGCCCTCGCGAGCCAGCTCCTCGGCCTCGACGAGCGCTCCGCGGCGCAGCCGCGCGTATCCGAGGAGGGTGATGCCGAACGCCAGGTGGGAGCCGCGCCAGCCCTTGCGCTCGCATTCGGCTATGCCGGTGTTGAACAGCGCCTCGGCGCGTCCGGGCTGGTCGCAGTGGAGGAAGATCAGGGCGACCAGGATGGGCACCTCGAAGCCCCAGTCGTCGTCGGTCCAGCTCAAGCCGGAGCCCAGGGCCTCCTCGGCGTAGTGGAGGGCGGTGGCCGCCGGTTCTCCGCGCGTCATCGCGTCCCAGGCGCGCAGGCCCAGCAGATAGCGCTCGGCCATGCCCCGGCCGGTGAGGTGGTCGGCGAGCCGGGCGAGGCGCCGGGAGCGGGCGGGGGACTCCCGCTCGTCGGCCCGGAACATGTTCCACATGAACTGCTCGGCCTGCATCCGCAGCCGGGTGCGGGCACTGGTTGTGCGGGGCACCTCGGCCGCGACGACCTCCGCGGCCTCCTCCATGCGGCCGCTGTGGCCGTACGCCTGGGCGAGCCGGTAGGTGATCGCCTCGCGCAGGTCGGGGCCGAGGTCCGGCTCCTCCAGGGCGGCCCGCAGATGGTTGACGGTGACGGAGGGCTCGGTGAGCTGGGCGGAGCAGCCCAGCTCGTACAGGACCGCGGCGCGCTCCTCCGGGGCGGGCGGTTCGCGCAGGGCGCGGGCGAGGCAGCGGCGCCCGGCGTCGGGCGCACCGGCGCGCAGATACTCGCGGGCGGCGTCCCTGAGGTGGCGCACCACCTGGGAGTCGCCCTCGGGGTGCATCTCCAGCAGATGGCGCCCGGCGGCCGCGGAGCCCAGGCCCGCGGCGAGCACCACGGAGGCGGCCTGGCCGTGCATGGCCACGCGCAGCGCGCCGGGGATCGCCTGGTAGACGGCGGTGGCGATGAGCGGGTGGAGGAATTCCAGCGGCTGGCCGCCGTGGGTGCCCTGCCGTGGCGGGGCGAGGATGCGGGCGTCCGCGAGCCGCACCACCTGCTCGGCGGCCTCGGTCTCGCTGAGCCCGGCGACGTTGGCCGTCAGCGACGGGGTGGCCTCGATGCCGAGGACGGCGACGGCCCAGGCGAGGCGGACGGCGGCGGTGCCGAGCCGGGTCAGCCGGTCGCCAAGACCGCTGTCCTTCGCGGCGGCGACCAGCTCGCGCAGGGCGCCGAGGTTGACCGACTGCGGCTTCAGGTCGCGGTCGCGGACCTTGGCGGTCAGCTCGACGATCTCGAAGGCGTTGCCGCCGGTCACCGCCCAGCACTCGCGGCAGAACGCCTCGTCGGCCTCCTCACCCAGCACGTCCCGCACGATGCGGCCGACCCCGGCCGGGGTGAGCGGGGCGAGCACATGGGGCCGCGAGCCCTGGCGCTCGGTGAGGCCGCGCACCGCCGCGGCGTCGGCGCTCAGGTCCTCCGGGCGGTAGCCGACGGCGAGCAGCAGCGGCAGGTCCACGGCGCGGGCGGCGAACCGCAGGAGCCAGTCGAGGGATTCGGGGTCGGCCCAGTGGACGTCGTCCAGGATCATGACGACCGGGGCGTGCTCGACCGCGAACCGGGTGACCAGCCAGTCCAGGCCGTCACGCACGCCCTGCGGATCGGGTGAGCCGCCGCTGCCGGAGACGACCAGGCCCACGGCGGGCGCGACGATGTCGTACCAGCTGCCCAGGATTCTGCGGTGCTCCTCCTCGCCGGTCGTCGCGAGGACGGGCTGGAAGAGCTGCCGTACGACGTGGAACGCGGCGCCCTGCTCGTGCTCGCCGCCGCGCGCCGACATCACGGTGCAGCCTCGGTGGGCGGCGCGGCGGCGCATCTCGCCGAGCACCGCGGTCTTGCCGACACCGCCCGGTCCGGCGAAGGCGATCACTCCGCCGGTGCGGGTGCCGGACGGGTCACCGGGATCGGTGCCGCACAGATCGGTCAACGCCAGGTCGACCGCGGCGAGTTCCGCCTCCCGCTCCAGCAGTGCCCGACGTGTCCGGTCCTGCCGGTCCATCATGTCCGCCACGTTCGTTCCCCTTCGGCACGTAACGCCGAGCGTAGCCTGTCTGGCACGCTCCGTAGCCCGGTATGCGGGTATTTCCTTCTGGCATTGCCATTGGCACACGCCAATTCAACTCGCGCTCTATCGATGGCACGTTCACCACGCGAGGATGACCGAATTCATCGGGTCGGCCCGTCGCCTCGGGGGCTTGTGGTAGTGGCGGCGCGGCCCTCCCTTGATCCCGAAGGGGGGCGATATCGCCATGAACGCGACGTACACGACCACTTCGCATCCGCACACCCGGCAAGCGGCGCTGCTGAGCCGGGCGGCCCTGCTCGACATTCCGGCCTCGGCCGACCCCAGCCCCGGAACCGGGGCCGCCAGAGTGCACACCGTCCAATGGCTGTCGCGGTACGGCGTGTTCGGCGCCGGGGGCGCGGTCGCCGAGTACGACGCGCTCCGCTTCGACCTGCTCAACGGCCTGTTCTACCCCCGGACGACCGGCGCGGAGCTGGATGTGGGCAATGACCTCATCGGCTGGTACTTCGTGTTCGACGATCAGTTCGACGGTGAACTCGGCTGCCGCCCGGAGGCGGTGGCGCGGATGATCCAGGACGTCATACGGGTCACCGAGGAACCGGACGACGCGCCGGGAGCGGGCGGCGGGCCCCTGCTGGAGAGCTTCCGCGATCTGTGGCGGCGCATCCACGCGGACCGGCCGCCGGTGTGGCGGGAACGTTTCCGCCACCACTGGCTGGAGTATCTGCACTCCTACCACCGAGAGGCCCTCGACCGCACCGGCACCCAGGGCCCCCCGCTCTCGGTGGACGCCGTGCTCGCGCTGCGCCGCCACTCGATCGGCGTGCAGCCGTGCCTGGACCTGAACGAGCGCTTCGGCGGCTACGCCCTGCCCGCCGCCCTCCACGGCGGCCACCCGCTGGCCCGGATGCGGGAGGCCACGGACGACGTCGTCGTCTTCACCAACGACATCGCCTCCCTGGACAAGGAGCTGGCCGCCGGGGACCTCCACAACACCGTCATCGTCCGCCACCAGCGGCACGGCGGCTCCCTGGAGGACGCGGTCGAGCACATCGCGCACCTCGCCAACGCCCGCTACCGCTGGTTCGAGCAGACCGCCGACCGGCTGCCCCAGCTGCTGGAAGAGGCGGGCGCGGGGGCGGATCTGCGCCGGGACGCGGAGCACTACGTGGACGGGATGCGCCATGTGATGTGCGGCAACCTGGGCTGGTCCCTGCGGACGGCCCGCTACGACGAACGGGGCATAGCGGCGGTCAGCGACGGCCGTCAACGACCGTGGGCCGGCCTCAGCGCCACCGGCCCCGCCTGATCGAACACGCTACGTTCGAACGGCCCGCCCCGGCGGGCCGTTCGGGTATCAAGGGCCCGTGACCGACACCCTGAACCTGTGGAAGGCGGGGCTCGCCGAGGCCCCCGACGAGATCTGGCAGCGCACCGGCCTGCGCGTGCTCATCCTCGCCGACAACACGCTCACCCACCTCCCGCCCGCCCTCGGGCGGCTACGGCGGCTGCACACGCTGGACCTCGGCCACAACCGGCTCACCGAGATCCCGGAGGAGATCGGCGAGCTGTCGGGCCTGACCCGCTGCCTCTATCTGCACGACAACCGGCTCACCCGGCTGCCGCGTTCACTCGGACGGCTCGACCTGCTCGGCTATCTCAACGTCGGCGAGAACCCGCTCGGGCAGCTGCCGGAGGAACTCGGCGGCCTGGCAGGGCTGGTGGAGCTGCGCGCCCAGCACGCCGGGCTGACCGGGCTGCCCGGCTCGATCGGGCGGCTCGGTTCGCTTCGGGAGCTGTGGCTGCGCGGCAACCGGATCACCGCGCTGCCCGCCGGGGTCTGCGACCTGCGTCAACTGCGCCAGCTGGAGCTGCGGGAGAACGCACTGAGCGAGGTGCCCGAGCCGCTGCGCGGACTTCCGCGGCTGCGCCAACTCGATCTGCGCGGCAACCGGATCCGGACGCTTCCCGGCTGGCTCGCGGACCTGCCCGGTCTGGAGAAGCTCGACCTGCGCTGGAACCCGCTCGACGACGGTGTCGATGACGGCCCGGTCGTCCGGGCGCTCGCCGAGCGGGGCTGCGTCGTACTCGGATGAGGCTTCAGGTCAGGTCGAACTCGCCCTCGCGGGCGTTCAGGACGAAGGCGCGCCATTCGGCCGGGGTGAAGATCAGGGCCGGGCCTTCGGGACGGCGGCCGTGGCGCATCGCGATGAAGCCCTCGACGAAGGCGATCTCGACATCGCCCACCCCCTGGCTGCTCGACTGCCACTGGGCGCTCGTGAGGTCGAGGTCGGGCTTCTCGCCGTTGCCCCTGAGCGGCTGTGCGGTCGTGGTGGTGTCTGCCACGTGTCGGCTCCTCCCGGATCGTCGTCCCGGCCCCACCCTAGCGATCGCGGGCGGCGCCGGACAGGCCACGAAAGGGGGAAGTGATCGCCTCCGGCGGGGCGCGGGCTCACCCGGTGGGAGGCGTCGCCGCGACCACCCACATCGCGAAGAACTGCGAGCCGCCGCCATAGGCGTGGCCGAGCGCCGTGCGGGCGCCCTCGACCTGGTGTTCGCCCGCCTGGCCACGCACCTGGAGGGCCGCTTCGGCGAAGCGGAGCATGCCGGAGGCGCCGATGGGGTTGGTGGACAGCACGCCGCCCGAGGGGTTGACGGGGAGTTCGCCGCCGATCTCGGTCACGCCCGACTCGGTGAGCTTCCAGCCCTCGCCCTCCTCCGCGAAGCCCAGGTTCTCCAGCCACATGGGCTCGTACCAGCTGAACGGTACGTACATCTCGATCGCGTCGATCTCCCGGCGCGGGTCGGTGATCCCGGCCTGCCGGTAGACGTCGGCGGCGCAGTCGCGCCCGGCGCGCGGCGAGACGCAGTCCTTGCCCGCGAAGAGCGTCGGCTCGCTGCGCATCGCGCCGCCGTGCATCCAGGCGGGCGGGCGGGGGGCGCGGCCGGCGCCGGTGCGGTCGGTGAGCACCATGGCGCACGCGCCGTCGGAGGAGGGGCAGGTCTCGGAGTAGCGGATGGGGTCCCACAGCATCGGCGACGACTGCACCTTCTCCAGCGTCAGATCGTGTTCGTGGAGGTGGGCGTAGGGGTTGCGCAGGGCATTGCGGCGGTCCTTGTAGGCGACGAGCGCGCCGACGGCCGGGGGCGCGCCGGTGCGCCGCATGTACGCGCGGACGTGCGGCGCGAAGAAGCCGCCCGCCCCGGCCAGCAGCGGCTGCTGGAAGGGGACGGGCAGCGAGAGCCCCCACATGGCGTTGGACTCGGACTGCTTCTCGAAGGCCAGGGTGAGCACGGTGCCGTGGACGCGGGCGGCGACCAGGTTGGCGGCGACGAGCGCGGTGGAGCCGCCGACCGATCCGGCGGTGTGCACGCGCAGCATGGGTTTGCCGACCGCGCCGAGCGCGTCGGCGAGGTACAGCTCGGGCATCATGACGCCCTCGAAGAAGTCGGGCGCCTTGCCGATGACGACGGCGTCGATGTCCGCCCAGGTCAGCTCGGCGTCCTCCAGGGCCCGTACGGCGGCCTCCCGGACCAGCCCGGCGAGGGAGACATCGCGCCGGGCGGCGGTGTGCTTGGTCTGGCCGACGCCTACGACGGCCACCGGTTCCTTGCTCACTGGACGGCTCACCGGGCTTCCCCTTCCAGGACGGCGACCAGGTTCTGCTGGAGGCAGGGGCCGGAGGTGGCGTGGGCCAGCGCCCGGTCACCGTCGCCACGGTGGATCGCGGCGGCGGCCTCGCCGAGCCGGATGAGCCCGGCGGCCATCATGGGGTGGGCGGCCGGGGCCCCGCCGGACGGGTTGATACGTACGCCGTCGCCCAGCTCCAGTTCGCGGCGGAGGATGATCTCCTGCGAGGTGAACGGGGCATGGAGTTCGGCGAGGTCGGCGGGCGCGTCGAAGGCCCCGGCGCGGGTCGCGGCGAGCCGGGTCGACGGGGAGCGGGTGAGGTCCCGTACGCCCAGGCCGTGGGGTTCGATGCGGTGGTCCATGCCACGGATCCAGGCGGGCCGGGCGCACAGCCGCCGCGCGGTGTCCCCGGCGGCGAGCACCACGGCGGCGGCGCCGTCGCCGATGGGCGGGCAGTCGTGGCGGCGGAGCGGCCGCACCAGGTACGGGGTGTCGAGGAGGGCGGCGGGCGGGGCGGAGCGGGTCACCTGGGCGTGCGGGTTGTCGGCTGCGGCGTTGCGGCCGCGCGCGGCGACCTCGGCGAGGGCGCGTTCGTCGGTGGTGCCCTCGTCGAGGAGCGCCTGGGCCTGGAGGGCGGCCAGGGAGACCGCGTCGGGCCACAGGGGGGCGACGTAGTACGGGTCGAGCTGGCGGGTCAGGACCTCGGGCAGGTCGCCGGGCGAGGACTTGCCGTACGCGTAGACGAGCGCGGTGTCCGCCTCGCCGGTCAGCAGCTTGACCCAGGCCTCGTAGAGCGCCCACGCGCCGTCCATCTCGACATGGGACTCGGAGATGGGCGGCCAGGCGCCGACGCCGTCGAGCGCCATGGTGAAGGAGAAGGCGCGGCCCGCGAGGTAGTCGGAGGAGCCGGAGCAGGTGAAGTCGATCTCGCCCGCCCGCAGGCCCACCGCGCCGAGCACCTGGTGGAGGACGGGCATCAGCATCTCGACTTCGGAGACCTCGGCGCTGGTGCGCCGGGTTCCGCTCTGCCCGAAGGCGACGATGGCGACGTCTCGCATCTACAACAGCTCCTTGTAGGTGTCGTAGTCGGCGTCGGGTTCGCCGGTGGGCCGGTAGTGATCGGGGTAGCGGCCGCCCTCGGTCCATACGGGCGTCACCCGCAGCCCCATGCGCACCTGGTCGTACGGGATGCCGCCGATGCGGCCGTGGAGGGCGAGGTCGGCGCCGTCGAGGGCGATGTGCGCGTAGACGTACGGCACTTCGATGTCGAGGTTGCGGGCCTTGATGTTGACGATGCAGAAGGTGGTGACGGTGCCGCCGGGGCCCACCTCGACCTGTTCGTCGGTGGCGACGCCGCAGGTGGGGCAGGCGCCACGGGGCGGTACGTACACCTTGCGGCAGGACGGGCAGCGCTCGCCGACGGTCTTCTGTCCGGCGAGGGCGGCGAGGTAGCGGGACTGGGCGCGGCCGGGCGCGTACGTGTAGTCGAGGCGGGCGGGGGCGACGATGCCGGTGACGGGGTCGGCGAACTCCCCGTCGTGCGGGGTGACTTCATGGGTGGCGTCGCCGTCGTACGGTTCGAAGCAGGCGATGTCGGTGATGGCGCCGGTGCGCTCACCGGCCCAGCGGACCCGGACCCGCATGCCGGTGCGCACGGCGTCAGGGCCGGGCGCGTCGAGGGCGTGGAGGAGGGCGGTGTCGGCGCCGTCGAGCCGGACCAGCGCCCAGGCGAACGGGGTGTCCAGGGGCTGGCCACGGCGCGGGGCCGGGTTCCAGGCCCAGGTGGTGACGGTGCCGGTGGGGGCGACCTCGACCAGGTCGCGCAGTTCGTCGGCGGTGGCCGGGTCGTATTCGACGGGCGGGACGAGCACCCGGCCGTCGGCGGTCCGTACGCCGAGCACGACGCGCTCGCGCAGGCCCGTGAGGAAGGCGCTCTGGACGGGGCCGAGGGAACGGGTGAAGGGGAACTCGACGACCAGAGGGGCCTGCAGCACCTCGGGGGTGGGAGCAGGTGGCATGGGGCGTCTCCTTCTGATGTCAGCGGAGCACTACGACCGGCGGTAGACCGGGGGGCGTTTTTCCGCGAAGGCTTTCGATCCCTCTTTGGCGTCGGCGGTGTCGAAGATGGGCCAGCCGCGTTCGAGTTCGGACGCGAGGCCATCGGTTTCGGTCATCTCGGCGGTCTCGTAGACGGATGCCTTGACCGCCTCGACGGCGAGCGGGCCGTTGGCGTTGATGAGTTCGGCGATCTCCAGGGCCTTCTCCAGGGCGGTGCCGTCGTCCACGACCCGGCCGATCAGCCCGATCCGCTCGGCCTCCTCGGCGCTGTAGGGGCGGCCGGTGAGCAGCATCTCCAGGGCGTGGGTGCGCGGCACCTGGCGGGCCAGGCGCACCGTGGAGCCGCCGATGGGGAAGAGCCCGCGCCGGACCTCGTACAGCCCGAAGGTGGCGCCACGGCCCGCCACCCGGATGTCGGTGCCCTGCAGGATCTCGGTGCCGCCCGCCACGCAGTGGCCCTCGACGGCGGCGATCACCGGTGTGCGCGGCCGGTGGTGGCGGAGCATGGCCTTCCAGTGGAGGTCGGGGTCGGCTTTCAGCCGGTCCCGGTAGTGCTGGCCCTCCATCCGGCCGCCGCCCGCGAGCGCCTTGAGGTCCATCCCGGCGCAGAAGACACCACCCGCGCCGGTGAGCACGACGGATCGGACGGTGTCGTCCTCGTCGGCCTGGATCCAGCCGTCGTACAGCCCGACCAGCATGGGCAACGAGAGCGCGTTCTTGGCCTCTGGCCGGTTGAGCGTGAGCACCAGCGTGGCGCCTCTGCGCTCGACGACGAGGTGTTCGGTCCCGTGTGGCACGGCAGTCCTCCCGTCTCAGACCTAGAACAGGTTGCAGTAGTGACGGAGCGACTTCAATAGCAATCTGATGGACAGTCAGATTTTTTGGCCGCGGCCCTTCCCACCTCTCCCCCACGGTGCTGTCATGAGCGCCGAGCCCGCCCGATGTCAGGTCAGGAGGAGCCGTGGAGTACAACCTTGCCGACCTGTTCGAGTCGATCGTGGACACCGTGCCCGGCAGAGAAGCGCTGGTGTACGCCGACCACCCGGGTACCGGCGCCGAGCGGCGGCTGAGCTACGCCCAGCTCGACGCCGCCGCCAACCGGCTCGCCCACCACCTCCGGGGCGCGGGGATCGCGCCGGGCGAGCATGTGGGGCTCCACCTGTGCAACGGCGTCGAGTATCTGCAGACCGTCCTCGCCTGCCTGAAGGTCCGGGCCGTGCCGGTGAACGTCAACTACCGCTATGTCGAAGACGAGTTGGTCTATCTCTACCGCGACGCGGACCTTGCCGCCCTGGTCTACGACGCCGAGTTCGGCGACCGGGTGGCCGCGGCGCTGCCGCGCACGGACACTCTGCGCCATCTCATCCAGGTCGGCGCCGGGGACGGGCCGCCCGGCGCGGTCCCGTTCGCCGAGGCCGAGGCGTCGGGCTCGGACGGGCGCGGCTTCGCGCCCCGCTCCCCGGACGACCGCTTCATCATCTACACCGGCGGCACCACCGGCATGCCGAAGGGCGTGGTGTGGCGGCAGGAGGACCTGTTCTTCTCCGGGCTCGGCGGCGGCGCGCCGACCGGCATCCCGGTCGGCCGCCCCGAGGAGCTGGCCGAGCGGGTGGCGGTCTCCGGCGACGGTCTGGTGTTCTTCCCCACCGCACCGCTGATGCACGGCACCTCGACCCTCACGGCCTTCATCGCCCTCAACTTCGGTCAGAAGGTGGTCCTCCACCGGAAGTTCGTGCCCGAAGAGGTGCTGAGGACGGTCGAGAAGGAGAAGGTCAGTACGGTGTCGCTGGTCGGCGACGCGATGATGCGGCCCCTGGTGGACGCCCTCACCGGGCCCCTCAAGGACATCGACCTCTCCCCGCTGCTGAGCGTCAGCAGCTCGGGGGCGATCCTCTCGGACACCGTGCGCGCCCAGTTCGCCGCGCTCGCGCCGCACACGCTGGTGCTCAACAACTTCGGCTCCTCGGAGTCCGGCTTCAACGGCACCGCCACCGCGGACTCCGGCCCCGAGCGGGGCTTCCGGGTGAGCGTTCACGACCGTACGGCCGTCGTGGACCCGGCGACCCACCGTCCCGTCGCGCCCGGCGAACCGGGCCGGATCGCCCAGCGCGGCCATGTGCCGCTCGGCTACTACAACGACCCGAAGAAGACCGCGGAGACCTTCTTCGAGGCGGACGGCGAACGCTGGGTGCTCCTCGGCGACATGGGAACCGTTGACGAGGACGGCGTGATCACGGTCCTCGGCCGGGGCTCCCAGTGCATCAACACCGGCGGCGAGAAGGTGTACCCGGAGGAGGTGGAACAGGCCCTCAAGGCCCATCCGGACGTGTACGACGCGCTGGTGGCGGGCGTCCCGGACGAGCGCTGGGGCCATCGCGTGGCGGCCGTCGTCCAGCCCCGCGAGGGGGCCGGGGCCCTGGACGCCGACGCGGTACGGGACCACTGCCGCACCCGGCTCGCCGGGTACAAGATCCCCCGTACGGTCGTCTTCACCGACCACATCCAGCGCTCCCCCAGCGGCAAGGCGGACTACCGCTGGGCCCGCGCGGTCGCGGCGGGAGACGGGGCGTAGCACGCCCTCAGGACGCGGGCGGCGGGGTGCGCGGCAGCACGCGGGTGGCGAACTCGCGGACCGCGTCCAGGACGCCCCGGCCGCTGTGCCCGACCCCCGGCACGATGTCGAGGGTGACGTCGATCCCGAGCGCCAGGTAGTTGTCGCGCAGCGCGGTGATCCGCTCGACCCGGGTCCGGCCGAGCGCGTCGGCGCCGTCCATCCAGTTGGAGTCGCCCGGGTTGTTGATCTCCCAGGTCTCGGTGTCCTCGGCGCCGACCACCATGTGGACCGCCACCTTACGGATCTCCTCCAGCCGCACCGGCGCCCCGAAGCGCTCCTCGAAACCCGCCGTGCCCAGCCACCACTCACGGTCCGGGTCGATCAGCGTGACCCGGCCCGGCGCGCCGATCGACACGGCGCACAGCCGCTCCGGGTGGAGGTACAGGAAGCGGTGCGCGAACTGCCCGCCGCCCGAGAAGCCCTGGAGCATGAAGCGGCCGGTGTCGACGGTGAAGCGCGTCCCGACCTCGTCGACGATCGCCAGCAGCTCCCGGTCGTAGCGGATGCCGCCGTACTCGATGAACTTGAAGTTGTGCAGATCGTCCGGGTCCCCGATGGCCGCCGGGAACAGCGGGGTGAGGATGACGACGCCGTGCCGCTCGGAGAAGTCGGCCATCGCGTTCCGGTACTCGGCGGCGGTGCGGCCGGTCCCGTGCTGGATCACCAGCAGCGGGAGCGGGGTGCTGGTGGTCTCGTGCGCGGAGGGCACATGCAGGCTGTAGGAGAACCGCTGGTCGTGCTGTGAGGCGAAGAAGGTGGTGGCGCCGGTGCGGTAGAACGCCTTGGTCGTCTTGATGCGCGGTGTCACATGTCCTCCTGCGATGCGCCGCCATCCGGGGCGGGGCGGTGCCGTCACGATCACGCGGGGACGGCAGCGGCCTCAAGATGATTGCCGCACAGGCGTCAATGACGTCAGGGGGTCAGCGGCGCATCGCGGCGAGCAGATCGACGCCGAGGGTGCGGACGGCCTCCTCGTCCAGCTGGTAGTGCACCCTGGCCCCCTGCCGGTGGGTGTGCACCATTCCCGCCTCCCGGAGTTTGCGCAGATGGCGCGACATCTGCGGCGGGGTGGTGCCGAAGTGGCTGGCCAGCTCGGTCGTCGTCATCGACTGCCGCAGCAGGACGTGGCACACCCGGACGCGCAGCGGCTCGTCCAGCGCCCGGACCCGGCGCAGCACCTCGTCCATGGCGGGCGGCTCGCCGTCGCCGTCGCCCCGGACCGGGTACTGCACGACCACCGGATAGCCGGGGTAGTGCTTGATCGCGATGTGCGGGTTGATGTGCAGCGAGGGCACCAGCAGGCAGGGCGCGTCGGTCAGGCTGGCCCGCGCGTTGTAGAGCTTGTCGAAGACGACCCGCGGCGGATCGGCCTCGACGCGGGCGGTGGGGAAGTCGGCGAGTGCCCGGGCGCCGTCCAGCCGGTGTCTTTGGAAGCGCGTACGGACGTCCGCCTCCAGGACGCCGCGCAGCCGGGTCCACTCCGCCTCGAACAGCTCACCTGCGGCTGCGGAGAGGAAGTCGGTGAGGTCGTCGCGGAACGCGGCGGGGCCCGCGAGCAGCCGTACTCCCAGCGCGAACCGGCTTTCCGACATCTGCCGCAGCCGACCGAGGAACCGCTCGGGGGAATCCCCCTCGGCGACCTGCGGCCGGTGGCTGTTCTGCCCGATCAGGGCCTGTTCGGTCATGGCCGTGAACGTGGCCTCGGGCAGTCCGCCGATGTCGGCCAGCTCCTCGTCCAGGGAGCGCTCAGGTCCGGCGGTGAGGGGCAGCAGATAGCGGGCGCGGAACGCGCCCCACAGCGGTGCCCATCGCGCGGCCCGCGCGAGCAGCCGTTCGTCCGCGCCCTGGAGCACGGCGCCGACCCAGCGACGGCTGGCCGGATGGTGCCGGGGCTCGTCCAGCGCGTGCAGACAGGCACACAGCTCGGCGAGCGGCGACAGCCGTGCGGCGATGCGCTCCTCGGGGGCGGGGCCCAGGTCGATGACTACGGGCATGGGTCGACGGTCGGGGATTGACGCCTTGCTGTCAATCGTCTTGTGGCCGGACCGCGAGGGGCGCAGGCTCCGGTCATCTTCCCGGCCGCTCCCCCATTTCCCCCGGCCGGTCCCCGTCTCCCCGTCCCTCCCCGATCCCGTACCGATCCCGCATCTTCCGCGACGGAGCGTTGCCATGCCCCCTCTCCTCCGGAACGGTCCGCGCGTCGTTCTGGCCGTCACCCTGCTGGCCACGGTGAGCAGCGCGTGCACCATCGGTTCCGCCGACGACTCCACCGCGGCCGCCGGATACCCCTCCCGTGGCCTGTCCATCCTGGCCCCCGGCAGCGTCGGCGGCGGCTGGGACGCCCGGGCGCGCGGCATGGGCGCCGCGCTCACCGGCTGCGAGATCATCGAGGAGGACGTCACGGTCACCAACAAGCCGGGCGCGGGCGGGGCCATCGGGCTCGCCCGGATGGTCGGCCGCCGAGGCGATCCGTACCAGCTGATGACCATGGACACCGTCACCATGGCCGGGGGCGCGGTGCAGAACGACTCCCCGGTCCGGCTCTCCTCCCTCACCCCCATCGCCGGGCTCACCGTGAGCCCCAGCGTGATCGTGGTGCCCGCCCGGTCCCCGTACCGCGATCTGGCGTCGGTGCTGGCGGCCATGAAGCGGAACCCCAAGGCCATGTCCTGGGTGGGCGGTTCGCTGGGCGGCCCCGACCACATCACGGTCGCCTCCCTCGCCAAGGCCCGGGGCATCCCCGTCAGCAAGATCACGTACGTGCCGACCGGGGGCGGCGGCGAAGTGCTCAACCTGCTGCTGAGCGGGGCGTCCAAGGTCGGCATGTCGACACTGACGGAGATCCGTCCGCAGATCGAGGCGGGCAAGCTGCGGGTCCTCGCCATCAGCGGCGACGAACGTCCCGAGGGGCTGGCCGCCCCGACCCTCAAAGATCTCGGCTACGGCGGGGCGAGCGTGGTGAGCACCGGCGGGGTGATGGCCCCGCCCGGCCTCGATGACGGCGAACGGCGGGCGATCGTGACGATGGTGGACCGGATGCGCCGCACCCCGTGCTGGAAGCGGACCCTGAAGCAGAACGACTGGAAGGCGGTGTGGCTGCCGGGCAGCCGGTTCGGCGCGCTCATCGACCGCCAGCAGAAGCAGGTCGCCCAGGTGCTGAGCGACGTGGGGCTGACCTCATGAGCGGCCAGGGACACGAGGCACGGTCCGAAGCGCTCTGGGGTCCGCGCGTGGCGGCGCTGCTCTTCCTCGCCGCCGGGGTGGTCGTGGTCGGCTGGGCGTTCGCCATCCCCGCGCGGGCCACCGAGCAGGACGTGGGCCCGCGCGCGTTTCCGCTGCTCGTGGGGGTGGGGCTGTGCGTAGCGGCCGCGTTCTCCACCGTCCAAGCCTTTCGCGGGGCCGACCGGGAGCAGGCGGAACACGCGCGCGAGGAGGCCCGGCTCACCGAGTGGCGCCCGGTCGCCACCCTGCTCGCGCTGCTCATCGGCTATCTCTTCGCGCTCGCCCCCTGCGGCTACTGGCAGTCCACGGCCGTGCTGTTCACCCTGGTCGCGCGCGTCCTGGGCAGCCGCAAGCTCCTCCGTGACGCGCTGGTCGGACTCGTGCTGGCGCTGGCCGTGTACGTCCTCTTCGACCGTCTGCTGGGCATCCATCTGCCGCCCGGCATCATCCGATTGGCGTTCTGACATGGATGTGCTCACCCACCTCACGGACGGCTTCGCGAGCGCGTTCAGCCCGATGCATCTGCTGCTGGCCTTCGCGGGCTGCACCCTCGGCTCCCTCGTCGGCGTGCTGCCCGGGCTCGGCCCCGCCACCACCGTCGCGCTGCTGCTGCCGCTGACGTACGTCTTCGATCCGGTCGGCGCGCTGGTGCTGTTCGCCGGGATCTACTACGGCGGCATGTACGGCGGCTCGACCACGGCCATCCTGCTCAACGTCCCCGGTGAGACGGCCTCGGTGCCGACCACGCTCGAAGGCCATCCGATGGCGCGCTCCGGCCGGGCGGGCGCCGCGCTGGCCACCGCCGCCATCGGCTCCTTCGTGGCGGGCACGATCTCCACCGTAGCGATCACCTTCATCGGCCCGGCCATGTCCCGGGTCGCCGAGAGCATCCAGCCCGCCGAGTACTTCGCGGTGATGATCCTGGCGTTCGCCACCGTCACCGCGGTCGTCGCCGACGCCCCGGCGCGCGGGCTGTGCAGCCTCTTCCTGGGGCTGGCGATCGGGCTCGTCGGCATCGACAGCCTCACCGGCCAGGTGCGCTACGCCTTCGGCGTGCCGGAGCTGTACGACGGCGTCCAGGTGGTGGCCGTCGCCGTAGGGCTCTTCGCGATCGGCGAGGGGCTGTACACCGCGGCCCGGCTGCGGCGCGCCCCCGAGGAACAGATGCTTCCGGTGGGCGGCAGGATCGGGATGAGCCGCGAGGACTGGGGGCGTTCCTGGAAGCCGTGGCTGCGCGGCACGGCCATCGGCCTGCCGATCGGCGCCCTCCCGGCGGGCGGCGCGGAGATCCCCACCTTCCTCAGCTACAACCTCGAACGCAGGCTCTCCCGGCACAAGCAGCAGTTCGGCAAGGGCGCCATCGAGGGCGTGGCCGGTCCCGAGGCCGCCAACAACGCCGCGTTCTCGGGTGTGCTGATGCCGCTGCTCACGCTCGGCATCCCCACGTCGGCGACGGCGAGTGTGCTACTGATCGCCTTCCAGATGTACGACGTGCAGCCCGGACCGCAGCTGTTCCAGACCCAGTCCGCGCTGGTGTGGACGCTGATCGCGAGCCTCTACATCGGCAATGTGATGCTGCTCGTGCTCAACCTGCCCATGATCCCGCTGTGGGTGAAGCTGCTGCGGCTGCCCCGGCCGCTGCTGACCGCGGGCATCCTCGTCTTCGCCACGCTCGGCGTGTACGCGCTGTCGCAGAACGCCGTCGACCTCGCGGTGGCCGTGGCCTTCGGGGTGCTCGGCTTCCTGATGCGCCGTACCGGCTATCCGGTGGCGCCGCTGATCCTCGGCGCGGTCCTCGGTCCCATGACCGAGACCCAGTTCCGCCGTGCGCTGGCGTTCAGCGAGGGCGACTGGACGGTCTTCCTCACCCGCCCGGTGTCCGCCGCCATCCTGTGCCTGGCGCTGGCGTCCCTGGTGGGCCCGATGGCGGTGCGGCTGCTGCGCCGCCGGTCGTCCGTACCATCCGCCTAAGGGGCCGTCTCGCACACCGACGGCAGCGCGCGGGTCAGCGCCACCGCGTGCAGACCGTCCAGCCGCTTCTCATGGCCCGTGGCCAGAGCCCCGGCCAGCAGCCGGGGCGGGCAGGAGGGGGCGGTACGGGCGTCCGTTGCGGCCGTGATCGCCCGGACCAGTTCGCCGTTGATCCGGTTGATCTCCAGCCGGACTTTAGCGAGGTCGGGGCGCTCGGTGGGCGCCTGGGAGGGGTCGGCCTGCCACCGCCGGTACAGGCCGCGCTGGACGACCTTGCTCGCCTCGATCTGGTCGCGGAAGATCCTCGACGTCGCCACCGGGTCGCCGCCCGTCTCCCGGGCCTGCTCCGCCACCGCGTCCAGCACCTGCTGTTCGCGGGCCGGGTCGTCGATCGGGCTGTCGGTGCCCCACTTGGCGGCGGCGACCTGGTCCGCGACGAGCAGCCGGTCCGCGGACAGCGCGGCCAGCGGCCGCAGTTGGCCGTGGGAGGGGGCCGCGACCGCTCCCCCGGCTCCCGCGACCAGCACGGCGGTGGTCATGGCGGTGGTCATGGCGGCGATCAGAACAGGGCGCACGGTATTGGTCAGTCGCACGGGCGGACCCCTCTCTCGGCGGCGCGAGCAGGAGTCTATGCGTCCAGGAACGCCCCTAGGGCGGCGAGGAATTCCTCCGGGCGGTTCTGGTGGACGCAATGGCCCGCGTCGATGGTGACCAGGCTGCAGTCGGGTATCCGCTCCGCCATCTCCGCCAGCAGCTCCTGCGGGATGTGGCTGGCCGGGCCGCCGCCGATGACCAGGGTGGGGGCGGTGATGGCCGAAAGCCCCTCGGTCCAGCGGGGGTCCGGGGCGTTGCGCTGCTCGGTGAACTGCGTCTTCACCGCCCAGTCGAAGGCCATGCGCCCGGCCGGGCGCGGCGGCATCTCCAGCGGCGGGTCCTGGGGCAGCAGCGGCGGGGCGTCCTCGATGACCAGCCGCTCCGTCAGCTGCGGGAAGCGCTGGGCGACGAGGTAGGCGACCACGCCGCCGTACGAGTGCCCGATCAGCGTGACGCGCTCCAGCCCGAGCGCCGCGAGGAACCCGGCGACCTCGTCGCGCAGCAGCTCCAGGGCGTACTCCCCCGGCCAGTCACTGGCTCCGTGTCCGCGCAGGTCCAGCGCGTACACCCGGCGGCCCGGGGCGAGGCGCCGCGCTATGGCGATCCAGTCGACGCCGTCCTCGCCCAGGCCGTGCAGCAGCAGGACGGGCGGGTCGCCCACGGCGCCCCACACCCGGTACGTCAGCTCGACCCCGTCCACCTCGACACTGTCAAGTGTGTGCATGGGGCCGAGGATACGGCCGAAACCGCTCCCGTCACCCCCGTCACACCGGCCGCTCATGTCCGTCCCAGTAGGGCTCCCGGAGCCGCCGCTTGTAGAGCTTGCCGTTGGGGTCGCGGGGCATCTCCGCGATGAAGTCGACGGACTTGGGGCGCTTGTAGCCCGCGAGCCGCTCCGCGCAGTGGTCGAGGATGGCGGCCGCCAGCTCCGGACCAGGGGTGTGGCCCGGGGCGGGTTCCACGACCGCCTTGACCTGCTCGCCCCAGTCGTCGTGGGGAATGCCAAAGGCGGCGGCGTCGGCGACGGCGGGGTGGGTGAGCAGCGCGGACTCGATTTCGGCCGGGTAGATGTTGACCCCGCCCGAGATGATCATGTCGATCTTGCGGTCGCGGAGGTAGAGATAGCCGTCGTCGTCCAGGAGGCCGAGGTCGCCGACGGTGAAGTAGTCCCCGATGCGGTTCTTGGCGGTCTTGCCCGCGTCCTTGTGATAGCTGAAGCCGCCGGTACTCATCTTCATGTAGACGGTGCCGAGTTCGCCGGGCGGCAGTTGCCGTCCGTCGTCGTCGAAGATGGCGAGGTCGCTGATGGGCCAGGGTTTGCCGACCGTTCCCGGCTTCTTCAGCCAGTCCTCGGCGGTGGCGAAGGCGCCGCCGCCCTCGCTCGCCGCGTAGTACTCCTCGACACAGCCGCCCCACCAGTCGATCATGGCGCGTTTTACGTGGTCGGGGCAGGGCGCGGCGCCGTGGATGGCGTGGCGCATCGAGGAGACGTCGTAGGACGTCCGTACCTCCTCGGGGAGGGCGAGCAGCCGGTGGAACTGGGTGGGCACCATGTGGGTGTGGGTGCAGCGGTAGCCGTCGATGAGCCGCAGCATCTCCTGGGGCGTCCACTTGTCCATGAGCACCAGGGGGTGGCCGATGTGCAGGGACGAGGACGCGAACTGCAGGACGGCCGTGTGGTAGAGCGGTGAGCACACCAGGTGGATGTGGTCGGGCTCCTCGGCGCGGGGCCTGATCCCGAAGAAGCGCAGGAAGCCGCCCAGATGGCTCTCCTCGGGGAGCTTTCCGGTCAGCGGGCGCCGGATGCCGCGCGGGCGGCCCGTCGTGCCGGAGGTGTAGTTCATGACCCAGCCGAGTTCGCGATCGGCGGGCGGGTCGGTCGGCTGTCCCTGGAGGAGTTCGGCGTACGGGCGAAAGCCGTCGATGGCGCCGACCGCGTAGCGGTGGTCGGCGGGCAGCCCGGCCTCGTCGGCGGCCAGGGCGGCCTGCGCGCCGAAGCGTTCGTGGGCGATCAGCACCTTGGCGCCCGAGTCGGAGACGATCCAGGCGATCTCGGGGCCGACCAGATGGTGGTTGACGGGCACGAGGTACAGCCCGGCCTGGGTGGCGGCGAGCGCGGCGGTGAAGAACTCGACCCCGTTGGGCAGGACGACCGCGAAGGCGTCGCCGCGCCGGAGCCCGGCGGCGCGCAGCCCGCCGACGAGCTGGTTGCACGCGGCGTGCAGCCGGGCGGCGGTCCACTCCTCGCCGTCGGGGGCGACGAGGACGACGCGGTCGGGTTCGCTCGCGGCCTGGGCCCAGAAGCCGACGGGGATGGTGGGGGTCTCACTGGTGGTGGCGTTCATCGGTCGTCGCCCTCCTTAGGTCCCGTTTCCGGTCCCGTTTCAGTCCCGTCCGGCGATGCGGTTGACGCGGTCGATGGCTCGTTCGAAGCCCCGGGTCAGGTCGTCGAAGACGGCCTGCACGCTGCGGGTGGAGTTCATCCGGCCGACGATCTGGCCGACCGGGGTGCCGAGCAGCGGTTCCACCTCGTACTTCTGGATGCGCGAGACGGCCTCGGCGACCAGCAGTCCCTGGAGCGGCATCGGCAGCGGTCCCGGGCCCTGCGGGTCGTCCCAGGCGTCCGTCCACACGGTGCGCAGCTGGCGGGCGGGTTTGCCGGTGAGGGCGCGGGAGCGCACGGTGTCGCCTGACCCGGCGGCCAGGAGCTTGTTGGTGAGCGCGGCCGAGTGGAGTTCGGCCTCCTCGGTGGTGAGCCAGATCGAGCCGAGCCATACGCCCTGGGCGCCGAGGGCGAGCCCGGCGGCGATCTGTTCGCCGCTGCCGATGCCACCCGCGGCGAGCACCGGCAGCGGATCGACGGCCTCGACGACCTCGGGGGTGAGCACCATGGACGCGATCTCGCCGGTGTGGCCACCCGCCTCGTAGCCCTGCGCGACGACGACATCGAGGCCCGCGTCCTTGTGGTGGCGGGCGTGGCGGGCGCTGCCCGCCAGCGCGGCGACGAGGATGCCGTGCTCGTGGGCGCGGGCGACGACATCGGCGGGCGGCGAGCCGAGCGCGTTGGCCAGCAGCTTGACGGGGTAGTCGAACGCGACGTCGAGCTGGCTGCGGGCGACCTGCTCCAGCCAGCCGGTGATCCGCCAGCCGGACGCCTCGCCCTCGGCCAGTTCGGGAACGCCGTGCTTGGCCAGGGTCTCCTGGACGAACGCGCGGTGCTCCTGCGGGATCATCTCCTCGATGTCGGCCTCGCTCACCCCCTCGACCTTCTTCGCGGGCATCACGACGTCGAGGCCGTACGGTTTGCCGTCGGTGTGCTCCTGCATCCAGTCGAGATCGCGGGCCAGCTCGTCGCCCTCGGCGTAGCGGACCGCGCCGAGCACGCCGAACCCGCCCGCCCGGGTGATCGCCGCGGCCACGGCGGGGAACGGCGTGAAGCCGAAGATGGCGTGCTCGACACCCAGCCTTGTGCTCAGCTCCGTCTTCATGCGGGGCAGGATGCCGCAGGGGACCGGGGAGCGGAAGAGTTTTTCTGACGGAACGTCAGATTGGCTCGGTCAGATTGGCTGGGGCCTCGGCGTTACTTCCCCAGCACCGCCATCGCCGCGTTGTGGCCGGGGATGCCGCTGACCCCGCCGCCGCGCACCGCGCCCGCACCGCACAGCAGCACATTGGCGTGGCGCGTCTCCACGCCCCACCGGCCGGTGCCCTCCTGGGCGTACGGGAAGGCCAGCTCCCGGTGGAAGATGTTCCCGCCCGGCAGCCGCAGTTCGCGGTCCAGGTCCAGCGGGCTCTTCGCCTCGATGCACGGCCTGCCGTCGGCGTCGTACGCGAGGCAGTCGGCGATCGGCTCGGCGAGATGCGCGTCGAGCTGGGCGAGGGTGTCCCGCAGCAAGGTCTCGCGGGCCGTCTCGGGGTCGTCCGCGAACAGCCGGGCGGGGGTGTGCAGCCCGAACAGGGTCAGGGTCTGGTAGCCCCGCGCGGCCAGGTCCGGGCCGAGGATCGACGGGTCGGTCAGCGAGTGGCAGTAGATCTCCGACGGTGGCCGCCGGGGCAGCTCCCCCGCGGCCGCCTGCCGGTACGCCGCCTCCAAGTCGCCGTAGCCCTCGGCGATGTGGAACGTCCCGGCGAACGCCTCGCGCGGGTCCGCCTCGGGGTCGCGCAGCGCGGGCAGCCGCCGCAGCAGCATGTTCACCTTCAGCTGCGCGCCCTCGGCGGGCGGCGCGGGCGGCTCCTCGCCGAGGAGCCGCGCCAGCTCGCGCGGGGCGGCCCCGACGAGTACATGGCGGGCGCCCACGACGTGTTCGCCGTCCTGGTCGACGTACGTCACCTCGGCCGCCGTCCCGTCGGTGGCGATCCCCGTGACCTCGCAGCCGGTCGCGATCCGCGCACCCGCCAGGCTCGCCGCGTGGGCGAGCGCGTCGGTGAACGCGCCCATGCCGCCCACCGGCACGTCCCAGTCGCCGGTGCCGCCGCCGATCACGTGGTAGAGGAAGCAGCGGTTCTGCGCCAGCGAGGGGTCATGGGCGGAGGCGAACGTGCCGATCAGCGCATCGGTGAGGACGACGCCCCGCACCAGGTCGTCCTCGAACGCCGCCTCGACCGCCTCCCCCAGCGGCCGTTCGAACAGCGCCTCCCACGCCGCGTCGTCACCGATCCGGGCCCGCAGCGCGGCCCGGTCCGGCAGCGGCTCGGTCAGCGTCGGGAAGACCCGCTCGGCGACCCGCCCGGTCATCGCGTAGAACCGTTCCCAGGCCGCGTACTCCCGCTCCCCACCGGTCAGCCGCGCGAACGCCTCCCGGGTGCGGGCCCCGCCGCCGGTCTCCACCAGCAGCCCGGTCGGCCGCCCGCCCCGGACGGCGGGGGTGTACGAGGAGACGGCCCGCTTGCGGACCGCGAACCGCAGCCCCAGGTCGTCGACGATGCGCCGGGGCAACAGGCTGACCAGGTACGAGTAGCGCGAGAGCCGGGCGTCCACCCCGGGATAAGGCCGCGTCGACACGGCCGCGCCACCGGTGTGGTCGAGCCGCTCCAGCACCCGCACGCTGCGTCCGGCCCGGCCCACATAGGCGGCGGCGATCAGGGCGTTGTGGCCGCCGCCGACGATGACGACGTCGTAGGCATCGCTGACATCACTGACATCACTGACATCACTGGCATCGCTGGCATCGCTGTGAGGCATGCCCTCTGGTTAGCACGCCACGAACGCCCGAGCTACCCGGCCGCGTCGCGGGGAAGGTCGCGGGGAAGGTTGCGGGGCGAGGGGCGGGTGCCCGGGCCGAGACGTTCCACCGCCCGCAGGATGTGCTTCGGCGGCAGCTGCCAGCGCACCGTGGACGGAACGCACCGCAGCGCCCGGCCCGTCGCCCGCAGACGGCGGGTGACGGTGGCGGGGGCGGGCGCCGGGCGCCCGTACAGCGCGTGGGCGTACGGAGGCAGGGAGGCGTACGCCAGGGCGGCGAAGCGCCCCCAGATCAGGTCGCGCGCCGGGGCGAGCGCGGCGTGCACCGGGGGCTTGCGCAGAAAGGCGTCCACCTCGCGGGCCTCGGGGGTGGCGGCGAGTTCGGGGCGCACCCTCGCCAAGTACGCGCGCAGTTCCGCCGTATCGCCCGGCACTCCGGCGGGGTCGAGCCCGACCAGGCGGGCGGATTCCCGGTTCTCGGCCACATAGCCGTCCGCCTGGGCGTCGGTGAGGGGGTAGCCGGAGCGGCGTACGACATGGAGGTACGAGGCGACCTCGGCGCAGTGCACCCACAGCAGCAGCGCGGGCTCGTCCACGGCGTGCCGGGCGCCGGTGCCGGGGTCGGTCACCGAGAGGCGGCGGTGAATGCCGCGCACCCGGGCCCCGGCCCGCTCCGCGGCCTCGGTGGTGCCGTAGGTGATGGTCGCGACGAACCGGGCGGTACGCAGCAAGCGGCCCCAGGCGTCCTCGCGGAAGTCGGAGTTCTGGAGGACCCCGCGCACCGCGAGCGGGTGCAGGGCCTGCAGATAGAGCGCACGGACTCCGGCGATCCACATCATCGGATCGCCATGAACCTGCCATGTCACGGACTCAGGGCCGTACAACCCCGAGTCGAGATCCGGTATGCCCTGCCGCACAGCCGCCGCCATGGCCGACCACCTCCTGCGGTCAGCCTAGAGGCGGTTTGTCTTGCGCCAAGTCCGAGATAAATACAATCCCGGCCCCGGGCCCACCTCTCACCGCACAACCACCCGCCCGGAGAACTGCCCGCTGTACCCGCGCGCGACGTAAGCCCACCGGCACCTGGGGCGAACGTTCCTGGTCAGCGGCTTCCTAGGACGCACAGACCTACCTTGGGGCCATGCCGGGCGGGGGAAGGCGCGGCAGCATGGAGGCATGGCACGCAACGTGGATCTCAGCGAATTCCTGCGCCGCCGCCGTGCCCGGATCAGCCCGGAATCGGTGGGACTGCCCGAGCGCGGCGCCTACCGGCGGGTCCCCGGCCTGCGGCGCGAGGAGGTCGCGCAGCTGGCCGGGGTGAGCACCGACTACTACACACGCCTGGAACAGGGCAGGCAGATCAGCCCCTCCCCGCCCGTCCTGGAGGCGGTCGCCGCCGCGCTGCGGCTGGACGACGCCGAACGGGCCCACCTGTTCGACCTCGTACGACCGCAGACGAACAAGGCCCGGCGCAGCCCGCCCGTCGTCCAGAAGGCCCGCCCCGGCCTGCGCCGGTTCCTGGACTCCTTCACCGACCACGCCGGGTTCGTCCTCGGGCGGCGCGGGGACATCCTGGCCACCAACCATCTGTGCCGGGTCCTGCTGGCCGACTTCGACGCCATGCCGTACCGGGAGCGCAACCTCACCCGCTGGATCCTGCTGGACGAGTCCGCCCGGGAGCTGTACGTGGACTGGGAGAAGATCGCCTCGGAGATGACGGCGATCCTGCGGCTGGACGCCGGACGCCACCCCGAGGACACCCGCACCGCGGAGCTGGTCGGCGAACTGGCCATGAAGAGCGAGCACTTCCGCCACTGGTGGGCCGACCACAAGGTGCTGGACCGCACCTTCGGCCAGAAGCGCTTCCGGCACCCGGTGGTCGGCCCGCTGACCATCGACTACCAGGCGTTCACCATGCCCGGCGAGGAAGACCAGACCCTCTTCCTCTACCTGCCCGCCAAGGACCAGCCGTCACAGGACGCGTGGCAGCTGCTGAGCAGCTGGAACGCCGACACCGCGCCGCGCGGCCGGGCACCGGAACAGACCCGGGCAGCCGAACAGACCAAGACCACACCCCACAGGAGCACACCGTGAGCACCGACCCCTCCCACCGCCCGCTGGCCCTGGTCACCGGCGCCTCGGCCGGGATCGGCTACGAACTGGCCCTGCTGTTCGCCCGCGACGGCCACGACCTCGTGGCCACCGGCCGCAGCGACACGATCCACCGGGCCGCGGCCGACTTCGCCGCGCACGGCGCCCACGTCATCCCCGTCCAGGCCGACCTGGCCGAGCGTCAGGGCGTCGAAGGGGTGTGGCAGGCGGTCGAGGACACCGGCCGCCCCCTGGCGGCGGCCGTCCTCAACGCCGGGCGCAGCATCGGCGGCGCCTTCCTCGACACCGACTTGGCGGACGAGCTGAGCCTGATCAGCCTCAACGTCACCTCCGTGGTCCACCTCGCCAAGCACGTGGCCCGCCACATGGCCGCCCGCCGCGACGGAAGGATCCTCATCACGTCCTCGCTCTCGGCCACCCTGCCGACCCCGTACGAGACCGTCTACGGACCCTCCCGGGCCTTCACCCGCATGTTCGCCCTGGGCCTGCGCGAGGAACTCAAGGACCACGGCGTGAGCGTCACCACCCTGCTCCCCGGCGCCACCGACAGCGACTTCCACGCCCGCGCGGGCATGAACGACACCGCCTTCGGCCCCGGTATGAAGAAGAACAGCCGCGTCCAGGTAGCCCGCCAGGGCTACGACGCCCTGATGTCCGGCCGGGCCCAGGTCATCGGCGGCGACCGCGCCACCCGCCGCGCGGCGGTCGAACACCGCTTCCTGCCCGAGCCGTACAAGGCGGCCCGCCACGCCCGCAAGGCCAAACCGGACGCCTCCCGCCGCCCGTAGGACGGCTCCGAATCCAGGCGACACTGGTTGCGTGATCGTCGAACGCGCGTATGCCCATCTCTCCTCGTACGACGAGGAAACCTGGCCTTGGTCGGTGCCCTGCGTCCGACAGCTGCTCGGCGAAGGGCTGCGGTTCACCGCGCCGGTGACCTTTCTGGTCGGCGAGAACGGCTCGGGGAAGTCGACCCTGGCCGAGGCGCTGGCGGAGGGGTTCGGGCTGGACTCCTACGGCGGCTCCCACGACTGGCGCTACGCCTCCCCGCGCGGCAAGTCGGCCCTCGGCGAGCGGATGAGATTCGATGCCGCCTCGGGGCGCGGACGCCGCATGGCCACCAGCTGGTCAGCCCGCAAGGGCTTCTTCCTACGCGCCGAGACCGCGCTGGACGCCCTGGGCAGGGAGGGGTTCTCGCCGGACTCCGTCAGCCATGGTGAGGGCTTTCTCGCGGCGTTCCGAGGGAAGTTCCTGCACGCCGGGCTCTACGTTCTCGACGAGCCGGAGGCAGCGCTCTCCTTCTCTTCGTGCCTCGAACTGGTCGGGCACATCGACCGGTTGGCCAAGGAGGGCGGCCAGGTCATCTGTGCCACGCACTCCCCGTTGCTGACCGCGCTGCCGGGCGCGGACATCATCGAGGTGGGTGAGCACGGTATGCGGAGGGTCGCCTGGCGGGAGCTGGGCGTCGTGGATCACTGGCGCCGCTATCTCGCCGACCCGCACGCCTATCTGCGGCACATCGTCGAACCGTAGGCGGGTCTCCCGCAGCCCTCGTCGCATCGGGTCAGCGGCGGACGCGGGGCATGCCCAGGCCTATCCAGGAGATGATCTCCCGCTGGATCTCGTTGTTGCCGCCGCCGAAGGTGAAGACGACGCTGCTGCGGTAGCCGCGTTCCAGTTCGCCGTGGAGGACCGCGCCCGCCGAGCCCTCCTTGAGGGGGCCCGTGGCGCCGACGATCTCCATCAGCCAGGCGTAGGCGTCGCGGCGGGCCTCGGAGCCGTAGACCTTGACGGCGGAGGCGTCGTGCGGGGTGAGGGTGTCGCGCTGGAGGGCGTCCACCATCTGCCAGTTGAGGACCTTCATGGCGTCCAGCCGGGCGTGGGTGCGGGCGAGCCGGGCGCGGACCCAGGCCAGGTCGATGACCCGGCGGCCGTCCGGGAGCTTGGTGTCGGCGGCCCACTGGCGGACGCCGCGCAGGGCGCGGATGGCCATGGTGCCGTGGGCGGCGAGGGTGACGCGTTCGTAGTTGAGCTGGGTGGTGATCATCCGCCAGCCCTCGTTCTCGGCGCCGACGCGGCGGCTCGCGGGGACCCGGATGTTCTCGTAATAGCTGGCGGTGGTGTCGTGGGAGGCGAGGGTGGTGATGACGGTGCAGGAGTAGCCGGGGTCGGTCGTCGGTACGAGCAGGATGCTGATGCCGTGGTGGGGCTTCGCGTCGGGGTCGGTACGGACCGCGAGCCAGACCCAGTCGGCGGTGTCGCCGTTGGTGGTCCAGGTCTTCTGGCCGTTCACCACGTAGTCGTCGCCGTCGCGTACGGCACGGGTGGTGAGGGCGGCGAGGTCGGTTCCGGCGTCGGGTTCGCTGTAGCCGATCGCGAAGTCGATCTCGCCGGAGAGGACGCGCGGCAGGAAGTACCGCTTCTGCTCGTCGGTGCCGTAGCGCATGAGCGTGGGGCCGACCGTGTTGAGGGCCATCAGCGGCAGGGGTACGCCCGCCTGGGCGGCCTCGTCGAAGAAGATGAACTGTTCGACCGGGCCGAGCCCCCGCCCGCCGTACTCCTGGGGCCAGCCGACGCCCAGCCAGCCGTCGGTGCCGAGGCGGCGGATGGTCTCGCGGTAGAACCGCTTCTGCCCGGCCGGGTCCGCGTAGCGGGCGTAGGCGTCGTCGGGGACCAGCTCGGCGAAGTAGGTGCGCAGCTCGGCTCGTAACTGCCGCTGTGCGGGGGTGTATTCGAGGTCCACGGCCCCTCCTGGAGTCTCACGTGCGCCACGACGAGGGGCACGGTAGAACGCGTTCCAGAAATTCGGAAGGGCCGTGGGCCATCGGGCAGACCGACAGGCGGCGGGTCAGCCCGTCTCGTCCACCCGGGGCGGGCTGTCGTCCGTGCCGCGCCGTACGACCTGTACGGGATGGCCCGGCCGCCAGGTCCGCAGCACCAGGTCGGATCCCTCGACGGCGGTGTGCACGACCTCGGTCACCTCGGCGCGGAAGAGGTGGAAGGGCTCGGGCGGATGGACTTCGGCGGCGAAGCGGGCGAGCGAGTCCCGGTCGGTGACCTCGACGGCCCGGCCGCTGACCCGGACATCGCCACCAGCGGAGGTGTCGGGGCCCGGGTTGGCCTGGATCGAGAAGCGGCGGTCGCGCCGCAGGTCGAGAGCCTTGCGCGAGTCGGGCATCATGCCGAGCCACAGCTCCCCGAAGCGGAAGTTGACCTCCAGAGGCGTCAGCCGTGGCGAGCCGTCCTGGCGGACGGTGGCCAGGACATGGGTGCGGTAGCCCTCGAAGCGCCCCTGCGCGGCCGTGGCGAAGCCGGGCTCCGCCGCCTGGAATCCGGCCCAACTGGTGATCGGATGCGTCGTCATGGCGCCCATGCTCGCGGCATTACCCGACATCTTTGGTCCGGATTCCCGGGACGGCAGGGGCTCGCCCGCGCCGCGCGCGGTCACCTGGCGCGCCTGGTCCGGCGGCAGATAGGCGCTCCACGCCGTCCCCGCCAGCGGGAACCCGATCCAGGTGCGGGCGTACGACGGCGGCCGGGCGTCGCCGTCGCGCCGCACCAGCAGCGCGGTGGGCTCGTGTCCGGCCCGCCGCAGCAGCCCGGACACGCTGGTGGAGCGGTTGTTCCCGGCGGTCTGGGCGGAGGCGCAGCCCGCGTGGTACGCGACGGGCAGGGCCCGGTCACCGGCCACCAGGCACGGCGGCCGCAGCCCCAGCCGCTTCAGCCCGTCGGCGGCGGTGCGGTAGCGCCCGGTGGTCTTCTCGGACACCGCCGAGGTGTGGGTGAGGACGGCGAGCTGGCTGCCCAGGTGGAGCAGGACGACGATGCCGAGCGCGGTGGCCATGTGGCGCGGCGAGCGCGCGTCACGTACGGCGCGGAAGCCGAGCGCGGCGATGGGCAGGGCGAGCAGGGCGTAGGAGGGCATCAGGAAGCGCGGCGCGGAGTAGTCGATGAGCAGCAGGTACGGGACGGCGAGGGAGGCCGCGCAGACGATGGGCAGCACGGTGACCGGCACTCCGGGGTCCTGCGGTACGTACGGCCGCCCGAGCCCGACGCGCGTCCGGGTCCGCCGTTCGTGACGGTCCCGCAGGGCGAGGGTGACGGCGGTGAGGGTCAGCACCGGCAGCGACAGCCACCACAGGGTCAGCTCCGGATGGGTCAGCCCCACCTCGCACGGGCGGCACAGCTGCGGCCCGTTGAGGCTGCGCAGCGCGGCGCCCACGGCGAAGTGGAGGCCCATGCCGCCCTCGACCTCGCTGGAGACGTCCAGCCGCCCGCCGACGCCGCCGAACCGGTCGTAGGCCTCGCCGATCCACTGCGCGGCGCCGAGCAGCAGCCCGCCCACCAGCGGTGGCAGGGCGGGCCGCCAGGCCCGTAGCCGCAGGGCGACGGCCAGCAGCGGGAGGGCCAGCCAGCCGCCGTCGGGGGTACGGACGAGCGTGACACCGGCGATGACGGCGGCGAGCCACCAGCGGGCGTGGCGCTCGGTGGGCAGCCGCAGGAACCAGCCGACGGCGGCCACCGCGCCGAGCGCGACCCAGAGGTTGGGCATCACCGCCGGGCCGCTGATCGTGGTGATCCACAGCCCGGCGAAGAGCAGCGCGGCGAGCGCCACGGGGCCGCGCGGCAGCAACCTGTTCCAGACGCGGAAGGCGGCGTAGAGCGCGCCCGCGGAAAGCACCGTAAGGAGGAGCCGGAGCACCGTAATGGAGGACGTGGCGGCCACCACCGGGGAGACCAGCATGCTGATGCCGCGCGAGCGCGGTGCGCTGAAGTACGCGGAGGGGGTGCGCGGGTCCACCTGGGAGACGTACACCGACTCGTCCCAGCCCAGCGCGTGCCCGACATGCGGCACGACCACGGCGAGCTGGACCACCGCATAGCCGACGGCGACCACCGCGAGCCACGGCGCGCGGCGCCGGTGGCGCGGCGGCTGGGGTGGATGCGGGCGCGGGCGCGCGGTGGCGGCCGCCGGTGCGGCAGTGTTCTCCATGCGCGCACCATATGATGCCTATGTACCTTTTTCGGCTTATTAGGCCGTTCGGCTCAGCGCCTCAGGGGTGCCATGACCGCGCCGGATCCGTACGCTGTTGCAGCGGTGCACAGCCCCCTTCCGGTGGAGGACGAACACTCCCATGAAGATGCTCATCAACGTGGCCGAAACCGTGGTCGCCGACGCACTGCGCGGACTGGCCGCCTCCCATCCCGACCTGGCCGTGGATGTCGAGAACCGGGTCATCGTCCGGCGGGACGCGCCGGTGGCCGACAAAGTGGCCCTGCTCTCCGGCGGCGGCTCCGGCCACGAGCCGCTGCACGGCGGATTCGTGGGGCCCGGCATGCTCGACGCGGCCTGCCCCGGCGAGGTCTTCACCTCCCCCGTGCCCGACCAGATGGTGCGCGCGGCGGCCGCCGTGGACAGCGGCAAGGGCGTGCTGTTCGTCGTCAAGAACTACACCGGCGACGTGCTCAACTTCGACATGGCCGCCGAACTGGCCGAGGACGAGGGCATCCAGGTCGCCCGGGTGCTCGTCGACGACGATGTGGCGGTGTCCGACAGCACCCACACGGCGGGCCGCCGAGGCACCGGCGCGACGCTGTTCGTGGAGAAGATCGCCGGTGCGGCGGCCGAGGAAGGGGCTCCGCTGGAGCGGGTGGAGGCGATCGCCCGCCAGGTCAACGCGTCCGCGCGCAGCTTCGGCGTGGCGCTCTCGCCCTGCTCGACGCCCGCCAAGGGCGGCCCCACCTTCGATCTGCCCGCCGGGGAGCTGGAGTTGGGCGTGGGCATCCACGGCGAGCCGGGGCGGGAGCGGCGGGCCATGATGACCTCGCGCGAGATCGCCGACTACGCGGTGGACGCGGTGCTGGACGACCTGCGCCCGGACAATCCGGTGCTCGTCCTCGTCAACGGAATGGGCGCGACCCCGCAGCTGGAGCTGTACGGCTTCGCGGCCGAGGTGCACCGGGTGCTCGGCGAGCGCCGCGTGGCGGTGGCACGTACGCTCGTCGGAAACTACGTCACATCACTCGACATGGCGGGCGCCTCGGTCACGCTGTGCCAGGTCGACGAGGACCTGCTGCGGCTGTGGGACGCGCCCGTACGGACTGCCGGGCTGCGCTGGGGCTGCTGACCCGAACCACCCCGTGCCCCTTACCCCACCGGCCCACCCCGCCGGTCGACCCGATCCGTACGCTGTCGCCGTCGGTTACCGTCCTGAGGAGGCGTCTGTGTCCAGCAGTGAACCCGCAGTCGAACACGCGCTCGACACCTCTTTCTTCCAACGCTGGCTCACCGCAGCGGCCGAGTCCGTACAGCGCGACGCGGCCCGGCTCACCGAGCTGGACTCCGCGATCGGCGACGCCGACCACGGCACCAATATGCAGCGCGGTTTCGCGGCCGTGGCCGACGCGCTGGAGAAGGAACCGCCGGGGTCGCCCGGCGCCGCGCTCATCCTGGCCGGACGCCAGCTGATCTCGAAGGTGGGCGGCGCCTCCGGGCCGCTGTACGGGACGCTGCTGCGGCGCGCGGGCAAGGCGCTGGGGGACGCGGCCGAGGTCACGCCCCAGCAGCTCGCGGACGCGCTGCGGGCGGGGGTGGACGCGGTGGCCCAGCTCGGCGGCGCCGCGCCGGGCGACAAGACCATGCTGGACGCGCTGCTCCCGGCGATCGAGGCGCTGGGCGGCGACACCGCGTCGTTCACGGCGGCGGGCGAGGCCGCCGACAAGGGCGCGCTGGCCACCGTACCGATGCTGGCGCGCAAGGGCCGGGCCAGCTATCTGGGCGAGCGCAGCGTCGGCCACCAGGACCCCGGCGCCACCTCGTCCGCGCTGATCGTCGCGGCGCTCGCGGAGGCCGTCCGATGAGCGATCCGATAACCGATGAGAGCGGGGAGAAGCTGGTCGGGGTCGTCGTCGTGTCGCACAGCGGGGAGGTCGCCGAGTCGGTCGCCCGGCTGGCCACCGCGCTGGCGGGCGGCGGCACCGCGCCCGTACGCGCCGCGGGCGGCACCCCGGACGGCGGATTCGGCACCAGCGAGGAGCTGATACGGGAGGCGGCGTACGCGGTCGACCAGGGCGCCGGGGTGGCCATACTGGTCGACCTCGGCAGCGCCGTACTGACCGTCAAGGCGCTGCTGGCCGAGGAGGACGAGCTGCCGGAGGGCTCCCGGCTGGTGGACGCGCCGCTGGTGGAGGGCGCGGTGGCGGCCGTCGTCACCGCGTCGACCGGCGCGGACGTGGACACGGTCGCGGGGGCCGCCGCGGAGGCGTACGACTACCGCAAGGTCTGAGGCAGGGCGTACGGGCCCGGGGGCATCGGCTGCCCCGGGCCGGTACGTATGGGTGCCGGGCCCGCAGCGAGCGGCCCAAGTATGGAGCCCCCGTACATATCCGAGCTGACATGCGCATTTCTACGGTGTGGCACACGAATCCGTCCCCGCACCCGCTCGGAAGTGGTAACCATGGCTACCCCGGCCCCCGCTCCCCCGACCAGCCCCGGCTCGCTGCGCCGCGTCGTCGCGGCGAGCCTCATCGGCACGACCATCGAGTGGTACGACTTCTTCCTGTACGGGTCGGCCGCCGCGCTCGTCTTCAACAAGCTGTTCTTCCCCGACTCCGACCCGCTCGTCGGCACCCTGCTGTCCTTCCTGACGTACGCGGTCGGCTTCGCGGCCCGGCCGATCGGCGCCCTGGTCTTCGGGCACTACGGCGACCGGCTCGGCCGGAAGAAGCTGCTGGTCCTGAGCCTGCTGCTGATGGGCGGGGCGACCTGTGCGATCGGGCTGCTGCCGACCCACGCCACCGTCGGCTCCGCCGCGCCCGTGCTGCTCACCGCGCTGCGGCTGGTGCAGGGCTTCGCGCTCGGCGGCGAATGGGGCGGCGCGGTGCTGCTGGTGTCCGAGCACGGGGACGCGCGGCGGCGCGGATTCTGGGCGTCCTGGCCGCAGACCGGCGCCCCCGCCGGACAGTTGCTGGCCACCGGGGTGCTGTCCGCGCTGACCGCTCTGCTCTCCGAGTCCGCCTTCGAGTCCTGGGGATGGCGGGTGCCGTTCCTGCTCTCGGGCGTGCTGGTGCTGGTCGGCTTGTGGATTCGTCTCTCTGTCGATGAATCACCGGTCTTCAAGGCCGCGCTGGCCCAGGCCGAGGCCCGGAAGACCACCGGGACCGACGCGGCGGAGAAGATGCCGCTGGTGGCCGTCCTGCGCCACCACTGGCGGGACGTCCTGGTCGCGATGGGCGCCAGGATGGCCGAGAACATCAGCTACTACGTGCTCACGGCGTTCGTCCTCGTCTACGCCACCTCCGACCATGTCGGCCTCGGCAAGCAGAGCGCGCTGAACGCCGTACTCATCGCCTCCGCCGTGCACTTCGCGACGATCCCGGCCTGGGGCGCGCTCTCGGACCGTATCGGCCGCCGCCCGGTCTATCTGCTGGGCGCGGTGGGCGTCGGCGCGTGGGCGTTCCCCTTCTTCGCCCTCATCGACACCAAGGGCTTCGGGCCGCTGCTCCTCGCGGTCACGGTCGGGCTGGTCTTCCACGGTGCGATGTACGCGCCGCAGGCGGCCTTCTTCTCGGAGATGTTCGCGACCCGGATGCGGTACTCGGGCGCCTCGATCGGCGCCCAGTTCTCCTCGGTCGCGGCCGGGGCGCCCGCCCCGCTGATCGCCACCGCGCTGCTCGCCGACTACGACAGCGCCACCCCGATCGCCCTGTACGTCATCGCGGCGGCGCTGCTGACGGTGGTGGCGGTCGGCGCGGCGAAGGAGACCCGCGACCGCGACCTGTCCGCCATCGGGCCGGGCACGGGCGATGAGCCCCGGGCGGCGTCGGAGGCGTCCCGTTCGGCCTCGGCGTAGGCGTAGCGGCGCGTCGGGCGGGCCGTCAGGAGAGCCCGCCCGGCTCAGCCCTTCGCCGCCCCCGCCGTCAGCCGGTGCAGCCGCAGGGCCAGCTGTATCTCCAGGGACCGCGCGGGCGCCTGCCAGTCCTCGCCGAGCAGCCGCCCCACCCGCTCCAGCCGCTGCGCCACGGTGTTCACGTGCACGTGCAGCGCGTCCTTGGTGCGCGCCGGGCTCATCCCGCTGGCGAAGTACGCGTCGAGCGTGCGGACCAGCCCGGTGCCGCGCCGCGCGTCGTACTCCACGACCGCCCCGATGGTGCGCGTGACGAAGTCCCGCACCCGGGTGCCGTCCGGGGCGCCGTCCCGCGTACCGGCCAGCAGCAGGCCGAGGAAGCCGAAGTCCTCGGCGGCCGCCCCCTCACCGGACCGGCCGAGCACCCGCAGCGCGGCCAGGCAGCGCCGGGCCTCGGCGTACGAGGCGGCGACCTCGGCCGGGCGGGCGGCGGGCGCGGCGACGGGTGCGGAGGCGCCGACGGTGACGGGCGCGTGCACGGCGGTGGCCAGCTGGCGGGCGGTGCGGCGGGCGAGGGCGTCGGCGCTGTCGCCGTCGGCGAGCGGCAGCAGCAGCACCGTGCCGCCGTCGCGCGCGGCGGCGAGCCCCTGCCGGGTGGCGGCCAGATGGGACGCGGCGGACCACAGGCGCTGCCGGTCGGCGGCGTCCTCGGCGGTACCGGGGGCGAGTTCGGCGCGGGGCGCGTCGATGCTCGCGGCGAGGACGACATGGGGCGCGTCCAGGTCCGCCCGCAGCCGCGCGGCGCGCTCCCGCAGCAGCCGCGGCTCCCGGTCGGGCGCGTCGAGCAGATCGTCCAGCAGCTCGCCGCGCACCCGCTGTTCGGCCTCGCCCGCCGAGCGGCGGGCGAGCTGCAGCAGCGAGGTGACCATGGCGGCGCGCTCCAGGGTGCGCTGGTCCACGGGGTCGAGCCGGGGGTGGCCGTGCAGGACGAGCGCGCCGAGGAGTTCGCCGCCCGCCGAGACGGCCGCGATCCAGTCCTCGCCACGGCGTACGGCGTGACCGTCGGCGCGCGACCGGTCGAGGGCGTCCGGGGGCGCCTGGTCCGCCTCCAGGAACTCCACCGAGCCGCTCAGCACCTCGGCCACGGCGGCGGCGACATCGTGCACCCCGCCGCCCCGCAGCACCAGTTCGGCGAGCCGGTCGTGGACCTCGGAGGCGCGCTCGATGACTCCGCTGCGGTCCCGGATGATCTCGTTGGCGTCCTCCAGTTCGGCCAGCGCCGTCCGCGTCTCGGCGAGCAGATGGGCCGTATCGATCGCGACGGCGGCGTGGGCGGCGAAGGAGGCGAGCAGGGCGATCTGCTCGCGCTCGAAGACGCGGACCCGGCGGTCGGCCGCGAAGAGCACCCCGATGACGTTGCTGCCGAGCAGCAGCGGCACCCCGAGGATGGCGACCAGGCCCTCGTCGCGGACGCCCGCGTCGATCGTGCGGGTGTGCTGGAACCGGGGGTCGTCGAAGTAGCTGTCGGTCACATAGGGGCGCGCGGTCTGGGCGACGAGCCCGCCGAGCCCCTCCCCCATGCCGAGCCGCAGCTGCTGGAAGCGCGCCGAGACCGAGCCGTCGGTGACCCTCATATAGGTGTCACCGGCGGTCGGGTCGTTGAGGGTCAGATACGCGACCTCGGTCCCCAGGAGCGAGCGGGCACGCTGCACGATGGCCTGGAGGACCGCGTCCAGATCGCGCAACCCGGCGAGGTCGTGGGCGGTCTCGAAGAGCGCGGACAGCTCGGCCTCGCGCCGCCTGCGCCCCTCCAGTTCGCCGCGTACCCGCAGGGCGAGCAGCTTGGCGCGCTCCAGGGCGGCCAGCCGCTCGGCCGGGGCCTTCCCGGCGCGGGCGAGCAGGCCGGGGCGCTCGTAGGCCTCGGCGGGCGCGCCGCGCGCGAGCAGTTCCAGGTACGGGGTCTCCGGCGGATCGTCGGGCGGGTTCAGTGGGCCGTCCATCCGCCGTCCATGGTGAGCGAGGCACCGGTGATGAACGAGGAGTGCGGACCGCACAGATACGCCACGGCCTCCGCCACCTCCTCCGGCTCGACCAGCCGCTTGACCGCCGCGTCGGCCAGCAGCACGTCGGAGACGACGCGCTCCGGGGAGATGCCGTGCGCCGCGGCCTGGTCGGCGATCTGACGCTCGACCAGGGGGGTGCGTACATAGCCGGGGCTGACGCAGTTGGACGTCACCCCGTGGGGCGCGCCCTCCAGGGCGGTGGTCTTGGACAGCCCCTCCAGCCCGTGTTTGGCGGCCACATACGCGGACTTGTAGGGGGAGGCGCGCAGCCCGTGTACGGAGGAGATGTTCACGATCCGCCCCCAGCCCCGCTCGTACATCCCCGGCAGGGCGCCGCGCACCATCCGGAACGGGGCCTCCAGCATCACCGTGAGCATCCGGGAGAAGACCTCCGGCGGGAAGTCCTCGATCGGGCGGACGCACTGCATCCCGGCGTTGTTGACGAGGATGTCGGCGCCCTCGGCGGCCCGTTCGGCCGCGTCGAGGTCGGTCAGGTCCAGGGCGCACGCCTCGACGGTGCCGGTCGGGCGGGCCGTAGGGTCGGAGCGGCCCGTACGGTCGGAGCGGCCCGTGCGCTCGGCGAAGGCGACCAGGTCAGCCAGGCCCTCCGCGTCCCGGTCGACCGCCCGTACCCGGACCCCGGCGGCCGCCAGCCGCAGGGTGCAGGCGCGTCCGATGCCCCCGGCGGCGCCGGTGACGACTGCGGTACGGCCGGAGAGTCCGGCGTCGGCGGGCCGGGGGGCGGAACCCGGGGTGTGACCGGGCGCGGGGGGCGCGTTCATGAGGCGCAGACTAGGCGGGCGCCGCGCCCCGACCGATGGGGGCGCGGCACACTCTTCACTCCCCCGGGATGGGTTCGAACCACGTCGGCCCCTCGCCGAGCGCCTGCTTGATCCGGGTGAGCGAGAAGTCCTGGAGGTCCGGCAGCGCGTCCAGCGGGAACCAGCGCACGTCCAGCGACTCGTCGTCGTTCACCCGCGCCTCGCCGCCCACCGCGCGGCAGCGGAAGCAGACGTCCATGAACTGGCACTGGTCGTCGTTGGGGTACGTCACCGGCGCCAGGGTCCGTACGAGCACGATGCGCTCCGGTACGCAGCGCACCGCGGTCTCCTCCAGCACCTCGCGCACGATGGCCTCGGCGGGCTGCTCGCCCGGTTCGGGGATGCCGCAGATGATCGCCCAGCGGCCGTTGTCGGCGCGGCGGCCCAGCAGCACTCTGCCCTCGTCGTCGAAGACGACGGCGCTCACGCCCGGCAGGTAGAGAAGTCGATGACCGATGGAGGACCGGAGGCCTCGGATGAAGTCGGGGGTCGCCATGCGGTGAGGGTATCCGCCGTTCGTGGCGTCGCGCCGGTGGCCCGCGCCCGGCGCCCGTTCTGCGCGCTCGGAGCGCGTTTCACCACTGACACATCGTTTCTGCGCAACATATACACATAACTCACCGCTGGCGCTACCGTTCCTGGTGCATGGCTCGCGACGCGACTACCGGTCGCCGCGCGATGCCCGCGACGGGGGGTCGACGGGATGACGTCATCTGCACTGGAACCGGTCGTCAGGGAATACGACCAGGACCACGGCAGCGATCACTACAGCACCGATCGCTACAGCCAGCCCTTGGGCAGTGTGCCCGACATCGCGGGCGTGGCGATCCTCGCTTCCTGCGCCCTCTGGGCGCTCATCTCCGCCATGGGGCGCACCGCGCGCCCCGAGGGGGTTTTGCTCGCCGTACTGGCCGTGGCCGCCGGGTACGCCTGCGGCCGCATCGCCGGATCGCTCCTGCCGGTCCTGTGCGGTGCCGCCGCCGGGCTCGCGGGGCTCGGCCTCGCCCTGGCCACCGACACCGGCCCGGGCGGCCACCAGGGGCTGGCCACGGCCGAGCTGACCCTGGCCACCGGCGCGGTCTGCTGCGCCGCGTGGGCCGCCCGGCGGCCCGCGCTCCGGCTGGCCCTGTGGCTGCTGGCCCTGACGATCACGCTCACCGCCGTGGTGACCGGCCCGCCCGCGGGCTGGGTCGCGAGCGGCGCGGTCCTGCTGTGCTCCCTGGCCGCCGCCCGGCTGCGGCGACGGCTCGCGGGCCTGGCCGCCCTCGCGCTCGTCGCCGCGGTCGGCGTCGGAGGCTGCTGGGCGGTCGCGGCGGACGCGGTGCCGGGCGGGCTGCCGCCCTCACTGCGGGCCCACCTCAACCTCACCGAGCACCGCGTCCGCCTGTGGCAGGACGCGGCCCACCTCGCCGCGACGAACCCGGTACGCGGCACCGGGCCCGACCGCTTCGCCGAGCTGAGCCCGGCCGTCGCGGCGTCGCCCGAACCGGAGACCACGCCGCACTCCGCCCCACTCCAGCAGGCCGCCGGCCAGGGCCTGCCGGGCGTGGCCCTCCTGGCCGCGGCCTTCGCCTGGCTCCTGTACGCCCTGTGGCGCTCACCCCGCTCCACCCCGATCGCCCTGACGGCGGCGGCCGCGCTGACGGCCCTGGCCGTAGAGGCGTCCCTGGGCGACGCGCTCAGCTTCCCGCAGATAACGGCGGGCGCGGGCCTCCTGGCAGGCCTGGCGACCGCCAGCCTCCCGGAGGAACCCCCGGCCCGAACCGTCCCCTGACGCTCCGCACCGCACCGCACCGCACCGCACCGAGGGGCCCTTCCCCCACCCCGCCCCTTCCCGAACCGGGGACACCCCGGCCCCCGCCGAGCGTCTCGCACCCGAGCGCGGCCCGGTGGCCGGGTTGTGCCCACCCGTTCCGCCCCGCGGAACGATTGCCCACAACAAGCCGCCACCACAACAGCGGCAGCGAAGGCCCCCTACGGAAGCCGGACACAGGCGCGAGCCGGGGGGCTGCCCCGGGAAGCCCAGCCCGGGCCCAGAGGCGAAGCCCAGCCCGGGGCCCGGGGCGGAGCCCCGGTTTCGGGAAGGGGCGGGGTGGGGAAAACCGCAGCCGCGCCCGGGGGCCGGGGTGTCCCCGGTCAGACCTGGGACGTGGGGGTCGCGATCAGGCGGAGGCGGTCGCGGATGACGCGGACGGCCGCCTCCGCGTCGTCCACCGTCACCGTGAAGATACGGCCGTCACCCAGCCACACCACCAACCCCTCACCACGCCGCACCACCACCGCCGTGCCCTTGTCGGGCCGCCACCGGTAACCCCAGCCACCCCACTGGCAGGGCGTGACGCGCGGCGCGACGTCCGCGTCGACCACGTCGCTGAGGGGGATACGGCGGCGCGGCAGCCCCATATGGCCGCAGCGGACCTCCAGGCACTCCTCGTCGACCCGCACCGCCACATGGACGAAGGCGAGCGTGCCGAAGAGCATCAGCAGCCCGGCGGCGAGGCAGCCGATGACCGACATCAGGAGCGGGGCGAGCCCGGTGGTCCAGGGGGAGGCGACGGCCAGGTCGATGCCGAGCGCCACACACGCGGCGCCCACGGTCGCCAGCACCCACTGCACACGGTTGTGGGCATGACCGGTCCAGACCGCGGGCGTGTCCTGGCCCGGGGTCTGCTTGCCGTGGGGCTCGGGGTCCTCGGCGTGGGGCCTCATGTTTGGCAGGGTACTCACGTTCCGCTACCACGGCAGCCGACCGAGCCGTTTTGGCCGGTCAGAGGGGGCGGGTCAGCGGCGCGCCGGGGCGGCGGCGGGGGCGAGCAGGGCGCCCTCGGCGTAGGCGAGCGCGTCCTCCGGGAGCGCGGCCTCGCGGCCGCTGAGGATGACCGTGAGGGTGCCCCGGGCGGACGCGGCCGCGCCCGGCGGCAGCGAGGGCTCGGCGCCGATCCGCCGCAGCGCCTGCGCGGCGACGGCTCCGGCCGACCCGTGGAGGGCGATGGGCGGCGCCCCGGCGGGCTGGACGGCGGCCCGGATGCGCTCGGCGACCAGCTCGTAGTGGGTGCAGCCGAGGACGACGGCCCGGACGTCGTCCGGGGTACGGGCCGCCGCGGCGGCCACCGCGGCGTCGATCGCCGCGTCGTCGGCGTGCTGGACGGCGTCGGCGAGGCCGGGGCAGGGCACGGCCGTCACCTCGACGCCGTCCGCGAAGTCACGGATCAGCTCGCGCTGGTACGGACTGCCGGTGGTGGCGGGCGTGGCCCAGATCGCGATGGGCCTGCCACCGGCCGCCGCGGGCTTGATCGCGGGGACGGTCCCGATGACCGGAAGCCCGGGCTCCAGCTCGGCCCGCACGGTGGGCAGGGCGTGGACGGAGGCGGTGTTGCAGGCGATGATCAGCGCGTCGGGCCGGTGCGCGGCGGCGGCGCGGGCGCAGGCCAGGGCGCGTTCGGTGATGCCCTCGGGAGTACGCGGCCCCCACGGCATGCCGTCGGGGTCGGAGGAGAGAACGAGATCGGCGTCGGGTCGAAGGCGGTGCATCGCGGCCGCGGCGGGCAGCAGGCCGAATCCGGAGTCCATGAGCGCGATCTTCACCCGATCACTTTAATGGATCGGCCCTAGGGGGTGTCTTTCGGGTCAGGCCGGATCAGCGAGCGGCGTCAGGGGGCACCTCCCAGCGGTAGCTGGGGGCGCAGGGGGCACCTCCCAGCGGCAGCTGGGGGAGGCGCGAGGGGGCACCGCCCAGCGGTAGCTGGGGGAGCGACGAGCGCGGGGCCGCGAGGTGCCGCCCGCCGCGGCAGCGGCTGATGTCACAGCGGCGTCGGGAGCCCGGCATGATCCGGAAGACACCCCCTAATCCCCGGCACCCGGGCGCGGGTTCGGGCAGACTGCGGCGGGTGAGCCTGCTGACGTGGATCGCCGCCGGTGCGCTGGTGGCATGGGTGTGGCTGCTGCTGGGCCAGGGGTTCTTCTGGCGTACGGACATCCGGCTGCCCCGGGCCCCATCCGGTGACGCCGGTGAGGAGCCGGGCGGACCGGGCGACTGGCCCTCGGTGGCCATCGTGGTGCCCGCCCGGGACGAGGCCGCCGTCCTCCCGGCGAGCCTTCCGTCGCTGCTCGCCCAGGACTACCCGGGCCCGGCCGAGGTCTTCCTGATCGACGACGGCAGCTCCGACGGCACCGGAAAGCTGGCCCGCGAACTCGCCGACACCCACGGCGGACTGCCGCTGACCGTCGCCTCACCGGGTGAGCCGGAGCCCGGCTGGACCGGGAAGCTGTGGGCGGTACGGCACGGAATCGCGCTCGCCAAGAGCAGCCACGAGAGCACCCGCCAGGCCGACTTCCTGCTGCTGACGGACGCCGACATCGCTCATGAACCGGACTCGCTGCGGGAGTTGGTGCGGGCCGCCCGCGCCCATGACCTGGACCTGGTGTCGCAGATGGCGCGGCTGCGGGTGACGACCGGCTGGGAACGGCTGATCGTCCCGGCGTTCGTGTACTTCTTCGCCCAGCTGTACCCGTTCCGCTGGGTCAACCGCCGCCGGGGGCGCTGGGCGGCCGCCGCTGGCGGCTGCGTGCTGCTGCGCCGGGAGGCGGCCGAGCGGGCCGGGATCCCGGAGGCCATCCGGCAGGCGGTCATCGACGACGTGGCGCTCGCCCGCGCGGTCAAGCGCTCCGGCGGGGCGACCTGGCTGGGCCTCGCCGACCGGGTCGACAGCGTACGGCCGTACCCGGGGCTCGGGGAGCTGTGGCGGATGGTCGCGCGCAGCGCGTACGCCCAGCTGCGGCACAGTCCGCTGCTGCTGATGGCGGCCGTCGCGGGGCTCGCGGTGGTGTACCTCGCGCCGCCCGTCGCGCTGTGCGCGGGCGCGCTCACCGGGCGCCCGGCGCCGCTCGCGGCGGGTGCGGCCGCGTGGGCGCTGATGACCGCTACGTACGTCCCGATGCTGCGCTACTACCGGCAGACCCTCTGGCTGGCTCCGCTGCTGCCGCTGACGGCCCTTCTCTATCTGCTGATGACCGTCGACTCCGCGGTGCGGCACTGGCGGGGGCGGGGCGCGGCCTGGAAGGGGCGCACGTACGCCCGCCCCAGCGCCGCGCCCGGCGAATGAGGCACAGCCCTCACTTGCGTCCCGGGGTCCAGTTCATGCCCCAGCCGTACGCGTGGTCGAGGGTGCGCTGCGGGCTGACGCCGCGGTCCGGCACCAGATAGCGGGCCTCGCGCTGGACGACGAGGTCGCCGCCGTTGTTGGTGATGAGCGCGAGCGCGCAGACCGTGGACGGCACGGTGCACTCGTCGAGGGAGAAATCGACCGCCGCACCGAACTGTGGCTGAAGAGTGACGGTGGCGTGCAGGTTCGCGAAGCTGCGGGCACCTTCGTAAATGGTGACGAAGACGAGGATGCGGCGGAACGCGTCCTTGCGGTCGAGGTTGACGGTGAGGTTCTCGCCGGACGACCGGGCGCCGGTCCGGTCGTCGGCGTCGAGGTGGATGAACGGCGGCTGGTGCAGCGAGCCGAACGAGTTGCCGAGCGCCTGCACCACGCCCTTGCTGCCGTCGGCGAGTTCGAACAGGCAGCCCAGGTCGAGGTCGAGGTCACCGTGGAGGGCCAGGGCCCTGCCGAGCTTCTGACCCCACCCCTGGAACTGCTTGTGCACCTGCCAGTTGAGGTTGACCCGCAGAGCGCCGGAGGTGCCGCCCTGCTTGGTGAGCGAGACGGCGGGCGACTCCTTGGTCAGCGTCACCTTGCTGAGGCTCACCGGAGCCGAAGCCGGAGCCGGAGCGGCGGCCGGAGCAGCAGCGGCAGCCGGGGGCGCGGGCGCGGCGGCCGGGGGCGGCGGGACGGCGGCGGCCGGAGGCCCCGAGGGCGGCGCCGGGGGCGCGGCCGGGGGCGCGGGGACGGAAGCGGGCGCGGGCGCCTGCTGCGGTTCGTCGACGCTGATGCCGAAGTCGGTGGCGAGCCCCGCGAGCCCGCTGCCGTACCCCTGGCCGACCGCGCGGAACTTCCACCCGCCCTGCCTGCGATACAGCTCACCGAGGACGAACGCGGTCTCCACGGAGGCGTCCTCGCTGTCGAAGCGGGCGATCTCGGCGCCGCCGGACGCGTCGAGGACCCGGATGAACAGGCCGGGCACCTGGCCAAACGTTCCGCCATCCGTGGAGGCGGCGAGCACCACGGTCTCGACCGCGGGCTCCACCCGGCCCAGATCGACCGCGAGGGTGTCGGTCACGGAATCACCGGCCGTCCGCTTGCCCTCGTGACGAACGGCACCCGACGTGTGCACCGCCTGGTTGTAGAACACGAAGTCCGCGTCGGAGCGAACCTTTCCGGACACCAGCAGCAGCGCGGAGGCGTCCACATCCGGCGCTCCGGGGCCGGAGCGCCAGCCGAGTTCGACCCGCACCTCCCCTGCCGTGACCTGGATATTGCTGCCTTTGCGCATCGCCATGCTGTCCCCCTGTCTTTCTGTTCGCTTCATTTCTGGACGGGCATGTGACCCTCTGAAAACGCGCTCTTTACAGGATCTCAACGTACCCTGACGACCGTTTTTCCCGGGTTCCGTCCGATTGGGGATCCACGACCGCTCCGAACACTGAAAACAACCTTCTTACCGGGCTCCCCAATCAGCACATGGTGGGCTTAACTTATGGTCTATGACCTCCCCCCGCAGCACCTACGGCGGCGGCTACTACTCCTCGCCGTCCTTCCCGGACACCCCCATCTACGACAGCCTTGTCGCCGAGCGGGGAACGCCTCAGATCGCACCCATCCGGGTGCCTTCCGCGTACGACAGCGGAAGTCACCTCCCGGCACTGCCCTCGGCGCTTCCCGCGCTCCCGGCCGCCCCCTCCCAGCAGAACCCGCAACAGGGCTATCAGCAGCAGGCCCCGCAGCAGGGTGGAATGCAGCCCGGCGGCATGCAGCCGGGCGGGCTCCAGCAGGCCCCCTCCCCGTACATCCCGCCGCAGGGTGGCCCGCGCGGTTACCCGGGCGCGCAGCAGCCCCGCCAGGCGGCGCCGAACGGGTACGAGGCGATGCGCCCGGCGATGCCGCGCCCTCAGGCGCCCCGCCCGGCGGCTCCCGCGCCGTCCCCGTACGACGACCCGTACGGCCGTCAGCAGCAGCAGTACCCGGGGCGTCCCCAGCAGCCGGGGGGCGGCTACTGACCCCTGCGCACTTTTCGCGCACCCTTCGCAACGCGGCCGGGGCCCGGTGGTCCGACTTTCGGACCTCCGGGCCCCGGCATGTGTTCACCCCGTGGCCATCCCGGCCTGTCGGACCCTGCTGGCAGGATGTTCGGCATGGTCAACCCAGAGCTGAGCGCCGTCCACGTCTACCCCGTCAAGTCCGTCGCGGGCTTGGCGCCAGGTGCCGCGACGGTGGAGCCCTGGGGGCTGGCCGGGGACCGCAGGTGGATGGTCGTCGAGCCCGACGGGCGCTATGTGACCCAGCGCCAGCAGCCGAGGCTGGCGCTCGCCTCGGCCGAGCCGCTGCCGGGCGGTGGCGTCCGGCTGAGCGCCGAGGGCCATGAGCCGCTGACCGTGACCGCCCCCGGGCCGGGGGACCCGTCGGTGCCGTCGCTCGCCCCCTTCCCGGTGATGCTGGCGCGGACGGAGGTCGAGGTGGTGTCGGCGGGAGAGGACGCCGACGCCTGGTTCAGCGAGTTCCTGGGGGCCGAGGCGCGGCTGGTCCATCTCGACGATCCGGCGCGGCGGCGGCCGCTGACCCCGGAGTACGCGCTCGGCGGGGAGACCGTGAGCCTCGCCGACGGGTTTCCGCTGCTGCTCACCACCACCGCGTCGCTGCACGCGCTCAACTCGCTCATCGCCCAGGGCGACCACCCGGATGAGGGCCCCCTGCCGATGAACCGCTTCCGGCCGAACGTCGTCATCGACGGCACCGCGCCCTGGGCCGAGGACGAGTGGCGGCGGATAAGGATCGGCGAGGTCGTCTTCCGGGTGGCCAAACCGTGCTCCCGCTGTGTCATCACCACGACCGACCAGAGCACCGGGGAGCGCGGCAAGGAGCCGCTGCGGACGCTGGCGCGGCACCGGCGGGTGGGGGACGCCCTGATCTTCGGGCAGAACCTGGTGCCGGAGGGCACGGGCACGCTGCGGCTGGGCGACCCGGTCGAGATCCTGGAGTAGCCGCGGCGGGGTGGCGGCCGCGCGGTGGCCCATACGGCCCCGGACCGGGGCCGTTCGGCCCTCCCCGGCCGGGGGCGGGGCGCGGGATGCTGGCCGCCGGCGGTGTGAGCCGGTTGACCACGGGGCAGCCGGGCTCTCACTTCACTGCGGTGATGAGCATCCACGACCGGCCGAGCCCCGTTCGGCGTGGGGTGCGGGGCCGGATGGGGACCGGCCTCGTGCCCCCCGCGACCCCGCGCACCGGCCAGGCACAGCACCGCGCAGCGCGCACGGATCCGCGCACCGGCCCGGCACACGCCTCACGGCACACGGCTCACTGCCCGGTCTCGCGCTCCCTGATCCGCTCGGCGATCACCGCGGCCTGGATCCGCCGTCCCACACCCAGCTTGGACAGGATCGAGGAGATCCGGTTCTTGACGGTCTTCTCGGCGAGGAACAGCCGCTCGGCGATCTGCCGGTTGGTCAGCCCGTCCCCGATCAGCTCCAGGATCTCCCGTTCGCGCGGGGACAGCCGCTCCAGCTCGTCGGGCACGCTGGGCTGGGGTCCGCGGAGCCGGGCCATGACGCGGGCGGTCGCGCCCGGGTCGAGCATCGACCGGCCGCCCGCCACGGTGCGTACGGCGGACACCAGGTCGGAGCCGTTGATCTGCTTGAGCACATAGCCCGCGGCGCCCGCCATGATGGCGTCGAAGAGCGCTTCGTCGTCGTCGAAGGACGTGAGCATCAGACAGGCCAGCCCGGGCAGCCGGGCCCGCAACTCCCGGCAGACCGCGATCCCTTCGTGGTCGGCCCCCTCGCCCGACCCGCCCAGCCGTACGTCGAGCACCGCCACCCGGGGCCGTACGGCGGGGGCGCGGGCGATGGCCTCGCGGGCGCTCGCCGCCTCGCCGACGACCGTGAGATCAGGCTCCGCGTCGAGCAGGTCGCGCAGGCCCCGCCGCACCACCTCGTGGTCGTCGAGCAGGAAGACCCCGATGGGCTCGGCGGGAGGGTCGACTCCCCCGGCATCGGCGGTGTCGGCTGTCTCGGGCACTGCCCTCTCCTCCGTAGCGCGCGGGGCGCCGGTCGTGATCCGGCTGCCCACTCTTACGTCCTGCCGTGGGAAGGGGTAAGGGGCCATTCGGCCCTCCCCGATCACGGTCCTACCCAAGATCAGTCCGCTCAAGGTCAGGGGGACATGCCGCCCGCGTACGGCCCGTACAGGTCCAGCAGCCGGGTGCGGGCGGCCTGCAGACGCCGCCCGATGACCTGGGCGCAGGCCAGCGCGAGCGCGTAGCCCAGCTCCGCGTCGTCGTCGCAGAGCCTGCGCACCGTCTCCGCGTCGAACTCGTACGCGCGCACCGGGCTGAGCGCCTCCGCCCCCAGGTGCCAGGTGTCCGGCGGGAACAGCCAGGACCAGCCGATCAGCTCGCCGGGGCCCAGGGTCTCGATCACCGCGGCCCGGCGGCCCGGGACCCGCAGGTCGAGGGTGATGGCGCCGGTGCGGATGACCCAGAAGCGGTCGGCCTTCCGGCCCTCCTCGAAGATGCGGCTGCCCGAGGGGAAGGACACATCGTCGGCGAGCGCCATCAGCCGCTCGCGGTGCTCGGGTTTCAACGCGCCCAGAAGTCCCTTCATGTCCTCACTCTGCCGTCTCCTCCCCCGCCTCGCCCCTCGGCGGTGACCGTGCGTGCGAGCCGCCGCCGATCCGAAGCGGTACGCCGATGAACGCGTACCGACCCTCCTGTAGTCATTTCCAGTCGAGTTGGGGATATGACACGTCATTCACGGTCACACCTCCCCATGGCACCCCACACCCCATACCCTCGGCTCCTTCATCGAGCCTGATGTCGCTCGCCCTCGTCACACGGGAGGCCCTGGTGCCAGCCGACTCTCTCCGTCGGTCCGCCAACCGAGCCGGAGCACACCTGGAACATCTGCTGCACCGCCGCTTCACCGCGGGCGAGCTGCCGCGGCTGCGCGTCCTCGTCGAGGAGTGCGCCGCCTGGGCCGGGCTCAGCGAGGCCCGCCGCGGCGACTTCGTCCTCGCCGTCGACGAGATCGCCAGCAACGCGATCGAACACGCGGGCGGAACGGGCTCCCTGCTGCTGCGACGCGTGGGCGACGAGCTGGAGTGCCGGATCAGCGATTCCGGCCCCGGCTTCTCCGAGGACGTCATCCCGCAGATCCTCCCCGGGCTGGACGGCGCGACCAGCGGCCGCGGACTGTGGCTGACCCGCCTGGTCACCGACCGGCTGGTGATCAGCGCCGGGGCCATGGGCGCCGTCGTGACGCTCGCCATGCGGCTGCGTTAGCCCGCGTTACTCCCGCTGCCCCGATACCGCGTCATGGCCACCGCTTCGGCGGGACAATGAGCGGGCATACAGCCATGTGCCGACAGGAGAGGCGGTGGGCACCGTGGAGCTTCCCGTGGTCGTCGGGGTCGACGGTTCGGACGCCGCCTCCGGCGCGCTGGACTGGGCCGCCGACATGGCGGCCCGGCGGGGTCTCCCCCTGCGCATCGTGCACGCCTCCCTGTGGGAGCGGTACGAGGGCTACGTACCCGCCGCGGCCGCCGACCGCCCCACCGAGCGACTGCACAGCGAGACCGTGCTGGCCACCGCGGCCGAGCGGGCCGGGCGGCGCGCACCGGCGCTGAAGGTGATGACCGATCTGGCGCCCGACGAGGCGGTGACCGCCCTGCTGCGCGCCGGGCAGAGCGCGGAGGCCGTGGTCGTCGGGTCGCGCGGGCGCGGCGAGTTCGCGTCGCTGCTGCTGGGCTCGGTGGGGCTCGGCATCGCGGCCCGCGCGTCCTGCCCGGTGATCGTCGTCCGTGGCCGCCCGGAGGGCGGGGACGGCCGGATGAACCGCGTCGCGGTGGGTATCGCCGAGCGCGAGCGCCCCGGCGAGCACGACCACACCCCGCCCTCCCCCGCCGTCGCCTTCGCGCTCCGGGAGGCCCGGCTGCGCGGCTGCGAGCTGGCGGCGGTGCACGCCTGGCGCTGCGCGGGGCCGGAGGACCATGGGCCGCACGAGGACCACTCCGGGCACGCCGCCGAGCTGCTGGACGAGGCGCTGGGCGGGGTGACGGAGATGGCGCGGCCGCCCGTACCCGTGGCGTACCGGGCGTTCGAGGGCCCGGCCCGCAAGGCGCTGCTGGACGCGTCGGACGACGCCGACCTGCTGGTGGTGGGCGCCCGGCGGCGGCAGGGCCACTTCGGGATGCAGCTGGGGCTGGTCAACCACGCCGTCCTGCACCACGCCCGCTGCCCGGTGGCGGTGGTCCCGCAGCCCTGACGGTCACTCCCCCTCGATACGCTGTGTGCAGCGGCGGAGACTAAGGGGGGTCCACGTGTCGGCTCGTGAGGATCAGGCTCGTGGGGATCAGGGGCACCATCCCACGCTGCCTCAACTCCGGCTGGATCAGCTGCTCGACGAGCTGCAGGCGCGGCTGGACGCCGCCCGGGCCACTCAGGGGCGGATGCACAGCCTGCTGGAGGCCGTGCTCAGCGTGGGCCGCGAGCTGGACCTGGAGCAGGTGCTGCGGCGGATCGTGGAGTCGGCGGTGGTGCTGGCGGACGCGGAGTACGGGGCGCTCGGCGTGGTCGACAGCGACCGGCTGTCGCAGTTCCTGCCGGTGGGCATATCGGAGGGCCTCGCGCACCGGATCGGCCCGCTGCCGAGCGGCCACGGTCTGCTGGGCGAGCTGATCCGCCATCCGCAGCCGCTGCGGCTGACCGACCTGTCCGAGCATCCGGCGAGCCACGGTTTCCCGGAGCACCATCCGCCGATGCGCTCGTTCCTGGGGGTGCCGATCCGGGTCCGGGACCAGGTGTTCGGCAATCTGTACCTCACGGAGAAGCGCGGCGGCGCGCAGTTCGACCCCGACGACGAGGCGGTGCTGACCACTCTGTCGGTCGCCGCCGGGGTGGCCATCGACAACGCCCGGCTGTACCACGAGAGCCGCCGCCGCGAGCAGTGGCTGGAGGCGCTGGGCGTGATCACCCGCACGCTGCTGGCGGGCACTCCGGCGGCCGAGGTGCTGAGTCTGATCGCCCGGCTGGCCCTCCAGGTCTCGCTGGCCGACTCGGCGGCCATCCTGCTGCCCGCGCCGGGCACGGACAGCCTGATGGTGGAGGTCGCGGAGGGCCATGACGCGGAGCGCGTCGGCGGTCTTGTGGTGCCCTCCGACGGCTCGCTGGCCGGTCTCGCGGTGCGCACCGGGCGGCCCGCGGTGGCGAGCGACGTACGGACCGACGCCCGGGCGCGGGCCTGGCCGCTGCCGGACCAGGAGAGCGAGTTCGGCCCGCTGGTGGCCGTACCGCTGGTCGCGCACGAGCGGTCCTCGGGGGCGCTGCGGCTGTGCCGTCTGGCCGGGCGGCCCGCGTTCGACGACCACGAGGTGGAGCTGCTGTCGGGCTTCGCCGCGCAGGCGGCGCTCGCGCTCGAACTGGCCCGTCACCGTGCCGAGTCCGAGCATCTGGCGCTGCTCCACGACCGCGACCGGATCGCCCGTGACCTGCACGATCTGGCGATTCAGCGGCTGTTCGCGACGGGGCTGACGCTGCAGAGCGCGAGCCGCCTGATCGAGCATCCGGAGGCGGGTGAGCGGGTCGGCCGGGCGGTGGACGACCTGGACGAGACGATCAAGATCATCCGCTCGACGATCTTCGCGCTGCGCGCGGTCGGCGACGAGGACGGCGAACCGGCCACCTTGCGGCGGCGGCTGGTGAAGGCCGTAAGGTCGGCGTCGGACATCCTGGGCTTCACGCCGTCGCTGCTGATGGACGGGCCGGTCGACACCGACGTACCGGACGAGACCGGCGATCAGGCGCTCGCGGTGCTCGCCGAGGCGCTCAGCAACACCGTCCGGCACGCGTACGCCCAGCGGGTGGACGTGCGCTTCACGGTCGGCGCCGACGTCGTCCTCACGGTCACCGACAACGGGGTGGGCATCGGCGCCGCCGCGCCCAGCGGGGGCCTGGTCAACATGCGGTCGCGGGCCGAGCTGCTGGGCGGCACGCTGAGCGTCGAGACCCCCGAGGCGGGCGGCACCCGGGTGGTGTGGCGCGTGCCACGGACCGTAGGTGGCCCAGCCCACACGGCCAAGGGGCTCAGCCCGTGATATGGCTCTCTCTTCACCGAATTCGCGCATATCCGGCCTCCCATGCGGTATCCACGAACGGGGAAGGGGATTGTCGAAAGACGTGCGGATGATGCGAATGATCAAGGGCTTGTGGCGCTGGCGACGGAACTCGCTGCGCCGTAAGACCGACCTGGCAGAGGCTTACGCGGCGCTGGTCGCCGCCGTGCTGATCGTGCTCGCGGCCCCGGCCGCGGGCTGGGCGGCGGGGTCCCTGGCGCATGGGGCGCTGAAACGGACCATGCAGGAGCAGCGCGCCGAACGCCATGACGTGGCGGCGACCGTGGTCAAGGTGCTGCCACAGCCACCCATCGACTCGGACCCGGAGACCGCCTCCGCGCGCGACGCCCAGCGCAGGGTGCTCGCGCAGTGGACGGGCCCGGACGGCAGCCGTCACGACGGCACGCTCGCCGCCGGTCCGGGCGCCGACCCGGGCGAGACGTTCCGGATCTGGACGGACGACCAGGGCCAGCTGAAGGCCCGTCCGCTGGACTCGGCCACCGCGGCCACCCACGCGGTGCTGGCCGGGATCGCCGCGGGCGCGGCGACGGCGGGGCTGGTCGACGGCGCTCGGCGGCTGGTCGTATGGCGGCTCATGCGTCGGCGTTACGCCCAGTGGGACATCGCGTGGGAGCGGGCCGGTCAGGACTGGGGCCGAGCCGACGCGGGCAGCTGACGCGGCAGTAACGTAGAGCCGGGCACCGCTCCCGTGCGCGGCTCTTCACCACCACACCCTGTGTACGGGACACCCCGTGCGCCGGACCTTCCGGGCAGGTCAACTCGGCGTGCCGCGCGCACGCTACGGTGGGGCCTTCACGTGAACAGCGGCACAGTCGCGCACATCCGGCATACGCACGAGGTGGGGGCACAGCAGCACCATGGCACAGGGCTCGGTCGTCCAGGTGACGCACAGCGGGACGTCGCGGTGGCGGCGCCGCACCGGAGAGTACGCCTCCCTCGCCGCGGCCCTGGAGGCCGCCGGGGACGGCGATGTGCTCTCCATCTCGCCCGGCACCTACCGTGAGAATCTGGTGGTGGGACGGGCCGTCACCCTGCGCGGCCCCGAGGGCTCCTCGCGCGGCTCGGTGCGGATCGCCCCCGCCGACGGCGTCGCGCTGACGATACGCGCGTCGGCGGTGGTCTCGGACCTGCACGTGGAGGGCATGGACTCGGCGTCGCCCGCGCTGCTGGTCGAGGAGGGCACCCCGGAGCTGACGGACGTACGGGTCGCGACCCGTTCCGCCGTCGGCATCGAGGTGCGCGGCGGCGCCCGGCCGACCGTGCGGCGCTGCACCGTGGACAACCCCGCCGGGGTCGGCCTCAGCGTGCTGGACGGCGCGGGCGGGGTGTTCGAGGACTGCGAGGTGATGGCGGCCGGGCAGTCCGGCGTCGCGGTGCGCGGCGGCGCCCGCCCGCGCCTGGAGCGCTGCCGCATCCACCACTCGTCGGGCGCCGGGGTCACCCTGACCGGCGAGGGCAGTTCGCTGGAGGCCGTCGGCTGCGAGGTGTACGAGATCCGGGGCGCGGGGGTGACGGTGTCCTCGCGCGCCACCGGGCATCTCACCGACTGCAAGGTGCACCGGACCACGGGCGACGGCGTCAACCTGGACACCGACGCCGTGCTCACGCTCGCGGACTGCGAGATCCACGACGTCCCGGAGAACGCGGTCGACCTGCGGTCCCGTTCGGTGCTCACGCTGACCCGTTCGACCGTACGCAAGTTCGGGCGCAACGGCCTGTCGGTGTGGGACCCGGGCACCCGGGTGGACGCCAACCAGTGCGAGCTGCACGAGAGCACGGGCGACTATCCGGCGGTGTGGGTGAGCGACGGAGCGACGGCCGTGCTCGACTCGTGCCGGGTGCGCGACGTGCCCGACGCGCTGTTCGTGCTGGACCGCGGCTCGCGCGTGGACGTCGTCGACAGCGACCTGTCGCAGGTGCGCAACACGGCGGTGTCGGTGAGCGACGGGGCGACCGCGCAGCTGGACGACTGCCGGATCCGGGAGGCGGCCACCGGCGCCTGGTTCCGTGACCACGGCAGCGGCGGCACCCTCGCGAACTGCGTCATCGACGGCGCCGCGACCGGAGTGATCGTCACCAAGGGCGCCGACCCGACGGTCGAGCGCACCACGGTCTCCTCGCCGACGGAGGCCGGGTTCTATGTGTCCGCCGAGGGCCGCGGCACCTTCAGCAACTGCCGGGTGACGGGCAGCAGCGGCTATGGCTTCCACATCATCGACGGCTGCCGCACCACCCTGACCCGGTGCCGCACCGAGCGGTGCGCGCGCGGCGGTTACGAGTTCTCCGAGGCGGGCCCGGCCGTCGAGGACTGCACCAGCGACGAGAGCGCCACCAGCGCCGTCACCACCCCGGCGACCGCCCCCGCGCTCCTGGCGCCCGCCGTGGAGACCGCCGCCTCGACGGGCGGGCTGCTGGGCGGCCTCCCGGCGCAGCGCGCCGTCCAGCCCCCGGCCGTGACCGCCGCGCCCGCCGAGGAGCCGGTGTCCGTACGGCCTTCGACGACGGTGCTGGGCGAACTGGACGCACTGGTGGGGCTGGAGAGCGTCAAGCTCGAGGTACGCGCCCTCACCGACATGATCGAGGTCGGCCGCAGGCGTCAGGAGGCCGGGCTGAAGGCCGCCTCCGTCCGCCGCCATCTGGTCTTCACCGGCTCCCCCGGCACCGGCAAGACGACGGTCGCCCGGCTCTACGGCGAGATCCTGGCCTCGCTGGGGGTGCTGGAGCGCGGCCACCTGGTGGAGGTCTCCCGGGTGGACCTGGTCGGCGAGCACATCGGCTCGACGGCGATCCGCACCCAGGAGGCGTTCGACCGGGCGCGCGGCGGGGTGCTGTTCATCGACGAGGCGTACGCGCTCTCGCCCGAGGACTCCGGCCGGGACTTCGGGCGCGAGGCGATCGACACCCTGGTGAAGCTGATGGAGGATCACCGGGACTCGGTGGTGGTCATCGTCGCCGGGTACACGGCGGAGATGGAGCGCTTCCTGTCCGTCAACCCCGGTGTGGCGTCCCGCTTCTCCCGCACCATCACCTTCGGCGACTACGCGCCCGAGGAGCTGCTGCGGATCGTGGAGCAGCAGGCCGACGACCAGGAGTACCGGATCGGCGAGGGCGCGTCGGAGGCGCTGCTGAAGTACTTCACGGCGCTGCCGAAGGGCCCGGCGTTCGGCAACGGGCGTACCGCCCGGCAGACCTTCGAGGCGATGGTGGAGCGGCACGCGGGCCGGGTCGCGCAGGTGAGCGACCCGAGCACCGACGACCTCACGCTGCTCTACCCGGAGGATCTGCCCGAACTGCTCTGAGCCTGCTCGGGGAGGCGGGCCAGCAGCGCGGCCCGCTCCCGGTCGAAGGCCGGGTCCGCCTGGTACTCGCCGTGCCCCAGGATCGGCGCGGGCAGCGGGTGTTCGGCGGTACGGCCGTAGGCGAGCGGGTCCTTGAAGGCGTCGCAGTCCACGTCGGGCCCGTCGGCCCCATCGGTCTCGGTCAGCCGGATCGGGCCGCCGATGGGGTCGGTGTAGCGCCACAGGTTGCGCCAGCACCGCACCTCGCCGTGGAGCGAGCGCAGTTGGGCGGGGCCGAAGTAGGCGGGGAACCAGCGCCCGTACAGCCGCTCCAGCGGTGAGCCGTAGGTGAGCAGCGCGACCTGGGCGCGGGTGCGCGGGTCGACCTGCCAGACCGCGGCGGCGGCCAGCACGCTGCCCTGGGAGTGCCCGGAGATGACGAGGCGGCCGCCGTAGGTGCGGGTCCAGGTCTCCATCCGCCAGGTCAGGTCGGGGACGGCGCGCTCGGCGTAGCAGGGCGGGGCGAAGGGGTGCGCGGCGCGCGGCCAGAAGGTGCCGACGTCCCACAGGATGCCGATGGTGCGCCGCGCGGAGGGGCTGCGATACGCGCGGCGGGCCCAGGTGACCAGCATCAGGACCGCGAAGCCCATCATCCAGGAGCCGAGCGCCTGGGCCGTCTGGGTGGCCGCGTCGATGAACCCCGGGGTGTCGTCGGCGGCCCGCCCCGGCACCTCGTTGGTGAGCCAGGTCCCGATGACCGCGAGTCCGCCGAGCAGCAGGGTGAACAGGGCGACGGGGCCGACGAGCCAGGGCGTGGAGTCGGTGAGCCCGGCGCGGGCGATGGTGGTGGCGATCCGGCGGGTGCGCACCGCGTCGGCGGGCTCGCCCGGGTAGCTGTCCAGGACGCCGGGGATGAGCCGCTCGCGTACCCGCCAGGCCCGCAGGGCGAAGATCACGGCCAGCAGCAGGATCATCAGCAGCAGGACCGGTATGGCCGTGGCCCACCAGGACAGCAGGATGGGCGGCGCGATGGTGCCGCCCTCGCCCGGGGTGGCGCCGCCGTCCAGCCAGTCGGCGATGCGCTGGGCGACGCCTCCGGCGAGCACCGAACCGAGCCCGCAGGCGAGCATGGCGACGGCGGGACCGGCCAGTCCGCGCAGCGGGGTGCGCGCGGTGGGCGCCTCCCGGTACAGGAGCAGGGCGCACACCGCGATGGCCACGATGAGCGCGCCCTGCACGATGGCGATCACGCAGAAGGTCTGGTCGCCGGGCAGCCTCCCGTGGGAGACCCAGCCGGGGCGGGACCAGCCCGCGTACAGCACGGCGAGCGCGAGCACGCCGAGCGCGGCGCCGGGCAGCGCGGTGATGGTGAGGCGGTCCAGATCGCTGTCCGCCTTGGTCTCGCTGCGGCCTCGGCGGCACACCACGAACACCACCAGGCACCCGCCGGTGACCACCAGGGCGAGCAGCGTCCAGCCCACGGCGTCCAGCAGGGCGCCGCCGCCCGCCTCGCGGTCGTACCCGGCGGTGGCCGCGGTGACGGCCGCGGCGATCGTCAGGAAGCCCGCGGCGGTGTGGGCGGCGCGCAGCCGGGCGACGATGCGGCGGCCGTACCAGAAGCCCGGCAGGCACAGCGCGGGCTGATTGCCCGACTCGGCGCAGGTCTCGTCCACCGGCCGCTCCAGCGGGGGCTGCGACTCGTAGGCGCTCCAGGTGCGGTTGGACAGGTACCACAGCAGCCCGTTGAGTGCCGCCGGTACGACGGCGGCGAGCGCCAGGCGGCGGCCGGGCTGGCTCCACCAGCCGTCGTCCCCTGCGGACAGGAAGCCGAGCCAGGTGCCGTCGGCGCACTCGGCCGCGCCCGCGCACTGCCAGGCGACCAGATCGAGGGCGACCTCGCCGGCCCCGGCGATCAGCAGCACGGTCAGGCTGAGCGCGACCAGCCGCACCAGCAGCCCGTAGGTGCGCACGGTGCGCTCCCGCCGGTCGGCGGCGGGGCGCATCCAGTGGGCCAGGTTGACGACCATGAAGGGCAGCAGGAGCAGCCACAGGGCGCGGGCGCTGTTGCCGGAGGTGAGGTTGGACCAGACGTACGCCTCGCGGACCGGGGCGCCCCGGTGGTCCTCCGGGCGCGACTCGGCGTCGATGTCGTCGATGCGCCGGTAGACCGCGGCGGTCTCGTCGCCGGTGACCGGGGTGGTGCGCGGATCGGTCAGCATCTCCTGGGGGGTGGTGCCGCCGACGCCGTGGACCAGGAGTTCCAGGTCGGGTGGTGGTTCACCGTTCCGGGGCGGCGGTGGCGCCCCCAGCGCCCGGTCCGCCCCCGCTGCCGATGCGCTGGTACCCGTGGTCGATGCCACCGTGCCCCCCGATCCCGGTGTCGTGCGGTCGTCCCGCCCCGGTCTTCCCCCGGTCGTCTCCCGGTCTTCGCTCCAGGATTGTGCCCAGCGGGGTGGGACACGGAGCATGACAGGCCGGGCGTGGCGAAATCGTAACCCCCCGGTACTCAGGGCCCGGCTGTCCGCCCCACATGCGAAGATGGCCGCGCGGGCGACGTGCGACGGCCGGAAGGGAACGGGCAGGGTGAGCGACAACCAGAATCTCCTCGCCGAGCAGCGGCGCGCCCTGATTCTCGACGAGGTCAGGCGGCGCGGTGGAGTGCGGGTCAACGAGCTGACGCGCAAGCTCAATGTGTCGGACATGACGGTCCGTCGCGATCTGGACGCGCTGGCCCGGCTGGGTGTGCTGGAGAAGGTGCACGGCGGCGCGGTGCCGGTCGCCGAGGCGAGCACGTACGAACCGGGGTTCGAGGCCAAGTCGGGCCTGGAGCTGTCCGCCAAGGAGGACATCGCGAAGGCCGCCGCCGCGATGGTCACCCCGGGCACGGCGATCGGGCTGGCCGGGGGTACGACGGCGTTCGCGCTGGCCCAGCAGCTGCTGGAGGTGCCGGATCTGACGGTGGTGACCAACTCGGTCCGGGTGGCGGACGTGTTCTACAACGCGCAGCGGTCGGCGGCGGCGCTCGGCGGGGCCGCGCCGCGCCCCGGGGCGGCCACCGTGGTGCTCACGGGCGGGGTGCGCACCCCGTCGGACACGCTGGTGGGGCCGGTCGCGGACGCCGCGGTGCGCGCGCTCCACTTCGATGTGCTCTTCCTCGGCGTGCACGGCATATCGGTCGAGGCCGGGCTGTCCACGCCGAACCTGGCGGAGGCGGAGACCAATCGCCACTTCGTACGGTCCGCGCGGCGGGTGGTGGTGGTCGCCGACCACACCAAGTGGGGCACGGTGGGCCTGAGTTCCTTCGCCTCGCTGGACCAGGTGGACGCGCTGGTGACGGACCCCGGGCTGCCGGCCGCGGCGCGTGCCGAGATCGCCGAGTATCTGCCGGAGCTGGTGGTGGCGGGCGAGCCGGGCGAGGCCGCGTCGGTCCTCTGACGGGACCTCTGACGGAGCGACAGCCGTGCGGCTATCGTGGCCGCATGGCATACCGGTTGCGTTCCGTGGGGCTGGACTACACCGAGACGGCCCCGGTCCAACTCGCCTTCACCGCCGAGGCGTCGGCGCCGCCCGAGGCGGTGTTCGGGGCGCTGGCCGATGTCGAGGGCTGGCCCCGCTGGTTCCGCCAGGTGACCGACGCCCGCGCGACGGCCGACGGGACGGGGCGGGAGATCCGCCTGCTGGGCGGCACCCGCTTCCGCGAGACGGTGGTGGCGGCGGACCCCTGCGAGCGGTACGCGTACCGGATCGACGAGACGAACGTACCGGGGCTGCGGGCGCTGCTGGAGGAATGGCGGCTGGTGCCGTGGCACTCCGGCACGGTGGTGCGCTACACGTTCGCGCTGGACGGCACGGCGCCGGTCCGGGCCTCGGCGCGGGTCTTCCGCCCCGGGCTGCGGCGGGCGTTCCACGACGCGGTCCGGTGCCTGGACCGGCGGCTGACGACGGGCTGACGGCGGCTTGAGTCCGCCTCGGCTTTCGGCGGTGTACTAGTCCGGCCAGCGTCCGGTCGCCAGGAAGGTGTCGATCGCCTGCGCGTGCGGCTCGATGTCGAGCCCCTGTTCCTCCAGCCAGGCGTCCGAGTAGTACTTGTCCAGGTACCGGTCGCCCGGGTCGCACAGCAGCGTCACCACGCTCCCCGTGCACCCCCGCTCCACCATCTCCGCGACGATCTTCAGCGCGCTCCACAGCCCGGTCCCCGTGGACCCGCCCGCCTTGCGCCCTATCGCCCGTTCCAGCGCCCGCACGGCTGCGACGCTCGCCGCGTCCGGGACCTTCATCATCCGGTCGATCGCGCCGGGCAGGAAGCTGGGCTCCATCCGGGGGCGGCCGATGCCCTCGATGCGGGAACCGGACTCGCTGCACGCGTGGGCGTCGTGGTGCACCCAGCCGTCGAAGAAGCACGAGTTCTCCGGGTCGGCGACGCACACCCGGGTGTCGTACTGCATGTAGTGCGCATAGCGCGCGATGGTCGCGGAGGTGCCGCCGGTGCCCGCCGTGGCGACCACCCAGGCCGGTTCGGGATAGCGCTCCAGCCGCAGCTGCTGGTAGATCGACTCGGCGATGTTGTTGTTGCCTCGCCAGTCGGTCGCCCTTTCGGCGTAGGTGAACTGGTCCATGTAGTGGCCACCGGATTCCGCCGCGAGGGCGATGGACTCCTCGTACATCTTCCGCGGGTCGTCCACGAAATGGCACTGGCCGCCATGGAATTCGATCAGGCGGCACTTTTCCCGGCTCGTCGTGCGCGGCATCACCGCGATGAAGGGGACGCCGATCAGCTTCGCGAAGTACGCCTCGGATACGGCGGTGGAGCCGCTGGACGCCTCGATGACGGGCTTGCCGGGGCGGATCCAGCCATTGCACAGCCCGTAGAGGAACAGCGAGCGGGCGAGCCGGTGCTTGAGGCTCCCTGTGGGATGGGTGGACTCGTCCTTGAGGTAGAGGTCGATCCCCCACCGCTGCGGGAGCGGGAAGCTCAGCAGGTGCGTGTCAGCGGATCGCTGTGCGTCGGCCTGCACTTTCCGGACGGCCTCCTTGAGCCAGGCCCGGTAGTCGTGGTCACTGCGGTCCACGTCAACCGTGTCGACGACCGCCCGCGTTGTGCTGTCCACGCCGCTCCTCGTGCTTGTGCCCCGTGCCCGTTCCGAGTGGCATACTCGGTCCGTTTCGATCCTAAATGGACCCCGGTGCGCCCTGGTGCCCCGGGCCGGTCACGGGCACACTGCGCAGCAGGGAGAATGAGGCAGCAGCGCTTGCCAGTCGGAAGCCACCGGGGAGGCGGTCGTGATGGCCGATACCGAATTCAACGCCAGGGGCGTGCGGATCGAGCGATTCCTGCGCTCGGTCACCCGCGCCGGACAGGTCTCGATCAAGGACGGCAGGCTGCAGCTGCTGACCAGCTACGGGCGCGAGATCGACAGCGCGCCCGTGCAGTCGGTCCGGGCGAGCAAACCGTGGTTCGTGGACGGCGACCAGGCGATGGCGACCGTCAACGGCACCCGCTACCGCCTCACCCTCGGCCAGCAGGACGCGGCCAAGCCCTCCGGCTCCGGCGCCGCCGGCCGCTTCCTCGACGCGGTCCGGTCCGCCCGGGACCACGTCCGCAAGGGGTGAAGGCGGCCGAGTTGCGCATGCGCGCGGGGGGACCGACCCTGGACGAGCATCAGTATCACTGAGGGTCAACAAGCGGTGACGCTGAGAACCGGCCCACCGGTCGCGCACGGCAGCCACCACTGCTGAACGCGTTCGCCGCCCGCATCTGCATCAGGCTAGCCCCAACTTCTTCAGGGAGTCGCAGCCGTGATCAGTCGTCCTAGCAGGCATTGCACGGTGGAGCTGCAAGCCCTGCCGTCGCGGATCGGTCAGGTCCGCAGAATCGTGTCGGCGCAGTTGCGCTACTGGCACCTGGATCCGCTCATCGACCCGGCGGCGCTCGGTGTCACCGAGCTGCTCACCAATGTCCACCGGCACGCCGAGCCGGACAAGCAGTGCACGGTCGAGATCGCCCTCATGCTGGACCGGCTGACGGTATCGGTCCGCGACCAGGATCCGCGGCTGCCCCGGGTCCGCGAATCCGACCCCGTGTCCACGCACGGCCGGGGGCTCGCGCTGGTCGCGGCGGTCAGCCAGACCTGGGGAATGGACGTACGGGACGACGGCAGCGGCAAGGTCGTCTGGTTCACCCTGGCCGTGCCGCAGCCCGCCACCGCGACCGGCTCGCCGTACGCGGCGTACGGAGCGGGCCGTACCGCGCCGCCGCACCGCGCGGGCCTGACCCGCCCGGTAACGGCCCCCACCCCGGCCTCCGCACCGGCCCCGGTATCCCCGGTGACCCCGGTATCCCCGGCGCCCGCACCGGCCCCCGTGGCCGCGCCCGCGCCCGCACCGGCCGTACGGGAGCGGGCACCGGCCGCCCGGTCGGCCGTATCCCACTGAGCGTTCCGGCACCGGGCGTTCGGGCCGCCCCGCCCCCAGGCGGACGGGACGGCCCGCTCACCACCCCCGCTGTACCTACTGGTATGTACACTCCTCCCATGACCACCTCGGAACGGCTGATCGAGAGCACCCGGGAACTGCTGTGGGAGCGCGGCTACGTGGGCACCAGCCCCAAGGCGATCCAGCAGCGGGCGGGGGCGGGCCAGGGCAGCATGTACCACCACTTCACGGGCAAGCCCGATCTCGCGCTCGCGGCCATCCGCCGCACCGCCGAGGAGTTGCGGGCCGCGGCGGAGGCGTCGCTGTCCGGCCCCGGGGGCGCGTACGACCGCGTGCGCGGCTATCTGCGGCGCGAGCGCGATGTGTTGCGCGGCTGTCCGATCGGGCGGCTGACGATGGATCCGGATGTGATCGCCGATCCGGTGCTGCGGCAGCCGGTGGACGAGACACTGGACTGGCTGCGCGGGCGGCTGGCGGACGTCCTCGCCGAGGGGCGGGAGCGCGGCGAGTTCACGGCCGGGCTGGACCCGGCCCGTACCGCCTCGGCGGTCGTCGCGACCGTACAGGGCGGCTATGTGCTGGCCCGCGCGGCCGAGTCGGCGGCCCCCTTCGACAGCGCCGTGGACGGCCTGCTCGCCCTGCTGGCCGGCCACCGGGCGCCCGATTCCCCTGCCAGGTAACGGAATTGCCGGTTCCAGGAGAAGAGAAGAGCCCGCTCATGCATGCGATGCAGTACCGGATCACGCTGCCCGCCGACTACGACATGAAGATCATCCGGCATCGGGTGGAGTCGAAGGGACACCTCCTGGACGACTTCCCGGGGCTCGGCCTCAAGGCGTACGGCATCCGCGAGCGCGGGGTCGACGGCTCACCGGTCAACTCCTACGCGCCGTTCTACCTCTGGTTCGCCCCGGACGCCATGAACCGCTTCCTGTGGGGTCCCGGATTCCGGGGCATCGTCCAGGACTTCGGCCGCCCCGCCGTCGAACACTGGCAGGGGCTGGCCTTCCACCGCGGCCCGGCCACCGTCGCCGCGCCGCGCACCGCCGTCCGCCACACCGAGCCGGTCCCGGCCGCCGCCGATCCCGCGACGGCCGTCGACGGCGCGCTGGAGGAACTGCGGCGCCGGGCGACCGCCGAGGGTGTGCACTCGGCGGCGCTCGGCATCGACCCGCGCGGCTGGGAGCTGGTGCGCTTCACGCTCTGGGCCCACTCCTCGCCGCCCGAAGAGCCCGGCGACCGCTACCAGGTGCTCCATCTCTCGGCCCCGGACCTGACCGCACTCCCCGAGGGACGGCACTGGTAGGCGGCGCTACGCCACGCCCAGCGCCGTCAGCGGGTCGTCCAGCGCCGGCTGCCACGCCAGCTCCGCCGCGCCCACCAGGCCGTTGTGGTCCAGGGTGCACGGCAGAATCGGTACGCCCCCGCTGCGCCCCCACAGGCTGCGCTCGGCGACGACCGCCCGCAGCCGCTCCGCGTCGGCCTCCAGCAGCTCGCGGTGGAGGCCGCCGAGGATGATGCGGTCGGGGTTGAGGATGTTGACGAGCCCGGCGAGCCCGAGGCCCAGGCGGTCGATGAGCTGCTCGGCGGCGGCCCGCACCGACGGATCGGCGTAGTCCGCGCGGATCAGGTCACGGGCCTGCTGGAGCAGCGACCCCTCGGGGCCGGGCTCGCGCCCTGCGGCGTCGAGGAAGGCGAGCGGGTCGGTCTCGATGTCCAGGCAGCCGCGGCTGCCGCAGTGGCAGGGCGGCCCCTCGGGGTTGACGGTCAGATGGCCGACCTCCAGGGCGAGCCCCGCGCTGCCGGTGTGCAGCCGCCCGTCGAGGACCAGCGCGCCGCCGACGCCGCGGTGTCCGGTGGCGACGCACAGCAGATGCTGGGCGCCGCCCCCGGCACCGTGCCGGTGTTCGGCGAGGGCGGCGAGGTTGACGTCGTTGCCCGCGTGGCCGGTGAGCGGTTCCCCGTCCGCGCCGCGGATCCCCGCTTCGGCCAGGCTCCGGGTGAACAGCTCGCGCACCGGCGCGCCCGCGGGCCAGGCGATGTGCAGCGGGTTCAGCGCGGTGCCCTCGGGCTCCGCGACCGCGGACGGCACGGCCAGCCCGGCGCCCACGCAGCGGCGGCCGGTCTCGCGCAGCAGCTGGGCTCCGGCCTCGACGACCGCGTCGATGACGTGCGCCGGGTCGGCGGGCACCGTCATGCGGCCGGGGGCGGTGGCGACGATGTTCCCGCCGAGCCCGACGAGCGCCGCCCGGAAGCCGTCGGCGTGCACCTGGGCGGCGAGGGCGACGGGCCCGCGCGGGGCGATCGAGAGCCGGTGCGAGGGGCGGCCCTGCGCCCCGGCGGAGCCGAGCGGCCGCGCGTCGACCTCGATCAGGCCGAGCGCCTCCAGCTCGGCGGCGACGGCCCCCGCGGTCGCGCGGGTCACCCCGAGTTCGGTCGTGAGCACCGCGCGGGTGGGTGCGCGGCCGGTGTGTACGAGCGCCAGTGCCGGGCCGAGAGCGCCCCGGCCCCGCTCGAGCCTTGTCCGTGTCTGGGTCACGCCCCTATTCTCACTTTGTGCCGACATCAAACAAAACATGGACGGCCATTCCGGGGAAGCGCGGGACCGCGACCCCCGAGCGCGCCCTGTCCCAACTCCGCGCCGCCCTCACGGTGTTCTTCGCCCTCGACGGCTTCGTGTTCGCCGGATGGGTGGCCCGCATCCCCGCGATCAAGGACCAGACGGGCGCCTCCGCGGGCGCCCTGGGACTCGCCCTGCTGTGCGTGTCGGTGGGTGCCACGGCCACGATGATGACCACCGGGTGGCTCTGCCGCCGGTTCGGCAGCCACGCCACGACGGTCGCCCTCGCCGTGCTGCTCTCGCTCAGCGTCACGCTGCCGCCGCTGACCCATTCCGCGCTCGCTCTCGGGCTGGTGCTGCTGGTCTTCGGCACCGCGTTCGGCGGGCTCAACGTCGCCATGAACAGCGCGGCCGTCGATCTCATCGCCGCGCTGCGCAGGCCCGTCATGCCCAGCTTCCACGCGGCGTTCAGCCTGGGCGGGATGGCCGGGGCGGGGCTCGGCGGGCTGCTCGCGGGCCAGCTCTCCCCCACCCGCCATCTGGCGCTGCTGGCCGCCGTCGGGCTGGTGCTCGCGGCGGGCGCGGGCCGCACCCTGCTCTCCGTTCCGCCGCCGTCGCCGCCCGAAACCGATACGAGCCCGGCGGCCGGGGCATCCGCCGGAGCGCGGCGCGGTCCCGCGCGCTGGCTGGTGGCGGTATTCGGCCTGATCGCCCTGTGCACGGCGTACGGCGAGGGGGCGATGGCGGACTGGGCCGCGCTCCATCTCCGCGAGGACCTCGACGCGTCCGCGGGCGTCGCGGCCGCCGGTTACTCCGTCTTCGCACTGACGATGGCCATCGGGCGGCTGTCCGGTACGGCGCTGCTCGAACGGCTCGGCCAGACCGCGACGTTGACCGGGGGCGGCGCCACGGCGGCGGCTGGGATGCTGCTGGGCGCGCTCGCGCCGACGGTCTGGCTCACCCTGCTGGGCTTCGCGGTCACCGGGCTCGGCCTGGCCAATCTCTTTCCCGTGGCCATCGCCCGGGCGGGCGCGCTGACCGGCCCCAGCGGGGTCGCCGCGGCCTCCACCCTCGGCTACGGCGGCATGCTGCTGGGCCCGCCCGCGATCGGCTTCCTCGCCGACTGGTTCTCGCTGCCCGCCGCCCTCACCACGGTCGCGGGGCTGGCGGCGGTCGCGGCCGTCGTCGCGTACGCCACCCGCAACGCCGTACGCCCCGGGCCGGATTGACCGCCGGATTGAATTTCGCCACGTCACCCCGCATGTCAGAGGTGGCTGGCAGAATTCCGCCATGGAGATTGCCGAGCTGATCGACGTCGTAGACCGCGAGGGGCAGCTGCTGGCCGACGCCGCGGCCAAGGCGGGCACGGACGCCCGGGTGCCCACCTGCCCCGGGTGGCAGGTCCGGGACCTGCTGTCGCACACCGGGCGGGTGCACCGGTGGGTGGCCCGCTACGTCGCCGAGGGCCTGACGGAGCGGATTCAGCTGCCCGACGAGCCGGAGCGGGACGGCGCCGAGCTGGTCGCCTGGTACCGGGAAAGCCATCGGACGCTGGTCAAGGCGCTCACCGACGCTGATCCGTCCCTGGAGTGCTACACGTTCCTGCCCGACCCCGCGCCGCTGGCGTTCTGGGCCCGGCGGCAGGCCCACGAGACGTCGATCCACCGGGTCGACGCGGAATCGGCGCTCGGCGCGGACCACTCGCCCTTCGACCCGGCCTTCGCGGCGGACGGGATCGATGAGCTGCTGCTCCGTTTCCATGCGACGGAGCTGAGCAAGGTGCGTACGGACGCCCCGCGCACCCTGCGGCTGCGGGCCACGGACACCGACGACATCTGGACGGTGCGGCTCAGCGAAGCGATCCCGCGCACCACGCGGGACGGCGAGGGGGACGCGGACTGCGAGCTGACCGGCCCGGCCGGGGAGCTGTACATGATGGCGTGGAACCGGCTGCCGTACAGCGCGCTGAGCGGCAAGGGCGATCTGTCGCTGGCGCAGGTGTGGCGGGAGCGGTCGTCCCTGTGAGCGGATAGAGCGCCAAGAAGAGGACCAGCGACCGGATACGACAGAGGACTGATGCCGGATGACCGGAACCCGTAGCCAGGCCGACCGGGACGCGCTCACCGTGGAGATCGTGTTCGCCCTGGTCACGGGCGGGCTGCTGGCGGCCGTCCTCTTCTTCGCCGTCGCGAGCCCCGCGCTCTTCGGGGAGCTGGGGCAGGCCCAGGAGGCCGCGTGGCGGACGGCGGCCGCCGTCGCGGCCACCGCCGGGTTCGCCTACCGCGTGATACGGGTGCTGTGGCCGCCTCGTAAGGGGCGGCGCGAGTGACCGGGGACGGGCGGTGGCGGTGCGCGGGGCTGCGCTGGTCGTACGGCTCCGGCCCCGCCCTCGTCTGGCGCCATCCGGTCCACGGTGAGCGGACGTCCGCGCTGACGCGGGGCCGTCCGCTGGCCTTCACCACCGGGCCCGGGCGCCACTGCACCGGCGTGCGCCGGGGGGCCAGGCACACCCCGTGCCCGGACGGCGCCGAGGTGTCGGCGTCCGCCGTCTCGTCCCAGTGCGCGGACTGCGCCCGGCTCGACCGTTCGTACTCGGTCGCCGCCGACACCCGCACCGACGACCCCCGCCCGTACGACGTCTATCTCGCCTGGTTCGGGCCGGGGTTGGTCAAGGCCGGGATCACGGCGGCCGAGCGGCAGGGCGTACGGCTGCTGGAGCAGGCCGCGCTCTCGTACGCGCTGCTCGGCCGGGGTCCGCTGATGGCCGCGCGCCGCGCGGAGGCCGTGCTGGGCGCCGCGCTCGGCGTCCCGGACCGCTTTCCGTACGCGGCCAAGCGCGCCGCCCGGGAGGCGCCGCCGCCCCGGGAGCACCGCGCCGCCGAACTCGCGGCGCTGCACGCGCGGGCGCGCGGGCTCGGCGGTCTGCCGGAGTCGCTGGCCGTCACCGCCTTCGCACCGGTCCACCACGACGAGGCGTTCCATCTGGAGCGGCTGGGTCCGGTGCACGGGGTGATCCGGCTCGCCGCCGACCGCACGGTGGCGGGGCGCGTCGAAGGCGTGGCGGGCCCGGACATCCAGCTGACCACGTCGGACGGCCGCGCCCTGCTGCTGGACGGCCGACTGCTGGCGGGCCGTCCACTCGGCGCGGCCCCGGCGGACGCGGAGACGACGGCCCCGGTGGAGGTTCCGGCGCGGGAGGCCGCGCGTCCGGAGGCGCTGTTCTGACGCGCCGCGCCACGGGCTGGGGAGGTCAGCCCAGCCAGCCGGGGCGTACGAGTCCCGACTCATAGGCGAGGACGACGAGTTGGGCGCGGTCGCGCGCGCCCAGCTTGACCATCGTGCGGCTCACATGGGTCTTGGCGGTGAGCGGGCTGACGACCAGCCGCCGCGCGATCTCCTCGTTCGACAGGCCGATTCCGACCAGGGCCATCACCTCCCGTTCCCGCTCGGTCAGTTCCGCGAGGACGGAGGCGGGCGCGGGCTCCTTCGAGCGGGCGGCGAACTCGGCGATGAGGCGGCGGGTGACCCCGGGCGACAGCAGCGCGTCGCCGTCGACCACGGCCCGCACCGCGCGCAGCAGTTCCTCCGGTTCGGTGTCCTTGACCAGAAAGCCGGAGGCGCCGCCACGGATGGCCTCGAAGACGTATTCGTCCAGCTCAAAGGTGGTCAGCATGATCACCTTCACCTCGGCGAGAGCGGGGTCGGCGGTGATCCGGCGGGTCGCGGCGAGTCCGTCGAGGAGGGGCATGCGGATGTCCATGAGCACGACATCGGGGCGGCGCTCCCGCACCTCCTTCAGGGCCTGCTCGCCGTCGGCGGCCTCGGCGACCACGTCGATGTCCGGCTGGGCGGCCAGCAGCGCCCGGAAGCCCGCGCGGACCAGGAGCTGGTCGTCGGCGAGCAGGACGCGGATCACTCGGCTCACGGTGCCTCCTCGGGCGCGGCGGTCTTGGGCGCGTGGGGCGCGGCGGTCTTGGGCGCATCGTGTGCGGTGGCGGGCGCGGCGGTGAGCGGGATGCGCGCGTGCACGCGGAAACCGCCGTCCGGGCGGGGGCCCGCCTCGACCGTGCCGCCGAGGGCGGCGGCACGCTCGCGCATGCCGACCAGGCCGTTGCCGCCGCCCGTCGCGCGGTCCGCCGTGTCGTGCGTGGTCGCCGGGCCGTCATCGTCCACCCGCAGCTCCAGCTCCTGCGGGGCGTACGACAACCGGACGTGCGCGGTCCGCGAGCCCGAGTGGCGGACGATGTTGGTCAGCGCCTCCTGGACGATACGGAACGCGGCCAGGTCCGTGCCCGGCGACAGGGCGGCCGGGGTGCCCCGCGTCGCGACCTCCACCGTCAGCCCCGCGCCCGCCGCCTGTTCGGTCAGCTCCGGGAGCCGGTCCAGGCCCGGGGCGGGCTGGCGCGGCGCGGCGCCGGAGGCGCGCAGGGTGTCCAGGACCTGGCGTACCTCGCCCAGCGCCTCCTTGCTGGCCGCCTTGATGGTGGTCAGGGCGGTGCGGGCCTGTTCAGGGTCCTGGTCGAGGAGGGCGAGGCCGACCCCCGCCTGGACGTTGATGACCGAGATGCTGTGGGCGAGGACGTCGTGCAGTTCGCGGGCGATCCGCAGCCGCTCCTCGTCCGCCCGGCGCCGTACCGCCGCCGCCCGCTCCGCGCGCTCGCGGGCCCACTGCTCGCGCCGTACGCGGACGAGTTCGGCCGCCGCGAGCACCGCCGCCGCCCAGGCCGCGACCGCCGCCTCCTGCCCCCAACCGGCGGACGGGTCGCCCGGCGGCGGCAGCCAGCGGTAGAGCCAGTGCGCGATGAGCAGCCGCCCCGCCCACAGCGCGCCGACCGCGCACCAGGCCGCCATCCGCTGCCCGGCGGCGACGGCCGCGACGCAGGCGACGACGACGCTGAGGAAGACCGGGCCGTTCGGCCCGCCCACGGCGAGGTAGCCCAAGGTCACCGCCGAGACGCCGAGGACGGCGAGCCGGGGATGGCGGTGGCGCAGGAGCAGCAGCGCGGGCCCGGCCAGCAGCAGCGCGTACAGGCCGGGGCCGAGGTCGGTGCGGTCGGGCTGCCGCTGGGCGGCGAACCCCGTGCCCACCAGCTGGATGACGGCGACGGCGAGCGAGGAGCGCCAGGGCACGGAGGTGCCCGGCGGGCCGAACGGCCCGCCGTACCAGGGCGCCCCGCGCCACCACCCGCCCGGACCGCGCCCCGGTTCGCTACCAGGCCCGTGCCCAGGCCCCCGCTCCCCCGTGAATTCGTGCATACGGCAACGCTAGACCGGCCACCCGCGAACGGCGTCCCCCGTGCGCGGTGATCGCCCGTACTCCCACCGGAGTAGCCCGCAGGGGCCCGCTACCGGAGGCCCGCTTGGCGCCCCAGGGCGGCTGCCGTGTGCCCGAAGAACTCCTCCCGCGCCGCCACCACCCCATGGAAGTGGCCGAACAGCTCAAAGGTGATCAGCCCGAAGAGCTGCGCCCACGCCGCGACGAGCGCCGCCAGCGCCTCGGCGGGCAGCTCGGCGTCGAGGACGTCGGTCAGGGCCGCGACGTCCGCCCGCACCCCCTCCGGCAGCTCCGCCGCCTCCGGTACGCGCAGGGCACCCGCGGCATGGGCGTCGCGGGCGACCGCGACGAGGGTGAGGGCGATGCGGGCGGCGGGGGCGTTGGTGGCCTCGGGCGCGGAGTAACCGGGCACCGGGGAGCCGTAGAGCAGCGCGTACTCATGCGGGTGGGCGAGCGCCCAGCCCCGGGCCGCCCGGCAGACCGCCGTCCAGCGCGCCACGGGGGCGTCGTCGCCGCGCGTCGCGGCGAGCGCGGCCTCGGCGGCGGCGCCGATCGCGTCATACGCGTCCACGATGAGCGCGGTCAGCAGCTCGTCGCGGCTCGGGTAGTAGCGGTAGAGGGCCGAGGAGACCATGCCCAGCTCGCGGGCGACGGCCCGGAGCGACAGCTTGGCCGCGCCCTGGTCGGCCAGCTGGCGGCGCGCCTCTTCCTTGATGGCGGCGGTCACTTCGGCGCGGGCCCGTTCCCTGGCCCCTCGGATCGCGGTCATGCGTACAGTCTGCCATCTCTCGGATCGGCGCCCTAAAACGAGAGCACCGCTCTTGCCATGTTCCGGGACCTCTGCGCACAATGCTCTTCAACGAGAGCACCGCTCTCGCGGGTGGTTCACCGCAGCAGACGGAGGACGTCATGACGCAGCACTACATCGAGCCCCGCCGCTTCGAGGTGCCCGTCCACGGTGCCGTGGCGTGGCTGGCGCGGCACGGGCTCAGCCTCTTCGGCGCGGCGGAGCTGTCCGTTCCGGGCCGGTCCAGCGGGGCGATGCGGCGCGTCCCGGTCAACCCGCTGGCCCTGGACGGCGAGCGGTATCTCGTCTCGGCGCGCGGCAACGCCCAGTGGGTGCGCAATCTGCGGGCGGCCAGGGGCGGGCAGCTGCGCAAGGGCCGCCGGACGCGGCCGTTCACCGCCGCCGAGCTGCCCGAGGGCGAGGAGAAGGCGGCGGTGCTGCGGGCCTATCTGAAGCGGTGGGGGTGGGAGGTCGGCGCCTTCTTCGACGGCGTGACCGCCACCTCCGACGACGCCGAACTCGCCCGGATCGCCCTCATGCACCCGGTCTTCCGCGTCACCGTCACGGACGCCTGAGCCTCCGCTACTTCTTGTCCATCGCCGCCAGCGCCCGGCGCGCCGCCGGGTGGGTACGGACCAGGTCGGCCAGCGTCGTCGTACCGCGCGTGATCTTCGTGAACGCGCGCCACGCCGGGCGGAAGCCGGTGATGGCCGCGTGGAACATCCCGGGACGGCGGGCGAACGCCGCGTACATCCGGCGGCCGACGCCCATCTCCACGCCCAGACCGGCCTTGATCGCGAACGCGTAGTTGAGGGCCTGGCGCCGGGCGTCCACCGCGTCGTGCGCCTCGGCGATCCGTACCGCCCACTCCCCCGCGAGACGGCCCGAGCGCAGCGCGAAGGAGATGCCCTCCCGCGTCCACGGCTCCAGCAGCCCGGCCGCGTCCCCGCACACCAGCACCCGGCCCCGGGAGAGCGGCGAGTCGTCGGAGCGGCAGCGGGTCAGATGGCCGGAGGAGATGCTCGGCTCGAATCCGGCGAGGCCGAGCCGGGCGATGAAGTCCTCCAGATAGCGCTTGGTGCCCGCGCCCTCGCCGCGCGCCGAGATGACGCCGACGGTCAGCGTGTCGCCCTTGGGGAAGACCCAGCCGTAACTGCCGGGCATCGGGCCCCAGTCGATGAGCACCCGGCCCGCCCAGTCCTCCGCGACCGTCTCCGGAACCGGGATCTCCGCCTCCAGGCCCAGGTCCACCTGGTCGAGCTTCACCCCGACATGCGCCCCTATCCGGCTCGCGCTGCCGTCCGCGCCGACCACGGCCCGCGCCAGCACCGTCTCGCCGTCCCCGAGGACGACCGCCACGGTGCGGCGGTCCGGCACGGACGGGCCGTGCTGCTCAACCCGGGTGACGCTCACGCCGGTGCGCACCTCGGCGCCCGCGTCCTTGGCCGCCTCGACCAGACCGGCGTCGAACTCCGGCCGGTTGATCAGCCCGAACAGCGCGTGCTTGGAGCGGCGGGTCCGGGACAGCTTCCCGTTCATCGAGAAGGTCACCGCGTGGACGCGCTCACGCAGCGGCAGCTCGAAACCGGGCGGCAGCGCCTCGCGCGAGGGGCCGATGATGCCACCGCCGCACGTCTTGTAGCGCGGCAGTTCGGCCTTCTCCAGCAGCAGCACCCGGCGGCCGGCGCACGCCGCGGCGTGGGCCGCGGAGGCACCCGCGGGCCCCGCGCCGACCACGACGACGTCCCATACCGTCTCTTTGTCCGGGGCTGCGTTGTCGCTGCTCACGTGTGCTTCCGCTCCCAATCGCCCGTCCTGATTGCGCCTACCGGGCATCCTACGGCGCGCCGGTGGCCGAACCTGCTGTGGGATGATCGGCGCACCGCACCACTCCGCACACCACCCCTCAACGCCGCGTAAACCAGGAGCGTTCCCCCATGGAACAGGACCTCGCCGCCACCGTCGCCGCACTGCAGCCCCGCGCCCTGGCCGAGCTGGCCGAGCTGGTGGCCTTCCCGTCGGTGGCGGACCCGGCGCAGTTCCCGCGCAGCGGGTGCGAGGCGGCGGCGGAGTGGGTCGCGGCGGCGCTGCGCGCCGAGGGGTTCGAGGACGTGGCGCTGCTGGACACCCCCGACGGCACCCAGTCCGTCTACGGTTTCCTGCCCGGCCCGGCCGGTGCCCCGACCGTCCTGCTCTACGCGCACTATGACGTGCAGCCGCCGCTGGACGAGGACGCCTGGCTCAGCCCGCCCTTCGAGCTGACCGAGCGCGACGGCCGCTGGTACGGGCGCGGCGCGGCGGACTGCAAGGGCGGCCTGATCATGCATCTGACGGCGCTGCGCGCGCTGAAGGAGCACGGCGGCGTCCCGGTCAACGTCAAGGTGATCGTGGAGGGTTCGGAGGAGCAGGGCACCGGCGGCCTGGAGCGGTACGCCGAGGCGCATCCGGAACTGCTGACCGCCGACGCGATCGTGATCGGCGACACGGGCAACTTCCGGGTGGGGCTGCCGACCGTCACCGCGACCCTGCGCGGGATGACGATGCTGCGCGTATCGGTGGACACCCTCGAAGGGAATCTGCACTCCGGCCAGTTCGGCGGTGCCGCCCCGGACGCGCTCGCCGCGCTGATCCGGATGCTGGACTCGCTGCGCGCGGAGGACGGTTCGACCACGGTCGACGGCCTCGCCCCGGAGACGGCCTGGGACGGCCTCCAGTACGCGGAGGAGGCCTTCCGCAAGGACGCCGGGGTGCTGGACGGGGTCGAGCTGATGGGCTCGGGCACGGTCGCCGACCGCATCTGGGCCCGTCCCTCCGTCACGGTACTGGGCATCGACTGCCCGCCGGTCGTCGGCGCCACCGCCTCCGTCCAGGCGAGCGCGCGGGCGCTGGTCAGCCTGCGGGTGCCGCCGGGCGTGGACGCGGCCGAGGCGAACCGGCTGCTGTCCGCCCATCTGGAGGCGGCGGCGCCGTGGGGCGCGCGGGTCGCGGTGGAGCAGGTCGGCCAGGGCCAGGCGTTCCGCGCGGACACCGGGAGCCCGGCGTACGAGGCGATGCGCGAGGCCATGCGGGTGGCGTACGACGGCCAGGAGATGGCGACGGCGGGCCAGGGCGGTTCGATCCCGCTGTGCAACACGCTCGCCTCGCTGTACCCGGAGGCGGAGATCCTGCTGATCGGCCTGAGCGAGCCGGAGGCGCAGATCCACGCGGTCAACGAGAGCGTCTCGCCGGAGGAGTTGGAGAAGCTCTCGCTGACCGAAGCGCTGTTCCTGGAGGCGTACGCGACCGGCAAGAAGGCCTGAATCGGCCGGTCAGCCCACCGGAACCCCCGCCTCCAGGTAGAGCGGGCGGCCCTGTTCGCGGGCGCGCAGCGCCCAGCGGAGGCGGTTGAACCGGACCGGCGGCAGCAGGTCGGCGGCCTCGGCCTCGGTGACGAAGCGCCAGCCGCGCAGTTCCCCGCCGGGCAGTAGGACCTTCTGGGCCTCGGTGGTGGTGAGGCGGCCGCCGTCGAACAGCAGCCGCAGGCCGCCGTAGCCGGGCGGCTGGGGGCGTTCCCAGTCGGCGACCAGCAGCCGCAGCGGTTCGTCGAGCCGTACGCCCAGTTCCTCGGCCACCTCGCGGCGCCCGGCGCACATCGGCGGCTCGCCGCGCTCGACGACGCCACCGGGGAACTCCCAGCCGGGCTTGTAGGTGGGGTCGACGAGCAGCACCCGGTCGGCCTCGTCGAAGAGCAGCACCCCGGCCGCCAGGGTCTCGGCCGTCGGCTCGGGCGTCTGCACGATGTCGCACTTCCCGGCGCCCTCACGGACCGCGTCGGCGATGTGCTCGGCGGTCTGGCGCGGGGTGAGCCCGGTGGTGTCGACCACATGGGCGTCGTTGGTCAGCCAGTTCAGGGCCGCGCGATAGGGCGCGAGGTGGTCCAGACACCAGCGGCGCACGGACGCGCTGGCGTCCGCGTCGCCCGGTATCTCCTCGCGCTCGGCTATGCGTCGGCGAAGGATCGTTTCATCGGTGTGCAGCAGAACGTGCCGCACGGGGATACGCCGGGCGGCGAAGCCGCCGAAGATCTCATCCCGGTACTCCTGTCTGAGGACGGTCATCGGAACCACGAGCGGGCCGCCGACCTCCGCGATGAGCGCCGCCCCGGTGTCCACGACCAGCCGCCGCCACGACGGCAGGTCCTGGTAGTCGGAGACCTGCTCCAGACGCTTGCGCGGCAGCATCATGCGCAGTCCGTTGCCGACCAGTTCCGGGTCGTAGAACGTGCTGCCGGGCATGAAGTCCACCAGCTCGCGGGCCGCGGTGGTCTTCCCCGCGCCGAACGCACCGTTCAGCCAGACGATCACATTTCCCCCTAATCCATCGCCTCCTGACAGTTGCCCGCATCACCCTGCCACGGAAACGCCCGAATCCGACTGAGTGACGGATCACGCCGTCGCAGGGCGTCCCCGCAAGGCTTCTCAGCCCTTGTTGGCGCCGAGCGTGAGCCCGGCGATGAAGTGGCGCTGGAGCAGCAGGAAGACGAGCACCGTGGGCAGCGCCACCAGCACCGAGCCCGCCGCCAGCAGGTTGTAGTCGGTGAAGAACTGCCCGCGCAGGTTGTTGAGGGCGGACGTGACGGGCAGCTTGTCGCCGTCGGAGATGAAGACGAGCGCCCACAGGAAGTCGTTGTACATCCAGGTGAATTGCAGCGTGGCGAGCGCGGCGAGGGCCGGGCGGCACAGCGGCAGGGTGATGCGCCAGTACCGCGTCCACACCCCCGCGCCGTCCACCACCGCCGCCTCGATGATCTCGATCGGCAGGGTGCGCATGAAGTTCGCGAGGACGAAGACGCAGAACCCGACCTGGAAGGCGACCTGGACGGCGATCACGGCCCAGTACGAGTCGTACATCGTCATCGAGTCCGACATCCAGTAGGGCAGCTCGATCTTGGTGAACAGGACATAGAGCGGGGTGACGATGACCTGCTGCGGCAGCAGGTTCCCCGCCGTGAACACCATCAGCAGGACGAGCCCGCCGCGCATCTTCAGCCGGGTGACGGAGAAGGCCACGAAGGACGCGAGGAACAGCGTCAGCAGCACTCCGGGGACCGCGATGAGGATCGAGTTGAGAAAGTACTTGCTCATTCCGGAGTCGCTGAACGCCTGCCGGTAGTAGTCGAACGACAGATTGCGCGGCAGCGAGAAATAGCCGTATTTCGCGGTCTCCTCGTACGGCCGCAGCGAGGCGTAGACGGCGAGCAGCAGCGGGGCGAGAAAGGCCAGCGAGACGGTCATCAGGAACGCGTGCAGACCGAGCCGCCCGGGGCGGACCCGTGCGATCATCCCTTCTTCTCCCCTCGCAGTTCCTGGACCAGATAGGTCACGATGAATCCCAGGGACACGGTGAGCAGGACGACGGCGATGGCGGAGCCGAATCCGATCCGGCTGGCCTCACCGATGATGTTGTCGGTGACCAGTACGGAGAGCAGTTCCAGGCCGTTGCGGCCGTGGTTGATGGCGTAGACGATGTCGAACGCGCGCAGCGCCTCGATGACCGTGATGACGCCGACGATCACATTGACCGGCCGCAGCGTGGGCAGCACGACCCGGAAAAAACTCTGGGTCTCGCTCGCGCCGTCGATCGCGGCGGCTTCCTTGAGCGAGGGATCGACGGATTTGAGCCCGGCCAGATAGAGGATCATCACATACCCGGTGTGCCGCCAGGCGGCCGCCAGCAGCACCATCCAGATATTGAGGTCGGGGTCGCCGATCCAGTCCACCGGATGGCTCTCGTTGCCGAGAATCGCGTTCAGCGCGCCCTGATCGCGGGAGAAGACCAGCTGCGCGATGAAGCCGACGATGGCGAGCGAAAGCACGACCGGCATATAGAGGGTCGACTGGTAGAAGCGGCTGAACCGGACGCCCTTGTCGAGCAGGACGGCCAGCAGCAGCCCGAAGGGCGTGGCGACCAGGCCGAGGAAGGCCACCCAGAGCAGGTTGTTGCGGACGGCGGGCCAGAACGGCGGATATTCGGTGAACAGGTTCCGGTAGTTGTCGAAGCCGACCCAGCGGAGGTCGCCGATCCCGTCCCAGCTGGTGAAGGACAGGCCGATGGAGGCGAGGGTCGGGCCCCAGACCAGGACCAGGTCGAGCAGGACGGGTATGCCCAGCAGCACGCCGATGACGGCGAGGTCGCGGGAGGTGAACCTCCGCGGTCCCCGCCGTTTGGCACGCCGCGCGGTGGTGAGCGGCACGGCGCGGTTCTCCTAGCTGTCGGCGAAGATGGTCTTCTTCTGGGACTCGATGTCCTTGGTCAGGGTGTCGATGTCATCCGGCTTGTTGATGAACTGCTGGATCGCCCGGATCATCACCTGCGACGCGAAGTCGGGCCGGGTGTCGCGGTCCATGAACTGCGATATCTGCTTGGCGCCGGAGACGAGCGCCACGGCCTTCTTCTGCAGCGCGTTGTAGGACGAGGTGGCCGCCTTGTCGTTGCACGCGATGTTGTTGGGGTCCCGCTTCAGGTAGATCTCCTCGGCGGCGGGGGTGGCGAGGTACTTCAGCAGTTCCTTGCCCTCCTTCTGCCGCTTGGACTTCTTCGCCAGCAGGAATCCGTCGATCGGCGCCTCGACCGCGTCCTGGCCGTAGGCGGAGTCGATTTCGGGGAAGGGGAAGAAGTCGAGGTCGTCGCGGTCGGCGGCGGAGAACTGCTGTCCGGGGTGGGGCAGCCCGAAGACCGCCATGCCGGATTTCTTCTGCGCCAGGCTCTGTGCCGCCTCCTGCCAGGTGCGCCCGTTGGCGCCCTGCTGGTGGTACGGCATGAGGCCGCGCCACAGGTCGAAGACGTTTCTGACCCGGGGGTCCGTCCAGGACTCCTTGCCGCCCATCAGCGAGACATGGAAGTCGTAGCCGTTGGCCCGCATATTGAGATAGTCGAAGGTCCCCATGGCGGGCCAGCCGTCCTTGTCGCCGAAGGCGAAGGCGTCGAGGCCGTCCTTGTCCATCCGCTTGGCGAGCGCCCGGAACGCGTCGAAGGTCTTGGGGATCTCGTAGCCGTGCTGCTCGAAGACGCTCTTCCGGTAGAAGACCGCCCACGGGTAGTAGTAATACGGCACGAAGTACTGTTTGCCGTCCTTGCCGGTGGACTGCTTCTTGAGCGCGTCGGAGAAACCGCTGAAGCCCTTCCAGAGGTCGTCGATCTCGGCGAGCTGCCCCTGTTCGGCGAAGAACTGCATGCGGTATCCGGCGAACCACATGAAGACGTCGTCCGGGGTGCCCTTCAGATAGCGGTTGATGCCCTCCTGGAAGGCCTCATGATTGACGGTGTTGACCTTGACCTTCTTGTCGGACTTCTTCTCGTACGCCGCGAACACCTCGGCGAACGCCTTGCGGGGCACGGCGTCCGAGGCGTTGGAGCCCATCTTCACCTCATTGCCCGGACCGCCGCAGGCGGTGAGGAGCGCCGGGAGGGTGACCGCCCCGGCTCCGACCGCGGTGCCGCGGAGCAACGTACGGCGGGAGATCCGATGTCCTGACGATGACTGTGCCATGGGCCCTCCACAGAGGATCAATCAAACACAACCGAACGCGAGTGGCTGGATCCCATCGGGCAAGAGGCGGCATAGTCAAGGGTTTGGACGAGATATCGAACAACTGTTATCGCATCTCTTCCAACAGACTCCAACAAGGCCTACCGTAAACGCTCGCATGTGACGCGTCCGCAACGCTGCGTCACCCGTTGAGAACGGAGGATCCGCATCATGCGCCACCGCTCTTTACGTACCGCGAGACACCGAGTCATCGGAGGACTGGCCGCCACACTGCTCGGCACGGCCGGTCTCGCCCTCCCCGCCGTGGCCGCCCCGGCCGCCGCTGCCCAGCCCGCCCCGGCGGCCGCTGAAGCTGCCCCGGCCACCCCGGCCGCCGAGACCGCCGCGCCCGGGGACGGGCTCGCGCTCACCCCGCCGATGGGCTTCAACAACTGGAACTCCACCCACTGCCGGGCGGAGTTCAACGAGGCGATGGTCAAGGGCATCGCCGACATCTTCGTGAGCAAGGGGCTCAAAGCCGCCGGATACACCTACGTCAACCTCGACGACTGCTGGGCGCTCCCGCAGCGCGACGCGAACGGCAAGCTCGTCCCGGACCCGGTGCGCTTCCCGAACGGCATCAAGGCCGTCGCCGACTACGTCCACGCCAAGGGCCTCAAGATCGGCATCTACACCAGCGCGGGCACCAAGACCTGCAACACCGCGGGCTTCCCCGGCGCGCTGGGCCATGAAAGGTCCGACGCCCAGCAGTTCGCCGACTGGGGAATCGACTACCTCAAGTACGACAACTGCAATAACCAGGGCGTAGACGCAAAGCAGCGCTACCGCACCATGCGCGACGCGCTGAAGGCCGCGTCCGAGACCACCGGGCGCCCGATCGTCTACAGCATCTGCGAATGGGGGCAGAACAAGCCGTGGGAATGGGCGGCGGATGTCGGCCAACTCTGGCGCACCACCGGCGACATCAGTGATACCTGGGGCAGCATGCTGTCGATCGCCAAGAAGAACCTGCCGCTCGCCCCGTACGCCGGGCCCGGCCGCTGGAACGACCCCGACATGCTGGAGGTCGGCAACGGCGGCATGACGGACACCGAGTACCGCAGCCACTTCTCGCTGTGGTCGGTCATGGCCGCGCCGCTGCTGATCGGCTCCGATCTGCGCAAGGCCGACGCCAAGACGTTCGAGATCCTCGGCAACCGCGATGTCATCGCCGTCGACCAGGACCCGCTGGGCAAGCAGGGCACCGTGCTCTCCTCCGAGGGCGGGCGCTGGGTGATCGCCAAGGAGATGGCGGACGGCAGCCGCGCCGTCGCCCTCTTCAACGAGTCCGACCGGCCGCAGCGCATCACCACCACCGCCGCCCGCCTCGGCCTGCCGCAGGCGGACGGATACCGGCTGCGCGACCTGTGGCGGCACCAGGACCAGAACACCACGGGCTCCGTGGCGGCCACCGTCCCGGCCCATGGCACGGTGCTCTACCGGGTCTCCGCCGACCGGCGCTGGGCCTCGTACCCGCCCGCCGCCGAACTCGGCGTCGGCGCCGCCCCGTTCACCGAGGCCGGAGACACCGCACCGGTCGAGACGGCGCTCCGCAACCTCGGCGGCACCCCGGCCCACCAGGCCCGGGTGGGGCTCACCGGCCCCGACGGCTGGCGGATCAAGACCACCTCGCCGACCCGGGCCGCCACCCTGCCCGGCGGCAGCAAGCTTAACCCCCGCTGGCAGGTCACCGCGCCGAAGGACGTCAAGCCCGGGGCGTACGACCTGACCGTGCGCGCCGACTACCGCTCGGCGCGCGGCGAGGCGGTCTCCACCGAACTGCCCGTGCCGGTGAACGTGGTGGTCGCCCCGCCCTCCGGTGCCAACTACGCGAGCGATCTGCCGTGGCTGACCGCGTCCAACGGCTGGGGCCCGGTCGAGAAGGACACCAGCGTCGGCGAGAACGCGGCGGGCGACGGCCATCCGATCACCCTCGACGGCACCGCCTACGCCAAGGGCCTGGGCGTGCACGCGCCCAGCGAGGTCACGTACTACACCGGTGGCCAATGCTCCGCCTTCACGGCGAAGGTCGGCGTGGACGACGAGGAGGGCACCGCCGGAACGGTCGCCTTCGAGGTGTGGGCGGACGGCACCAGGGCGCTGTCGACCGGCCCGCTGACCAACGCCGACCCGGCCAAGGCCATCACCGCCGACATCGACGGCGCGGCGACGGTCCGGCTCATCGTCACCGACGGCGGGGACGACGTCACCAGCGACCACGGCGACTGGGCGGACGCGGCGTTCAGCTGCTGACGTCAGGTCGAGACGACGATGACCGGCCCGCTCCCCCGTACGGCCGCTACGGCTGCCTCAGCAGACCGGCAGCCCGGGGATGGGCCGGTCGTTGTCGCCGCCCCGGATGTACACGTCGCTGACGTACACGTCCTTGTTGCCGTTGTCGTCGTCCGTCTTCGCCCACCAGACGTTCGTCCACTTGCCGTACCGCTCGGGGCGGTTCAGATTCTCCTGGCAGTAGAAGTAGTTGACGCCCTGCTTGAGCGCGCCGACCGGTTCGCCGCCGTGGGTGTGCGACGTGGCGTCGCGCCACACCACGCAGTTGTACTTGCCGCCGCCGATGTCACTGCACGCCGGGGCGGTGCCGGAGGTGGAGGACGGGGAGGCGGTGGCCTTGCCGCCGTCGCCCTTGTCGTCATCCTCGCCGCCGTCCTTGCCGTCCGGCGTGCCGTCCTCCGCGCCGCCCGGTGCGCGGGAGGCCGGTGGCGAGGGCGGGCTGCTCGGGTCCGCCTCGCCCGTCGCCTCGCGGGGCGCTTCGCCGGACGCGGGCGTTCCGGATCGTGTCGGCTGCGGCGACCGGCCGGACTGGTCCGACTGACCCGACTGGCCCGTCGTCGGCTCATCGCTCTCGCCGCCGAGCAGCGCGTACGTCACGCCGCCCCCGACGAGCACCACCCCGGCGACCGCCGCCGCCACCAGCACCCGCGTCCGCCCGCGCCCCGGCGCGGGCGCGGGCGCGGGATCCGGCGGCGCGGCCGCGAGATCCGGTGCGGTCGGAGTCCGCGGGACCTGCGAGATCCGCGGCGGAGACGGCCGGGGCTCCGGCGCGGCACCGGCGGCGACGGCCTCCAGCAGCTGCCGCGCCTCGGCCGCCGTCGGACGCCGCTGCGGGTCCTTGTCCATCAGCTCACGCAGGACGGGCCCCAGCGGACCGGCCAGCCGGGGCTCCGGCAGCGGCTCGGTGACGATCGCGGTCAGCGTCGACCACACGGAGGTGCGGCGGAACGGCGACGACCCCTCCACCGCCGCGTACAGCGTCATGCCCAGCGCCCATACGTCCGAGGCCGGGCCCGGCTCCTGGCCCTGGGCGCGCTCCGGCGCCAGGTAGTCCAGCGAGCCGATCAGCTCGCCGCTGCGGGTCAGCTTGGTGGTCGCGCCGTCGTCGGGCGCCTCCATGCTGGCGATGCCGAAGTCGGTGAGCACGACCCGGCCGCCGCGGTCGATCAGCACGTTGCCCGGCTTCACATCGCGGTGCAGCACCCCGGCGTCATGGCCCGCGGCGAGCGCGTCGGCCACCTTCGCGCCGATCCGGGCGGCCTCCAGGGGGTCGACGACGCCGCGCTCGTCGATCAGGTCGTCCAGTGACGGGCCGTCGATCAGCTCCATGACGATGACTGGCAGCCCGTCCTCGTCCGCCACATCGTGCACCGTGATCACACCCGAATGGCGGATCCGGGCCGCGGCGCGCGCCTCGCGCTGCATCCGGGTGCGCAGATCGGCCAGCTCCGCGCCGGACGCGTCGGTGTAGGCCCGCAGCACCTTGACCGCGACCTCCCGGCCCAGCACTTCGTCCACCGCTCGGCAGACCACGCCCATGCCGCCACGGCCGAGCTGCCCCGTCACCCGATAGCGACCGCCCAGCAGCCTGCCGGACAGATCACCGCCCATGTCCCCCGGTGCCACCATCGGCTCCCTCGCCATCGCCAGCAGTGAGCGAACAGCTTAGGGGTAGCCGGTGACAGCACGGCTCAACTCGACTCGCCAGGCGCGCCCGCCGGGGCGAACCCCTCCAGCCGCTGGTCCTGGGCCGCCGCGGCGGCCGCGCCGACCAGGCCCGCGTCGGTGCCCATCTGCGCCGGTACGACCTCCAGCCCCCGCACGTACGACAGGGTCGCGTAGTCGCGCAGGGCGCGCCGCAGGGGCGCGAAGAGCACGTCACCGGCGCCCGCCACCCCGCCGCCGATCACCGCCACCTCGACCTCGACGAGCGCGGCGGTCGCGGCGATCCCGGCGGCCAGGGCCTGTGCCGCGCGGTCGAAGGAGGCCTGCGCGACCGGGTCACCGGCGCGCGCGGCGGCGGCGACGGCCGCGGCGCTGGTGTCGCCGTCCGGGCCCGGCCGCCAGCCGCCGGACAGCGCCCGGCGGGCGATGTTGGGGCCGCTGGCGATGCGCTCGACGCAGCCGCGCCCGCCGCACGGGCACAGATCGCCGTCGAGGTCGACGCTGATGTGGCCGATGTGCCCGGCGTTGCCCGTGGGGCCGGGGTAAAGCCGCCCGTTGAGGACCAGCCCGCCGCCGACGCCGGTGGACACCACCATGCACAGCGCGCTCGCGCGCCCGCGCGCCGCGCCCTGCCAGTGCTCGGCGGCGGTCATGGCCGGTCCGTCGCCGACGAGGGTGACCGGCAGCTCGCCGGTGGTCTCCCGGACCCCGGCGACCAGCGGGAAGTCGCGCCAGCCGGGGATGTTGACGGGGCTGACGGTGCCCACCGAGGCGTCCACCGGGCCCGCACTGCCGATGCCGACGGCGGCCACCCGGGACCAGTGCGCGGTGGAGCCGAGTTCGCCCAGCACCGCGGAGACCTCCCGCATCACCGCCGTGCCATCGGGCTGCGTGGGGGTCGCGCGCCGGGCCCGTACGACCAGCTTGCCGCCGCCGTCCACCAGGGCGCCCGCGATCTTGGTGCCGCCGATGTCCAGCGCGGCGATGAGGTCACGTGCCATGGCTGTCGACTCTCCTGGTGGGCGTCGGTGTCATCGGTCGGTGTCGTCGGGATCGGGCTACAGTCTTCCCTGCCGCTGACAACGTTGTCCAGAGGCTATGCTCGACACCCCTTCCGCCACTTCCGCCACGACGACCAGCGACGGGACGAGCACACCGTGACCGAGACCGCCCGGGACACCGCCGCCGCCACGCCACCCCACCGCTACGGTTCCCGGCCCACGATGAAGGACGTAGCCGCCCGGGCCGGGGTCGGCCTCAAGACGGTCTCGCGCGTGGTCAACGGCGAGCCGGGCGTCACCCCCGACACCGAGCACCGGGTGCGGGAGGCGATCACCGCGCTCGGCTTCCGCCGCAACGACAGCGCCCGCATCCTCCGCAAGGGGCGCACCGCGAGCGTCGGCCTGGTCCTGGAGGACCTCGCCGACCCGTTCTACGGTCCGCTCAGCCGCGCCGTCGAAGAGGTGGCCCGGTCCCATGGCGCGCTGCTGATCAACGGCTCCAGCGCCGAGGACCCGGTCCGCGAGCAGGAGTTGGTGCTCGCCCTGTGCGCGCGCCGGGTGGACGGCCTCGTCGTCATTCCGGCGGGTGACGACCACCGCTATCTGGCCCCCGAGATGGCGGCCGGTGTCGCCACCGTCTTCGTCGACCGCCCGGCGGGGCGCATCGACGCGGACGCGGTGCTCTCCGACAGCTTCGGCGGCGCGCGGGACGCGGTCGCCCATCTGATCGCCCGGGGCCACCGCCGGATCGGCTTCCTCGGCGACCAGCCGGGCATCCACACCGCCGCCGAGCGGCTGCGCGGCTACCACGCCGCGATGGCCGGGGCCGGGCTGCCGGTCCACGACGGCTGGCTCTCGCTCGGCCCGACCGACCCGGAGCGGGTGCGCGGCGCGGCCGCCGCCATGCTGGACGCCGCCGAGCCGGTCACCGCGCTGTTCGCGGGCAACAACCGGGTGACGGTCACCGTCGTGCGGGTCCTCGCCGAGCGCCCCGGCCCCGCCGCCCCCGTCGCCCTGGTCGGCTTCGACGACTTCGAACTCGCCGATCTGCTCTCCCCCGGCATCACCGTGGTCGCCCAGGACGCGGCCCAGCTCGGCCGCACCGCCGCGGATCTGCTCTTCCGCCGCCTCGACGGCGCGAGCGGCGAACCGCAGCGGGTCGTACTGCCGACCCGGCTGATCGCCCGCGGCTCCGGCGAGCTGCCCCCGTCCCTGTCCTGAGCACGTCGCGAACGGCCCCGCCCCGGTTGCCCCGGGCCGCCGCCCACGTCACGGTGGGTGCGGAGGCCCGGGAGACCCCAGCCGACGGGACGGGAGAGGCGACGACCGGACGCCGTACGCGAACGATCCGCGCGGCGAGCCCCCAGGCCGCGCAGGCACCGGTCGCCGCGGGCCGCTCACAGGAGGGCGGCACCCCGTCGGCCGCGGTGTCCCGGGCCTCCCTTCAGGCGGCGAGCACCTTGGCCTTGGCGCGTTCGTACTCCTCGGCCGTGATGTCACCGTGGTTCTTCAGCTCCACGAGCCGTGACAGCTCCTCGGCGTGGCTCGTTCCCGCGGTCCCCCGGACGAACTCGCGGAACTCCTCCTCCGCCCGCTCAGCCCGCTTCATCTCGCGTCCGCCCATCCCACGACCCCGTGCCATCAGGTACACGAAGACGCCGAGGAAGGGCAGGACGACGACGAAGACGCACCAGCCCGCCTTGGCCCAGCCGCTGAGCGAGTCATCGCGGAAGATGTCCCCGATCACCCGGAAGAGCAGCATCAGCCACAGGACCCACAGAAAGATCCACATCGTGGTCCAGAACACATTGAGCAGTGGGTAGTCCATGGTCTGCCTCCCGTCGGACATGCCCGGCGGGACCGATGCCACCACCGGAGCCGACGTATCCAGCGTACGGCGGCGGGCGCGCCGCACCGGTCGGAGTACGGGCCCCGGTCGGCGCATCACCAGGTGCGCCGCCGCCCCGGCCGCGTGCCAATGGAGGCAGGACGGACGGGGCCGGAAGGGCAGGCCATGGACCTCCAGATTCTCCCGCTCGCCATCACGATGATGGCGGGGCCGCAGATCGTGGCCGACGTGATCCTGGTGACCACCGCGCGCCCGGTGCGGGTGTCGGCGGCGTTTCTGCTGGGGGTGGCGGTCGCGACGACGGTGGGGGTCGCCGTCGCCCGGGGGATCTTCGCGCTGCTGGGGAACGCGGTCACCCTGGGCCAACCCTCCGACCGGGGGGCGGCCGCGACGATCGTGCAGCTGGTGCTGGTGGGGCTGTTGGTCCTGGTGGCGCTGAAGAACTTCGTACGCCGGGAGTCCGTCGAACCGCCGAAGTGGCTGGGCTCGCTGATGGAGGCTGGCCCCCTGCGGGCCCTGAGGACCGGACTGCTGGTCATCCTGCTGATGCCCTCGGACATCATGGTGCTGCTGACGGTGGGGGCGCATCTGGAGCAGCACCAAGCGGCGCTTGCGGAGGCGCTGCCGTTCATCGGTGCCACCGTGCTGATCGCGGCGCTGCCGCTGCTGGTCTACCTCGTCTTCAGGAACCGGGCGCGGCGCGCGATGCCCCGGCTGCGGGAGTGGCTGAACACCCACAGCTGGGTGGTCAACATCGCCGCCTGTCTGCTCTTCATCGTGCTCATCCTCACCCCCTGACCCGCCCCTGATTCACGCCTTAGAACGCCTTAGAGCCGGTCCCGGCCCGTCGCGGCCAACAGGGTGATCACCGCGAGGACGGCCAGCAGGACCAGCACCAGGAACAGCACGGTCAGCACGGTGGGATGGTTCCACAGCGCGAAGACGGCGGCCGGGGCCAGCAGCGCGGCGACGGTCAGCTCCCGCCGGTGGTCCGCGGTCCAGACCCCGGCCCGTCCGGTGCGCATCCCATGGGCCGCGCCCCAGTACGCGGCGGAGTCGGCGGCGCGCTCGGCCGCGTCCCGTAGGGCGCGCGGCAGCCGTCCGGGCCCGGCCAGATAGGCGCCCGCCGCGACGACGGCGCTGAGCACCAGCACGGTGAGCACGGTGAACCGCAGGAAGCGCACCACGGTGTCGAAGAGGGCCGACGCGGCGGCCCGGGACAGCACGCCCGGCGGCACATGGTCGAGGCAGTACCGGCGGGCCACGGTGAGGGCGAGGGCCAGCGCCAGCGAGGCGACGGCGGCGCCGAGGGCGGCGCTGGCGAGCGCGCGGCGGCGGCCCCGGGCGAGCAGCACACCGGTGGCGCCGAGCACGACGGTCAGGGTGGGCAGCCAGTTCCCGAGCAGGTCGAGCAGGCGCACCGCCCGTTTGACGCGGTCGAGTTGATGGGAGTGGAAGAGGATCGTCCGGTGGTGGATGGCGGGGATGTCGCGGGCCGAGGGGAATCCGGCGTTCACGAGCTGGACTTTGGCCTTCTCCACGGCGGCGCCGACGTTCAGGGTGACGGTGTCGCCGCGTACCCCGACCGGGCCACGCCCCTCGCCGGTGAGCGCGTGCACGACGGCGGCGTGGGCGGCCCGGTTGGCGCCGGTCCATACGGCGGCGAACTCCTCGGTGTGCACGATGTGCGTGGCGACCTTGCGTACGGCCTGGTCGAGGGCCGCGTCCAGCTGGGGGGCCAGGCCCTCGATGGTGTCGGCGGCCCGGGGCGGCAGGCCCTGGTCGCGCAGCCAGTCGGCGATGTCGGAGGTGACCTTCCGGCTGTTGTGCCGGAGGTCGACGGCGTCGCCGACGTGGTCCACGGCCGCCTCCTGGATCGCCGGATCGGACGCCAGCGGGGCGACCGTCGCCACGTAGCGGTCGGTGTCCAGGACGATGCCGTGGACCCATACGGTCAGCACGGACACCGGTACGAGCAGGCAGGCGAGCAGGATCAGCAGGGCTGACACGGCACTTCTGACCATGCCACCATCTCCCGCCCTCCCCGCCGGGAGCGCATCCCGGGTGACACGGAGGGGTGAGCGGATATGGCCAGGCGGATCAGAGAGATCAGGGGGATCAGACGTATCAGGCGGGTCGGCCGCGTCCGGCGAGGGCGTCGAGTTCGGCGCGGCTCAGCCCGGTGAGCTGTTCCACCTCGGCGGCGTCGACCGCGCCGCAGTCCAGGCCGCGCAGCAGATGGCCGCTGAGCGCCTTCGCGGTGGCGGGCTCGTCCATGACGTCCCCGCCCGTACGGTTCACATAGGCCGCGAGCCGGGCCGCCGCCGTCTCCAGGCCCTCGCGGTAGAACGCGTAGACGGCGGCGTAGCGGGTGGGGAGATGGCCGGGGTGCATGTCCCAGCCCTGGTAGTACGCACGGGCCAGGGACCGCCGGACGAGGCCGTGGTGGAGCCGCCAGGCGTCGTGGACGCGCTCGGTGGGGCCTACGGGAAGCACATTGGTCGAGCCGTCGGAGAGCCGTACGCCGGTGCCCGCGGCGGCGACCTGCATCACGGCCTTGGCGTGGTCGGCGACGGGGTGGTCCATCGACTGGTGGGCGGCGCTGACGCCGCAGGAGGCGCTGTAGTCGAAGGTGCCGTAGTGGAGTCCGGTGGCGCGGCCCTCGGCCGCGTCGATCATCCGGGCGACGGTGGCGCGGCCGTCGGGGCCGAGGATGGCCTGGGTGGTCTCGATCTGGATCTCGAAGCCGAGCCGCCCCGGCGGGAGGCCACGGGCCTTCTCGAACTCCTCGCACAACCGGACCATGGCGCTGACCTGTTCGGCGTACGTCACCTTGGGGAGGGTGAGCACGAGCCCGTCCGGCAGACCCCCGGAGTCCATCAGTCCGGTGAGGAAGACATCGAGGGTGCGGATGCCGCGGTCGCGGACGGCGGCCTCCATGCACTTCATGCGGATGCCCACATAGGGCGGCGCGGTGCCCGCCGCGTGGGCGGCTGCGACCAGGGTGGCGGCGTGGGCGGCCGCGGCGTCCTCCTCGGCGTCGGGGCGCGGCCCGTAGCCGTCCTCGAAGTCGATGCGCAGGTCTTCGACCGGCTCGCGCTCCAGCTTGGCGCGCACCCGCCGGTACACGGGATCGGCCAGCTCGTCGGGGATGCCGAGGACGGCGGCGAGGGCGGCGGCGTCGGGCGCGTGGGCGTCGAGGGCGGCGAGCGCCTGGTCGCCCCAGTCGCGCACGGTGCTCTCGGTGAGGGCGTCGGCGGGGACGTAGACGGTGTGCACGGGCTGGCGGGTGCCGGAGTCGCCCGGGTAGCGGCGGGCGAGGTCGGCGTCGACCGGGGCGAGGAACGCGGTGATCCCCTCGCCTACGCCGCGCGGCAGGCTGGTCCCCGCCGTCTCGTGCTGAGTCATGCCCGCACCTCCGCCTTTCGCCTTCACTCGAACAACGAACCGACCAGATATTTCCGCTCTGCGGAAACAAATATCCGTAGAGCGAAGTTATACGGGCTCCGAGTGGAGGTCAACACCCCATTGACGCACGTGAGGCCCCGTACGCGCAGTGCGTACGGGGCCTCACGGTCATCGGTCGAGCGGTCAGCCCTTGCGGGTCTTGACCTCCTCGGTGAGCTGCGGGACGACCTCGAAGAGGTCGCCGACCACGCCGTAGTCGACCAGGTCGAAGATCGGGGCCTCGGCGT
>NZ_JBSFGE010000029.1:0-110491 GCF_053596435.1 Streptomyces sp. NPDC001700
GTACGAGGCCAGCTGCTCCGCCTGCGCACCCAGCGCATCGGCAGACTTCGCCGACACCACCAACGGCACCGCACCATCGGACACCACGCGCTCAGGAGCGTCGTCCTCGACGGACTCGAGAATCACATGCGCGTTCGTGCCGCCGATGCCGAAGGCCGACACACCTGCGCGCCTCGGCCGATCCGCCTCCGGCCACTCGCGCGCCTCCGTCAGCAACTCCACCGCACCCGCCGACCAATCCACCGCCGACGTCGGCTCATCTACGTGCAGCGTCTTCGGCAGCACACCCCGCCGCATCGCCTCCACCATCTTGATCACACCAGCCACGCCCGCCGTGGCCCCGGTGTGGCCGATGTTGGACTTCAGGGCTCCCAGCCACAGCGGACGGTCTTCGGCCCGCTCCTGCCCGTACGTGGCGATCAGCGCCTGCGCCTCGATCGGGTCGCCCAGCGACGTACCGGTCCCGTGCGCCTCCACCGCATCCACATCGGCGGCCGACACACCCGCGTTCGCCAGGGCCTGCCGGATCACGCGCTGCTGCGACGGGCCGTTCGGCGCGGTCAGGCCGTTCGAGGCACCGTCCTGGTTGACCGCGCTGCCCCGTACCACCGCCAGCACCTGGTGCCCGTTCGCCCGGGCGTCCGACAACCGCTCCAGCAGCAACAGTCCGACGCCCTCGGCCCAGCCCGTACCGTCCGCGCCGTCGGCGAACGCCTTGCAGCGGCCGTCCGGGGCGAGGCCGCGCTGGCGCGAGAACTCCACGAACACGCCCGGGGAAGACATCACGGCGACGCCTCCGGCCAAGGCCATCGAGCACTCGCCGGTCCGCAGGGCCTGGGCCGCGGAATGCAACGCCACCAACGACGACGAGCACGCCGTGTCGATGGTGAGCGCGGGCCCTTCGAGCCCCAGCGCGTAGGAGATACGCCCGGAGGCGACGCTGCCCGCGCTGCCGGTCAGCGCGTATCCCTCCGTACCCTCGGCGCCGCCGCCGAGGCGTGGGGTGTAGTCCTGCGATCCCATGCCGGTGAACACGCCGACGTCCTTGCCCCGCATGGACGTGGGGTCGATTCCGGCCCGTTCGAAGACCTCCCACGAGGTTTCCAGCAGCAGCCGCTGCTGCGGGTCCATGGCGAGTGCCTCGCGGGGGTTGATGCCGAAGAATCCGGCGTCGAAGGCCGCGACGTCGTGCAGGAAGCCGCCACGCCGCACATAGGACGTGCCTGCGGCGTCCGGGTCGTCGGAGAAGAGGTGCTCCAGGTCCCAGCCTCGGTCGGTCGGGAAGTCGCGGCCCCCTTCGCGCCCCTCGGCCAGCAGTGTCCACAGCTCCTCGGGGGTTCGTACGCCACCGGGCAGTCGGCAGCTCATCGCCACGATCGCGATGGGCTCGTCGGCAGCTGAGCGCATCTCACCCGGAGATACCACAGCAGTGGCCGAAGCGGCCGAGGCTGCCTCGCCGAGGAGTTCCGTACGCAGATACTCGGCCAGCGCCACCGGGTTCGGGTAGTCGAAGACCAAGGTGGCGGGCAGCCGCAGCCGGGTGGCGGCGGCCAGGCGGTTGCGCAGCTCCACCGCCGTGACCGAGTCGAACCCGATCTCCTTGAACGCCCGCTCGGCCGCCACGGTGTCGCGGTCCACGTGTCCCAGTACCGAACCCGCCTCCCCGCGCACCAGGTCGGTCAGCGTCCGCCGCTGCTCGGCCTCGGACACTTCCAGCAGCTGGGCGCGGAGTGCGGAGGCGACGGCGTCCGGCTCGTCCTCGCCGGTGGCCGCCAGCAGTTCGGTGACCTCCGGAAGGCCGCGCAGCAGCGGTCGCGGCCGCGCCAGGCTGAACGTCGGGGCGAAGCGGCTCCAGTCGATTCCGGCGACGACCAGATGTGTCCGGTCGTGCTCGACCCCCTGCACCAGGGCGGAGACGGCGAGCTGGGGGTCCATGAGGATGACGCCGAGCCGGGTCATCTCGGCGGCCATCGCCTCGTCCACCATGCCACCGCCCGCCCAGGCGCCCCAGGCGATCGACGTGGCGGTGAGGCCTCGGGCGCGACGGCGGTGGGACAGGGCGTCGAGGTAGGCGTTGGCACCGGCGTACGAGGTGAGGCCGGAGCTGCCCCAGGCGGTGGCGCCGGAGGAGAACAGCACGAACGCGTCCAGCTCGCGATCGGCCAGCAGCTCATCGAGGTGCCGGGCCCCGGCGATCTTGGCGCGGCCCATCTCGACGAACCGCTCCACGTCGAGTTCGGACAATGGCGCTTCGGTCTGGTTCGCCCCGGCGAGGTGCAGTACGGCGGTCAGGGGGTGCTGGTCGGGGACGAGGTCGAGCATCGCGGCCACAGCCTCGCGGTCGGCGACGTCGCAGGCGGCGATGGTCACCTGTGCGCCCCGTTCCTCCAGCTCGGCGCGGAGGTCGGCGGCGCCCGGCGCCTCGGCGCCACGGCGGCTGGTCAGGATCAGATGTCCGGCGCCCTGCTCGGCCACCCACCGGGCCACATGCGCTCCGGTGCCACCCGTGCCACCCGTGATCAGTACGGTCCCGCGTGGTGTCCAGGGGGTGGCGGGCGTGCCGTCCAGGGGCGCGCGCAGCATGCGACGGGCGTACAGACCGCCGGTACGAACGGCGAGCTGGTCTTCGCCGTCGGCCCCCGCCAGCGCCGCGCAGAGCAGGTCGATCGCCCGGCGATCGGCGTCGGCGGGCAGGTCGACCAGCCCGCCCCAGGTGTCCGGGTGGTCCAGTGCCAGTACCGTGCCGACACCCCACATCATGTGCTGGAGTTCGCTGGTCAGCTCGGCGGAGTCGGCCACCGCGACACCACCGGAGGTCACCGCCCACAGGGGTGCGGCGATCCCCGCGTCGCCGAGTGCCTGCACCAGGGTGACCGTGTTGATCGTGCCCTGTGACCAGGTGGAATGGACGGAGTGGGGGCGGTCGTCAAGCGCGAGGAGCGAGAGGACACCGGCCACCGGCTCGTCCGGCAGCAGCGCGGCGAGTTGCTCGCGGTCGTGGCCGTCGACCTCGATGCGGAGGATGTGCAGGCCGCGTTCGGCGAGGCCGTCGAGGATGGTGTCGGCGAGGGTGCTTCGATCGGCGCCGAGCGCCACCAGCCAGGTGCCGGAAGCCGTGTGGGAGCCGGGGTTCACCCGCTCCCAGTCGAGACGGTAGCGCCATCCGTCGACAACGGACTGGTCCTGGCGTCGCCGCCGCCAAGACGACAGCGCGGGCACCACCTGATCCAGCACGGAGGCGTCCAGGTGCAGGTCATCGGCGAGCGAGCCGGTGTTTCCGGCGTCGATGGCGGCCCAGAAGGCGGCGTCGACCGGGTCGGCCTGCGTGGGCCTTTCCCCCGCGTCGAGCCAGTAGCGCTGGTGCTGGAAGGGGTACGTGGGCAGGGTGACGTGGCGGGTGTCGGCCTGGTCGAACGCGGCCGTCCAGTCCACGTCCACGCCCGCTACGTACGCCTCGCCGACCGACCGCAGGAAGCGGTCCAGGCCGCCTTCGTCACGCCGCAGCGACCCGATCGCGGCACCGTCCACACCGGCCGCCTCCATCGACTCACCCAGCACGAATCCGAGCACGGGGTGCGGGCTCATCTCCACGAACACCCGCTGACCACCAGCCAGCAGCTGATCGGTGACCTCACCGAGCAGGACCGTCTGGCGCAGGTTGCGGTACCAGTACGCCGCGTCCAGGCCAGCGGTGTCGATCACCTCGCCGGTCACCGTCGAGTGGAACGGAATCGGCGAGGACACCGGACGCACCGAGCCCAGCACCTCCAGCAACTCCGCCTCGATCTCCTCCACCTGGACCGAATGCGAGGCGTAATCCACCGGCACCCGCCGAACCCGCACCCCCTCCGACTCCAGCACCTCCGTCAGCGCGTCCAACGCACCGACCTCACCAGCCACCACCGTGGACGACGGACCATTGACCGCCGCCACCGACAGCCCCTCACCCAGTCGACCCGCCACCGCGTCCGCCGACAGCGCCACCGACGCCATCCCGCCACCACCGGCCAGCCGCGACGCGATCACCTGACTGCGCCGCGCCACCACCAACGCGCCATCCCCCAACGACAACCCACCCGCCACACACGCCGCCGCGATCTCCCCCTGCGAATGCCCCACCACCCCGACGGGCTCCACACCGAACGAACGCCACAACCCCGCCAACGACACCATCACCGCCCACAACACCGGCTGCACCACATCCACCCGCGCCAACATGGCCTCATCGCCCAGCGCGTCGCGGAGCGACCAGTCCACGAAGGGCGCCAGCGCCTCTTCACACGCGGTCATGTGCTCCGCGAACACCGGGGACGACGCGATCAGTTCGCTGGCCATCCCCACCCACTGCGCCCCCTGACCCGGGAACACGAACACCACATCACCGGCGCCCACACCACCCGAGCCCGCACGCGACAACCCCGCCAGCCCAGACACGGCGTCACCACGCGAACCCGCCACCACCACACCCCGGTGGTCGAATTCCGATCGCGCGGCCAACGAAGCTGCTACATCGGCGAGTTCAGCGGTGGGCTGATCGTTCAGGAAGGTGGCCAGACGCCCGGCCTGGGCGGTCAGCGCCTCCGGCGACTTCGCGGACAGCACCAGCGGCACCACACCTCCCGATGCCGGAACGCGCTCGACGACCTCGTTCTCCAGCGCTTCGAGAATCACATGGGCGTTGGTGCCGCTGAGTCCGAAGGAGGAGACACCGGCGCGGCGCGGCTCATCGCGCCGGGGCCACTCGCGGGCCTCGGTCAGCAGTTCCACGGCGCCAGCCGACCAGTCCACTTCCGGAGTCGGGGCGTCGACATGGAGGGTCTTCGGCAGCACACCGTGCCGCATCGCCTCCACCATCTTGATGACCCCGGCCACACCGGCCGCCGACTGGGCGTGGCCGATGTTGGACTTCAGCGAACCCAGCCACAGCGGACGGTCCTCGGCACGCTCCTGCCCGTACGTGGCGATCAGCGCCTGCGCCTCGATCGGGTCACCCAGCGACGTACCCGTCCCATGCGCCTCGACCACATCAACATCCACCGCCGACAACCGCGCATTCGCCAACGCCGCACGAATCACCCGCTGCTGCGCAGGACCATTCGGCGCCGTCAAACCATTCGACGCACCATCCTGATTCACCGCCGAACCACGCACCACAGCCAACACCTCGTGGCCGTGCCGCCGAGCGTCCGACAACCGCTCCAACAACACCAGCCCCACACCCTCGGAGAAGCCGGTTCCGTTGGCGCCCGCCGCGAACGCCCTGCACCGGCCGTCCGGGGAGAGCCCGCGCTGGCGGGAGAACTCCACGAACATCTGGCTGTCGGACATGACGGCGGCGCCACCCGCCAGCGCCATCTCCGATTCGCCGGAGCGCAGCGACTGCACGGCGAGGTGAATGGCCACCAGCGACGACGAACACGCGGTGTCCACCGTCACCGACGGGCCCTCCAGGCCCAGGGTGTACGAGACGCGGCCCGAGGCGAAGCTGCCCGCGCTGCCGCGCCCCAGGTAGGCCTCCAGGTCCTCGGGGACCTCATGCACCCGGGGGGCGTAGTCGTGGTGCATCACCCCGGTGTAGAAGCCGATGTTCTGGCCGCGCAGGGCGGTCGGAGCGATTCCGGCCCGTTCGAAGACCTCCCACGAGGTCTCCAGCAGCAGCCGCTGCTGCGGGTCCATCGCCAGCGCCTCACGCGGGGAGAGCCCGAAGAACCCGGCGTCGAATCCCGTGGCGTCCTCGATGAACCCGCCCTCGCGGACATAGGACTTCCCGGGCACGTCGGGGTCGGGGTCGTACAGCCCCGCCACGTCCCAGCCACGGTCCGTGGGGAATTCGGTGATGCCGTCGACGCCCTCGGACACCAGTCGCCACAGGTCTTCCGGCGAGGCCACTCCGCCCGGCAGACGGCAGGCCATGCCGACGATGGCGATCGGCTCCCACGCCTTCTCCTCGACCTCGCGCAGTCGCCGCGTGGCCTGACGTGCGGTGGCGACAGCCTTGTTGAGGTAGTCGCGGTACTTCGTGTTGTCCACCATGGAAGGTCAAGCTCCTCGCGGGAATCCAGCGGGCCGGGGCGTCAGGAATCACTGAATTCGTCAGGAAATGCTGAATTCGTTGTCGATGATGTCGAAGACCTCGTCGTCGCTCACCGACGCGAGATCGTCGTCGCTCTCGCCCGTGGTGGTGAGGGAGTCCGGGCTCCACTTGGCCGCAAGGGCCTGCAGGATGGCCGTCACCCGGTTGCGCACGGCGGGGTCCTCGGCCACCGAGGCGAGCGCGGCGGCCAGCTTCTCGGCCTCGGTCACCGCGTGGTGGACGGCGGGGCCGCTGTCCGGGACCAGTCCCTCGCGCAGATGGCGCACCAGGACTTCCGGTGTCGGGTGGTCGAAGAGCAGGGTGGCGGGCAGGCGCATGCCGGTGGCGGCGGACAGCTTGTTCCGCAGTTCGACGGCCGTGAGCGAGTCGAGCCCCAGTTCCTGGAAGGCCCGGCCTGGTGCGATGGCCCGCACATCGGTGTGACCGAGCACCACCGCCGCCTCCGCGCGCACCAGCTCCAGGAGGATGTCCGTCTGCTCGTCCTCGGTGAGTCCGGCCAGCCGCCGGTGCAGTGAACCGGCCGTGGCGAGGTCGGTACGCCGCGCCCTGGCCTCGGCGGCGACGATGCGGCGGACCTCGGGCACACCCTGCAACAGGGCGCTCGGCCGGGCAGAGGTGAAGGCGGGGACGAACTTCTTCCAGTCGATGCTCGCGATGGTCATCGTGGTCTCGCCGCCGGTCAGCAGCTGTTCCAGCGCGGAGAGCATCAGCTCGGGCGGTACGGGGCCGATGCCCTGGCGGCGCAGCTGTGGCGCCGAGGTGGCGTCGACCATGCCACCGCCCGCCCAGGCTCCCCAGGCCACCGAGGTGGCGGGCTTGCCGAGGCTCCGCCGGTGCTGGGCGAGGGCGTCCAGGAAGGCGTTTCCGGAGGAGTAGGCGCTCTGGTTGCCACTCCCCCACACCCCGGCGATGGAGGAGAACAGCACGAACGCGTCGAGGGAGGTGCCGTCGAGCAGTTCGTCGAGGTGTGCGGCTCCGGCGGTCTTCGCGGACACGATGTCGGCGAATTCCGCCACGGTGGTGTCGGCGAGGGCACCGAAGCCGTTGACTCCGGCGGCGTGCACCACGGCCCGCACCTGGTCACCGTCGGTCTCCAGCTGCCGCAGGAGGTCTGCGAGCCCCTGCCGGTCCGCCACATCACACGCGCTGAGGGTCACGCGGACGCCCGCCGCGGTGAGTTCCGCCTCCAGTGCGGTGGCGCCGGGGCTGTCCGCTCCACGGCGGCTGACGAGGACGAGGTGTTCCGCGCCCTTTCCGGCGAGCCACCTCGCGACATGGGCGCCGAGCGCGCCCGTACCGCCGGTGATGAGGACCGTGCCCGAGGGCTGCCACGAGGGCTCCCCCGTGGTGTGGTCCAGCTGCGCCCGCTCCAGACGGCGTACGAACACACCGTCCTCGCGCAGCGCGAACTGGTCCTCGCCCTCGCACCCCCCGCCCAGCACGGTGGCCCAGCGCGCGAGGGCTTCGGCGGGGAGCTTCTCGGGGAGATCGACCAGTCCGCCCCAGCGCGCGGGGTGTTCCAGCGCGGCCACCTGGCCGAGCCCCCAGAGCGCGGCTTGGGCCGGGCCCCGTACCGGGTCGGTGTCGCCCGTGGTCACCGCGGCCTGGGTGACCGGCCACAGCGGTGCGTCGACTCCGGCGTCGCCGAGCGCCTGGACCAGGCCGAGCGTGGCCGCGAGCCCCTGGGAGACGCCCGGCTGTCCGGGAAGCGCGGTCTCGTCCAGCGCGAGCAGCGACAGTACGCCGGTGATGTCGTGCTCGTCGGCGTGTTCACGGATCCGCTGGGTGAGCGCGGCCCGGTCGGTGTCGGTCACCGACAGCAGGAGGGGGTGTGCGCCGTGCTCGCTGAGCGCCGCGATACCCGCCTGGGTCACATCGCCGTCCGCGTGCGCAGCGGGGGCCACCACCAGCCACGTGCCGGTGGTCGAGGGCGCGTCGGGCAGTTCGACGGGCGCCCAGCCGGTCCGGTAGACCCAGCGGTCGAGGCGGGATGCCCGGTTGTGCCGTGCCAGCCGCGCTTCGGCGAGCTGTTCCGGTGTGACCTGGCGCCCGATGAGGGCGTCGATCCGTGCGACGGGCATGCCGCTGTGGTCGGTGACGGTCACCTGCCACACGTCGTCGCCCTGGGGTACGAAGTGTGCGCGCAGCCGTGAGGTGCCGTGCGCCCACAGGGCGACACCGTTCCAGGAGAAGGGCAGCCGGGGAAGCCCGGTGCCGTAGATCAGCGGGGCATGCAGCGACGCGTCCAGGAGCGCGGGGTGAAGGGCGAACCGGGCCGCGTCCTCCCGCTGCTGCTCCGGCAGCGCCACCTCGGCGAAGATCTCCTCGCCACGGGTCCACACCGCGCGCAGCCCCTGGAACGCGGGCCCGTACTCGTATCCCCGCTCCGCCAGGCGCTCGTACATCGTGTCGACGTCCAGCGGTACGGCGGTGGCCCCAGCCGGGGGCCAAGCCAGCAGGGGCTCGGCGGGTTCCGGGCTCTCGGCCACCAAGGTTCCTGCGGCGTGGCAGGTCCATTCTGCGGGAGCGCCCTCGGTGTCCCTCTCGGACTCAGGCTCGGGCCGGGAGTACACCGATACGGCCCGGCGGCCAGTCTCGTCCGGCCCGCCGACCTCGACGCGCACCTGGATGTCGCCGTCCTGGGGCAGGATCAGGGGCGCCTCGATCACCAGTTCCTCGATGACGCCGCAGTCGACCTCGTGGCCCGCGCGGAGGACCAGGTCCACGAAGCCGGTGCCGGGCAGGAGAGCCGTGCCCCACACCGCGTGGTCGGCCAGCCAGGAGTGTGTACGGGTGGACCAACGGCCGGTGAGAACAAGGCCGTTGGTACCGGGCAGCTCAACTTCCGCGCCCAGCAGCGGGTGGTCCGGGGTGGACAGCCCCGCCGTCGACACATCGCCCGCCGGGCGCTCGGCGCGCAGCCAGTAGCGCTGGTGCTGGAAGGGGTACGTGGGCAGGGTGACGTGGCGGGTGTCGGCCTGGTCGAACGCGGCCGTCCAGTCCACGTCCACGCCCGCTACGTACGCCTCACCCACCGACCGCAGGAAGCGGTCCAGACCGCCTTCGTCACGCCGCAGCGACCCGATCGCGGCACCGTCCACACCGGCCGCCTCCATCGACTCACCCAGCACGAACCCCAGCACGGGGTGCGGGCTCATCTCCACGAACACCCGCTGACCACCAGCAAGCAGCTGGTCGGTCACCCCGCCCAGCAGGACCGTCTGGCGCAGGTTGCGGTACCAGTACGTGGCGTCCAGGCCAGCGGTGTCGATCACCTCGCCGGTCACCGTCGAGTGGAACGGAATCGGCGAGGACACCGGACGCACCGAGCCCAGCACCTCCAGCAACTCCGCCTCGATCTCCTCCACCTGGACCGAATGCGAGGCGTAATCCACCGGCACCCGCCGAACCCGCACCCCCTCCGACTCCAGCACCTCCGTCAGGGCGTCCAGGGCGGCGACCTCACCGGCCACCACCGTGGAGGACGGGCCATTGACCGCCGCCACCGACAGCCCCTCACCCAACCGCGATGCCACCGCGTCCGCCGACAGCGCCACCGACGCCATCCCGCCACCACCGGCCAGCCGCGACGCGATCACCTGACTGCGCCGCGCCACCACCAACGCGCCATCCTCCAACGACAACCCACCCGCCACACACGCCGCCGCGATCTCGCCCTGCGAATGGCCCACCACCGCGACGGGCTCCACCCCGTACGAACGCCACAACCCCGCCAACGACACCATCACCGCCCACAACACCGGCTGCACCACATCCACCCGCTCCAGGGCGAACTCATCCCCCAACACATCGAACAGAGACCAGCCCACATGAGGCGCCAATGCCTCAGCGCACCGCTCCATCCACCCCGCGAAGACCTCGGACTCCGCCAACAGCTCCACCGCCATACCCACCCACTGCGCCCCCTGCCCCGGGAACACGAACACCACATCACCGGCGCCCACACCACCTGAACCCGAGCCCGCACTCGACAACCCCGCCAACCCGGACACGGCGTCGCCACGCGAACCCGCCACCACCACACCCCGGTGGTCGAATTCCGATCGGGCGACCAACGAAGCGGCCACATCGGCGAGTTCAGCGGTGGGCTGATAGTTCAGGAAGGACGCCAGACGCCCGGCCTGGGCGGTCAGCGCCTCCGGCGACTTCGCGGACAGCACCAGCGGCACCACACCGCCAACCACACCATTCGGCGCCGAAGCCCGCTCCACGGACTCGCTCTCGACCGCTTCGAGGATCACATGTGCGTTGGTGCCGCTGATTCCGAACGAGGACACCCCCGCCCGACGCGGACGGCCCGTCTCCGGCCACTCACGCGCCTCGGTCAGCAGCTCCACCGCACCCGCCGACCAGTCCACCGCCGACGTCGGCTCATCCACATGCAGGGTCTTCGGCAGCACACCGTGCCGCATCGCCTCCACCATCTTGATGACCCCGGCCACACCCGCCGCCGCCTGCGCATGCCCGATGTTCGACTTCAGCGAACCCAGCCACAGCGGACGATCCTCGGCCCGCTCCTGCCCGTACGTCGCCAGCAGCGCCTGCGCCTCGATCGGGTCGCCCAGCGACGTACCCGTCCCATGCGCCTCCACGGTGTCCACATCCACCGCCGACAGCCGCGCATTCGCCAACGCCGCACGAATCACCCGCTGCTGCGCAGGCCCATTCGGCGCCGTCAGACCATTCGACGCACCGTCTTGGTTGACCGCGCTGCCTCGTACCACCGCCAGTACCTGGTGCCCGTTCGCCCGAGCGTCCGACAACCGCTCCAACAACACCAGCCCCACGCCCTCGGCCCAGCCCGTGCCATCGGCGGTCTCCGCGAACGCCTTGCACCGGCCGTCCATCGACAGGCCCCGCTGCCGCGAGAACTCGATGAAGCTCCCCGGCGTCGACATCACACACACGCCGCCCGCCAGCGCCATTCCGCACTCGCCCGAACGCAGCGCCTGCGCCGCCAGGTGTATCGCGACCAGCGACGACGAACACGCGGTGTCCACCGTCACCGCAGGGCCCTCGAAGCCGAAGGTGTACGACACCCGGCCGGACACCACACTGCCCGCGCCACCGGTCAGCACATAGCCTTCGATCTCCTCGGAGCCCGTCCCCATGCGCGGCGCGTACTCCTGACCGGCGACACCGGCGAACACTCCGACGTGCCGGTCGGGCAGTTCCGCGGGGTTCATCCCGGCCCGCTCGAACACCTCCCACGAGGTCTCCAGCAGCAGCCGCTGCTGCGGATCCATCGCCAGCGCCTCACGCGGGCTGATCCCGAAGAAGTCCGCGTCGAACCCGGCGACATCGGACAGGAAGCCACCGTCCCGTACGTACGAGGTGCCCGGGGCGTCCGGGTCCGGGTCGTACAGCCCCGCCAGGTCCCAGCCACGGTCCGCCGGAAACCCCGAGATGCCGTCCACGCCCTCGGACGCCAGCCGCCACAGGTCCTCCGGCGAGGCCACCCCGCCGGGCAGGCGGCAGGCCATGCCGACGATGGCGATCGGTTCGGTCTGCGCACCCTCGGCCTCACGCAGCCGCTCACGGGTCTTCTGCAGCTCAGCCGAGACCCGCTTGAGGTAAGCGAGGGACTTGTCGTCGTTCGTCATGGTTCCTCGTCTCGTGTCCGGAGAGCGGCGGGTCACGCGAGCCCCAGCTCGTTGTCGATGAAGGCGTAGACGTCGTCCGCCGTGGCCGACGCGAGCTGGTCCACGGCGGCGCCGTCCGTCTCGCCCGCGGCCTCGCTGAGCCTCGCGCCCAGGACGCGCAGCCGGGTGCCGATCCTGGTGTCGGTGATGTCCTCGGTGAGCAGAGCGGACACCGCGGCCTCCAGCGAGTCCAGCGTGGACAGGGTGGAGAGGACCGGGTCGGTGTCCTGGGCCAGCTCCTGGTGGAGATAGCCCGCCAGCAGGGTGGGCGCCGGGTAGTCGAAAACGGCGGTCGCGGGCAGGCGCAGACCGGAGGCCCGGCCGAGGCGGTTGCGCAATTCGACCGCCGTCAGCGAGTCGAATCCGGCGTCCTTGAAGGCGCGGTCGGGCACGATCAGCTCCGGGTCCCGGTGGCCGAGTACGGTGGCGGCCTCCTTCCGCACCACGTCCAGCACCTGGTCCGCCCACTCGTCGGCGGGGAGCGTGGCCAGCCGTTCGGCCAGCGTCCGGCCGGTGGGTGTGTCCGTGCGCGCCGTGCGCCGTGGGGGCCGTACGAGGCCGCGCAGCAGCGGATGCAGTTCGCCGTGTTCCGCCTGGCCACGGAGTACGGTCAGGTCGAGCCTGGCGGGCACCACGGCCGCGTCGCCGCCTCGGAGCGCCGTGTCGAACAGGGCCGTTCCCTCGTCGGCGGCCAGGCCCACCATGCCGTCGCGCTTGGTGCGCTGGAGGTCGGCTTCGGCGAGCCCGCTGGTCATCTCGCTGGCCAGCGACCAGAAGCCCCAGGCGAGGGAGACGGCGGGCAGGCCCTGGGCGCGGCGCTGGTGTGCGAGGCCGTCGAGGAAGGCGTTGGCCGAGGCGTAGTTGGCCTGGCCGGGGTTGCCGAGGACGCCCGCCGCCGAGGAGAAGAGGACGAAGGCGGCGAGGTCCAGATCGCGGGTCAGCTCGTGCAGGTGGAGCGCGGCGTCGGCCTTCGGCCGGAACACTCCGGCGATGCGCTCGGGTGAGAGCGCGGGGACCACTCCGTCGTCGACCACGCCCGCGGTGTGCACCACGCAGGTGAGCGGGGAGTTCGCGGGGACGGACGCCAGCAGGTGTGCCAGGGCGTCGCGGTCGGCGGCGTCGCAGGCCTCGATCCGGACCGTGGCGCCGAGGCGGGTCAGTTCGGCTTCGAGTTCCGCCGCGCCGGGTGCGCCGGGGCCGCGCCTGCTGGTGAGCAGCAGGTTGCGGACGCCGTACGCGGTGACCAGGTGGCGGGCGAACAGGGTGCCGAGGGTGCCGGTGCCGCCGGTGATCAGCGCGGTGCCACGGGGGTCGGGTCGGCGGGGCACGGTGAGGACCGCCTTGCCGATGTGGCGGGCCTGGCTGAGGTGGCGGAAGGCGTCGGGGGCGTGCCGTACGTCCCACGCCGTGAGGGGCAGCGGGGTGAGCGAGCCGTTCTCGAAGAGTTCCACCAGGTCGGCGAGCAGCTGCCGGGTGCGCTCGGGTCCGGCTTCTACGAGGTCGAAGGCGCGGTAGGTGACGTCGGGGTGGCGCCGGGCGATGTCGGTGGCGTCGCGGATATCGGTCTTGCCCATTTCCAGGAACCGGCCGCCGCGCGGCAGCAGACGCAGCGAGGCGTCGACATATTCACCGGCCAGGGCGTCGAGTACCACGTCCACGCCACGGCCCTGGGTGGCGTCGAGGAATTCCTGCTCGAAGGCGAGAGTGCGGGAGTTGGCGATGTGATGGTCGTCCAGCCCGTTCGCCCGGAGGGTCGGCCACTTGCCGGGGCTCGCCGTGCCGTACACCTCGGCGCCGAGGTGGCGGGCCACCTGGACGGCGGCCATGCCGACGCCTCCGGCGGCGGCGTGGATGAGCACCGTCTCCCCGGGCTGGACGGCGGCCAGGTCGTGGAGGCCGTAGTACGCGGTGAGGAAGGCGATGGGGGTGGCCGCGGCCTGCGCGAAGGTCCAGCCCTCGGGGACGCGGACGAGGGTGCGGTGGTCGGTGACCGCCTCGGGTCCGAAGGCGCCGCCGGGGAAGAGGCCCATCACACGGTCGCCGGGGGCCAGTCCCGTGACACCGGGCCCGGTTTCCAGGACGACACCGGCGCCTTCGCCACCGATGGCGGCGTTGCCGGGATACATGTCGAGCGCGATGAGGACGTCGCGGAAGTTCATGCCCGCGGCGCGGATCGCCACCCGGACGTGGCCTTCCGGGAGCTTTTCCACCGGGTCGGAGGGCACCAGGGCCAAGTGGTCGAGGGTGCCCGCCTCGGTGGTGTCCAGGTGCCAGGTGCGGGTGTCCGTGGGGATGGTGAGGCCTTCGGCGGTGGCCCTGACCAGCCGGGGCGCGGAGGCCACGCCCTCGCGGACGGCGAGTTGTGGTTCCCCGGTGGCGAGCGCTGCCGAGAACGCGGGGCGTGAGGCCGGGTCGCCGTCGAGGTCGGCCAGGACGATCCGGCCCGGGTTCTCGGACTGGGCGGAGCGCACCAGGCCCCAGACGGCCGCCCCGGCCGGGTCCGCCGTCTCGCCGTCGCGTACCGCGACCGCGCCACGGGTGAGGACGACCAGCCGGGCCGTGTCGTCCTCCGGCTTGGCGAGGAACGCCTGGAGTTCGGCGAGTACGCGCGAGGTCAGCGCGTGGGCGTGGGCGGCGCCCGGCCCTTCGGCGGCGGCCTCGGTGACGGCCTCGGTGACGGCCTCGATGACCTGGGCCGCTTCGAGTCCGCCCGTCCGTGCTTCGGTGTGCTCGGTGTGCGGCGCTTCGACGGGCAGTGCCGTCCACGCGGTACGGAACAGCGCGTCGTGGAGGGGTTCCGCCGCCGGACGCAGCTGTGCGGCGGCCACGGGGCGGAGCACCAGCGACGCGACAGTGGCGACGGGGGCACCGGTCCGGTCGGCGATGCGCAGCGACATCGCGTCGTCGCCGAAAGGTTCCAGGTGGACGCGGAGGGCGGACGCGCCCGAGGCGTGCAGCCGTACCCCGGTCCAGGCGAAGGGCAGGAGGCGTTCGCCGCCGTCCGGTTCGGCGATGGCGCCGAAGGCGCTGAGGTGCAGTGCGGCGTCGAAGAGTGCGGGGTGGAGGCCGAACTGCCGAGCCTCGTCGTGGTGTTCGTCGTCGAGGGAGACCTCGGCGAACACCTCCTTGCCACGGGTCCATACGGCTCGTACGCCCTGGAACACCGGGCCGTACTCGTAGCCCGCCGCGAAGCGTTCGCGGTAGAAGTCGGTCACCTCGACCGGCTGGGCGCCCGTCGGGGGCCACTGGGCGAGGGCGGGCTCCGGGTCCGGTGCCGCCGCCATCAGCGCGCCGGTGGCGTGCCGGGTCCACACGGCGTCCGATGGATCCGCGTCGGTGGGACGGGAGTACACGCCCACCGGGCGGTCGCCGGTCTCGTCCGGGCCGCCGACGCAGACCCGTACGTCCACGGCTCCGGTGTCGGGCAGCAGCAGGGGCGCTTCCATGACCAGTTCGCGCAAGGTCTCCGTGCCGACCTCGTCACCGGCGCGGACGGCGAGTTCCACCAGTCCGGTCCCGGGGAGCAGGACGGCTCCGGAGACAGCGTGGTCGGCGAGCCAGGGGTGGGTGGCGAGGGACAGCCGCCCGGTGCACACCACACCGCTGGTGTCGGGGAGCTGGACGGTGGCGGTGAGCAGCGGGTGCTCGGTGGGGCTGATGCCCGCCGCGCCCATGTCGCCCGCGAAACCGCCGGTGTCCAGCCAGTAGCGCTGGTGGCGGAAGGCGTAGGTGGGCAGGTCGACGCGGTGTGCTCCGGTGTCCGCGAACATCGTCCGCCAGTCCACCCGCGCGCCGCCTACGTGGGCGCGGGCGACCGCCGTGAGCAGGGCGTGGGGCTCCGGCCGGTCCTCGCGCAGGCCCGCCACGCACTCGGTCCCTTCGGGCAGACACTCCTGGGCCATGGCGGTCAGCACCCCGCCGGGGCCGAGTTCCAGCACGGTGGCCACGCCCTGCTCGCTCAGGGAGGCCATGCCCTCGGCGAAGCGTACGGTGGCGCGTACGTGGTCCACCCAGTACGCGGCGGTGCACAGCCGCTCGGGGTCGATGACCGTACCGGTCAGGTTGGACACCACCGGGAGGGTGGGCGCGGTGTAGCGCAGGCCACGGGCGACCTCGGCGAACGCGTCCAGCATGGGGTCCATCAGCGGTGAGTGGAAGGCGTGGGACACCCGGAGCCGGGTGGTCTTGCGGCCACGGCCCTTGAACGCGGCGGCGAGGCCGGTCACCGCCTGCTCATCGCCGGATATCACCACGGAGCCGGGCCCGTTGACGGCCGCGATGGCCACCTGGCCGGTCAGCTCCGGTGTGATCTCGTCCTCGGTGGCCTGAATGGCCACCATGGCCCCGCCCGGGGGCAGCTCCTGCATCAGCGTGCCACGGGCCGCCACCAGCGCGGCGGCGTCCTCCAGGGACCACAGCCCCGCCACATGGGCGGCGGCCAGTTCGCCGATGGAGTGTCCGGCGACGAAGTCCGGTCGTACGCCCCAGGATTCGACCAGGCGGTAGAGGGCCACCTCGACGGCGAAGAGGGCCGCCTGGGTGAACTTCGTCTGGTCCAGCAGCGCGGCTTCGGGTGAGTCCGGCTCCGCGAACACCACGTCGCGCAGGGGCTGTCCGAGCCGGGGGTCCAGGGCGGCGCACGCCTGGTCGAAGGCGTCGGCGAAGACGGGGTACGCGGCGTGGAGCCGCCGCCCCATGCCCACGCGCTGGGCCCCCTGGCCGGGGAAGACGAAGGCGAGTCCGCCACCGGAAGTGGCGGCGGGGTGCTCGTCCTGGAGGTCGGCGAGCGCGGTCAGGGCTTCGTCCCGGGACGCGGCCACCACCACACCGCGATGGTCGAACTCCACGCGTGCGGCCAACGAGGCGCCGATGTCGGCGAGTTCGGTGGTGGGGTGATCGTTGAGGAAGGATGCGAGGCGCCCGGCCTGGGCGGTCAGCGCCTCCGGCGACTTCGCGGAGAGCACCAACGGCACCACACCGCCAACCACACCCTGCGGCGCCTGGGCCCGCTCGGCTACCTCGCTGTCGACCGCTTCGAGGATCACGTGCGCGTTGGTGCCGCTGATACCGAACGAGGACACCCCCGCCCGGCGCGGACGGCCCGTCTCCGGCCACTCCCGCGCCTCGGTCAGCAGCTCCACCGCGCCCGCCGACCAGTCCACCGCCGACGTCGGGGCGTCCACATGCAGGGTCTTCGGCAGCACACCGTGCCGCATCGCCTCCACCATCTTGATGACCCCGGCCACACCCGCCGCCGCCTGCGCATGCCCGATGTTCGACTTCAGCGAACCCAGCCACAGCGGACGATCCTCGGCCCGCTCCTGCCCGTACGTCGCCAGCAGCGCCTGCGCCTCAATCGGGTCACCCAGCGACGTACCCGTCCCATGCGCCTCGACGGCGTCGACGTCGGCGGCCGACACACCCGCGTTCGCCAGGGCCTGGCGGATCACCCGCTGCTGCGAGGGGCCGTTCGGAGCGGTCAGCCCGTTGGACGCGCCGTCCTGGTTGAGCGCGGATCCCCGTACGACGGCCAGCACCTCGTGGCCGTGGCGCCGGGCGTCCGACAGCCGCTCCAGCAGCAGCAGTCCGACGCCCTCGGACCAGCCCGTGCCGTCGGCGGCCTCCGCGAACGCCTTGCACCGGCCGTCCACCGCAAGGCCCCGCTGTCGCGAGAACTCGATGAAACTCCCCGGCGTCGCCATCACGGCCACGCCACCGGCCAGCGCCATCCCGCACTCGCCCGAACGCAGCGCCTGCGCCGCCAGATGAATCGCCACCAGCGACGACGAACACGCGGTGTCCACCGTCACCGCAGGACCCTCGAAACCGAAGGTGTACGACACCCGGCCGGACACCACACTGCCCGCACCGCCGACACCGAGGTAGCCCTCGATCTCCTTGGACGGCCGCCGCACACCGGAGGTGTAGTCGTGGTACATCACCCCGGCGAACACGCCGGTACGGCTGCCGCGCAGCGTCGCGGGGTCGATTCCGGCGCGTTCGAAGACCTCCCACGAGGTTTCCAGCAGCAGCCGCTGCTGCGGATCCATCGCCAGCGCCTCACGCGGGCTGATCCCGAAGAAGTCCGCGTCGAAGCCCGCCGCGTCGTCGAGGAATCCGCCCTCGCGCACATACGACGTCCCCGGCGCGTCCGGATCCGGGTCGTACAGCCCCGCCAGGTCCCAGCCACGGTCCGCCGGGAATCCCGAGATGCCGTCCGCGCCCTCGGACACCAGCCGCCACAGCTCCTCCGGCGAGCCGACCCCGCCCGGCAGACGGCAGCCCATCCCCACGATCGCGATGGGTTCGTCCGACGGATACGTGGCGGGCAGAGCGGCGGCCGGTGCCACGGTGTGTTCGCCGAGCAGTTCCGCGCGCAGCCATCGCGCGAGGGCGAGGGGCGTCGGGTGGTCGAAGGCGAGGGTGGCGGGCAGGCCGAGCCCGGTGGCCGTCTTCAGCCGGTCGCGCAGCCCGACCGCCGTGGCCGAGGTGAAGCCCAGGTCGCTGAAGGCCCGTTCGGCGTCGATCCGGTCCGTCGCCGGGAGACCGAGCACCTCGGCGGCTTCCGCGCACACGGTCGCGAGCAGCGCGGTGGTCCGTTCGGCCTCGGGGAGCGCGGCGATCCGCGCACGCAGTACGGACGCGGCGGGGTCGCCGGGCGTGCCGGGCCGGGCGGGGGCGTCGATCAGGCCGCGCAGTACGGCGGGGACCGGGCCGTCGCGCAGCGCGGCGTGGTCGAGCTTCAGCGCGACGAACGCCGCATCGTCCCGCGCGCAGGCGGCGTCGAACGCCACCAGCGCCTGCTGCTCCGGAAGCGCTCCCGCTCCTGCCAGTGCGGCAGCGCCCGGGGCCTCTCCCTGCCACGGTCCCCAGCACAGGGACAGGGCGGGCAGGCCGTGTGCGCGGCGGTGGTGGGCCAGCGCGTCGAGCGTGGCGCTCGTGGCGGCGTCCTGGTGGATTCCGGTGGCGCCGAGGGTGCCGGTGGCGGAGGAGAGCGTCACGAACAGGGACAGTTCGCGGTCGCGGGTGAGGTCGTGCAGGGCGAGGGCACCGTCCGCGGTGGCCCCGGTGCCTGTCGTGTGCACCACGGCGGCGAGGGGCGGTTGCGCGGCGTCCAGGATGGCGCGCAGCGCGGTGCGGTTCGTCGGGTCGCAGATGGCGACGGCCACCTCGGCGCCGTCGCCGGTCAGCTCGGTGCGCAGCTGGTCGGCCGCCTCCTCCCCGCGTCCGGGTGCGGTGATGAGCAGCAGGTGGCGCACTCCGTGCGCGGCCACCAGGTGGCGGGCGACGGCGGCGCCGGGTGCGGTGTCCGGGCCGCTGATCACCACGGTGCTCTCGGGATCGAGGGGCGGGGCGGACACATCGTCGGGGTCCAGGGACACCCGGGCGAGCCGGGGCAGCAGGGTGACCCCGGTGCGCACCGCGAGCTGCGGTTCGCCGCAGGACACGGCGGCGGTCAGCGATGCGGCAGACGTCGAGCCGTCCGTGTCGGTGTCAGTGCCCGTGTCGATGTCAGTGTCGGTGTCGATCAGGGCGATGCGGTCGGGGTGCTGGGTCTGCAGCGATCGGACCAGACCCCACACGGGTGCGGAGGCGATGTCGGTGACGTCCTCGTGGCCGCCGGTGGCCACCGCTCGGCGGGTGACGACGACCAGCCGCCCGGAGCCGAGGCGGTCGTCGGCGAGCCAGGACTCCAGATCGGCGGCCACGTCTCCGGCCCCCTGCGGACCCGGGCCGCGGGTCAGGTCCAGCAGCAGCACATCGGGCACCGTGCCGTCCGCCGCCACCGCCACCGCCGTGCGCGCGGCCGCGAGGTCGGGGTGGGCGTCGTACGACACACCCTCGGCGTCCAGCCGCGCGGACAGGCCGAGCGGGTCCGGTCCCCCGACCAGGGCCCAGCGGCGCGGCGGTTCCGCCGTGGGCGCCAGGGGTGTGCGCGGGATCCAGTCGACGCGGAACAGGTTGTCGTGGTGGCCGCTGCTGGACGCGCGCAGCCGGGCGCGAACCTCCAGCAGCTTATGGCGGGTGATCTTGCCCGAGGCGGTGCGCGGGATCGCGTCGATCTCGTACAGCTCTTCGGGCACCTTGAAGTACGACAGCCGGTCGCGCCACGCGGTGAACAGCCGCTGGGTATCGATGCCCTCAGGACCGGGCACGACGAACGCCACCGGGACCTCGCCGAGCAGGTCGTGCGGCTTCCCGACCACCGCGACGTCGGCCACGCCCGGGATCGCCCGCACCACCTCTTCCACCTCACCGGGGTGGATGTTCTCCCCGGCGCGGATGATGAGTTCCTTGATGCGGCCGGTGATGGTGAAGTATCCGGCCTCGTCGCGGCGGGCCAGGTCGCCGGTGTGGTACCAGCCGTCCTTGAGGGCGGCGGCGGTGGCCTCGGGCTGGTTGTGGTACCCGGCCATGACGCTCGGGCCGCGCACCCACACCTCGCCCTCCTCCCCGTCGGCGACGTCCTCGCCGCGCTCGGGGTCGACCAGCCGTACGCCGAGTCCGGGCACCGGAAGCCCGCACGAGCCCTCCACCCGGGCGCCGACGGGCCAGTTGACGGTGATGGAGCCGCAGGTCTCGGTGGATCCGTAGGCGTCGATCAGCGGGACGCCGAAGACCTCCTCGAACGAGCGGCGGAGCGCGGCGGTGGTCACCGCGCCACCGACCAGCGCCACCCGCAGGTCGGGCGCGGTGAAGCCGTGGTCGCGCGCGGCGTCGAGGAGATAGTGCAGCAGGGTGGGGACCCCGGCGAGAAGGGTGGCCCGCTCCTCGTTCAGGGCGCTCAGGACGTCCTCGGCGGAGAGCCCGTCGACAATGCGGGCGGTGGCGCCGACGGAGGCCACCGAGAGCACACACGCGATGTGGGACAGGCTGTGGAACAGGGGCAGCGGCCACACCACGCGGTCCTCGGGGCCGAGCCCCGGCACGGGCACGTAGCAGGCGGCCACCGACCACAGGCAGTTGCGCTGGCTGGACAGCACGCCCTTGGGCTTACCGGTGGTCCCGGAGGTGTAGAGCATCCACGCGAGGTCGTCCAGGCCCAGGTCGTCCCTGGCGGGCGTGGCGGGGTCGGTGGACACCAGGGTGCCGTAGGGCAGGAAGCCGGAGGGCAGGCCGGGGGTGGTCTCGTCGTGGACCATCACCACCGTCAGATGCGAGCGTGCGGGCAGCAACCGGCCGAGCTGGGCGGCGTGGGCGTGATCGGTGATGATCACGCGGGCGCCGCTGTCGTCGAGGAGGTGCGCCAGCTCGGCGTCGGTGCTGCGGGGGTTGATCGGTACGCCGACCGCGCTCGCCCTGGCGATGGCGTAGTAGCACTCCACCGTCTCGACGCGGTTGCCGAGGCAGATCGCGGCCCGGTCGCCGGGCTGGAGGCGCAGTTCGGCGAGGTGGCCGGCCAGCCTGCGGGTACGCAGCTCCAGTTCGGCGTAGCTCACGCTGCGGCGGCCATCGCGGTAGGCGGGTTTGTCGCCGAACCGCCGGGCCTGCGTAACGAGCAGCTCGTGCAGCGGGCGGATCAGCTCCGTGCGCAACATGTCGTTATCCCTCCGGACGGACAAGAGACGTGCATGCCGCGGTGGCAGAAGGTCGCCTCAACCCGTCCCAGTCTCGTCATGGAGGGCCCGGAATTACCCCCTGAACACCCCCCTATGTCATCCCTAACTTGCTGGGTGAGGCAGTTAATGTCGCGCTCATTGGATGGGGACGGGGCATCGGCACTACATTCGACGCGGGGAATTCCCGGTCACCGCTCATGGAGGGACTGACAGCGCATGACGACGTCCGCTGGTCCGCATACCCGCGTCATGGTGGAACTCGGTGACCGTTCCTATCCCGTCGATATCGGGTCCGGGGTGCGGAATTCGCTGAACGAGGTGATCGCGGGACTCGGTGCGCAGCGCGTGGCCATGGTCTCCGCGCGGCCGGATGACTGGCTGCCCGACCCCGGGGTTCCCTCGGTGGTTCTGCGGGCCCGCGACGGCGAGACGGACAAGACGCTGTCGACGGTGGAAGAACTGTGCCGCGAGTTCGTCCGTTTCGGCCTGACCCGGTCGGACGCGGTCGTATCCTGCGGTGGCGGGACCACGACCGATGTCGTGGGGCTGGCCGCGTCCCTGTATCACCGGGGCGTCCCGGTGGTGCATCTGCCGACCTCGCTGCTGGCCCAGGTGGACGCCAGCGTCGGCGGGAAGACGGCGGTGAACCTCCCCGAGGGGAAGAATCTGGTGGGCGCCTACTGGCAGCCCGCCGCCGTGCTGTGCGACACGGACTATCTGACGACGCTACCGGCGGGCGAAATGCTCAATGGTTACGGAGAGATCGCCCGCTGTCACTTCATCGGCGCCGGTGACCTGAGCGGGCTCACGCTGTCGGAACAAATAGCGGCGAGCGTCGCGCTGAAGGCGTCGGTGGTTTCCGCGGACGAGCGGGACTCCGGGCTTCGTCATGTGCTGAATTACGGCCACACCCTGGGCCACGCTCTGGAAATCGCCACGCAATTCGCGCTGCGGCACGGTGAGGGGGTGGCGATCGGGACGGTTTTCGCCGGGCGTCTCGCCCTGGCCCTGGGCCGGATCGACGAGGCGCGGGCGGCGGAGCACCTGGAGGTCGTACGGAGCTACGGACTGCCGTACGCGCTGCCCGCCGACGTCGATCCGGGGCGGCTGATCGATGTGATGCGGCTGGACAAGAAGGCGACGGACGGGCTCACCTTCGTCCTGGACGGGCCCGGCGGCCCGGAGCTGGTGTCCGGGCTCGCCGAGGAGACGGTCGCGGCGGCGCTCGCCACCATGGACCGGGAGGACCCGGTCACCACCGCATGAGACCGGCGGTGTTACGTGGCGACCACCGGTCGCCACGTAACACCGCCGGTCGCCACATAAGCTTCGTAAGACCGCCGCGCCCCCGGGTCAGCCGGGCAGTCCCCTGGCCAGCAGGACGGCACCGTGCAGCGAGGACAGCCCGCCGAGCGCCGCCGCGCGGACCGGTGGCAGCGGATGCCCCGGGCGTTCGAGCGCCGCCGTCCGCTCGGCCACCACCGTCACCAGCTCCGGCAGGCCCGCCGCGAAGCCCCCGCCGATCAACACCAGCGAGGGGCTGAGCAGTTCGGATACGCCGGTCACGGCCGCGGCCAGGGCCGCGCCGCTCTCCCGTAGCACGGTCACGGCCCACGGATCCCCGCGCCGCACGGCATCGCGCAGCCCGTCGAACGTCACCTCCCCGCCCCGGCGGCGGGCCGCCCGGCGCAGGGTGGCCGGGCCGGAGGCCGCAGCCTGGACGCAGCCCGCCCGACCGCAGTCGCACGGCGGCCCATCCCGGTCCACGACCATATGGCCGACCTCGCAGGAGCCGCGGCCCATGCCGGGGAGCGGGGCACCGTTCAGCACGATGCCACCGCCGACACCCGTGCCGACACCGAGGTAGAGCAGGTCCGGGCAGCCCGCCTCGTGTGCTTCGGCGAGCGCGGCCAGATCGCCGTCGTCGGCACAGCCCACCTCGGTGTCGTCGCCGAACAGCGCGGACAGCGCGCCCCGCAGGTCCAGTCCGGCCCATGCGGGGCGGCCGGGCCAGGCGGTGACCGTGCCGGTGGCGTCGAGGGTGGCGGGCATGGCCACCCCGACGCCGGTCAGCCGCTCGGGGTGGCCCGCCGCCAGCTCCGTGACGTGGTGTGCCAGCAGCTCCAGGTCATGGCGCGCGTCGCCGGTGGCGGGCCAGCGGAAGGCGGACTCGGCGATGCTCGCGTCGTCGTGTTCGAGGCGCAGCGCCACCTTGGTGCCGCCCACGTCGATTCCCAGGTAACTGATGGCTGTCTCCCGGCTCGTCAGGCGGTGAGGTGTTCGGTGACGATCGAGGCCACGTCCTTCAGCACCCGGGGGTTGCTGAGCATCTCCTCATGGCCGCAGTGGAGTTCATGGCGGACGATGTCGCCGGTCACGTACGGCGTCCAGGCCTCGCTGGAGGCGGCCTCGGCCACCGGGCTGGGGTCGGCCGCGAACAGGTGGAGCGTGCCACGGAAGGGGTCGGGCGTGTGGTTCTTCCAGGCGCGCAGGTCGGTGAGCATGGTGCCGACGAAGGTCTCGGCGGCGCTCCGCTCGCCGCGCCAGGCGTAGTTGGTCGCCATGTCGGCGAACTCCGCGATGTCCTCGTACGTCAGCGGGCTGCCGTACGTGGCGGGATCCTTGCCGTTGATCATGAGGATGAGCGCGATGAGCCCCTGCTCGTCACGGTCTTCCATCTCGGTGATGTGCGGGTTGGTGTTGACCACTCCGAGGTACTCGATGTCCTCGCCCTGCCGCTGGAGTTCGGCCGCGACCGCCTGGGCGAGTACGCCGCCGAAGGACCAGCCGAGGACCCGGTACGGGCCGTGCGGCTGGACGCCACGGATGCGCTCCGCGTAGTCGGCGGCCATCGCGGCGATGCTGGTGGGCGCGTCGGTGTGTTCCTGGAACGTGTGCGACTGGAGGCCGTAGATCGGGTACTCCGGTCCGAAGTGCTGGGCGAGTACGCCGTAACACCACGCGGTGCCGCCGAGGTGGCGCATGCAGAACAGGGGCCGTTCGCTGCCCCGGACGATGAGCGGCAGCAGGACGTCGAAGGAGTCCTGCGGCTCCTCGCCGGTCAGGCGGCGGGAGAGTTCGGCGGCGGTGGGTGACTCGACGAGCATCCGGATCGACAGGTCGCGGCCCAGGTCGGACTTGACGCGGCTGATCAGCCGGGCGGCCAGCACCGAGCTGCCGCCGAGGTCGAAGAAGCTGTCGTGGGGGCCGACCTGGTCGACCCCGAGCACCTGGCCGAACAGATAGCTCAGCATCAGCTCGGATTCGGTGAGGTGGGTCTCCACCATGTGCGTCTGCTCGACCACCGGGGCGGGCAGTGCCTTGCGGTCGAGCTTGCCGTTGGGGGTGAGCGGGAATTCGTCCAGCACCACCACGGCGGACGGCAGCATGTACAGCGGCAGCCGGTCCGCCACGAAGAGCCGCAGTTCTTTGGAGGACGGTTCGCGTCCCGGCTCGGCCGTCACATAGGCCACCAGGCGGCGGTCCCCCGGCCGGTCCTCGCGTACGGTCGCGGCGGCCTGGGCCACGTCCTCGGACAGCTCGATCGCGGCCTCCACCTCGCCCAGCTCGACCCGGAAGCCGTGCAGTTTGACCTGGTGGTCGGAGCGGCCGACGTACTCCAGCGTCTCGTCGGGGCGGCGGCGTACGACATCGCCGGTCCGGTACATGCGGGAGCCCTCGGGGCCGAAGGGGTTCGCCACGTACCGCTCGGCGGTGAGCGCGGAGCGGTTCAGATAGCCCCGGGTCACCCCGTCCCCCGCGATGTACAGCTCGCCTTCCGCGCCGGGCGGTACCGGCGCGAGGTCGTCGCCGAGCACATGCAGACCGGTGTTGCGCAGCGCGGTGCCGACGACGGCGGCGTCATCGGGGCCGATCACCGGGTGCACGGTCGACCAGACGGTGGTCTCGGTCGGGCCGTACCACTGGATCACATCGGCGCCGAGTTCGAGGAGGGTGGCGGTCAGCTTCTCCGACAGCGCCTCACCGCCGATGAGGATGCGCAGCCCGTGCAGCACGTCCGGGGTGACGGTGGCCAGCATGTGCCAGTGGGTGGGGGTGGCCTGGGCGAGGGACACGCCACGGCTCCGGATCAGATCGCCCAGCTCCTGCGGGTCCTGTCCGGTGGCCTTGGGCGCGACCACGGCGCAGGCGCCGGTGTAGAACGGCAGGAACAGCTCGGGCAGTGACATGTCGAAGGTGGGCGTGGTGACCGACAGCATGCGGTCCCCCGGGCCCAGCGACAGCCGACCGGCCATGGCTTCGAGGAGGTTGTGCAGGGCGCGCCTCGGCACCTGGACGCCCTTGGGTCTTCCGGTGGATCCGGAAGTGTAGATGATGTACGCCAGGTTCTCGGGCCGTACCGTGCCGAGGCGTTCGCCGTCCCGCAGATGTCCGGCCGGGTGGCGCTCCAGCTCGGTGGCCGTCCCGGGGTCGTCCAGGACGATGTGCGGGATGTCCAGACCGTCGGCGTGCGCGGCGCTCTCCCGGGAGGTCACCAGCACCGCCGGACGGGCCTCCGCCAGCATGAACGCGGTGCGCTCCAGCGGGTGTTCGGGGTCGAGGGGGAGATACGCCCCGCCCGCCTTCAGCACCGCCAGCAGTGTCACCCGCAGATCAGCCGAGCGCGGCAGCATCACCGCGACGACCCGGTCGGGGCCGACGCCCCGGGCCACGAGATGGCGGGCCAGCCGGTTGGCGCGTTCGTGCACCGACCGGTAGGACAGCTCCTCGCCGTTGAACTCCAGGGCCGTCGCCTCCGGGACGGCGTCCGCCCGCGCCTCGAGCGCCTGCACCAGCATGTTGTGAGCCTCTATCCCCTGGGATGTGATGGTGGCGGACGCTCAGTCCGGCACCTTCTCCAGCAATGCGCGGGCGGCGAGCCGGTATCCCAGTGCGCCGAGCCCGAAGATGACGCCCGCGGCCAGCGGGCCCGTCACCGACTCGTGCCGGAACTGCTCGCGCGCCCAGACGTTCGACAAATGCACTTCTATCCATGGCCGGGGATAGTTCGCAAGTGCGTCCCTGAGTCCCCATCCGGCCATCATCAGGGCGGCCGGATTGATGATGGCGCCGACCGTGTCGTAGTTCTCCTGAATGGTTCGGATGATCTCCGCTTCGCCATCGAACTGGAAGGAATCCACTTTCCAGCCGCGGTCCGCGACCTCGTCGGCGACCCAGCGCTCGATGTCCTGCAGCGTATCGGTTCCGTAGATCTCCGGCTGACGCGTTCCGAGTATGCCGAGATTCGGCCCGTTCACCAACAACAGCCTGCTCAATGCGCACCTCACCATGCGGGCTTGGCTGAATTACAGCGGCTAACCATAGAAGTGCCTTTTATAGCACGGCAGTCGTGCGCGCGACGTGAGAAATGGGCCACGCACGTTCCTAAGGGGGGCTATAGGGGGGTCGTCAGGGGAATGACGATTGCCCATGCGCCGGTTAGCGTGCTATTGCGATCGACCGCCGCAAGCTGTCTCCATAACGCATAAAGGAGCAAGGAATCATGGGTAATGGTGTGCGACTGGGATCAGAGCTCCCGGCGTGGCCGCAGTACGGCGACGAGGAGCGCGACGGTCTGATCCGGGCCCTGGAGCAGGGCCAGTGGTGGCGCATCGGGGGCGGTGAGGTGGACGCCTTCGAGGCCGAGTTCGCCGCCGCCCACGGCAACGAGCACGCGCTCGCGGTCACCAACGGGACGCATGCGCTGGAACTCGCCCTGGAGGTCATGGGTGTCGGCGCCGACACCGAGGTCATCGTTCCGGCGTTCACCTTCATCTCGTCCTCGCAGGCCGCGCAGCGGCTGGGCGCGGTGGCCGTCCCCGTGGACGTCGACCCGGACACGTACTGCATCGACCCCTCCGCCGTCGAGGCGGCCATCGGCCCCAAGACCCGCGCCATCATGCCGGTGCACATGGCGGGTCAGATGTGCGACATGGACGCGCTGGACAAGCTGTCCGCCGACTCGGGCGTGCCGCTGGTCCAGGACGCGGCACACGCCCACGGTGCCCAGTGGCGCGGAAAGAAGGTCGGTGAGCTGGGCTCGGTGGCGGCGTTCAGTTTCCAGAACGGGAAACTGATGACCGCCGGAGAGGGCGGCGCCGTGCTGTTCCCCACCGCCGAGCTGTACGAGCGGGGCTTCGTACGGCACAGCTGCGGGCGGCCGCGTACGGACCGCGGCTACTTCCACCGCACCTCGGGCTCCAACTTCCGGATGAACGAGTTCTCCGCGTCGGTGCTGCGCGCCCAGCTCGCCCGGCTGGAGGACCAGATCACCACGCGCGAGCAGCGCTGGCCGGTGCTGAGCCGACTGCTCGCCGAGATCCCCGGTGTCGTACCGCAGTCGGTCGACGAGCGTGGCGACCGCAATCCGCACTACATGGCGATGTTCCGCATCCCGGGTATCACCGAGGAGCGGCGCGCCAAGGTGGTGGACACGCTGATCGAGCGCGGGCTGCCCGCGTTCGTCGCCTTCCGCGCGGTCTACCGCACGGACGCCTTCTGGGAGGTCGCGGCCCCGGAGCTGTCGGTGGACGAACTCGCCCGCCGCTGCCCGCACTCCGAGGCGCTGACCCGGGACTGTGTGTGGCTGCACCACCGGGTGCTGCTGGGCAGCGAGGAGCAGATGCACGAAGTGGCCGCCGTCGTCGCCGATGTGGTCGCGGGCGCATGAGCGTCCCAGCAGTCGGCCACTCTTCGGCCGGTGAGAAGCCGATCAGAACCGCCGTGGTGGGGCTGGGCTGGGCGGCCCGCTCGATCTGGCTGCCGCGGCTCGCCCGCCACCCCGCCTTCACCGTGACCGCGGCGGTGGATCCCGACGAGAACAGCCGCGCGGCCGCCGCCGCGGTGGAGGGCGCGGAGGGGCTGCCGGTACTGGCCGCGGTCCACGACATCGACCCCGCCACGGTGGACCTGGCCGTGGTGGCGGTGCCCAACCATCTGCACTGCACGGTGGCCCGCGAGCTGCTGGCCAAGGGCATTCCGGTGTTCCTGGAGAAGCCGGTGTGCCTGACGTCCGAGGAGGCCGAGCAGCTGGCCGACGCGGAGCGCTCCGGTGGCGCGGTGCTGCTGGCGGGCAGCGCGGCACGCTACCGCGCCGATGTGCGCGCGCTGTACCAGATCGGCGCCCGGCTGGGCCGCATCCGCCACGTCGAGCTGGCCTGGGTGCGCTCGCGCGGCGTACCCGACCGGGGCGGCTGGTTCACCCAGCGGGCGCTCTCGGGCGGCGGGGCGCTGGTCGATCTGGGCTGGCACCTGATCGACACCGCGGTTCCGCTGCTCGGTACCGCCGAATTCCGGCACGCCGTCGGCACGTTGTCGTCCGACTTCATCACCGAGCACTCCTCGGGGGCCGCGTGGCGGGGCGACGACGATAGTGGCGAAACCCTCGCGGGCGGCACCGACGTCGAGGACACCGCGCGCGGATTCCTCATCACCGAGGACGGCCGCTCGGTCGTCCTGCACGCGAGCTGGGCGTCGCACGAGGCGCTCGACACCACCCGGATCACCATCGACGGCAGCGGCGGCAGCGCCACGCTGTGCTGCACCTTCGGGTTCAGCCCGAACCGTCTGGAGCGGTCCACCCTGACCCGCACCGTCGACGGCAGGACCCTGCCGGTGGCCGTGCACACCGAACCGGTCGGCGCGGAGTACGACCGGCAGCTCGACAGCCTTCCCGCGCTGCTGGCCGACCCGGCGGAGCGGGGCCGGGCGATCGCGGAGGCCCGACGGGCCATCGGCGCCATCGAGCGCGTCTACACCTCGGCCCGGACCGCCCGGAAGCCCCGGCAGCGGGAGTACTCATGAACAGCCAGCCCATCGGCCACCGCGCCACCCCGGTCACCTCGGTGGTCTTCGACCTCGACGGTGTGCTCGTCAACAGCTTCGCGGTGATGCGCGAGGCGTTCACCCTCGCCTACGCCGAGGTCGTCGGCGAGGGCGAGCCGCCCTTCGAGGAGTACAACCGGCATCTGGGCCGCTACTTCCCGGACATCATGCGGATCATGGACCTGCCGCTGGAGATGGAGGCTCCGTTCGTCCGCGAAAGCTACCGGCTCGCCCACCGCGTGGAGATGTTCGACGGGGTGCCCGAGCTGCTGTCGGAGCTGCGGAACCGCGGGCTGGGGCTCGCGGTGGCCACCGGGAAGAGCGGGCCCCGGGCGCGTTCGCTGCTCGAAGGGCTCGGCATCCTTCCGCTGTTCGACATCGTCCTCGGCTCGGACGAGGTGGCGCACCCCAAGCCCGCGCCGGACATCGTGCTGAAGGCGATGGCGGCGCTGGACGCCCGGCCCGAGCGGACCGTGATGGTCGGGGACGCGGTCACCGACCTGGCCAGCGCGCGGGGCGCCGGGGTCACCGCGGTGGCCGCGCTGTGGGGTGAGACGGAGGAGGAGACGCTGCTCGCGGCGGAGCCCGATGTGGTGCTGCGCAAGCCGGCCGAACTGCTGGCGCTGTGCCCGGCGGTGGCGGTTCCGTAAGGCCCCGCCAGTTCCACCCAGCACCACAGCCGGAGCCGGGACGGCGCACACCGTCCCGGCACTGCGTTATCTCGCGCGTCAGGCCCGATGGGCGACGTCGGCCCGCAGGCAGTCCGGCAGCCCCTGGCGGCTCTTGATGGCGAGCTTGCGGTAGACCCGGGTGAGGTGCTGCTCCACCGTGCTGGGGGTGATGAAGAACTTCTCCGCGATCTCGCGGTTGGTGTATCCCATCACCGCCAGGGAGGCGATGCGGCGTTCCGAGTTGGTGAGCGAGGCGATGGACGCCGAGAGCCCCGGCTCGGCGCTCTCGTCGTAACCGCGCATGTCGGGAAGGAGTTCCTGGCACAGCGGCGCCGCCTTGCACATGTTCGCCACGTGCCAGGCCCGGCGCATGACCATGCGCGAACGGCGGTGCTTGCCCAGGGTGTGGTGGGCACGGCCCAGATCGGCGAGGGTCCTCGCCAGCTCGAAGTTGTCACCGGCCGCCTCGACGATGTCGGCGGCCTCGCTGAGCAGCTTCGTACGCTGGCCGGGCGAGCTGAGGATGGCCAGCAGCCGCAGCGAAAGCCCCCGGGTGACGGTGTCGTTGACACCGGGCAGCGCGAGCTGGTCCTTGACCAGCCGCTTGGCCTGGTCGCGGTTGTTCTGCCGCAGCCACGCCTCCGCCGCGCTGGTGCGCCAGGGCACGATGCCGGGCAGGTCGAGGCCCCAGCCGCGCATGAGGTCACCGCAGGTGAGGAAGTCGGCGAGGGCGGCGTGGGTGCGGTCGGTGGCGAGATAGTAGTGGCCCCGCGCCTGGAGGTAGTGCAGTCCGTAGCGGCTCTGGAAGAGAGCGGCCGGAAAGGACTGGCCGACCAGTTCGGCGGCCGTCTCCAGATTGCCCATCCTGGTGTGCGCCAGGATCAGCGCGCCGAGCGGCAGCCCGACGGCGGTGCCCCACCCCCGGGCCGACACCAGGTCCAGCGCCGCCTGGGCCTGGTCCACCGCGGTCGGCAGATCCCCCTTGCGGAGCGCGATCTCCGCCTCCACGGCGGCGTAGATCGCCTGCCGGGTCGGAGCGGACGCGGGGTCGCGCCGGTCGTCGGCGCTGCGGCAGCGTGCCGTGGCGGCGCTCAGCTCGCCGCTGTAGACCAGGCTGAGCAGCGCGAGCAGCGTGGACTCCTCCGCCCACGGGGAGTCGGGGTGCAAACCGGACTGGCCCAGTGCGCGGGTGGTCCTCTCCCGGGTCTCGTGGCTGTGCCGGTGGATGAGACCGCTGGACAGGACGGCGACCGTACGCAGCCCCGGATCCGCCCCCTTGGTGGCCGGGGTGCTCTGCGCCCCGGCCGCCGTCGCGGCGGTGCCGTGGAGTCTGCCCGCGAGCGGCGGATACGCGCAGGCCAGCCAGGTCTCCAGATCCCGCGCCTCGTCCCCGGGGTCGCCGGAGGGCTCGCGCGCGATGTCCCGTACGAGGGCCAGGAGGTCGGCGGCCTCCTGGGCCCGGTCCAGCCACAGGAGCTGGCGGATGAGCGGGATCATGTCGCTCAGGCCGAGCCCGCCGCCCCTCGCCGCGGCCGTCAGCGCCGTGAGATGGCGGGCCGAGGCGGACGGGTTGAGCTGCCATTCGGCCTGGGCCAGCTTGGCGCGGATCGCCGTACGGGCCTTCTCGTCCGTACTCGACCGCCGGGCCAGCTCCAGACAGTCCACCGCCAGGCGCACCTCGCCGTGGAGCGACGCGTGTCCCGCCGCCTCCAGCAGCAGGGCCGTCGCCCACGGGTCCTGGACCTCGCCCGCTCTGAGGAGATGGCGGGCGACCGCGACCGGTGGGGCGCCCTGGCCGTGCAGCAGCCGGGCGGACTGGTGGTGGAGGCTCGCCCGGTCCGGTGCGGGCAGGTCGTCCAGGATGGTGCGGGCGATGGTGGGGTGGCGGAAGCGGCCGTCCCGGAGCATTCCGGTGTCGGCCATGACCTGGAGGGCCCGGCCGACGATCGTCTCGTCCGTGTCCAGCAGGGTGGCGAGATCCTCCAGCCAGAGGTCGTCACCGTGGACCGCCATGGCCCGGGCCACCGACAGCATCACCGGATCGCTGCGGTACAGGCAGGACAGCAGGGCCCGGCCGTACGCGCTCTTGGCGCCGTCACCGCCTCCGGCCTCGTCGTCGATCAGCGCGTGCAGCAGGAGCGGATTGCCGCCGCTGAGGTCGTGGAAGCGCTGGACGGCGATGTCGTCGCTCTCCTTCGCGCCCCGGTTCCGCAGCACATCGCGCACGCCCGAACGGGTCAGTGGCGCCAGCGGGAGACGGACGGACTGGGGCTGCCGGACGACTTCCGCGTGGAACGGCGAGTGCGCCGGTCCCGGCTCCGGCTGTTCGCCGAGGAGAAGGAGGATCCGCGCCGAGCCCAGTCTTCGGACCAGGTGCAGCAGACATTGCCGCGACGCCTCGTCCGCGTGTCCGATGTCGTCGACTCCCGCCACGATCGGGACCTCGGCCGATAACTCGATGAGCGGGCCGAACAGGTCGTAGTGGATCTGCGCCCGGTGGCGGTCCACGGCCTCCCGCGTGGAATACGCGGCAGCGGAGACCATGAGTTCGCGCAGGACCGAGGCCGCCCGCCCACGGAGATCTGACGGCAGGCCGGGGCTGGCGAACAACTGGCTGATGACGCCGAAGGGCAGATCGCGCTCCCCGGGAGAACACGTCGCCGTCACGGAGATGGCATCAGCCCTCAGCGCACGATCGGCCACGCTGCGCAAGAATTCGGTCTTCCCGAACCCTATGGCACCCTCCAGCAGGACGACCCGGCCCGTCCCCATGGCGCAGTCCCTGAGCCAGCCATCGACCCGCATGAGCTGCTCATTTCGTTCCACCAGCACCCATAACCTCCTGATTCACTCACGACTCGATGATATGAATCCAGTAGGACTAATCTCCCTAGTTTCCATCGCCAGGTAGCGGGTAATCACCCGCGTTATCCTGACCTGCCGTTCCATAGCGTGAATGGCGGAAAATGCCTCTTGCGCAACGGTCCGGTATGCGCTGCACCAGTGACGCCCTGCCTCGGGCCGCGCTATCGGCGCGCTATGACTCCTGTGGATACTCGGCAGATCCACTGGGACGGCCTGGGGAACGGCCTGCGCGGCCTCCCCTCATGACCATGGCCGAGAGGAGTTGCGCATGTTCACCCAAGAGTTTCTCCGGACACAGCTCGCCTCCAGGATCCGCCTCGCGCACCCGGGACGGGGCGAAGGAGCCTCCGACCCCGGTCCGCTCACCGCGGAGCTGCTGACGGAGCTGGCCTCGGCGGCCGAAGCGGCGACGACGACCGTGACGGTCGTCCTGCGCCGCTTCGAGCCCCAGGTCTACGCGGAGTCGGTGCTGCGCTACGCCCTGAGCCTTCCGGACACCCTGCGCGCGTCATGGCTCCGGGCGTACACCCGGACCGTGTTCCTGACCGGAAACCCGGCGAACCTCGCTGGCAGATTCGGATTCCACTACGTCAGCCAGGACGGCTCCATGGCGTGGACGGCGCCCGACGACGCGGGCGAACGGTCGCCGCTGCGCCGTCTGCTCAGACTGTTCCCCACGGCGGAGCTGCCGCCCCTCCCCGCCCGGCTGCGGGTCCCCGCGACGGCGGGCTCGCCGGAACACGACGGCCCGGCGCCGGTTCGTGAGGCACGGCTGTACGCCGTCACGACCCGGGTGTCCCTGGCCGCCTACCTCGTCCACGTCCACCATGTTCTCGCCGAGGCCGTCATCGCCCAACTGATTGACGAGCACACCGATCTGACGATTCATCATGTGCCGCAACTGGACCCCGCGGACGGGCCCTTCGACCTGCTGCGCGTCGTCCCGGACCCGGATGCCACGTCCGATGACCAACCGGAGACCGCCGGTGCCGGGCGACTGCGCGCCTACGCGGCACTCACTCTCACCGCAGGAGCGTCATGACCCACGCCTACGACCCCGAGCTGGCCCCGTACACGGCGCTCCCCGGGCTCCGCCCGCTCGACTTCGCGCGTCCGGAGGCCGCCCGGGCCGCGATGCGCGAGGCGGCGGCCGCCACGGCGGCCCAGGAACCGGACCACCCGGTGGACGTGACCGACACCCTGGTCCCCGGACCGCCCGGGGGACCCAAGGTCCCGGTACGGATCTACCGGCCGCACGGCGGCCAGGACCCGAAGCCCGCGCTGCTCTACTTCCACTGGGGCGGCCTGGTCGGCGGCGATCTGGACACCAACCACGCGTCCGCGCTGCACCTCGCCGATCAGGTGGCGGCCGTCGTGGTTTCCGTGGACTACCGGCTCGCCCCCGAACACCCCTTCCCCTGCGGCCTGGAGGACGGCTACGCCGCCCTGTCCTGGGTGGCGGACAGCGCCGGTGAGCTGGGCGTCGACCCGTGCCGGGTGGGGGTCGCGGGCGACAGCGCCGGGGGCGGACTCGCCGCCGCGCTGACCCTGCTCACCCGCGACCGAGGCGGACCGCGGTTGCGTTTCCAGTGCCTGAACTTCCCGATGCTGGACGACCGGCTGGACAGCCCGTCCGCGCGGGAGTTCACCGACACACCCGTCCTGGACCGCGCCGCCGCCCTCCAGAGCTGGCGGCACTACCTGGGGGACAGCAGCGGGCAGACCCCCTCGTACGCCGCTCCCGCGCGCGCCCACGACCTCACCGGGCTGCCGCCCGCGTACCTCAGCGCCTGCGAGTTCGACCCGCTGCGCGACGAGGACATCGCGTACGGCCACCGGCTGATCCAGGCCGGGGTGCCCACCGAACTGCACCACTACGCGGGCACCTTCCACGCCAGCACCGCCATCACCGACGCCGCCGTCACCCAGCGGATGGTCAGCGACCAGCACACCGCCCTGCGGCGCGGGTTGTCGCGATGCCGGTGCCGCTGACGTGTCGCTTCCCGCCGCGCTATCGAGGCGATACACCTCCTATGGATACTCGGTGAATCCAGGTGGACGACCAAAGGAATTACACATGGCCGACCCGCGGTTCACGGTTCTGCTGGGGCCCGACTACTCCGGAAAGTCCTCGGTGCTGGAGCGCCTCGCCGAGCGGGGAACCTGGACGGTGGCCTCGTACGACAAGACATTGCTCGACCCGGCGTACTCGCTCGTCGGCAGGGTGCGCGACGAATTCCTCACCGAAGCGCTGCGGGCGCCCGCCGGACGCTACTCCCCGGATCTCTTTCTCACCCTGGTGCAGATCGCGGCGGTGCACCTGCGGGACCGGGTGGCGCAGGCCCCGCCGGACCGGCCGGTGATCGTGGACTCCTACTACTTCAAACTCCTGGCGAAATGCTCCCTGCTCGGCTACGGAAATCCGTCGCTCTTCTCCTGGTGGCGGACCTTCCCACAGCCCGATCAGGTCGTCTACCTCGATGTGGCGCCCGCCGTCGCCTGGGAACGCAGCGGCTGGGGCGCGGACGCGAACCTGATGGAGTGCTACGGCGAAAAGCCCACCGAGGAATCCTTCACCTCCTTTCAGGCCGATTTGGCCGACGCGATGCGAAAAGAGGTGGCCGGGCTGAACGTCACCACCCTCGGGCAGTCCGACTGCGTCGAGAAATCCGTGGATCTCGTGGAACAGGCGATAATGGACGGTGCACATGGCTGACCGGGCCGAGATGAACGACGCGGTGAATGGCGGCACGGACGGCGGGACATTCTCCGCCTACCGGAGCAGGGTCCTGGACGAGCGGGACCGGCTGCGGGCCGCGCTGGACAACGCGCGGCGATCGCAGGACGAGGCGCTGGGCGCCATGCTGCGCGAGAACGCCGACACCGAATTCGGAAAGGCGCACGGGTTCGCCCGCTGCCGCAGCGTGGACGAATACCGCGCGGCGGTGCCCATCGCCGACTACGCGGCGCTCGCCCCCTGGATCGAGTCGGCCGCCGCCGGGCGGCAGAACGTCCTCAGCGCGGATCCCGCCGTGGTCTTCTTCAAGAGCAGCGGCAGCACCGGGGAGAGCAAACAGATCCCGATCACCCGGCAGTTCATGCGCACGTCCTTCTTCCCCTTCTACTACGCGGCGTGGGCCAACTTCGTCGAGCACTTCCCGGAGGCGGTTCAGCGGCCCGACGCCACGCTCAACCTCAAACACGACCCTGCCCCCGCGATCGGTGCGACCCGTTCCGGCCAGCCCCATCTGGGAGCCAGCCAGGTCGATTTCGGCCAGGCCTTCGGCGAACCGCTCGCAGCGGAGCCCGGCAGCCGTGCGCCCTGGGGGACCCTGCCGGAATTCGTGGATCCCGCCGATCATCTGCAGCGCGGCTATGTGAGGCTGCGCGCCGCGATCGAGCATGACGTACGGTGCGTCATCGGCATCAACCCGGCGATGGTCGCCGCGCTGCCGCACCAACTCGTCCAGTGGTGGCCCCGGCTGGTCAAGGACCTGCACGACGGCACGGTCGACGGACACCCCGGCGGCACCCCCGACCCCGGCCGCGCCCGGCTGCTGGAGCGAGCGGCGGAGCGCGCGGGAGGGCTGCTGCCCACCCACGTGTGGCCCCGCATGCAGCTGCTGTTCTGCTGGACCACCGGCCTGGCCTCGCTCTATCTGCCCCGGCTGCGGGAGGCGTTCGGCCCCCGGGTCACCGCCCTGCCCGCCCCGGTGGCGGCGTCGGAGGGCTTCGTGGCCGTAGCGCTCGACCGCCATCTGACCGCCGGATCACCGGCGATCACCGGCGGGCTGCTGGAGTTCGTCGACGCCGACGAGGACCTGCGGCCCGATTCCGCCACCCAGCTGTTCCACGAGCTGGAGACCGGCCGTGAATACCACGCCGTCATCAGCCATGTCGGCGGCCTGTACCGGTACGCGCTCGGCGATGTGGTGCGGGTGGTCGACCGGGTCGGGGACGTCCCGAGGGTCGAGTACGCGGGGCGGCGCACCCTCTCCGACGCCGTCGGCGAGCGCCTGCGCGAGTCCCATGTGGTGACCGCCCTGCGCACGGCGCTCGCGGCCACCGGCCTTGAGGTACGCAACGCCACCTGCCGGGTGGTCGGCGCCACCGGGACCGGGAGCACCACACCGCGGTACGCCTTCGCCCTGGAGCCGTTCCTCCCCTGGGCGGACCAGGAGACCGCCGCCCTGGAACGCGCCCTCGACACGGCGCTCAGCGCCGCCGCCCCCGGCTACCGGTCGGCGCGTACGACGGCCCGGCTGGCCGCCCCCGAGATCCACCGCGTGGCCCCGGACGCGTTCGCCCGCGACTGGCAGCACCGGGTCGCCGCCGGAACCCGCCCGGCCCAGGTCAAGGACCGGGTCTTCCAGAACGACGACGCGGCCTGGCAGCGCCTGCTCGCCAACTGAATCGTTCCGAACCCGCTGGCTCTCTCCCTCACATTCCCTCCTGTAAGGAGCAACCCACCATGGAACCATTCGACGCGGTCGCCCGGACGTCCCTGCTGACGACGGCCCTGCGCGCCAAGGAGACCAAGCGGCCGGACCGGCTGTACGAGGACCCCTTCGCCGCCCGGCTCGCGGGCACCGTCGGGGCCGACCTGTTCGGCCAGGTCTCCGACGCGACCTGGCCCAACCGCACCGAGCCCGACCAGAAGGTGCCGAGCACCTTCGACTACAACGCGATCCGGACCCGGTACTTCGACGACTATCTGCTCGCCCAAGTGAAGGACGGCGACTACCCCCAGGTGGTGATGGCGGCCGCGGGCATGGACACCCGCGCCTACCGGCTGCCCTGGCCCCGGCCGATCGAGCTGTTCGAGCTGGACCGTGCGAACGTCCTGGCGGCCAAGGAGTCGGCCCTCGGCGACGTACCGGTGCACGAGCACGTCACCCGCCACCTGATCGGCGCCGACCTGCTCGGCGAGGACTGGTCCGAGGCCCTCATCGCGGCCGGCTACCGCCCGGACCAGCCCTCCCTGTGGCTGCTCGAAGGGCTGCTGTACTACATTCCCGAGGAGCACACCCGGCGGCTGCTCTCCCGGGTCGCGGACCTGACCGCGCCCGGCAGCCTGATGGCCGCGGACCTGGTCAGCGCCACCGCCCTCACCGCCCCGGCGGTCAAGCCGCTGCTGGAGGTCTTCGAACGCTGGGGCTGCCCCTGGCTGTACGGGCACGACGAGCCGGAAGCGCTCCTCGCCGAATACGGCTTCGAGGGCGAGGCGGTGCAGCCCGGCGAGGAATCCGCGCACTACGGACGGTGGCCCGACCCCGTCCACCCGCGCCATGTGCCCGACGTCGAGCGGGTGTTCCTCGTCAACGGACGGCGGAAGTGACCATGACCCACGCAGTCGTCATCGGCGGCAGCATCTCCGGGTGCGCCGCCGCGCTCGCGCTGAGCGATCTGGGATACGACGTCACGGTCCTGGAGAAGGACCCCGGCCCGCTCCCCGCCGACCCGGACGAGGCGCACCACGGCTGGGACCGTCCCGGCGTCCCGCAGGGCCTCCAGTCCCACGCCTTCACCTCCCGGGGCGTCAACCTGCTGGCGGACCGGGCGCCCGACATCTACGCCGCGCTCATCGACGCCGGTGCCAAGGCGCTGCGGCTCGGTGGCAGCATGCCTCGGCCGAGCGGCGCCGACACCGACGCCGGTACGGACGCGGTCACCGACGCCGGTGCGGAGAAGCTGCGGGACGATGAACTCACCGTCCTCGCCTGCCGACGCCGTACGTTCGAGCTGGTGCTCCGCCGGGAGACCGCCCGGCGCCCCGGGATCACGCTGCGCACCGGCGTGGCCGTCCAGGGCCTCGTGCTGACCGACGGCAGCGGCGACGCACCGCGCCGGGTGACCGGCGTACGGACGGGGACCGGCGCGCCCCTGCCCGCCGGCCTCGTCATCGACGCGACGGGACGGCGCTCCCTCTCCGGCACGTGGCTGGCCAAGGAGGGCGTGCCCCAGCCCGAGGATGTCGTACACCGCTCGCGCATGACCGCCTACGCCCGCTTCTACCGGCTGCGGACCGACGAGTTCCCCGGCCCTCTCAACCGCGACAACGCGGCCGGGGCGGTCTGGGACGGCTATGCGGCCTTCCTGCACCCGGGCGACAACAACACCTTCAGCATCACCTACGGTGTGCTCCCCGACGACGAGGCGCTGCGTGCCCTGCGCGAGGATTCCGTCTTCCACGCCGCGGCGGCCGCCAATCCGTTCTTCCAGCCCTGGCTGGAGCCGGGTGTCGCCGAGCCGATCTCCGGTGTCCGGGTCATGCCGTCGCCCGACAACGTCCTGCGCGGCGCGGCCGTGGACCCCGGCCAGCAGCCGGTGCACGGGCTGTTCCGGGTCGGCGACGCGGCCTGCGTGACCAACCCGCTGTACGGGCGCGGCGTCGCCCTGGGCCTGTCACACGCCTACGCGCTGGCAGACGTCCTCGGCCGGTATCCGGAGGTCGGCGAGGAGCAGAGCCGGGAGGCGGCCGTGGCGGCCGAAGCACACTTCCGGCCCTGGTTCGCGCAGTCGGTCCGTACCGACGCCGAGCGACTGGCCCTGTGGAACCGGGCCGTTCACGGCATCACCCCGCCGGAGACCGAGCCGGGCGGTCTGACCCTCGCGCAGGTCTCCGCCGCCGCCACCAGGGACCCGGTGGTCTGGCGTCATCTGGCACGGCTGCAGATGTCGTTGCCGCCCACCGAGTCCTCGCTCACCCCGGCCGACCTGCGTCTGAGGGTGCTCCGGGCCTGCGAGGAACTCGGCCCGCTGCGGCCGCTCGGCCCCTATCGCGCGCAGCTGCTCGCCACCATCGCCGAGACCATGGAAGACACTGTCCCGGACAGCCCTCTCCGGCTGGTGTATCCGGGGTCCCCCGACGCGGTGGAGAAGATCCTCGCCTCGGCGGAAGAGGCCGGGCACCGGCACCCGGTGACCGTCTCGGAAGCGCTCATCTCGGATCCGTACGGCAAGCTGCGCGCGGGCGAGGCAGACGTGATGATCACGCGCTTCCGTGTCGACGAGCCGGATCTGACCACCGGTCCCGTGCTCTACACCGAAGAGCGCATCGTCGCGGTGGCCGCCGATCACCCGCTCGCCTCCCGGGCCTCGGTGACCAGTGACGACCTCGCGGACTACGACATGTTCCAGCGTCCGGGGGCGTTTCCGCCCGACGTCTACGATCAGCTCGTCCCGCGCGTATCGGCCCAGGGACGACCGCTCCACCGGCGATGTACCGCCGACTCGATACCGGACATGTTCGCCGCGATCGCCGAGGGCCGGGCCGTCCATCCCACCATCGCCTCCATGCGCGCGGTCAGCCACCCCGGCGTCGTCTACGTACCGATCACCGACCTGGACCCCGCCCCCGTCTGCCTGGTGTGGGTCACCGAGCGGGCCTCGTCCACGGTGCTGGCGTTCGCCCGAGCGGCCGCCGAGGGCTTCGCCGCCTCCGCGACGGGCGCACAGCGATGACGGACGGTACCCCGCACCGGCCCAGGGTGCTGATCGCTCCGGTCACCGTGACCCCCACCAAGGCGCTGGGCCTCAGCCACCTCAAGGGCCTGCTGTGGGTGGACGCCATGTTCCGCGCCACGCGGTTGCTGACCGACGTCGACTATCTCTACAGCCACACCACCTTCAACATCACCCGCCAGACCGCGGGTTTCTGGGAGTACCTGGACCGCGCCTGCCCGGACATCGACCCGTCCCGGTGCACGGAGGACGACGTCGGCAGCCTCTACACCGCCTTCCAGACCCAGCCGTCGCCGCCACCGGACGCGGCGCTCCAGCCCTACGTCCGCGCGGTCGAGGACACCGGGTGGACCCATCCGGTGAGCCGCCGTGTCCTGGACATCTGGCGCGGCCACTACGACTGGCTGGGCCTGCACGACCCGGGCATCACCCGGAGAATGCCGCCCCGGATGGGCATGGAGGAGGTGGTCGACTACCTCTCCAAGCGCGGTCTGTGCCTGGACACCCGCTGCGACAAGGGCCCCGTCTATCTCGATGCCACCGCCCAGGGCCTGCCGCTGCGCCCCATCACCTCGGCCACCGGACACCCCAACTACCTGGGCTGCGCCCTGCGCGATCTGGTGCCGATGGCCGAGGAGTACGACGAGATCGTCCTCGTCCACGACCGCGAGCTGACCGAGGACTACATCCTGCTGCAGAAGGTCTTCGGCGCGCTCGGCGCCAAAACGCATCGACTCTGCCTCAGCAGAGTTCCGCTCGACGGCGTCGTGCGGTCCAGCCGCCATGGAGTGGACCGCATGCACACGGCCGCCGGACTCGCGGACGAACTGGGCGGCTACGGAACCACGGAGGCCGTCCGTCTCGGCATGCGCCTGTACTTCATCGCGTCGCTCGGCAAGGGCAGCGATCAGTCCTTCCGCATGGAACTGCTGCGGGAATTCATCGACCGCGCGGAGAAACTGCTCGCCCGGGACGATGCGCCGGAGGCGCCGGACACGGAGACGTTCCTGCGGGGGAACACCGGCGGCCGGGGCTTCGTGGACGCCTACCGCCTCACCACCGCACTCCTCGGCAGACATCGGCGAGTTCCCCTGCGGGCCCTCGCCTCGTCCACTTATTGCTGAGTAGGGGGTTGGTGAGGGGATTACTGAGACGTCCCGGGCGCCCACACTAGGTCTTCTGCCGGTGTTTCCTCGTGATCTTTGGCCTAAGGTTTTGACGCCAACATCGTTATGAGCGTCGTCAGGCGGCAGGTCCAGGACTCCGCACTACCCGACCTCGGAATGGATAGTTGTGGACTTCGCCCTTCTCGGTCCTCTCACCATCACCTGTGAGGCCCGGCAGTTGACCGTTCCCGCGTCCCGGCAACGTATCCTCCTTGCCGCGTTGCTCCTGAATGCCAACCATGTGGTGTCCATCGACCGGCTCTCACACTTTCTCTGGGACGGAGTTCCGCCCTCCAGCGCCTCGGCCACCCTGCGCACCTATGTGATGCGGCTGAGAAACGTACTCGGCGACGACGTGGGCCGCAGGATTGTCACGCGTTCTCCGGGATACCTCATCGAACTGGACGAGCACGAAAGCGACCTCGGCCGGTTCACCGCGCACCGCCGTGCGGGCGAGGCCGCCATCGCCTCCGGCGACCTGGCCACCGGGGCCGATGAGCTGAACCGGGCGCTGTCGCTGTGGCGGGACGAACCGCTGCTGGACATCCCCTCCGCCACCCTGTGCGACGTCGAGGCGCGGCATCTTCAGGAGCTGCGCAGGCAGACCGTCGCCCAGTGGATCGATGTCCAGCTGGAACTCGGACGGCACAACGGAATGCTTCCCGAGTTGTGGCGGCTGGTGATGCAGAACCCGCTGGACGAGCCGATGGCGGCCCGGCTGATGCTGGCGTTGTCCCGCTCGGGGCAGCAGGCCGAGGCGCTCCAGGTGTTCCAGCGCACCCGTGTGCTGCTGGTCGACCAGCTGGGTACCGAACCCGGGCCCGAGCTGCGGCTCATGCAGCAGCGGGTGTTGCGGGACGACGAGCCGCAGCCGTCCGCCGACCAGCGCGCCAGTGGGTTCCGGCCGTCCCGGGACCGGCCACGGCCCGCGCAGCTGCCCGTCGCGCCCACGGCCCTCGTCGGGCGGGCAGATGAGTCCGCGGCGCTCCGTTCCGTGCTGTGCTCCCCGCCACGGGACCCCGGGAGCGCCGTGATCGTGGCGCTCACCGGCGGGCCCGGTGTGGGCAAGAGCGCGCTGTCGTTGCATCTGGCCCATGGCCTGCGGGACACGTTCAAGGACGGTGAGCTGTACGCCTGTCTGCGGGACGCCGCGGGCCGTCCGGCCTCGCCCGCTGACGTACTCGCCCGGTTCCTCACGGATCTGGGGCTGCCCCAGTCGGCCGTGCCGTCCGGTCTGGACGAACGGGCCTGTCTGTACCGGTCGCTGATCGCCGATCGCGAGATGCTCGTCGTCCTCGACGACGCCCGGGACGCCGCCCAGGTCCGCCACCTCATTCCGGGACGGGGCGGCAGTCGGCTGATCATCACCAGCCGCAACCATCTCGCGGATCTGGAGGGGGCGTACACCGTGACGGTGAGCCCGCTCCCCGAGGACGCCTCGGTGGAACTGCTGGGCGGCATCGTCGGCCACCACCGGGTGCGGGAGGAACCGCTCGCCGCCCAGCGCATCGCCTCCGTCTGCGCCGGGCTGCCGCTGGCGATCCGTATCGCCGGGGCGCGCTGTCTGGCGCGGGAGCAGTGGTCCCTGGACGACCTGGCCGAACGGCTCACCTCGTCCGGCCGATTACTGGACGAGCTGCGGGTGGGCGATCTCTCGGTACGCGCCGGTCTGCGCACCGAGTACGCGGCCCTGCGCACCCGCGCCTCCCACGTCTGCCATCCGGCGGCCCCGGCCCCCGACGCGGCCTTCCGCGCCCTCGGTGTCCTGGGCGCGGCCGAGGTCACGCCCGAGTCGGTGGCGGCCATGCTGAACTGCCCGGTCCACCAGGCTCAGGACACCCTGGAACTGCTGGTCGACGCCCGGCTGCTGACCTCCCCGAACCCCGGCCGCTACTACCTCAACGACTTGGTGCGGGCGCTGGCCCGGGAGGTGGCCGAAGCGGAGGAGGCACCGGCCGACCGCACCGCCGCGCTCCGCGAACTGCTGCGCTGGTACGGCCGGGCGTGCGAGCAGATCACCCCTGGCCAGCGGCCCGGCACCACCCGCCCGTCGTCGTCGAGGTCCGGCTGCCCGTCCCCCGTCTTCGAGGACGAGGAGTCGGCCGCGCGCTGGCTGTCCCTGCAACGGGACTCCATCGTCGGCGCGGTGCTCGCGGGCCGGCGCTGCGGGGCGGGCCACACCGCCGATCTGCTGGTCGCGGCCCTCGCCGATCTGCGGTCCCTCGACGGTCTGCTCCCCGATCTGAAGGCCGCCCGCGACAGCATCCTGAAGCGCGTCGGCGCCCGGACCACCCCCACGACGCGCATCTCCCCCAGACGCCACTTCCGGCGCGTCTACGCCCCGGTCCCCTACCCCTGACTTTCCCGGGCGAGCGGCCCGGCCCCTAAGCGACCGTGAGCACGATCTTGCCCTGGATGTGCCCCCGGGCGGCCCGCTCGTGCGCCGCCCGGGCATCCGCGAGCGGGAACGTGCTGTCGATCGCGACGCGTAGCGTGCCCGCGTCGAGCAGGCGTCCCAGTTCAGCGAGTTGCGCGCCGTTCGAGCGGACCTGGGCGATCGAGACCGTGACGCCCCGCTTCGCGGTCTCCTCGGCGTCGAAGTCCCCGGGGAACACCTGGAACAGGGCGCCGCCACGCTTGAGCGTGCGCGGGAAGCGACCGCTGCGGGGGCCGCCGACGGTGTCGAGAACGAGGTCGGCACCGCGTACGAGTTCTTCGGGACGGCTCGTGGTGTAGTCGATGAACTGGTCGGCGCCGAGGGCACGCAGGAACGACTCGTGCGCGCCCGATGCCACCGCGATGACCCGCGCGCCCTTCCACTTCGCCAGCTGCAGCGCGAAGTGCCCCACGCCGCCCGCGGCTCCGTTGACGAGCACCGTGGTGTCGGCGTCGAGCGCCACCGGGCGATGCGGCGTCGGCTGGAAGGGCGAGGGGTGATCGTGTCCGGCCTCGATCAGGAACTGCCACGCCGTCAGCCCGGCCATGGGCGCACCGGCGGCGTGCACATGGTCGATGCCGACCGGCTTGTGCGCGAGGTCCGACGCGGGCGCGGCCACGTACTCGGCGTAGGCGCGGCCGTCGAAGCTGGGGAAACGCAGCAGGCCGAAGACTTCGTCGCCGACCGAGAAGCCGTCCACATCGGTGGCGACGGCCTCGACGACGCCCGAGATGTCCGTCCCCGGAATCACCGGCAGGCTGACCGTCGCGTCCGGCTCGCCGGGCATGGTGGTCAGCCCGCCGCGCAGGTACCAGTCCGGAGGGTTGACGCCGACCGCGTGGACGCGGACGAGCACCTCACCCGGCCCCGGCTCGGGCATCGGCGCCTCGTCGTCACGCAGCACCTCGGGGCCGCCGTGCTCATGCAGCCGGATCGCCCTCATCGTGTGGGTCGGCATCGTTCTTCTCCTGCTCGTGCTGCGGGATACGCTGATTCGGATCAGCGATCCACATAAACGGATCACTGATCCGAATATATGGACCACTGATCCGGATAGTCAAGAGGGACAGATGCGGGCCGACGCCAGGAAGAACCGCGACCACCTGCTCGCCGTAGCGGGCACCGCCATCACCGAGCAGGGCGCCGACGTGTCGCTGCGCGACATCGCGCGCAGGGCCGATGTCGGGCTCGCGACGCTGCTGCGGCACTTCCCGACGCGCGAGGCGTTGCTCGACGCCCTGCTCCGTACGAGCTTCGACGACCTGACGGCGAAGGCGGGCAGGCTGGAGACGTCCAGCTCACCCGAAGACGCTCTCGTGTCGTGGCTGCGCGACTGCGTCGCGTGGACAACCGAGTACCGGGGCGTGACCGTGCTGATGGCAGCCGCCATCGAGGACCCCGAATCCGCGCTCCACGCCTCGTGCGTCACCCTGCGCGCGGCCGGTGCCCGGCTCCTCACCCGCGCCCAGGCCGCGGGCGTGGCGCGGAGCGACATCGATGGCGACGATCTGTTCGCGCTGGTGGCCATGCTCGCCTGGCTCGGGGATCAACCCGCGCTCACGCCACGCGCCGATCGCCTCTTCGGCGTCGTCGTGAGCGCGGTCCTGGAGAACCCGGCGACCGCCGTCAGCTGACCCTCGCATCCGCCGGGTCGAGCAGGGCCCGGACGGCGCCCGGTTCGTGCAGGTTCAGGGGGCCGCCCCGGACGTATCCCACGTCCCCGGAGCCCAGCGGGAACCCGCCCGGGACGTACCGGCCCGGCCCCTCGGCGAAGACGATGCGCAGCGGGCCGCCGGTGCCGGCCGGTTGCGGGTACAGCGTGAGGATCTCGCGGCAGTCCGCGGCCCGGCCGCTGTCCAGCACGCGGTGGCTGTGGCGGAGCGTCCACAGGTCAGTGATCAGCCCTTGACGGCGGAGCTGGCGACGCCTTGGACGAACCAGCGCTGGAAGAAGGCGAAGACGATCAGGACGGGCAGGACGAGGAGGACACCGAAGGCGAGGATCTGGCCCCAGTCCGGGGGTTGCTGGCCTTGGAAGACGCTCATTTCCAGGGGGAGGGGGCGGACGGAGGGGTCGGAGACCATCAGGACCGGCCACAGGAAGGAGCCCCACTGGGTGAGGAAGGTGAGGATCGCGACCGAGGCGAACACCGGCTTCGACATCGGCACGATGACCGCGAAGAACGTGCGCCAGGGGCCCGCGCCGTCCAGCCGGGCCGCCTCCTCGATGCTCGGCGGGATCGAGCGGAAGAACGTGTGGAACTGGTAGATCGAGAAGGCGTTGGCGATGAACGGGACCGCCTGGATGGCGAGGGTGTCGCGCTGGTCGTTGAACATGTAGAAGAGCGGCACGGCCACCGACTCGAACGGGACGAGCATCAGCAGCAGCACGAGCGTGAAGACGGCCTCCCGGCCGCGCCACTTCAGCCGTGACATGCCGTACGCGGCCATCGAGTTGACGAAGAGGCCGCCGGTCACGACCACGAACGCGACGAGCAGCGAGATGCCCATGAAGCGCCAGAAGTAGCCGGTGCTGTCGGAGTTGAGGGCGTCCAGGACGGTCGCGTAGTTGTCGAAGGACAGGTGGGTGGGGAGGAAGCCGTTCAGGCCGTTCAGCACCTCGTCCGAGGGCTTGAGGCTGCCCAGGAGCAGGTACAGGACGGGCAGCACGAAGATGAACGCCAGGACACTGAGGACGGCGTAGTCGGCGAAACGGCGCAGGGGCGCGCGGGTCGTGGCCATCGTGGGTCAGTCCTCGGTGTCGGGCCGGACGACGCGGCGCTGGATGAGGGTCAGGGCGACGACGATCAGGAAGAAGACGACGGTGATCGCGGACGCCTGGCCGATGTTGTTCTGGTCGAAGGCGGTAGTGACGGCCTGGTACATGACCGTGCGGGTGGCGTCCTCGTCGAGGCCTCCGCCATGGATGAGGACGTAGACCTGGTCGAAGACCCGGAAGGACAGCACGGAGGTCAGCATGGCGACGAAGACGAGGGTGCCGCGGATGCCGGGCAGGGTGACATGGCGGAACTGCTGCCACCGGGTGGCCCGGTCGAGTTCGGCGGCCTCGTACAGCTCGCCGGGGATCTGCTGGAGCCCGGCGAGCAGGATGACCATCTGGAAGCCGACGCCCTGCCACACCGACAGCACGATGATCGAGGCCATCGCGGTGGCGGTGTCGCCGAGCCAGTCGAAGGCGCCCCAGTTGCCGAAACTCACCGTGTGCAGCGCGGAGTTGAGCAGGCCCTGGTCGCTGCGGGCGAGGATGAGCCGCCAGATCACGGCGACCAGGGTCATGGGGAAGACGACCGGCATGAAGAACAGCGATCGGAACAGACCGATCGCCTTCAGCTTGCGGTTGAGCAGGATGGCCAGGGCCAGCGCCAGACCCGTCTGGAGCGGTACGACGACCCCGGCGAAGGTGAGGTTGTTGAGCAGGGCCCGCAGGAACGGGCCGGACAGGTCCGGGTCGGTGAACAGACGCCGGTACTGCTCGATCCCGAAGAAGGTGGGCTCCATCGGGGAGCCGAGGCGCACGTTGTAGAAGGAGAGGACGACGGCGTAGCCGAACGGGACGCCGACGAAGGCGATGAGTCCGGCGACGGCGGGCGTGGACATGAGCAGTCCGTGCGCCCAGTCCCGGTTCTCGCGCACCGGCCGCGAGCGCTTCACGGAGTTCACGGGCGGGCTTTGCTCCCTCCTCGATGGCGCGGCGGGCGCGTCGGGCGCGGGTTCCACGGTCTTCACAGGGGTGTCCTGTTCCCGGCCGGGACGGGCCTGCCGCCGTACGCGTCCTGCGCGTCGTGAGCGGTCCCGTCCCGGCCGAAGCGTCCTACGGGATGACGGGACTACGGGATCTTGTAACCGGCGTTGTCGGAGAAGTCCCGGTCGATGGCGCGGGCGGCCTTCTCCAGGGCGCTCTTCGGGTCGGCGCCGCCGTAGATCGAGTTCAGGGCGTCGCTGAACTTGGCGGTGACCGTGGGGTATCCGGCGGTGACCGGGCGGGTCACGGCGACGCAGGACGTGGTGGCGTCGCTGTCGCCGCAGGGCTTGGCGAGCTGGTCGGCGAAGAGCTGGAGCGGGCCGCCCCGCTGGTACAGCTCACTCTTGGCCAGCGCGGACTTGGTGGCGGGCGGGGCGCCGTTGGCCTTCGTCATCGCGGTGACGTTGGTGTCGTTCAGCAGGGTGTCGAGGAAGGTCCCGGCCGCCTTGGCGTTCTTGGAGTTCGCGCCGATGCCCCAGGCCCACGAGCCCTGGCCGGTCTTGGGGCCGTTGCCGAAGTCGGGCAGCGGCAGCACGACGAGGTCGCTGCCGAGGGCCTTGCTGTAGGCGGGGTACATCCAGTGGCCGACCCAGCTCAGCGCGACGCGGCCCTTGGCGAAGGCGTTGCCGTCGGTGTTGGGGTCGGTGTACGGCTTCCAGGACTGGAGGGTCTTCATCGCCGACACCGCGGCGGGGGTGTCCAGGGCGCCCTCCGCCTTGCCGTCCTTCAGCAGGGAGCCGCCCGCCGACCAGACGATCGGCGCGAAACCGAAGGTGCCCCACTCGTTGGCGTAGCCGCTGTTCTCCTGGAGGTCGACGACCTTGCCGTCGGAGTCCTTGCCCTTGAGCGCCTTGAGCGCGGCCGTGAACTCGGCGGCGGTCCAGTTGTCGGACAGGCTCTTCGGGTACTTCACCCCGGCCGCGTCCAGCAGCTTCTTGTTGCCGTAGACGCCGAGCCCGGCGTCGTACATGCCCAGCCCGTAGTGGGTGCCGCCGATCTCGCCCTGTGCCTTGCCCGCGTCGGTGGCGTTGGACATCGTCTTCGCGGAAACGTAGGAGTCGATGGGGGCGAGCTTCTTGTTGTAGACGAAGTTCGCCATGGTCGGGCCGTCGAACTCCATCACGTCCGGAAGCTTGGAGGCGTCCGTGGCGGTGATGGTCTTGGTGTAGTCGTTGCCGGGTATGAGCTTCAGCTCGACCTTGATCTTGCGCTGGGAGGAGTTGAAGGACGTCACCGCGGCCCGCAGGGCGGTGTCCTCGTTCTTCTGCCCCTGGTGGGCCCAGACGCTGATGGTGCCCTTGCCGCTGCCCGCCTCCGCGGATACGTCGGCGCCGCTGCCGCCGCCGCAGGCGGCCAGCGCCGCGAGGGGCAGGACGAGGGCCACGCCCGTACAGGCGGTGCGGCGGTACCTTCTGTTGGTCGCGCTCATGGTTCGTGCCTCCGGTGCGGTGCGAGGGTCCGTGGTGCTCGGGTGCGTTCCGGCGTGGGGTTGTGGGACTTCGGGCCCGGCGGCGGAGCCGGGGTCACTGGGGTCCGCGCGGGCGCGGCGGGGCGGTGGTCTCGCGCAGGACGAGACGGATGGGCATCCGCACATGTCCGGGCTGCCCGGCGTCCGGCTCGTCGAGCTGCCGCAGCAGCAGCCGGGCGGCCTCGGCGCCCTGCCCGGCGACCGGCTGGGCCACGGTCGTCAGCCCGACCACGTCGGCGAGTTCGTGATCGTCGAAGCCGACGACGGACACGTCGTCCGGCACCGTCAGCCGGTGCCGCCGCAGGGCGCGCAGGGCGCCCATCGCCATCTCGTCGGACTGCGCGAACACGGCGGTCGGCGGCCGGGAGGCGGCGAGCAGTTCGGTCATGGCCCGCTCGCCGCCCTCGACGGTGTAGTCGCCGTCCGCCTCCAGCGCCGGGTCGTGCGCTATCCCGGCGTCGGCAAGCACGTCCAGGTACGCCTGACGGCGCGTGATGGGCGTGGTCCAGTGCTGCGGGCCGCTCGACCCGCTGATCATGCCGATCCGGCGGTGGCCGAGGTTCACCAGATGCCGGACGGCGCTCTCCGTCCCGGCCCGGTCGTCGATGCCGACCACGGTGAAGCCGGGCCGGGCGCCGCCGACCGTAGTGGCCAGCGGCACCCCGAGGAGACGCAGCGCGGCCGACTCCTCCTCGTCGGGGATGAGCAGCGACAACACGGCGTCAACCCGCTTGCGGACCGGCATCTTGGTGAAGAAGCGCTTGCGTGTCTCCGGCGAGCCCAGGTTGTACAGCAGGACGTCGTACCCGGCGGCGCTGAACACGTGCTCGGCCGCGTCCAGCACGGTGCCGAAGAACCAGCGGCCCACGTACGGCACCACCACCCCGATGGTGAAGGTGCGCCCGCTGGCCAGGCTGGACGCCGAACGGGACGCCGTATAGCCGAGCCGTGCGGCGACTGCCGTGATCTGCGCCGCGACCTCGCCGGAGACACCCGGCTGGCCGCGCAGCGCGCGGGACACGGTGGACGCCGAGACTCCGGCGGCGCGGGCGACATCGGTGATGCTGACGCTCACAGCGCTATTTCTCCCGTCTGTTTCACATCGGTGTGATCTGGGGGTGACGAGACCGTAAGCCCGGCCTCACTGTTGCGCAAGCGTTTGCGTTGAGTTTTACTTGGGCCGATTCTTAAGCGAGACCTTTGAACTCCATGGTCAGCGCACGCGTTTGAGCGCTGCGAGCCGACAGGAACTGCGCATGCGATACGCCCCGCCCGGCCTCTGCGTGAACGACTTCGCCCTGCTCCGCGACGACGACGGCACCTACGCGGTGCTGCACCTTCAGGGCCCGTGGACAAGCGAGTTCGACCACCTGAGGATGGAGACCTCGTACGGCCGGGCCACCTCCAGCGACCTGGTCGGCTGGCGGCCCGAGAGCACCGCCTTCGGCAATGGGCTGCCCGGACGCTTCGACCAGCAGGCGGTGTGGACCATGCATCCCGTCCGGCACGGCTCCGGCGGCGGAATGGCGATGTTCTACACGGGCGTGAGCGGACTGACGGAAGGCGGCTGGCCGCTCCAGTCCATCGGTCTCGCGTACTCCGACCGCACCGACGGCACCGGCTGGCGCCGCCACGGCACCGGGCCGGTCGTCGAGGCGGACTCCCGCTGGTACCGCACCGGTGAACGCATGGGATGGCGCGACCCGTTCGTCGTACGTGACGACGCGTCGGACGGCTGGGTCATGGTCGTCTGCGCCGCCGACGCGTCGCTGCCCGTCGAGGTCAGCGGCTGTGTCGCGTGGGCGACGTCGGACGACCTGGAGCACTGGACAGTCCACCCGCCGCTCATCTCACCCGGCGACGTGGACGAGTTGGAGTGCCCGGTCCTCGAACGCCTCGACGACGGAAGCTGGCTGCTGATCGGCTCGATCGGCGCGACCCGCGGGTTCGAGGCGTGGACCGCGCCCCGGCTGCGGGGACCGTGGACCCGCCGTGGTCCGCTCGGCCCGACCGGCTCCTACGCCCCGCGTGTCATCGCCGCCCCCGACGGCTCCCGCGTCGTCCTGCACACCACCCCCCGCCGGGTCGGCCTCACCGACTTCGGCGAACCCTGCCGCGGCATGCTGGCCCAGCCCAAGTCCCTTGTCACACAGGAAGGTTCGGCACCCCGCCTGGAGTGGTGGCCCGGCCTGGACGCCTGGCTGCTGGAGGAGACGACGGACCCGGCGCCGCACGCCGTCGGTGACATCGATGTCTCCGGGCGCGTGGAGATCACCCTGCGCACCGGCGAGGACGGCCCCGCCCTGGTCGTCGGCTGCGACGGCGAGAACCTCTGGATCACCGGCCCCGCAGGCGTACCGCTGGGCGAGACCGTCCTGACCGAACCCGCCACAACCCTGCGGATTCTCACCGTCGGCGAGTACGTCGAGGTCTACGCCGACGGCGTCTTCGTCCTGACCACCCTGTGCTACTCGGGCCACCCCGCCCCCTGGACGGCGGTCGCGGAAGGACGCACCCGCACCATCCCCGTCCGCCCCGTCCACCTCCCGGATCCCGGCCGCGACGACGCCTCCGCGGTGTGGCCCGGACCGGCGATGCACTGATCTAAGAAAACGCATCGGCATCGGCCTGGCCCTGCAGGACGCGCCGACGGCGTCGCCTCAGCCCACGTCGATACCGATGAGGCAGGTGTCGTCGTCGGTGTCGGAGCGCGCGTGCGTCAGCAGGACATCGAGGTGCTCGCCCAGTCCCCGGGTGGCGGCGCCGACGGTGGCCAGGAGCTGTTCGAGAGACTTCTCCACGGACCGGTCCCGGCGTTCGATCAGCCCGTCGGTGTACATCAGCAGCCGGTCGCCGGGCACCAGGCTGAGCCGTCTCTCCTCGTACTCCGCCTCGGCGACCGCGCCCAGCAGGATGCCGCCGGGCAGCGGCAGGGCGGCGGCGGTGCTCTCGTGGATCAGGACCGGTGGCGGATGGCCTGCCCGCGCCCACTCCAACACGCGGTTCTGCGGATCGTAGACGCCGCAGACCACGGTGGCCGTGACCTGTTCGGTGAGATGGTGGGTCACCGTGTTCAGCCAGCCCAGCAGTCGCGCCGGTCCCGCTCCCGTCACGGCGAGACCGCGCAGCGCGTTGCGCAGGACCACCATGCCCGTCGCCGCCTCGATGCCGTGTCCTGCCACATCGCCGACCGCCAGCAGCACCTTCTTGTGGGGCAGGACGACGGCGTCGTACCAGTCGCCACCCACCAGATGTCCCTCCTCGGCCGGGCGGTAGCGCACCGCCACATGCAGTCCCGCGATATCGACCGGGGCGTGGGACGAGGGCATGATGGCCCGCTGCAACTGGAGGGCGAGCCGGTTGCGTTCCTCGGCGTGCTGCTCGGTGTCGGCGAGCCGGTCCCGCGTGGCCGCGAGCGCCACCTCCGTCCAGTGCTGGCTGGAGAAGTCCTGGTAGGCCCCGCGCACCGCGAGCAGGTTCCCGGCCGGATCGGTCACCGGCTCCGCGACGACCCGGATATGGCGGACGACTCCGTCGGCCGGCTGGAGCCGGAACGCGGTCGAGGCGGAGTGCCGGTGGTGCAACAACGTGCGCAGGAAGCGGCCGATGGCCACGGAGTCATCGGGGTGGGCGTGGTTGTGCAGCCGCTCCACCGGCACGGGGGACGCGGTGGGCGGGAGGCCGAAGAGCGAGAACAGATGTGTGTTCCACAGGATCTCGCCGCTGACCGCGTCCTCCTGGAAGCCACCGATCCGGCCGAGCCGCTGGACGTGTTCGAGCAGCGCGGACATCCGTGCCGCCTCGTCCTCCAGCCGCCAGCTCAGCAGCACCGCGTCCCCGTGGCGGCCGATGCCCACGGTGATGAGCCCGGTCAGGGACACATCGTCGACCAGGACCCGCAGGGCGAGCCGTTCCGCGCGGAACGGCTCGCCCGTGGTGTGGACGCGCAGCACGTGTTCGTACAGACCGCCGTCGCAGGCCATCAGGGGGTACGCCGTCAGCAGCCGCATGCCCGTGATCATGGCGCGTGGCCGCCCGGCGGGGTCGGCGAAGCGCTCGTTGACGTAGGCGATGGCGAAGTCCGTCACCTGGTCCTGGTCGTCGAGCACCGGGCGCAGGATCAGCACCGGGTCGAGCAGCCCATCGGCGAGATCCCGCGCGGGACCGGCCGGGAGCGCCGGGTCCTCGGTGGTCCCGGTCGCCCTCTCCTCCGTACCGGGCAGGGCGTGGGCGCACAGCTCGGCCAGTGCGTTCAACTGACGGCTGACCGGGGCGGACAGCGGGGGCCGCGGATGGGGCCAGCACACCTCGAGCGCGCCGAGGACCCGGCCGCCCAGCTCGGCCGGGAGTACGGCACGGGCGCCGTCGGCGCCGTGGCGCCGCCCGATGGCGGCCGCGTCGGCGGGCATCGCCGCGCACCACTGCGTCCGCCGTTCGGTCACGGCGCGCTGGGCGGGCACCCCCAGGCCCGGCGGGACGAACCGCCACCGCTCGGCCTCGCCGGGCGGAAAGCCCGCGTGTCCGGCGAGGGCCAGCGCGCCGCCGGACACCACGGCCCACAGCGCCACCGCGCTCACACCGAGTGGGGCGAGCACCTGCTCGATCAGCGTGTCCACCACCGTCTGGGGGTCGCCGGTGAGCGAACTGGCCTCGGCCGCCCGCACCCGGAGGACGTCCGGCGGGCTGCGGTGTCCGCCGCCGGGTCCCCGCACCGCACCGGACAGGGCCCGGGCGACCGTGTCCCCGGCGGCTCCGTCGACCACGTCGGCGGCCAGCTCCAGAAGGGGCAGCCCGGCGGCCTCGGCCAGCTCCTCCAGATGGCGGGCGGCCCGCGTCGGACCGCCGTGGCCGCGTTCGACCAGGATGCCGGTGGCGATGCCGATCAGGGCTCGCGCGTCCGCGGCCTGCTGTGCCGTGGTGAGTTCGCCGCGCAGCCGCTCGACCGTGGCCGCCAGGGCGGCCAGACGCCGTTCGTGCCCGCTCACCGGTTCAGCCAGCGGCGCACGCAGGCCACCAGCTCATCGGCGTCCAGGGGCTTGGTGATGTAGTCGTTGGCCCCGGCGGCCAGCGTCTGTTCCCGGTCGCCCGCCATGGCCTTGGCGGTCACCGCGATGATCGGCAGGTCGGCGTACTCGGGCATGGCTCTGATGGCCGCGGTGGCGGCGTAGCCGTCCATCTCGGGCATCATGATGTCCATCAGCAGCAGCTCGACCATCGAGTGGCGGGACAGCATCTCCAGCCCCATGCGCCCGTTCTCGGCGTGCAGGACGCGCATGCCGTACAGCTCCAGGATGCCGGTGAGCGCGTAGACGTTACGGGCGTCGTCGTCCACGATCAGCACCCCCCGCCCGGCGAGGTCGCCGTCCGCGCCGCCGGTCGCGGGCACGGGCACGGGGACGTCCAGCACGGAGCGGGTGGACGGCGTCAACGGCGGGACATCGATGGGCCGGTCGGCCGTCAGATACAGGACGACGCGCTCGCGCAGCTCGTCCAGGGTCGGCAGCAGCTCCCACCGCTCGCCCTGGAAGCGGTCGGTGAGCCGTCGGTTCGACCGGGGGTCCGGCCGCCGGGTGTGGTGGGCCAGGACCGGCACCTGCCGGGCGGCCGGTACGCGGTCCAGCTCGTCGAGGAAGCGCAGGGCGGCCTCGTCGGGCATGTCGAGGCCGAGGACGACGCAGTGGCACGGCTCGTCGGCGAGCGCCGCCGCGGCCTCCCGTGGATCGGCCACGGTCCGCACCCGCACCGTGTCGGCGGCCGCTCCACCGGCCCCGATCTCGACCACGGCGCTCTCGACCAGGAGCGACAGCAGCCCGTGCGGCCGCTCCTCGACCACCAGCACCCGTCGCTGCTCCCGCACACCGGTGGCCTGCGACGCCGGGGAGCGCTCCGGCCCGTCCGCGCCCCGCGACACCAGGCCGGGGAGGGAGAACCTGCCGACGGGCAGGTAGAAGGTGAAGGTGCTGCCCTCGCCGAGCGTGCTGGCGGCGTGCACCGCCCCGCCCAGCAGCTGGGCGATCTCCCGGCTGATGGACAGGCCGAGCCCGGTGCCGCCGTACTTGCGGCTCGTGGTGCCGTCCGCCTGCTGGAACGCGGCGAAGATGGCTTCGAGCTGCTGCTCGGCGATGCCTATCCCGGTGTCCACCACCCGGAACGCGAGGGCGGGCCCCTGGCCGCGCACCTCCCGGGGCAGATCGGATTCCGCGGCGGGCGCGATGCGCAGCTCCACGGAGCCGGTTTCGGTGAACTTGACCGCGTTGGAGAGCAGATTGCGCAGCACCTGGCGCATCCGCGAGTCGTCCGTGACGAGTTCGGCGGGGACGGCGGGCGAGACGCTGATGCGGAAGTCGAGGCCCTTCTGGGCTGTCATCGGCCGGAACGTGGCCTCCACGTAGTCGAGCAGCCGCCGCAGCGGCACCCGCTCGGGCTCGACGTCCATCTTCCCGGCCTCGACCTTGGACAGATCCAGGATGTCGTCGATCAGCTGCAGCAGATCGGAGCCCGCCGAGTGGATGACGCCCGCGTACTCCACCTGTTTGGCGGTGAGGTTCCGGGCCGGGTTCTGCGCCAGGAGCTGGGCGAGGATCAGCAGGCTGTTGAGCGGAGTGCGCAGCTCATGGCTCATATTGGCCAGGAACTCCGACTTGTACTTGGAGGCCAGGGTGAGCTGCCGGGCCCGTTCCTCCAGCTCCTGGCGCGCCTGCTCGATCTCCCGGGTCTTGGTCTCGATGTCGCGGTTCTGCGCGGCCAGCAGGGCGGCCTTGTCCTCCAGTTCGGCGTTGGAGTTCTGCAGTTCGTCCTGGCGTACCTGCAACTCCTGGGTGCGCGCCCGGAGTTCGGCGGTCAGCCGCTGGGACTCCTCCAGCAGCTCATCGGTCCTGGCGTTGGCCACGATGGTGTTGACGTTGACGCCGACGGTCTCCATGAGCTGGTCCAGGAAGTCCCGGTGGACCTGGGTGAACCGGCTGACCGAGGCCACCTCGATGACGCCGAGGATCTGCTCCTCGACCACGATGGGCAGGACGAGGAGGCTGGACGCCTCGGCCGCGCCGAGCCCCGAGGAGACGGTGACGTAGCCGGGCGGAAGCTGCTCGATGGCGATGGTGCGGCGGCTGCGGGCCGCCTGCCCGACCAGCGACTCACCGAGCCGGAACCGCACCGGCCGGTCCCCGGCGTCCGCGACGGGCAGTCCGTACGAGCCGAGCAGCCGCAGTTCCACCCCGCCCGGGGCGTCGTGGGCGAGGTAGAAGCCACCGTACTGGGCGCCGACCAGCGGGGTCAGCCGGTCCATGACCAGGTCGGCGACGACCGTCAGATCGCGCTGGCCCTGCATCAGCCCGGAGATGAGGGCGAGGTTGGTCTTGAGCCAGTCCTGCTCCTGGTTGGTCCGGGTGGTCTCGCGCAGGGACTCCACCATGGCGTTGATGTTGTCCTTGAGTTCGGCGACCTCGCCGGAGGCGTCCACCGTGATGGAGCGCGTCATATCGCCCTCGGCCACGGCGCTGGTGACCCCGGCGATGGCCCGGACCTGACGGGTCAGGTTTCCGGCCAGCTCGTTGACGTTCTCGGTCAGCCGCTTCCAGGTCCCGGAGACGCCCTCGACCTCGGCCTGGCCACCGAGCCGCCCTTCGCTGCCCACCTCGCGGGCCACGCGGGTGACTTCGGCGGCGAACGAGGACAGCTGGTCCACCATCGTGTTGATCGTGGTCTTCAGCTCCAGGATCTCGCCCCGCGCGTCCACATCGATCTTGCGCGTGAGATCGCCCTGCGCCACCGCGGTGGTGACCTGGGCGATGTTGCGGACCTGGTTGGTCAGGTTGTTCGCCATGGAGTTGACGTTGTCGGTGAGGTCCTTCCAGGTGCCCGCCACATGGGGCACCTGCGCCTGACCGCCGAGGATCCCCTCGGTGCCGACCTCGCGAGCCACCCGCGTCACCTCGTCCGCGAACGCCGACAGGGTGGTCACCATGGTGTTGATGACCCCGGCGAGCGCGGCCACCTCCCCCTTGGCCTCGACGGTGATCTTCTGCGAGAGGTCGCCGCGGGCCACCGCCGTCGCCACCTGGGCGATGGACCGCACCTGACTGGTGAGGTTGGACGCCATGACGTTGACGTTGTCGGTCAGGTCCTTCCAGGTGCCCGAGACGCCCCGGACGGTGGCCTGGCCGCCGAGGTTGCCCTCGGTGCCGACCTCGCGGGCCACCCGCGTCACCTCGTCGGCGAAGGCGGACAGCTGATCGACCATCGTGTTGATGGTCTCCTTCAGCTCCAGGATCTCGCCCCGCGCGTCCACCCGGATCTTCTGCGACAGATCGCCCTGCGCCACGGCGGTGGTGACCTCGGCGATGGACCGCACCTGGGCGGTGAGGTTGTCGCCCATCACATTGACCGACTCGGTGAGGTCCTTCCAGGTGCCCGAGACGCCCTGGACATCGGCCTGGCCGCCGAGGCGGCCCTCGGTGCCGACGTCCCGGGCCACGCGGGTGACTTCGGCGGCGAACGAGGACAGCTGGTCCACCATCGTGTTGATCGTGGTCTTCAGCTCCAGGATCTCGCCCCGCGCATCGACGTCGATCTTGCGCGTGAGATCGCCCTGTGCCACCGCGGTGGCCACGCGCGCGATCGACCGCACCTGGGCGGTGAGGTTGCCCGCCATGGAGTTGACCGAGTCGGTCAGGTCGCGCCAGGTGCCGCCGACGCCCGGCACCTGGGCCTGGCCGCCCAGGATGCCCTCGGTGCCGACCTCGCGGGCCACCCGCGTGACCTCGGCCGCGAACGAGGACAGTTCGTCCACCATCGTGTTGATGGTGTTCTTCAGCTCGTGGATCTCGCCCCGGGCCACGACCGTGATCTTCTGCGAGAGATCGCCCTTGGCCACCGCCGTGGCGACCTGGGCGATGTCGCGCACCTGCGTGGTCAGATTGCCCGCCATGGCGTTGACCGAGTCGGTGAGGTCCTTCCAGGTGCCGTCCACCCCGGGCACCGCGGCCTGACCGCCGAGACGGCCCTCGGTGCCCACTTCCCGGGCGACCCGGGTCACCTCGGAGGTGAACAGCGACAGTTGGTCGACCATGCCGTTGAAGACCGTGGCGATCTCCCCCAGGAGGCCGTCCCGGTCGGTCGGCAGATGGGTGCCGAAGTCGCCGTCCCTGACCGCCGTGAGGCCCACCAGCAGCTGCCGTAACTCCGGCTCCGCGACCGTGCCGACGCCACGGCTCTTGGGCGCGCGCGCCGCGGTGCGCTGCCCCGTGCCAGAACTCGCCACCATGGTTCTCCGCCCCTCGAGTAGCGGTCCCGCCCACCGGGTGCCCCTCAGGGACCGGTGAGCCTTCGGCCCGGGAGTGATCAGACGCTCCGATGCGTCATACTGCCACATTTGCCATGCGGCAACTATTGTCCTTGTTGTGCGGAGAACGGGCTCGCGTCAGCTGGCCGGATTCCACTCCGCGGCCCGGTGCCCGCCCCCTCGGAGCCGCGTACGGTCGCGCCGGGCCCCCTTGGGTAGGGTGGTCCGGACCTCCGGCCGCTCACTGGGCGATTCGTCCGGAGTCGTCCGGGGCCGGATCCGGGCCCTGTCCGTCCGTGATCGGGGTGAGGCCGTGGTGAGCGCCGAAGCCGTCGCCGATCCCTTCGTCCACCCGGCCCTCTTCTACCGGGACGACGAGGACTATCTCGCGGGCACCCTGCCGTTCGTACGCGACGGGCTGCGCGCCGCCGAGCCGGTCGCGGTGGCCGTGCCCGGCGCCAACCTCCGGCTGCTGCGGGCGGCGCTGGGGCGGGACGGCGAGCGCGTGCGGTTCCTCGACATGGCCGAGGCCGGGCGCAACCCCGGGCGGATCATCCCCGCCGTGCTGCGGGACTTCGCGGACCGGCATCCCGGCGGCCGGGTACGGATCATCGGCGAACCCATCTGGGCCGGGCGCACCGAGGCCGAGTACGGCCCGTGCGTCCAGCACGAGGCGCTGATCAACCTGGCCTTCCTCGGCCGCGCGGTCACCATCCTGTGCCCGTACGACACGGGCGGGCTGGACGCCGACGCGCTCGGCGACGCGTGGCTGACCCATCCGGTGGTCATCGAGGACGGCCGGGAGCGCCCCAGCCACGGCTACGCGCCCCAGCAGGCCATCGCGGCGCACAACGAGCCGCTGCCCCCGCCCGCCGGGATCGCCGTCTTCTCCTTCGACGCGGACCGGCTGCCCGTCGCCCGCGACTTCGCGGTCGCGGCCGGTGAGCGGTTCGGCCTCACCGGGCAGCGGCTGGGCGATCTGGCCCTGGCCGTCGCCGAGTTGACCACCAACAGCGTGGTGCACGGCGACGGCCACGGCACGGTACGGGTCTGGGCGCGGGCCGGGCAGGTGCTGTGCCAGGTCGAGGACGGCGGCCGCCTGAGCGACCCGCTGGCCGGGCGGCGCCCGGCCGCGCCCGGTCAGCTCGGCGGCCGGGGCCTGCTCATGGTGCACCAGGTCGCCGATCTGGTCCGGGTGCACACCGGCCCGGACGGCACCGCCATCCGGTTCCACCTCGGCCGGTAGGCCCCGGCTCGGTCGTCAGGAGACGGTGGCGGCTGGCGGGGCCCACCGGTGGGTGCGGGGTACCGCGCTGGAGACCCCGTAGTCCTTCTTGAGCTGTTCGGGGATCGCGTAGTGCATGACGCGTCCACGGGTGAGGGAGGACAGCTCGAAGACGGCGGTGAGATGGCCGAGGCGGTCCAGGGCCCAGGCGCCGAGCGGGGAGCGGTCCTCGATGCTCTCCAGGACGCCGAGCAGATGGGGCACGGCCTTGGTGACGGTGTCCCACGGTGTGCGCGGCACCTGGAGCCAGTCGGCGCAGGTGTCGCCGATGAGGTAGCGGATGAGGGCGGAGACGATCGGGTCGAAGAAGGTGCCGGGCACCACCTCCTCGTACAGGTCGATCAGCTGCCGGGTCAGGGTCGTGCCCGCCTCGGACGGCCCCATGTGGCGGACCATGTACAGGTCGAGGAACTGGCGGGCCTCGTCCAGGGTCTTGGGGACGGCGTCCTCGGCGACGCCGAGCATCGCGCCGACGACCCGCCACGCGTAGTAGTAGGCCTCCGCGCCTTCCTGGGACATGTGGATGCCGAGGCGGTGCAGGCTGTCCAGGACGAGCATCGAGAAGAACATCTGCCCACCGATCATGTCTTCCTGACAGATCGGCGTCCCGTCGGCGTCGGTGTCCCAGCGGTTCTCGCTCTTGAGGTGGTGGCGGATGGAGGCGTGCAGGAGGCGGACCTTCTGGGCCGCGGGGATGAAGCGGCTGCCCGCCTCGAAGGCGTCGGGCTGCATGAGGTAGACGGTGAACTGGCCGGTCTCCGCCATCCGCTTGGAGGGGTACTTCAGCCCGTGGGTGGTCGACAGCAGTTTCGCGACGGGCGGGACGAGATAGCAGGCGGGCATGGAGGCGAAGGACAGGGCGGTGGTGATGTGGACGTTGTTGTCGATGAAGAACAGCCGGGCCTTCTCCATCTCCGACCAGTCCACCCAGGACGGCGGGGCGCTGGTGGCCTCCAGGTACTCGCGCGCCACGTCGGGCAGCCCGTCCGGGAGGGGCGCGCCCGCGGTGGAGACGTAGCGCATCAGCGTGTTGAACTTGCCGACCTCGCCCCGTTCGAAGAGGGCGGCGACGGTGGCGTCGGCGAGTTCGTCACCGGCCTGCCGCAGGGCGTCCATCGATGCCTCGGTGTAGGTCATGGCAGGGCTCCTTGTCTTACGGATTCGTCGGGGATCGTCCGGGAACGTCTTCACGACAGGCGGACCGCCGCCGAATGCGCCAGCGCGGTCAGGGCGGCGGTGGCGTGCGCCGGTACGTCCAGCCCGTGGAGGGCGTCCAGCGCCTCCTCGACACGCCCCCTGATCATGTCCTCGATACGGTCGGGCGCCCTCAGACGGCGCATCACCTCGCGCACCGCGTCCAGGCCGTCCCCGTCCAGATCGCTCCGGCCCAACAGACCACGCAGCAGCCCCCGTTCGGCGTCGTCGGCGAGGCGCCACGTCTCCGCCAGCAGCGCCGTGGGCCGCTGGCCGCGCACATCGTCGGCGTTGACCTTGCCGGTGCGCTCCGGGTCCCCGAACAGGCCGAGCAGGTCGTCCCGCAGCTGGAACGCCTCGCCCAGCGGCAGCCCGTACGCGGAGTAGCCCTCGCGCAGCCGCGCGCCCGCCCCGGCCAGCGCGCCACCGATCAGCAGGGGATGCTCGACGGTGTACTTGGCCGCCTTGTAGCGGATCACCTTCAGCGACGCCTCGGTGTCGGCGCCGTCCGGACCGGCTCCGGTGCGCAGGATCTCCAGGCACTCGCCCGCGATCAGCTCACGGGCCATCACCGTCCATAACGGGCGGGCCCGGACGGTGTACGCGGCGGGCAGACCGCTGGTGGCGAACAGCTGCCCGGCCAGCGCCATCAGCAGATCCCCGACCAGCATGGCCAGCGACCGCGCTGCGGTGTCGTCGTCCGGGCGGTGCCCCACGGCGTCGCGCAGTGCGATGTGGACCGTGGGCCGCCCGTGCCGCAGGGGGCTGTCGTCGATGAGGTCGTCGTGCACGACCGCTGCCGCGTGCACCAGCTCCATGGAGGCGGCCGCCCGTACCAGCGCGTCGCTGTCGGGCTGTCCGACCGAACGCCATCCCCAGTAGCAGAAGGCCGCCCGCAGCCGCTTGCCGCCCGCGACCGCCGCCTCCAGCGCCTCGGCCACCGCGCTCAGGCTCGGGTCGATGGCGGCGAACTCGTCGGCCTCCTGGGCGACGAAGCCGCGCAGCACCTCATCGACGCGGTCCTTGTAGGCGCCCGGTTCCCACGGGTCACACGTCATCGGTGGCCCTCCGGGACCGCGCGTGGCGGGCAAGGACCTCCAGGTGGGCCGGGGGCATGGCCGTGTACCGGTCCAGCGCCAGGCGCCCCCGCGCCATCAGGTCATGCTCGGCCTCCGCCGCCAGCTCCCCGGTGTCCGAGCGGCGCAGCAGCCCTCGTACCGTCCCCAGGGCCGAACCCAGCGTGCTCACCGCCAGATCGGCCAGCCCCGCGGCCAGCACCAGCGCCTGGCTGTCCCGGCCCCCGTTTCGTCCCGACTCTTGACTCATGCGATCTCCCCCACCGTTGCGCGTCCGGGCGGCGGCCACACACCGCCGTGCAGAGCCTCGCGCCACCGTGGACACGAACGGGGGAGGAAATCACGATCGAGTGACCCCTTCGCCAGTCTGTGCTGGTCAGTTGGGGTCTTTCATGGCCGTCAGTCCAGCGGTTCGATCCAGAGGTTCCGGAAGCGGACCTTGTTGCCGTGGTCCTGGAGCCGGATCGCGCCCGCCGCGGCCGATTCGGGGTCGCCGCCGCCGGTCGGGCCGTCCACCGCCACGTTGTCGTGGACCTTCTTCCCGTTCCACACGACGGTGATCCTGGCGTCGCCGGTCTTCCGGCCCTCGGTGTCGAAGCGGGCCGCGCGGAAGTCGATGTCGTACGTCTGCCAGGTTTCCGGCGCGGTGGCGGCGTTCAGGTCGGCGGCCTTCTTGTTGTAGATGGACGCGGCCTCGTCCTGGGCGAGTTTCTCCACGCCGAAGGAGTCCAGGATCTGGATCTCGTACCGCTCCTGGAGGTAGACGCCGCTGTTCCCACGGTCCTGCCCGGTGACGTCGTCCGGCAGTTTCGGCACCCGGAACTCGGCGTGCAGCCGGAAGTCGCGATAGGCCTGTTTGGTGCGGATGTCGCCGCAGCACACCTCGATGGAGTCCTCGGCGGTGTGCGGCCATTGGACGCCTCGGCCGTCGGTGTGCTGCCAGGCGGTGGAGGCGCTGCCGCCGGAGAACAGGTCGACGCGGCTGCCGGGTTTCCGTACCTCGATCATGTCGAGGTTGACGTGGCCGGTGTCCTCGGGCCGATGGGTGTAGGTGATGGTGTTGCGGCCCTTGCGTAGGGTGAGCCGCTCGGTCGTGGTGGACCAGCGGTTCCAGGCCCCGGTGGAAGGGAGGCTGGTCTGCCGCGCCTGCCCGCCGTCCACACTGACGCCGATCGTCTTGGTACCGGTGAAGGGGTTGGTGCCGTTGGCGTAGCGCAGTGCCACGTCGTAGCCGCCCTTCGCGGGTGCGTCGACCTCGAAGGTGGCGGTGGCGCCCGGGGTTCCGAAGCCGTCGACGAAGCCACCGCCGGTGTAACCGGCGTGCTCGGTGTCGATGTCCGCCCCGCCGGACAGCCGCGCCGACTCGGCGTCGTACGAGGTGACGGGCTGCTCGGGACCCGGGCGCGCGTTGAGGGTGTACCAGGCCTCGGTGGACCAGAGCTGCTCACCCTGGGCCGAGGAGAACGGGCGCGGTGAGCGCAGGTGCACCACCCGGTCGGTCTTCAGGCCGGGGATGGTGAGCCGGACCCGGCGCCGGTCGTCGGAGAGCCGTGCGGCCGTGACGGGGAGGGTCTCCTCGTCTACCTTGGGGCCGCCGTACGCCGGGGTGGGGACGTAGCGCCACTGCTCGACGGAGTAGGCGCCGCTCGTCAGCTTGGCGGCGGTCTCCTCCGACAGGGGCTTGGTGTAGGTGAGTTCGAAGCCGTCGCGGGTGGCGCGCATGGTCTTGATGTCGAAGGCGCTCTTGCCGTTCGGCGTGAGTTTCTGCAGGCCGAAGCGGAGTTTGCCTTCCTGGCCCCAGTTTCCGTCGGCGCCGAGGCCGCCCGCGTAGATCGCGCCGTCCGGCCCGGTGGAGATGCGGCTGATGCCCGCCTCCAGGCCCTGGGTGTGCCGGAACACCGCGCCCTGGTATTCGCCGTCCACCTTCTCCAGGTCGGCCCGCTGGAGTCCGCCGTAGGTGACGTCGCCGAAGAGCATCTGCCCGGCGAAGGGGCCCTTCTTCAGCAGCATCGGTGTGCTGGGCGAGTTGGCTATCTCGTTCTGCGGCAGCCAGAGCACCGGCTTGGTGACCGCGCGGTCGTCGAACGGGCCGTCCGGGTTGGTGTGGTGGTTGAAGAACCGGTCCTTCTTGATGTGGACGAGCTTGGAGGCGGGCAGCCAGCCGCCCTGGTTGTCGGTGACGAACAGCTCGCCCTCCGGGCCCCGTCCGATGCCGTTCGGGGTGCGGAGGCCGCCTGCCAGGTAGCTGACCTTTCCGGTCTTCTTGTTCACCTTGATGGTGGTGCCGCGGTTCTGGGCGGGCTGCGGATCGGTCGTCGCACCGCCCTGGTTGATGGCGACGGACAGGTTGAGATAGAAGTTTCCGCGCTCGTAGAGCAGTCCGAAGGCGAACTCGTGGAAGTTTCCGCCGTACGGCCACTCGGCGACCTTGCGGATCTCGTCCGGGGTGTTGCCGCCCTCGGTGTCGGACAACTCGGTGAGCTGGTGCTTCTCCGAGACGTACAGCTTTCCGCCGACGTACTTGATCCCCATCGGCTCTCTCAGGCCGTCGGCGATCTTCTGGTACGTGACCTTCTCGGGTCCGGTGTCGCCCGTGACGTGGTCGAGGACGTACACCTCCCCCTGGGTCTTGGCACTGCCGCCCCACGTGGTCACGGCGAGGCGGCCGTCCGGCAGCCAGTCCATCGCGGAGACCTGCGGCTCGAAGCCCTCGGGGCGCAGATCGGTGAGGGTGTAGCCGGGGTTGACCGAGGTCAGCGGGAGGCCGTCGCCGGGGGTGTCGTAGCTTCCCTCGCACTCCTTGCGGCCGGGCGCGGTGACCCGGACGACACCGGCGTCGGTGCTGAGCACGGAGTTCGGGACGAGGGTGAACTCGGCGGCGCCCGGCGGCTTCCACTGGAGGGTGACCTGCTGCTCGCCACCGCGGTCGAAGTGGTCGATCCGCAGGGGGTGGTAGCCGGGGGTGAGGGTGATCTCGCCGTCCTTGGGCTCGGCGGCGTGCAGCCCGTCGTGGTCGATGACCCTCTTGCCGCCGATGAGCAGCCGGGAGCCGTCGTCGCTGATCAGGCGGAAGGCGTAGGCGCCATCGGCGGGGACGTTGATATTGCCGATGATCTGCGACATGAAGTTGTCGCTGAAGCCGAAGCCCTCCGTGGAGGACCAGTCGGCGGTGGGGATCAGCTTGTCGACGTTGGGCGTCTGGGCCGGTTTGAGGTCGCACAGCTTGCTCAGCGGGGACTGGACATCGAAGACGCGGAGGGTGACGCCGGGTTCCTGGGGCGGCAGGTCCGCTGACGGCTTCTCGTCCGCCCCGGCCGCCGGTGTCGCGAGACCGGCGGCCATCAGGGCCGCGAGGAGCAGGCCGGGGAGTCTTCGTGGTCTACGGCGATGGCTACGGAGGCACTTGCGTGACGTCACTCTTCCTCCTGCTGGGCGCGAGGCGGCGCGACCTGCGGTGGACCGCGGTCGCGGAGTGGAGTTCGTCCACGTACGGGGAGTGCGGCGGCATTCCGCCGTGATGCACGCAGACGTCCGTACGAAAGCGCCGCCCAGCGTACGAACAACACCCCGAACCGTCCATACTTTGTCCTCGACCCGTCGAAAGTCCCCGCCCCCCGCCCTCCCCGCCCTGCTCCCGGCGGACTTCGGCGGGCCGGTCAGCCCCGGGCGACCGCGATGCTGCCCTTGAGGCGTTCACCGGCCTCGTAGACCATGTAGGGCACTCCCCCTTCGGTGCCGAAACTGGGCGCGGCGCTGCGGCCGTTGTCGGGGGCGCCGTTCGCGGAGTCGTAGAAGCGGCCGAGGTGGCGGCGGAGCGTGAAGTCCTTCCCCACCTCGGTGATCATGAGGTCGCCGCCGCTCTGCTTGTCCTTGTTGTAGACGACGAACGCGCTGCCGCCGCGGGTCAGCAGATGCGGGCCGCCGATGTTGACGGCCGAGACGTCGGTGTGGCGGACGAGGGCCTTCTGGTCGAAGGTCCAGGTGCGGCCGTCGGCCGACCAGCCCCAGTGGATGTCCCGGTGGTTGGTGGTGTTGTTCAGCATGAACAGCATCACGAAGTGGGCTTTGCGCGCGGGCAGTTCGTACGGGAAGACCCGGGCGTACGAGGTCTCATTGGTGCCCGCGGGCAGCATGGACGCCGTGAGGACCACCTTGTCGTACGTGAAGGTGATGCCGTCCTTGGAGCGGGCCAGCCGCGTCGTGTGGTTCTCGCCGTGGAAGTAGAGCCACATCTCCTTGGCGCTCTCGTTCCACATCACGTGCGGGGAGGAGACGTGGGTCACGGAGTAGTGCGGCTGCCAGCGGTTCGAGACGATCGGGTTGTGCGGGTACTCGGTGAAGGGCCCTTCGATGTGGTCCCCGTAGGCGAGGCAGATCCCGCCGGGCGCGTCGTGCGGCGCGTAGTAGAGGTAGTAGCGGCCCAGCGGTGCGGAGAGCCGCCCCTTGGTGCCCCGGATGCACGGGAAGATGATCTCGCCGGTGGGGTTGTACTTGAGCTGCGCGGGCGTCAGGAGGGTCTTGACGTAACGGTAGTCGGGGAACCCGCCGGGGGCGGCGAGCGCCGGGGAGGCCGTCGCGCCGACGGCGAGCGCCGCCGTGGTCGCGGCGGCCGAGGTGAGGAGGATGCGGCGGCTGGGGTGCTGCGGCTCGTGCATGGTGTGCTCCGTCCCGTACGTAGAGGTGGGTGGGTGCCGGAGATGAGCGGTCAGAGGGCGGTGGCGGCGGTGACGCAGAAGCCGCCGAGGGCGGCGAACCAGACGTAGGGCAGGGTGCGCGTCATCACCTGCTGGGGGCCGACCCCCGCGTACTGCGCGCTCCACACGGTCTGGGTGCTGGTGGGGTCGGCGACGCCGAACACCTGGTTGTAGGAGGCGGTGATGCCGAGGACGGCGGCGGCCGGGTAGATACCGGCCGCGATGAGGACGCCCGCGATGCCCGCGCCCAGGCCGTACACATTGAGCGGTCCGCGGTACAGGCACAGCGGCACCAGCGCCGTGAAGACCACGACGAACAGCACCGGGTTCTGCGGGCTGACCGCCGTGACGAGGGGTTCGAGCGCGTCCACGGCGCCGGGGAGCTTGACCGCGGCGAGCAGGATGCCGATGGCCACGAACAGCGTGATGGGCGCGGCGGCCACCTCGAAGCCGCCGTACAGGGTGCGCAGCAGCCTCCGGTTCATCTCGCGGGGGCGGGTGGTCGTGACGAGCGCGTAGAGCACCCCGGCGAGCAGCGAGGGGATGATCGCGAGCTCGAAGCCGAGCGCCAGCACGAGCGGTACGACGGGGGTGAGCAGCGCGTACCACGGCGCGTCGCCGAGCCGGGCGCGCCGCTTACCGGCCTTGGTACGCGGCGTCTTGGTACGTGGTGCGTTGGTACGCGGCGCCTCGGTGCGGAAGGCCCAGGTGTGTTCGACCCCGCGCCTGCGGGACTCGACCAGGACGAACATGACGGCGGCGAACAGTGCGAACGGGAACAGCTTGACCATGAAGTCGCGCACCTCGGAGACCGGCAGGTCCAGGGCGCTGGAGAAGAACTGCCACACCGGCAGTTCGAAGGGCATTCCGGCGGCGATACCCATGAGGATCGTCCCGGCGGCCGTCACCTTGGGGATGCCGACGGCGATCATGGCGGGGATGCCGATGATGCCCGCGAGCATCGCCGCGGGCGCGGAGCCGGTCACGGTGCCGACGAGGGTCGAGACGAGCAGCACGCCGAGCGCGACGACCGTGGGCCGGTCGCCGCCGAACTCGACTATCTTGCGGACGAGGGTGCCCGCGATGCCGGTCTCGTCCAGCAGTTTCCCCAGCCAGGAGCCCAGCAGGATCGCGATCATCGTCGCGGCGAGCGCGGGCGCGCCCTCCTGGAGGACCGTGTCGAAGACGCTGTCCTTGCCGGTGACCGGGGCGCCCGAGACGAAGGCGATGACCACGCCGAGCAGGACGAGCGCGAAGGCGGTGGGGAGCTTCTTGGTGAGGATCGCGGCGACACCGGCCGCCATGACGATCAGGATGACGATGCCCATGACCTACTTCTCTCTTGCCGGTGCGGCAGACGCGTGTCTTTGGGCGGTACGGCGGACGCGGCCAGGGCGGCGGACAGCAGAAGCGGGCTGCGGCCCAGGCCGCAGACGGCTTGCGCGTAGGCGTGCGCGGCGAGTTCGTCGGCGCCCGCGACGTGCGCGAAGACCCGAAGGCGCCCGAGGCGCAGCGCGGTGTGGCCGAGGGCCTGCTTGAGCGCGGTGCGCTCGGGGTCGTGGTGGAGCCGTTCGTGGACCGCCTCGTGGGCGAGGGCTGCGGCGCGGACCGAACCGGCCGGGAACCACGCCCGCCAGCCGTGGGCGGCCACCAGGCGCTCCACCGCGTCGATGGAGTCCGTGTACAGCTCGACGGTGGGCGGCCGGGAGGTGTAGCGGGCGAGCAGCCCGCGCTCCAGTCCGCCTCCGCTCTCTACGATCCGCAGCGGGGCGGGCGCCGGGGCGGGGGCCAGGGCGGCGCCGAACTCGGCGGCGGCCACGGCCCACTGACGTAGGCGCGCGGGGTCGCTGCCCTCGTGCAGCGAGAGCGAGCCGAGGAAGCGCGCGCCGTACTCGATGTCGTCAACGGCGGCGAGGCCGGTGTGCGCGAAGGTGGCGCCGGGGCGGGTCATGAGCGCTCCTCCACGATCGCGACGACGGGCTCGTCGCCCGGGCGCCCCTCCAACTCGGTGCGGGCCAGGGCGAGCAGGGGGTGCGGATCGAGCACCCCGGAGAGGTCGGCGATACGGGAGCCGATGAGCAGCCGCAGCGCCGGGGCGCGCACACCGCCGTCGCCGTAGGCGGTGGCGGCGTCCACGAGGGCGGCGAGGGTCTGCGGGGCGGAGCCGACGGTGGTGGTGTCCACGCGGGCGTCCGGGGCGTACAGCCGGATCACGCCGTCGGCGTCGACCACCCGCACCGGGTGGCGTACTCCGCGCAGCCTGCGGCGCAGTTCGGTGCCGTAGACGGTGTAGGCGGGGGTGCCCGCGAGGATGTCGACCCGGTGCGCGGGGACCTTGAGGCTCGCGGCGGCCAGCCGCAGACGTTCGGCGCCGTCGGCGCGGTGGGCCCGGTCCTGGGTGCGCAGTTCGGTGGCGCCGGTGGCGACGGCGCGTACGGTGCTGGTCTGCGGGTCGACGGTGACCTCCACCTCGACGGCACCGGCGGCGGCGCCCTGGGCGACGACGGCCCGTTCGGCCTCGGCGCGCACCGCGAGGATGTCCTCCTGACCTGCGCCGGGGATGATCCGCTCGATCTGTTCGCGCACCAGGGCGAGGGCGACCCCGAGGGGGCTGATGACCTCGCTGTGGGCGGCGATGCGGCCCTCGCGGCCGGTCGTGGCGGCCAGATGCGGGGTGACGGAGGCGGCGCCGCCGCCCCCGCCGACGAGCAGGACGGTGTCCTTGTCGAGGCGATAGTCGTCGATCATGGTCTCGACGACGCTCCGGACCCGGGCGACACCGGCGTCCAGGACCTGGGTGGCGGCGGTGTCGACATCGGTGCCGAGGGCCTCGGCCAGCGGGGCGAGCGCGGCGCGGGCGACATCGCGGTCGGCGCGCGCGAAGTCGCCCTCGGGGACCCGGCCCAGGGCGTTGGCGGCGCAGGTCAGGGTGAGGGCGTAGCGGCCACCCGTAGCGTCGAGTACGACGTGGTCCCCGGCGTCCTCGGGCAGCGGGCGGACGGTGGCGAGCCGCGCGCCCGCGAGGTCATCGGCGGAGGCGAAGCAGGCGTAGGGCAGTCCGGCGATGTGCGCGCTGCGCGGGCCGACGGCGGTCACCTTCCCATCGCTGATCCGGATCATCGAGCCGCCGCCGACGCCGACGGTGCGCACGTCGAGGGCGGAGAGGTACGAGGCCTTGCCGAGGAGGGTCGCGTGGCGCACGGCGACCTTGCCCCGGCGCACGACGCTGATGTCCGTGGACGTACCGCCCGTCTCCAGGAAGACGCCCTCGCTGACGCGTTCCTCCATGAGCGCCCCGGCGACCCCGGCCGCCGGGCCGGAGAGCACGGTCAGCAGCGGGCGGCGGCGCATCTCGTCCAGCGACATGACGCCGCCGTCGCAGCGCATCACCATCAGCGGGGCGGTGACGCCTGCCTTGGTGATGGACGCGTCCACGAGGTCGGCGGTGGCGAACATCTTCGGCAGGATCGCCGCGTTGACGACGGCGGTCCGGCTGCGCTTCCGCAGACCGTAGAGCGAGGTGATGTCGTGCGCTGCGGTCATCGGCAGACCGCGCGCGGCCGCCACCTCGCGCACCGCGTCCTCGCCCTCGGGGCGGTCCACGCTGAAGGGCTGGGTGGCGACGAGGACCTGGGCCCCGCCGCGCACCACCTGGTCGACGGCCCGTTCGACGGCGGTCCGGTCCTCGGGGTCGGCGACATGGGCGTAGACCAGCGGAAGCCGCTTGCCGGGCGTCAGTTCCAGCTTGGCGAGGGCGGCGAGGCGGCGGGTGAAGGAGGCCCCGGCCCCGGTGCCGAGGCCGAGCAGTCCGACGGTGGCCACATCGCCCTCCAGCAGGGCGTTGGTGGCCTGGGTCGTGCCGTGGGCGAGGAAGGCGACGTCCTCGGGGGCGTGTCCGGTCTGTTCGAGCAGACGGCCGAGCGCTTCGACGATGCCGTGGGCGACCCCGTCCTCGTGGTGGTGGCTGGTGGGCACCTTCACCTGCCCGAGCAGGTCGAAGGTCGTGGCGTCTACGGCCACGGCGTCGGTGAAGGTTCCGCCCACGTCGATGCCGACGCGGATGCGGTGGGTGGTCATGGTCCGGGCACCTCCTTGTGGTACCGCTCCCGGTCTCCGGTGGGGTCCAGCAGGCTGAGGCTCAGTAGCCCTCAGGTTCAGTAGCCGCGCACCTGCGGCCAGTGGCGTTCGACTCCGGCGCGGTCGAGCAGGGCGGCGAAGGTGTCGAAGTGCTTCTCCTCGGCCTGCACTTGACGCGGTTCGACGCCCCCGTCCAGGCAGTGCGCGGCGAGCGCGCCCGCGACCTCGCCGATGTTCCACTCGACGGGGTGCAGCCGGTAGCAGCCGTTGGTGATGTGGGTGGTGCCGATGTTCTTTCCGGCGGGCAGCAGGTTGCGCGTCCGGCGCGGGATGAGCGCGCCGAGCGGGATCTCGAACGGCACGGAGCCGATGTCGATGTAGTTGTCGCCACCGGTCGAGGGGTGGAGGTCGATGCGGTAGCTGCCGACACCGACCGAGTCCCGGTAGCGGGTGCCGCCGGTGGGGCCGACGAGGTCGGTCGCCACGTCCTGTTCGGTGACGGTCGTGACGGCCTTGATCCGGCGGGACTCGCGCACGTACGGGGCCTTGGCGAGGCCGTCCTCGGTGCCCATGACGTCGGGGCGCAGTCGCAGGCCGGGGAAGCCGGTGCCGCCGTCGGGGCGCGGGGCCTCGGTCTGGAGCCAGTACAGGACGGACAGCGACAGCTGCCTGGCCTCGCGCACCGCGTCGGCCGTGGTCTGCTCCCCGGCGCCGATCAGCGGCTTGAGCCAGTAGTCGTTGAGCGGCCAGTTGACGAGCGTGATGTCGGAGCCGAAGGCGCCGTCCCGGTGCAGCTTGCGCGCGAGGATGCGGCGGAAGCCGAAGAGTTCCTTGTCCCCGGCGTCGGCGGACTGGTCGGCGCTGACGGCGAGCGGGTCGGTGTCCGGGTTCGGTACGAACGTACGCGGCACCGCCTCCAGACTGCGCGGGTCGGGCGCCAGGAAGCCGAGCAGCGGGCCGGGCCAGAACTCCGGGGTGTAGCCGCGCCAGAAGTCGTAGTCGGCGGGCTTCTCGATCGTGTGGTCCTCGCCCTCGTGGTGGGAGAGCGCGAAGCAGAAGGTGATGCCCTGCTGGTTGAGCGGGTCGGCCCGCTCGGGTGCGTGCGGTTCGCCGAACTCGGCGCGGGACTCGGCGCCCAGGGCGTGTTCGACCCCGGCCAGCTCCAGCAGTTCGCCCGTCTCGGTGGCGTCGAGGACGTAGCGGGCGGTGAAGGTGCGCAGGCGACCGCCGCGTAAGTCCTCCAGGGTGACGGACCGTACGGTGTCGCCCTCGGACTCGGCGGCCACCGGGCGGTGTTCGGTGAGCAGGGTCAGCCGGCCGGCGGAACGGTACGGGGCGAGCAGGCCCTCCAGCGCGGCCAGCGCGACGCGCGGTTCGGCGCACAGCTTGCTGACGCGTCCGGCGCCGGGGTTGAGGCGGGGCAGGGCGGCGGCCTCGGCGCGCAGCGGGTACCAGGCGCGGTAGTAGCCGCGGATGGCCTCGCGCAGCGCGCGGTAGGAGGCGGTGACGCCGAACTGCTCGACCCAGGGGTGCTCGTCCGGCGGGACGGCCTGGGAGGTGAGCTGGCCCCCGATCCAGTCGGTCTCCTCGGTGAGGACGACCGTACGGCCGGCGCGGCAGGCGGCGAGGGCGGCGGCGACACCGCCGAGTCCACCGCCGACGACGAGGATGTCGGGTTGGCTGGTCACGGTCCTCCTTGGGGCGCGATGTGGCGCGTTGCGGCGGGCGTGATGCGGTCGTACGGCGTGCTGGTCGTACGGCGTGCTGCGGTCCTACGTAGCGTCAGGTGCGCCGGGGCGGGGGTCCCGCCGTGGCGCCGGTCCGGAAGGGGCAGACCACGAGGGGTTCGTCCGCCTCCTCCCCCGCGACCAGGGCGGCGAGCAGTCGGACGGCGGCGGCGCCGAGCTGGGGGCGGGGGATGTCGAACCCGGTGGGGACCGGTTCGGCCGCGAGATCGGCGGGCGGGCTGCCCAGCAGGGCGAGGCTCAGGTCGCGGGGGCAGTCGAGCCCGGCCGTATCGACGGCGGTACGCAGCGCCCGCCACGGGCCGCCGGTGTCGGTCTCCTCGGCGACCAGGGCGGTCACCCCGTCGTTCAGCCACTCCCGCAGCCGCTCGGGGGAGAGCGTGCGCGCGGGGTCGGCGGTGCGGAAGACCGCGTCGGGGCCGCCGGGCAGTCCGGCTTCGTCCAGCCCCTTGAGGAAACCGTGCTCGCGGTCGGTGGAGGCGGGCGCGTCGTCGTCCTCGCGGACGAGCAGGATGCGTCGGTGGCCGAGCGCGGCGAGCTGGACGACGACCTCGTGGCTGGCGCTCACGTAGTCGGCACCGACCCAGGCCAGCCCCTCCAACTCGTCCCTGCGGCCCACGTGTACGACGGGAAAACCGTCTCCGACCAGCCGCCGCAGCTCCTCGGTGGGCACGTGCCGCCCCAGGAAGAGGCAGCCGTCGGCGAGCCGCACCCGGCTCAGGGCGTCCGGCCCGGAGGCTCCCGCGCCGCCGGAACTGGAGCCGGTGAAGAGCACGAGGTCGTAACCACGGGCGGCGGCCTCCCGCTCCACGCCGACCAGGAAGGGGTAGTACGAGTGCTGCACGTCCGTGGGGAAGGTCGCGGTGAAGCTGAAGACGCCCAGCAGATCGTTGCGCGCGGCGGCGAGCCTGCGGGCCGCCGGATCGGGTACGTAGCCGAGGCTGAGCGCCGCGTCGAGCACCCGCTGCCGCGTCTCCGGCGAGATCGCGGCGCCCTGCTTCTTGCCGCCGAGCACGAGCGAGACCGTGGCCTGCGAAACCCCGGCCAGCCGTGCCACCTCCGCCTGCCGGGGCCGCGAGGTCCGGCCGGGTGCTGCGGGCGCCTGCCCTGACCTGGCCCGCTTGCGTGGCTTCTCCACCGGCACTCCCCCTCGGCCGTCGGCTGTTAATGCGCATTAGTAATGCGCATTAACAGGCACTCTGGGCCCCGGCGAAGCTCACGTCAAGGCCTTGTAGTCCCAGCTCGGACACCAGGGAGCAAGTAACCCGCTGGTAGCTTTCAGGGCTTTGCTGCGGCGGTCTTGGTCGAGCTTGGGGCGGGAGGCTTTCGACGCGAGTTTAAGAGCTATAGTGCTAGGCAACTAGATAAATGGAGGAACCGGTGATTGAGTTCCACCTGAACAGCCGGTCCGGCCTGTCCCCGTACCAGCAACTGGTCCAGCAGGTGAAGCACGCACTGCGCCTGGGCCTGCTGAAGGAGGGGGACCGGCTGCCGACGGTCAAGGAAGTGGCCAAGCAGATGGCGGTCAACCCGAACACGGTGCTCAAGGCGTACCGGGAGCTGGAGCACGAAGGCCTGGTGGCCCCCCGCCCCGGCGTCGGGACGTTCGTGACCCGGACGCTGGCCGACGGCACGCTCGCCGCGCACGGACCGCTGCGCAAGGACCTGCAGCGCTGGCTGACCAAGGCCCGGCTGGCTGGGCTCGATGAGGAGAGCATCGAGGCGCTGTTCCTGAACACGTTTCGTAACGCCGCCGGAGAGGACGTAGCGTGAACGCCGTCTTGCGAGCCCAGGGCCTGGGCAAGAGGTACAAGCAGCGCTGGGCGCTGCAGAACTGCGACCTGGACGTCCCCCCCGGCAGGGTGGTCGGCCTGGTCGGCCCCAACGGCGCTGGCAAGTCGACCTTGTTGAAGTTAGCCTCCGGCATGCTGACCCCGACGGCCGGCACCATCGAGGTGTGCGGTGGTCGTCCTGCTGAGGGTGTGGAACAGCTGGCCAAGGTCGGTTTTGTCGCCCAGGACACCCCGACCTACGCCGCGCTGAGCGTCGCCGACCACCTCGATTTCGGCAAGCGCCTCAACCCGAACTGGGACAACGCCGTGGCGCGCGACCGGATCCGTCGCCTCGGTCTGGACCCGAAGCAGCGGGCCGGCAAGCTGTCCGGCGGCCAGCGCGCGCAGCTCGCTCTCACCCTGGGCATCGCCAAGCGCCCCGAACTGCTCATCCTGGACGAGCCGGTCGCGGCCCTCGACCCGCTCGCCCGACGGGAGTTCATGCAGGACCTGATGGAGGCCGTCGCCGAGCACGAGCTGAGCGTCGTGCTCTCCTCCCACCTGGTCTCCGACGTGGAGCGGACCTGCGACTACGTCATCGTCCTGGTCGACTCCCGGGTACAGGTTGCCGGCGACATCGACGACCTGACCGCCTGCCACCACCGCCTTACCGGCCCGCGCCGGGACCCGGGCACGCTCCCGGCCGGTCAGCACGTCATCACCACCAGCCACACCGACCGGCAGACCACTCTCCTGGTGCGCACCGACACCGCGGTCCACGATCCCTCCTGGACCGTCAGCCCGCTCGGCCTGGAAGACATCGTCCTGGCCTACATGACCCGGCCTGCCGATGCGGTACGTGACACCCGACCCGCACTGGAGGTACTCCGATGATCTGGCTGACCTGGCGCCAGTTCCGCACTCAGGCCGCCGTGCTGTTCGCCGCGGTGGCTGCCCTCGCCGCCACCCTCGCGGTCACCGGCCCGCAGTTGGCCGACCTCTACCGGACGGCCGGCAGCGACCTGGTGGACCAGGTCTCCAGTTCGGACCAGACCCTCTACTACACCGGACTGGCGGTTGTGCTCGCCGTGCCGGCGGTCATCGGGATGTTCTGGGGCGCGCCGCTGGTCTCCCGTGAACTGGAGACCGGCACCCACTACCTCGCGTGGAACCAGGGCGTCACCCGCACGCACTGGCTGGCGACCAAGCTGGGCCTTGGTGCGGCGGCCTCCACTACCGCCGCAGGACTGGCCGCACTCGCGGTGAGCTGGTGGAGCAGCCCCATCGACCGGGCTGTCAACGGCGGTGCCGAGACGGACACGTACTTCCCGCGGCTCGACCCCGTGGCCTTCGCCGCACGCGGTGTCGTCCCCATGGCCCATGCCGCCTTCGCCTTCGTCCTGGGCGTCGCCCTCGGCCTCGTCATCCGCCGCACCCTAGCCGCGATGGCAACCGCACTCATCGCCTACGCCACCGTCCAGATCACAGTGCCGATGTGGATCCGGCCTCATCTGGGCGCCTCGGATCAGACCACCGTGCCGATCACGACCGGTATCCCCATCAGCATCCAGGAAGGCGCCAAGGAGATCGTTGCGCAGGCCGAAGTGCCCGGTGCCTGGGAAACCTCCCAACAGACGCTGAACGCCGCCGGTCAGCGGTCCTCCCTGCCGTCGTCCTTCGCCGAGTGCCTGCGCCCCGAGTCGGGCTCGCCCACCGCGCAGCAAATCGACGGCTGCATCGCCGACCTCGGTGCCCAGGGCTACCAGCAGCAGGTGACGTACCAGGCCGCCGGGAACTTCTGGGCCCTTCAATGGGCCGAGACCGGGCTTTACATCGCACTCGCCCTGGCCCTGACCGGGTTCTGCGCCTGGTGGATCCGCCGCCGAGTGACCTGACAGACGGCAGTCCCACCACGGGAGTATCCGCGAGGACCTGCTGAAGCAGCAGCGCGGGCCAGCCGGGCGGGTCGTCGTCCGGGCGGTACAGGCGGATGCTGCCGATGTTCTTCAGCCGGGGTAGCAGGCGGAAGTTGAGCAGCTCGGTGAAGGCGAACCCAACGACAGACGCGCCGTGTGTTTCGACGTAGTTCGACTCGATCTCGGCGTCCGTGCAGTGCCGTAGCAGTCCCTCGATCATTGCCGCGACCTCGGACGACGAACAGGACTTCAGCTGCGAGTAGATGCAGACGTTCTTCCGCTCCACGTGCCAGTAGATCATCACGCCGTTACCGCCGTAGCGGGCGTGGTACTCGGTCATGAAGTTGCTGGACCAGGACCCGAACGTCGGCTCGTCCAGCTCCTTCAGCTTCGGCACGGTGATCCACGGGTCGCCGTGCCGCGTGGTCACCTTCACCCCGCCCGCCGAGCCGTCCGCGAGCGCCGCCGGCAACCAGCGCAAAGCCCCTTCGAGTGCCGGTGGTACGAGCTGTAGGAGGACCGCAGGGTGGTGCGGACCTTGGCCTTGAAGACCTTCTCGTTCGCCTTCGCCTCCGCGAGCAGGGTGATCCGGGCGTCCTCGGCGGTGTCCCGGAAGTCCGAGGGGTACATCTTGATCGCCCTCGACCGCCACGCGGCCGGCAGCTTCTCCGAGCAGCCCGCGAACAGCCCCTCGGGAAGCCCGAGTCTGCGTACGTCGTTCAACTTGGTGATCTCCGTCAGCAGCGAATCCAGCCCCACCGCGCCCGGATCACGCTTGAGGAGGGCCAGCAGGCCGGCACCATCCTCGTTGTCCTCCGCGACCAGTGGCCACCTGCCCGGCGGCTCGATCTTCCTCGCCCGGCACTCGACCAGCAAGGCCTCCCGCTGGCGGTCCTCCACCAGCTCGACCGGGCATGCCTCCACAGCCAGCCACGCGGTCAGCCGCTCCTCGTCGTCCAGCGTCGCAGGCCGGAACTTCAGGGCTTCCCGGATCTGCTTACGGTGCCGCTTCGCCCCCGTCAGGTCGTACTTCGCAAGCTCAGTCGCAGGGACCTTCGCCAGACCGGCGACCTACTCGAACAGCGGGCTGTGGGAACTCCTCGATGAACTCCGGGAACCGGCCCTCCACCTCGAAGAACTTGAGCATCAGGCCGAGCCGGGTCCGAGCTAGGACTACGGGGCCGTCAAGGGTGCGTACGGGCTCGCTCGTAGCGGCTGGGGAAGGGGAAGTAGTGCTCCAAGAAGGCGTGGAGGGCGGCGGCGACGTGCTCCCTGTCGTGCTCGGGAGTGTTGACGTCGTTCAGGCAGAAGAAGTCGTGGCCACGGGAGCGGGCGAGTTCGGCGAGCGCGTCGGTGACGTCCGGCCGGGCCACGTCGATGTAGCGCAGCTTGTACTTGGCGGGCACGGCCCGGCCCGTGAGGTAGGCGTAGTGGTGGTGCAGGGATGTGGTCATCGCGATGTCGGTGACCGAGCGGAAACGTGCGCGGCTGGTGCGGGCGATGTCCTCGGCGAAGCGATTCTCCAGCTCCTCCATCACCGCGCGCCGCTGGGGGTGCGGGGTGTGCATGAACTTGTTGACGGTGAACCGGTCGTGGGTTTCGCGCAGGAGCCCCCGCACGTTCTTGCCCGCCGAGTTCGGCGCGGGGTCATCGGGGTGTGGTGCGCCCAGACCGAGCTGAAAGGGGGAGAAGGGGAGCTTGGCGATGCCGTTGCCGTGGAAGAAGTGCCCCGCGCCCACCGGACGGCCGAGGAAGACGTCGTCGTTGAGGTAGAGGTAGTGCTCCGACAGGCCGGGTATGTGGTGGAGCTGCGTCTCGATGGCGTGGGAGTTGAACACCGGCAGGACATCGGGCTCGGCGAAGATGTCCTTGTGATCCACGATCTGGATGCCGGAAGCGTCGGTGTTCAGCCAGGCAGGGGTCTGACCGTCGGTGACGATGTGGATGTTCCGTATGAACGGGGCGTACATCTCCAGGGAGCGCAGGGAGTACTTCAGCTCGTCGTGGCTGGTGTACCGGGAGACACCGGTCTCGCGCGGATGGATGCGCGGCGCCTCGCTCCCCTCGCCCCGGTGCGCCTCGCGCCTGGCTGCCAGCTCGGGGTCCGCTCCGTCGACCCAGGTGTAGACGACGTCGATGGGGAAGTCGACGGTGTCGATGCGGGGCTGGAAGAGATCCGGGTAGGTCGGGTAGGCGCGGCCCTCGATCGCGCGGGAAGCGGGGATACGCGCCTGAGCGGGCAGGGCGTCGGTGACGGCGTTGAGGCGGGGTGCGACCAGGGCGTCGGCGAGCACGGCCGGAGGCGTCTGGCTCCGCAGCGCGGCGATCCGTTCGGCACCCCGCTCGCCGTCGTCCAGTAACTGCTGTCCCTCGTGCCAGAATTCGACGTCGCAGCCATAGGAGAGATCCGCGAGTATCTGGTCGGCGGGGCCGAGCAGGATCTCGCCGAAGCGCAGGGTGTCCTGGCGTTTGAGCGAGGTGGGCAGCGCTCCGTCCGCGTACAGGACCGCGTCGGTCGGCATCGGGTCGCTGCCCGGCTTCATGACGTACAGCGCGGTGGAGCCGTAGATCTCGCGCAGGGTCTCCAGCAGCCGTTTACGGTCGGCCAGGCGCATGCCGATGACGTGGCGGACGCGGGAGCGGCCGGGGACCAGGAAGTACGGGATGGCGGCGCGTTCGAGGGCATCGCCGATCAGGGCGAGGTTACGGGCCGATGCCTCGTCGGCCCGGAAGTGACCCACGCGACGGCCGTAGTACGTCCGCCCCTCGACGGTCACCGGCCGCAGATCGCCGTCCGACTCGAGAAGTGCCCGGCGCAGCGCCTCGATACGCTCCCGGCGCCGCCGCCGCTCCGCTTCGGCCGCCGCTGCGGCCTCGGCCGCCTTGCGCTGCTCGGCGCGCTCTTCACGCAATCGCGCGGGCAGCATTCGTTCCCGCAGCGCCTCGATGCGTGACGGCATGCGCATACCTCTCTCCGTTGTGGGCCGCGAAGCGTCGGCGCAACGGAATGATGAACGGCATGCGATCACGAAGGAAAGAAGTGTGGAACTTTTGCTAAAACTTCGCCAAATAGCAGCGACGGGCACAGAGCAGAGGCTGACCGGCGGCGGGCCTAGCGCAGTACGCCGACCCGGGCGAGCACGGCACGGACCTGCCACGCGCTGGTGACGGTGACACCGGCCAGCCGGTCGGCCAGCGACCTGCGGGAACCCACCAGCGCCAACCCGGAGTTGAGGGCGAAGGAGACCACGGCCACGACCCAGCACAGCACCGAGAGCGCGATCTCACCCCCGACCAGCAGGCAGCAAGCCAGTGCGTACCAGCCGACATCGACCACCGTGGTCACCGCGGCGCGCACCGCGGCCCGGGCCCGGCCGGGCCTCCCGCCGCCGCCGCGCCGCACGACGCACAGGGCCGCCAGCGCCTGCCCTGGCGTACGGCTCATGACGGCCAGCGAGACGAAGTGGTAGACGAAGGTGAACACGACCAGTGCCGCGAACGCCTGCTGGACGGCGCTCATGGAAGACCGCCACAGCGACTCCCCGACGTCCCGGCCCACCCCCGCCACGTCGCCGTCCGAGGTGATGACCTCCCAGGCGCTCGTCCCGGCCAGGCTCGTCATATCGGGCACCTCGGCGCTGATCCGCTGGAAGGTGAGCCAGCCGAGCAGCACGGCCACCGCCACGCTCACCGCGAAGTCCAAGGCCCAGGCGCACAGTCGGCGCGTCCGAGGGGAACCGGCCGAAGCCGCCCCCTCCTCGGATGTCGCGGGTGTCGACACCGCTCGCTTCAACATCAGTCCTCCCCCGAATAGCGTGATGTCGCGGTGCCACAGTGTAGCCAAATCCCATGGGAGGCGGGCGCTTTCACACCTAACGTCCGAGCCACTGGAGCAGGCGGTCGTGGCGGAACTGGTACGTCGTGGAGGCGATGCGCAAGATGCCCGCTGTACGCGCCCACCGCATGAATCGGGTAAGGCGCCAGGGAAGGTGACGCCTGGAACAGAGCAGCAGAGCCAGATAGCGCCGTGACACCGCCGAGGTGAATCCGGGTCCGGCGGCCAGGAAGGCCGAAGCCCCCACGAGGACCGCGAGAGGCAGCGGGGCGGACAGCCATGACGCACGCCAGGACACGGCGAACGCGATGGCCCCCGTGATCGCTCCCGCGACAACACCCGCCACCGCGTCGTTGCGCAGTGCGCTGTCGGGACTCGGAAGGCCGGGTTCATCCTGGTCGGGGAGGCCGCCTCCCCTTCTGCGAGCCAGAGCGATCCCCACGTGTACGGCCACGACCAGCGCCAGCGCTCCCCCGGCGAGCCCCGCCACCAGCCCGGCGAACGCACCGAAGCCCAGGACCGTCACCCCGGCACCGGCGCCGCCAGCCAGTCCCACGGCGAGGGCTGCCGACAAGGCTGCTTTGAGATGGATGTCCGAGCGCACGGATACCGCCAGGCCGAGACCGAAGACAAGGGCGAATCCCGCGCCGTACATCACGCCGAACCCGGCGGTGAAGGCCACCGCCCCGTTCGCGGCCAGCACCGTCCCCAACGCCGCCGCGCAGGCGACGCGGCCGATGCCGCGGGCGGTGACGAGGTTGCCGAGAAGGACGCGCCGGGGCTGCGGCCAGTGGCCCGCACTGGCCAGCACAGCAGCCGAGGGCAGTAGCGCCAGCAGCAGCAGAATCCCGGCACCGGGCTGCGGAAAGTGACCCTGCCGATCCAGGCACATCACCAGGGAAACGAACGCCGGGACCCACAGGGCCACCGTGATCGCGGCGGTGACCATCCGCGGCAGAACGTTCCCCGCGATGGGCCACAGCTCATGAAGAGTGATCTCCCTGCCCGACATCAATCGTCCGCCGAAGACCCGCCCGCCGGTCTCCCGCAGGTGGCCCGCGAGCCGCGACGACCAGCGGCGGACATCACCGTGGTCGTAATGCCCTCCGCCCGGAAGAGCGTGCAGCGCGGTGACCGAGGCCAGGTAGCGCGGGAGCAGCTCATGCTCGAAGGCCGAGAGGGCGGCTGGCTGCGCCGGTTGTTCGAGGAACGGCTGGAGGAATGCCGTATCACCGTCGGCTTCGGCGACGGTGGACACCATGGTCAGCAGCCAGGGCGTGGTCAGCGTCGTGGCCAGCACGCCCGACTGCCGCTGATCGAGGTCGTGCAGCACCTCGCGCCACAATCCGACGTCGTACGCCCGGGCCTCCAGGTACTCACGCGCCTGGTGTGGCGGAACGTCCTGAAGGTCGACCGGAGCGCAGTCCTGCAGTCGGCAGCGCGACGCTCGCATGGCGTCGTACTCGTCCCTGCGGCAGGTGAGCACGAGCGCTTCCCCGCGCTCCGTCTCGTTGAGCGTGATCAGGGCTGCCCGGGAGCGTCGGCTCGGGTCGCCCTCATGCACCATCTCGTCCAGCCCGTCGAGTACGGGGAGGATCGATCTGTCGTGCACCAGCATGGCGGCGAGCGACCGGGGGCATTCCGGTAATCGGGAGAGTTCTTCCACGATCCAGTCGGCGAACGGGACAGCGGTGTCCCACGTGGCCAGGGAGACCTTGAACGGTACGGGATCGTCAGCCTCGCGGTCCTCCAGCAGCTGTATGGCCAGCTCGATGACGAGCAGGGTCTTGCCCGAGCCCGGCGCCCCCGTGATCACCATGCGCCGGGGATGAAGCTGCCGGTAGTAGTCCGCGATGTGGTCGAAGGAGCCGGTCGGCCTGGCGTTCTCCGCGTTGCGCCCTCGCTCCGGCGTGTAACGGAAACCGACGTCGATCGCCTTGAAGTCGTTTCCCAGCAGGTTCTTCCGCTCATCCCGGTAAACGCCCAGCAGCGTCCGCGCCAGATTGCGGCGTGCGGTCTCCAGGGCGTCCACATCAACGGACTGCGGCCGGTGCCAGCCCGCGATCGCTATGAAAGCGCTGACGAATGAGCCCACGACCGTCACCAGATTGGCGACGGTCGTCAAGTCGCTTCCCTGCGTGGCTTTCCAAGCGACCGCCGCGAGGAAACCAACAGCCGCCATGAACGCGAACACGCCGACCAGTGACCGCCCGTACCGCCCCAGCAGACCCAGACGCTCGACCACGTCCGCTCCTCTCGCCGCTGTGCGCGACAGCGGGATGCCTCCACAGCAATCTAGGGCACGGACGGGCAACCTCACATGCCCCCGCGGCCCCCTCGCGGCCCGCGGCCCAGGTGGGTGGTGAAGAACGTGGTGAGCTTGGCGACGGCCGGAGTGACGTGCTCGTCCTGGTCATAAAGGGAAATGTGGGTGCCGCCGCCGATGACGAAGAGTTCTTTGGGCTCGGCCGCCCTTTCGATGGCCGCACGGCTGATGTACGCCGTGTTCGCGTCGGATCCGATGATCATCAGGAGGGGGCGGGGTGAGATCAGGTGGATGAGGGCGTACGAGTCGTACTGGATGATCTGGTCGAGGCTGCGAACCGGCCAGGGCTGGACGGCGCGGGGGTGGTAGCCGCGTGGCGTGCGGTAGTACTCGTAGGTCTCGGCGTCCACGGCCTCGGTGATCCATTCCTGCCGGTGGACGGCCTCGCCGTGAGCCTCCGCGGTGCGTGCGGCTCCGGCGAGTTCGAGCATCGCGCGCCTGGCCTCCGGGGTCTGGGTGCGGCCGAGGCCGTCGCGCATCACCGTGCCCAGGTCGGCCGCGCTGATGGTGGCGACGGCCTTGATGCGCAGGTCGGTCTGGGCGGCGTAGGGGACGTAGCCGCCGGAGGCGCAGATACCCAGGGCGCCGATCCGGCCCGGATCGATCTCGTCGCGGGTGGTCAGGAAGCTCACGGCGGACTTGATGTCCTCGGCGCGCTGGAAGGGGTTCTCCAGGCCGCGCGGCTCGCCCTCGCTCTCGCCCTGGCAGGCGGCGTCGAAGACCAGCGCGGCGAAGCCCTCGTGGGCCAGGCGCTCGGCGTAGACGCTGGCGGTCTGCTCCTTCACACCGCCGCCCGGGTGGGACACGACGACGGCCGGGAGGCGGTCGGCGGTGGGCGTGTCCGGCAGGAAGAGGATCCCGGCGAGCGCGAAGTCGCCGCTGGGGAAGGTGACGTCTGTCTTCATGTCCTCGACCCTCGCAGCCATCCCACGCCGGGATAAGGGGACAGTCCTGGCCCCCCATCGGCCGTCCCCGGTGCCAGACTTGATCGCATGAGCAGCGAACTGGGCGACTTCCTCAAGGCGCGGCGGAGGGAGCTGAGCCCCGTGGCAGTCGGGCTCCCCGGCGGAGGGCGGCGGCGGGTTCCGGGCCTGCGGCGGGAGGAGGTCGCCCTGCTGGCGTCGATCAGCCCCGACTACTACACCCGCCTGGAACAGGGGCGCCGCCAGGCCGCCGAACCGGTGCTGGACGCCCTGGCGGGCGCGCTGCGGCTCAGCGAGGATGAGCGCGTCTACCTCTTCGAACTCTCGGGCAAGGACGTCGGCCGACCGCGTCGGCGACCCGCCCAGCGGGTGAGGCCGCAGCTGCGGTGCCTGCTCGACGATCTCACGAGCACCCCGGCGCTCGTCCTGGGCCGGTGCACCGACATCCTGGCGTGGAACCCGCTGGCCGCCGCGTTGTTCACCGACTTCGCCCTCGTTCCGGAGAAGGAGCGCAATTTCATACGTCTGGCATTCTTCGACCCGGCGGTACGGGCACTGTACTCCGACTGGAATTACCTGGCGCGGGCCTGCGTGGCGCAGCTGCGCATGGAAGCCGGCCGAGACCCCGGGAACCCCCGCCTGACAACGCTGGTGAGGGAATTGTCGGTGCGGGACCCGGATTTCCGAAGGTGGTGGGGCGACCATCATGTGGCCGCGCGCACCGCGGGCACCAAGACCCTCCACCACCCGGTCGTCGGCGAACTCACCCTCGACTGGTCCACCCTGGCCGATGCCGCCGACCCGGACCAGCAACTCATCGCCCTGACCGCCGCACCCGGCACTCCCTCCCGCGACGGGCTGCGCCTCCTCGCCTCCATCACTCCGGGTTCGCGCCCGCGCCGCGCGCATGCACCGTGAAGGCCGCCGTGCGGACCGTGCCCTGGTGCTTGAAGTCCAGGAACAGGCGGTACGCGCCCGGGCTCGGCGCCGTCGCCGTGAAGGAGATGCCGGGGCCGGGCCTGGTCTTGCCGTCGCCCGGCTCGCCGTTGGGGTGGACGTGCAGGTACGCGAGGTCGCCGGAGCGCAGGGCGACCAGGTGGCCGTAGGCGCCGAGGTAGGGCTGGAGGTCACGCACCGGCTTGCCGTTCTTGGTGACGGTCAGCGTGAGTTCCCCGGCCTTCCCGGGGGTCAGGCCACCGCCCAGCTCGACCTCGTAACCGTCGGCCTTGGCCGTGGCCTGGTGCGCGGGTAGCCGCGTCGGCTCGTACGCCCCGGATACGGCGAGGTCGGCGCCGAGCGTCAGCGCCTCTCCCCCCTGGGGCTTGAAGTCGGCGAAGACGCGGTAGCCGCCCGCCCGAGGCAGGTCCACGGGAGTGGACCAGGTGCCGTCGGCCGCCCGGGTCGGGTGCAGATGGCGGTATTCCGCCAGGTCGCGCGAGGCGACGATCAGGTGCAGCTCCTTGTCGTGTTCCCGGGCGTAGCCGGTGACCTGACGCCCCGTCGCGTCGCGCACGATGGCGAAGCGCAGGTCGGCGCTCTTGCCTGCCCGGAGTCGCGGAGTCTTGAGGTCGAGGGTGTAGCCCCCGTCGGAGACCTGCAGACCCCCGGGCGGGGGCCCGGAGACCTGCGGACCCCCGGGCGGGGCGGCCTCCTGGTGCTCTCCGTGAGCCGCCTTCGCGGGCTCGGGCGAGATCTCGCCGACCCCGCTGCCCACGCCGTACGCGGTGCCGAAGGTCGCGGCGAGCGCGGCGGCGAATGCGGTGATCCGTAGTCCGGTGTTCATGGCGCACTCCTCGTCTCCTGGCCGCCCGTGGCGCGGCCTTCTGCACTTCACGATACCCCTGGGGGGTACCGTGTCAAGCCACGCCCCCCTCTTGCCAAGGATACGGGTGGGGGGTATACAGGATCAGGTCACGGCCATACCCCAGCGGGGTATATGCCACCTTCCTGTGTCACGTCCGTGAGCTGCGAGGAGCAGACATGACCACCACCACACCCGGCACCGAAGAGGTCGAACTCGCCATCGGCGGCATGACCTGCGCCTCGTGCGCCGCCCGGATCGAGAAGAAGCTCAACCGCATGGACGGGGTCGAGGCCACCGTCAATTACGCCACCGAGAAGGCCAAGGTCACCTTCCGGGAGGACATCGCCGTCACGGAACTGATAGCCACCGTCGAGGCCACCGGATACACCGCCCGTGAGCCCGAGCCGGACCCCGCGCCCGCGGCGCCCGGCACCGAGACGGACGACGAGGGGGAGGCCGAACTACGCCCGCTGCGGCAGCGGTTGACCGCCGCCGTCGTGCTCGCCGTCCCCGTGATCGCGATGGCGATGGTCCCCGCGTTGCAGTTCGAGTACTGGCAGTGGCTGTCGCTGACGCTGGCGGCGCCCGTGGTGACGTACGCCGCCTGGCCCTTCCACAAGGCGGCCTGGACCAACGCCCGGCACGGCGCGGCCACCATGGACACGTTGATCTCGGGCGGCACGGCCGCGGCGTTCCTCTGGTCCCTGTGGGCCCTGTTCTTCGGCACGGCCGGAACGCCCGGCATGACGCACGCCTTCGAGTTCACCATCGTCCGCACCGACGGCGCCGGGAACATCTATCTGGAGGCGGCGGCCGGGGTCACCGCCTTCATCCTGGCCGGGCGGTACTTCGAGGCACGGTCGAAGCGGAAGGCGGGCGCGGCGCTCAAGGCGCTGATGGAACTGGGCGCCAAGGAGGTCACGGTCCTGCGCGGCGGCCGTGAACAGCTCATCCCCATCAGCGAGTTGACGGTCGGCGACCGGTTCCTGGTCCGGCCCGGCGAGAAGATCGCCACCGACGGCGCGATCGTCGAGGGTACATCCGCGATCGACGCCTCGATGCTCACGGGCGAGTCGGTTCCGGTCGAGGCCGGTGTCGGCGACCACGTCACCGGGGCCACGCTCAACGCCGGTGGCCGCCTGATCGTGGAGGCCACCCGGGTCGGCGCCGACACCCAGCTCGCCCGCATGGCCAAGCTCGTGGAGGACGCGCAGAACGGCAAGGCGGCGGCCCAGCGGCTCGCCGACCGGATCTCGGCGGTGTTCGTCCCGGTCGTGATCGCCCTGGCGCTCGGCACCCTCGGCTTCTGGCTCGGCAACGGCGCGGGGCTGACCGCCGCCTTCACCGCCGCGGTCGCGGTCCTCATCATCGCGTGCCCGTGCGCCCTGGGCCTGGCCACTCCGACCGCGCTCATGGTCGGCACGGGACGCGGCGCCCAGCTCGGCATCCTCATCAAGGGCCCCGAAGTCCTGGAGACCACGCGCACGGTGGACACCATCGTCCTGGACAAGACCGGCACCGTCACCACCGGCCGGATGACGCTGCTCGCGGTGCACACCGCCGACGGTACGGACGAGACGGACGTACTGCGGCTCGCGGGCGCCCTGGAACACTCCTCCGAACACCCCATCGCCCAGGCCGTCGCCGCCGGGGCGGCCACCCGCGTGGGCAACCTGCCCACCCCGGAGGACTTCGCCAACGTGGCCGGGCTCGGCGTCCAGGGCGTCGTCGAGGGTCACGCCGTCCTGGTCGGCCGGACCAAGCTCCTGGCCGAGTGGGCCATCTCCCTGCCCACGGAGCTGGAGCGCGCCAAGGCGGAAGCCGAAGCCGCCGGACGTACCGCCATCGCGGTGGCGTGGGACGGCCAGGCCCGCGCGGTCCTGGAGGTGGCCGACGCCGTCAAGGACACCAGCCCGGAGGCGATCCAGCGGCTGCGCGCCCTCGGGCTCACCCCCGTCCTCCTGACCGGCGACAACAAGACCGTCGCCGAGGCGGTGGCCGCCGAGGTGGGCATCGACGCCGGGCAGGTGATCGCCGAGGTCATGCCGCAGGACAAGGTGGACGTGGTCAAGCGGCTGCAGGCCGAGGGCCGTTCGGTGGCGATGGTCGGCGACGGAGTCAACGACGCCGCCGCCCTCGCCCGGGCCGACCTGGGCCTCGCGATGGGCACCGGCACCGACGCCGCCATCGAGGCCGGGGACCTGACCCTGGTGCGCGGCGACCTCAGGGCCGCCGCCGACGCCATCCGGCTGTCCCGCAAGACCCTGGGCACCATCAAGTCCAACCTCTTCTGGGCCTTCGCCTACAACGTCGCAGCCCTCCCCCTCGCCGCCGCCGGACTCCTCAACCCGATGATCGCCGGAGCCGCGATGGCCTTCTCCTCCGTCTTCGTGGTCGGCAACAGCCTCCGCCTGCGCGGCTTCCGGGCCACGGGCCAGTGACCCGGCGGAGCAGACCCGTGGCCGGAGCGGCCTTGACCCTGAAGTCGTGCGGTACGCCTCGGGCGGAGCCCCGTGCGTCAGCTCAGCCGAAGCGCAGGACGCGCGGGGCGAAGGTGGCCTCGGGGCCGTCGGCTCTGCCGACCGACCACACCGTCGCCGTGCCCGGCACCGGGGCCAGCCGCAGTATCGAGGAATCGCCCTCCCCCGCCACCGCCGGTTCGCTGTACTCGGTGAACGACTGCCCGTTCCAGGCGAGGAAATCCGGCCCGGGGACAAGTGGCGGAGAGCTGCCCGGCGGGCCCCACTTCTGGGAGCGGGCCACCGAGACCCAGGCCAGCTCGCCGGAGGTGGCGGGCGCCAGTGAGGTGACCGAGCCGAAGTCGGTGGGCAGGGTCACCCGGTTCCACGCCTGCCCGTCCCAGCGGGCCAGCAGGGGCGGGATCGGACGGCCCGGCGGGCCGCCGACGAACCCGGCCGTGCCACCCGCCCACACCTCCGTCGGCGAGACCGCCAGCACACTGCCCACGGCCGATCGGGGGAAGCCGTCCACGATCGTCTGCTGCCACGCCTGTCCGTTCCAGTGCGATACGGCCGCACCCGAGTTGGTGGCGCCCGCGGCCCAGACGTCGTCGGCGGCCAGGATGTGCAGGCCGTATACGGCTCCCGGCGGCACCGGCACGTCCTGCCAGCCGCTCCCGTCCCAGCGCAGCAGTACCTGCGCGCTGTCCCGCGAGCCGATCAGCCAGGTCTCACCGCCGCCGGCGACGGCTTTGGTCAGGACGACACCGCTCGGCGGCCGGTTCTCGGACCAGGCGGTGCCGTCGAAGCGGAGCAGGCGGGTGCCGCCCGCCGCGTCGCGGCCGACCGCCCAGACCTCGGCCGGTGAGGTCGCGGCGATGGACAGCAGCTCTCCCTGCCAGCCGATGCCGGGCAGACTCTGGCGCTGCCACGCGGTTCCGTCCCAGCGCAGCACCAGTGGGAAGCCCGGCGCCTCGCGGCCGACGGCGTCGGCGCCCACCGCCCACGCCCGGTCCGGCCCGAGCGCCACCGCCTCGTTCAGCCCGGCCTGTGGGCGTACCTGTGCCGGGACCGGAACGTGTTGCCAGGACGAGGTGTCCGCCGCCGCCGAGCCCATGAGGGTCACGATGGTCATGGCGACGGCGAGCGCCGCGACGAGAAGTCGGCGTGCCATGGTCAGCCTCCCAGCCGCTCGCTCATCAGATTCGGTTTCGTGCCGTAGATCTCGGCGGTCCCGAAGGACAGCAGCGCGAATCCGGCCTTGGTCAGGGCACGCGGCTTGACGTCGATCGCGCCTCCCCGCTCCGGGCCGTAGGAGAAGGTGGTGCGGGGGCCGTCCACCCGCGCGTATTTCGACTGGAACGCGCGGTCGCTACGCACGGGCAGCCACAGCGCGCCGTCCGGGCCGCGCGCCATGGCCTCGGTGGAGGTGTCGCCCAGCGGTGGGTAGGTCGTGCGCCAGGTGTGCCCGTTCCAGGTCATGAGGTAGGTGCGGGCCGCGCCGTCGGTGTACTGGCTGCCGCCGATCGTGACCCGGCCGGACGGTTCGGGCAGGATCGTGTGCACGTTGCTGTCCGGCGGCAGCGGCACCTTCGCGTCCCGCCACGCCGTGCCGTTCCCGCGCAGGACGGTGGTCCCGTTGCTGGTGTCCGCCCAGGCCCAGACGTCGGTGGCGGTACGCGCGGTGATCCCCATCAGGAACAGCACACCGTCCGGGGTGGACTGCGTGGTCCAGCGGGAACCGTCGTAGTGCAGCACCTTCAGCCCGGTGGCGTCCTCACCGACCACCCACGCGGCGCCCGGTACGGCGGTGAAGTCCTGGTAGGTCCAGAGGGTCTGCGGCAGCGGGACGGCGCTCCACCCTCCCGCCGTCCGGCGCAGGATCTCCCCCGCCCCCGCGCAGCCGTGGAAGATCCACGCTTCCTCGCCGACGAACCGCACCTCGCCGAGCCAGCCCGGCTCACCGGCGCCGGGGAAGGTGGTGTCCCGGCTCCACGCCGTGCCGTCCCACCGGTACAGCATCGGCCGCGGTCCATCGGCGGCGTGCTCGTACCCGGTCGCCCACGCCTCGCCCTTCCCTCGGGCGGCGAGATCGGACACGGTCACGGGCGGGGCCGCTGCCGGTACCGGCAGCGCCGACCACGTCGGCGTCACCGCCTCGGCAGGCGACACCAACGTGGCACACGCGATCACAAGGCAGACAACGACCGCACGGAGACCGTTCATGAGCCCCCCAGAGCGCGAAGGTCGCACAGCCTATGGGCGCTCACGCACCCATGAACAGGCGGCATCCGGCCGATCCCGGTGAGGTGTTGACCGTACGGCGGCTGTCACGCCGGTGGGGGCCAGTTGACGATCTTCTTGGGCCGAGGTGGTGCGTAGGTGCGCACCTTGGAGGTGGACAGGCCGAGGCGGACGAGGGACTCGGCGATCGTCACAGCGGCCGTCACCCCGTCGACGACGGGGACCCCGGTACGGTCGACGACGCGTTCGGTGAGGCCGGACATGCCGCCGCAGCCCAGGCAGATCACCTCCGCCCGGTCTTCCTCCACCGCACGGGCGGCCTGGTCGGCGATGGCGTCGATGGCCGCGGTCTCGTCCCGTTCCAGATCCAGTACGGCGAGCCCGCTGGCGCGTACGGAGGCGCACCGGGCGCTCAGACCGGCGGTGTGCAGGCGCTCCTCGATCAGCGGGACCGTGCGGTCGAGGCTCGTGACGACGGAGTAGCTGCGGCCGAGGAACTGGGCGGTGCTCGCGGCCGCCTCGGTGATGTCGACCACCGGAACGTCGAGGAGTTCCTGCAGCCCTTCCCGGCCGTGTTCGCCGTATCCGGCCTGGATCACGGCGTCGAACGGCTCCGGGTAGGCGCGGACGGTTTCCATCACGGCGACGGCGGCGAGGTAGCTCTCGTAATTGCCCTCGACCGACTCCGCCCCGAAGGCGGGCGTCAGCGCGATGATCTCGGTTCCGGGCGCTGCCACACCGGCCGCCTGCTGGCCGATCGAGCCGGTGATGGACGGTGTGGTGTTGACGTTCACGACGAGGATGCGCATCGTTCGGCCTTCTGCTGAGTGGGTCATTCGGCGGCGACGGCGATGGCCTCGCCGTCCACGTCCCGGTGCTGCACCGTGCGGTCCGCGATGACCGCGTACAGCGCCGCGGCGAGGGCGGCGCCGATGAACCAGGAGAATCCGGCCACGGCGTGGAACACGGGGGCCAGGGCCATGGTGACGGCGATGGCGGCGCTGGGGACGAAGGCCCAGACGGCCCGGGGGTTGTAGCCTCGGCGGTAGTGGTACTCGCCCTGGGCGTCGTCGGTGTAGAGGTCGGGCACGTTGACGCGGGACTTCCGCAGCAGCCAGTAGTCCGCCATGATCACGCCGAACAGCGGTCCGAGCAGGGCGCCGAGCCCGCCGAGGAAGTAGTTCACCACGACCGGGCTGTTGTAGAGGTTCCACGGCAGGATCACCAGACCGATGACCGCGCTCACGAGGCCTGCCCGGCGGAAGTTCAGCCGTCGGGGGAAGAGGTCGATCAGCGCGTAGATCGGTGCCACGAAGTTGGCCAGCAGGTTCACCGCGATGGTCAGGGTGATGAGGGCGAGTGAGGCCGCGGCCAGCAGGAACTCGTTCGGGATCGTCCGGACGATGTCCGTGGGGCTGGTGATGACGTGCCCGTCGAGCTTGAACTGCGCCCCGCTGAGCACCACGACGATGACGGCGAAGAAGAGCATGTTCACCGGGATGCCGATCACGTTTCCGCGGACGATGGAGCTGCGGCTCTTCGCGGACCGGGTGAAGTCGCAGAAGTTGAGCACGAACGTTCCGTAGATCACCACCCACAGCGCGGCGCCCTGCAGGATCTGCAGCCACATCTCGGCGCCGACGAGCGGCTCGTCGACGGACAGCGAGATCGAACCGTCCGCGCGGACGAACATCCAGACCGCGAGGGCGCACATGGTGATCAGGGTCGTGGGCGCGGCGAAGGCCATGTACCGCCGGATCATCTGCATCCCGTAGCTCACGATGAGGACCTGGAGGGTCCACAGGGCCAGGAAGGTGATCCAGCCGAGCGTCGACTGACCGAGCAGGGAGTTAGTGTCCAGGGCGCGGAGGCCGGGAAACATCGCGACGAGAAGGGCGCTCAGGACCGACGAGGCGAGGTAGGTCTGGATGCCGAACCAGGCGATGGCGACGGCGCCCCGGACGATGGCCGGTATCTTCGCTCCCTTGATACCGAACGCCATACGGCCCATGACGGGAAAGGGGACGCCCGTCTTGTGCCCCATGAAGCCGGACAGCGTCAGCAGAAGGAAGAGCAGTACGGAGGCGAGCGCGAAGGCCGCCAGAATGCCCCACACGTTGAGCCCGAGCGCGAAGAGGCCGATGGCGAACGCGTAATTCCCCAGGCTGTGCACGTCGTTGGCCCAGAGCGTGAAGACGTTATAGGCGCCCCAACGGCGCCCTTCCTTCTTCGTCGGGGCGAGATCGTACGTATACAGGCCGGAGCTGACAGCGCCTTCGGTGCCCACGCACGATCGGCCATCCACAGCAGTCATACGGCGCTCCAGAGGGGGGAAGTAGGTGGCGTACACGACTGGAGGTTTCCACAAAACGGAAGCAATCTTCCGTTCAGCGAAACGTAGTTTTCGCCAACCACGCCGTCAAGGGGTCGGACCCAGACAACTTCGCGCCTCGGATCTGGTGGCGGACCTGTGGTTGTCCCCCGGAGGAAACTGACGCTGGCAGGCTGTCCGGGCCTGCCGCCCATCGGCAGCCTTGATCCATGCCTGTATCGCACAGACCACATCGATCGCGTCGGTTACCGCTGCTCCTGCTGGCGCTGACACTCCAGGTCGGCGCGCTGACGGTCGCCGCCCCGACGGCGCACGCGAGCGCGAGGACCACCACCGATCCGGCGCGCGAACTGGCGCGCGCCGCGGAGTCGCTGCGTTCCACCGAGCCCGGCGCCCCCGGCGGCGATCTGCGCCCGCTGGGTCGCATGATCGGCTCGGCGAAGATCGTCGGGCTGGGCGAGGCCACCCACAGCTCCCGGCAGTTCTTCACGATGAAGCAACGCGTCCTCCGGTACCTCGTCGAAGAGAAGGGCTTCACCACCTTCGCGCTGGAGGCGCCCTGGTCCACCGGCCTGGTCCTCAACGAGTACGTGTTGCACGGGAAGGGCGACCCGGAGAAGATCATGCGGAAGGAGTTCCAGAGCTCGTACCGGATCTGGAACACCCGCGAGTATCTCGATCTGCTGAGATGGATGCGCGCCCACAACGTCCGCCACCCCGACCACCCCGTGCAGTTCATGGGTGAGGACAACGGCTACGCGGGACCTGAGCTCTTCGACCGGGTCACGGACTATGTGTCCGCCCACCACCCGCGGCTGCTGCCGGAGTTCCGCCGCTCCTACCGCGAGCTGCGGCCGACCGGGAGCGTGGAGGAGACCGTCAACGGGAACCTGGCCAAGCCCCTCGCCGAGCGCGAGCGGATCGCCGCGAACGTGCGGCGCGCCTACGAGCTTCTCCGGGCGCAGGGGCCGGACGGGGACCGGCGGGCGTACGAGTGGGTTCTCCAGCACGCCAGAGCCATCGCCCAGACCGGCACCCTCTACGCGTACTACGACTTCGACGACCCGCAGAAGATCGCCAGGGCCATGCTCTACCGCGACCAGATCATGGCCGAGAACACCGTGTGGTGGCAGCGGCACACCGGCCACCGGATGCTGCTGTCGGCCCACAACGGCCATGTCTCCTACGAGTCCGACAACCCTGAGCAGTATCCGAAGACCCAAGGCGAGTTCATACGCGAGAACGTCGGGCCCGAGTACGTGAACATCGGCTACACCTTCGGGCAGGGCTCGTTCAACGCGATGGATCTGACGGATCCGGAGGAGCCCTACCGCCGCTTCTCCGTGGAGCCGCTGGGCGCGGGCAGCAACGAGGAGGTGCTGGAGCGCGTCTCGCGCCGGGACTACTACGTCGATCTGCGGACCGTGCCCGAGCCGACGCGAGACTGGCTGCTGGCGAAGCGGCTGACCCGCTCCATCGGCAACTCCTGGCCGGAGAGCCCCTACCAAACCTCGCTCAGCCGCCAGTTCGACGTGCTGATCCACCTCCATCACGTCACGGCCGCGGATCTCCTGCCGACGACCCGGGACTGAGTACGGAGCATCAGCAACCGCGCCACCGACGGTTGCCGCTGGTCAGGGGCGGGACGCAGACTGTGGCCCGGCCCTGACCACGGGCCGATGCCACCGCCGGACCGGAGAGTGAAGCCCGTGACCACGTCGATCACCGAGATCGAGACCCATGGCGTCGAACGCATACCGGACGAGGACCGGTCGGCCCGTCCGATCGACCTCTTCCGGCTGGCCTTCGGCGGCGCCAACACCTTCGCGACGTGCGTGCTCGGCGCCTTCCCCATCCTGTTGGGGCTGTCCTTCCCGCAAGGTCTCGCGGCGACCGTCCTCGGCCTGGTCGCCGGGGCGCTGCTGCTCGCCCCCATGGCGCTGTTCGGCCCGGCGAACGGCACGAACAACGCGGTCTCCTCATCGGCACACCTGGGAGTGCACGGCCGGATCGTCGGCTCGTTCCTCTCGCTGCTCACCGCGATCGCGTTCTTCTCGATCTCGGTGTGGTCCTCGGGTGACGCGCTCATCGGCGGGGCCCACCGGCTCGTCGGCGTACCGGAGTCGGAGGTTTCGTACGGCGTCGCCTACGCGGTGTTCGCGGTGCTCGTCCTCATCGTCTGCGTCTACGGTTTCCGCTTCATGCTGCTGGTCAACAAGGTTGCCGTGATCGCCGCGTCGGCGCTCTTCGTGCTGGGCGCCGTCGCCTTCGGCGGTGATTTCGACCCCGGCTACGCGGGCACCTTCGACTCGACCGCCGACCCGCTGTTCTGGCCGTCGTTCATCGGCGCCGCGCTGATCGTGCTGTCCAACCCGGTCTCCTTCGGTGCCTTCCTCGGTGACTGGTCCCGCTACATCCCGGCCGCGACACCGCGCCGCCGGGTGATGGGCGCCGCGTTCCTCGCCCAGCTCGCCACCCTGCTGCCGTTCGTCTTCGGCCTGGCCACCGCCTCGGTCATCGCCACCAAGGCCGCCTCGTACGTCGACCCGGCCGCCCCCAACTACGTCGGCGGGCTGCTGGCGATCTCGCCCGGCTGGTACTTCCTGCCGGTGTGCCTGATCGCGCTGATCGGCGGCCTGTCCACCGGCACCACCGCGCTCTACGGCACCGGCCTCGACTTCTCCAGTGTGTTTCCGCGCTTCAGCCGGGTCCGGGCGACGTTCCTCATCGGGGCGCTGTCGATCGTGTTCGTCTTCCTCGGCCGGTTCGCCCTGAACCTCACCCAGTCCATCTCGACCTTCGCGACGCTGATCGTCACCTGCACCGCGCCCTGGATGGTCGTGATGGTTCTCGGCTATGTGACCCGCCGTGGCTGGTACGACGCGGAGGCGCTGCAGGTCTTCAACCGCCGCCAGCGCGGCGGCCGTTACTGGTTCACCCACGGCTGGAACTGGCGCGGGATGTCCGCCTGGCTGGTGTCCGCCGTGGTGGCGCTGCTCTTCGTGAACCTGCCGGGCCAGTTCGTCGGCCCGCTGGGCGACCTCGCGAACGGGGCCGACATCTCCCTGCCGGTCGGCCTCGCCCTCGCGGCCGTGAGCTACCTCGGCCTGCTGACCGCGTTCCCCGAACCGCGCGGGGTGTACGGGCCGGACGGCCCCCGTCTCGTACGGGCGTCCGCCGCCGACACCCCGCCCATCAGCAAGCAGCGACCGCTCAGCTGAAGCTGCCGAGCTTTCCCTTGTGGAAGACCAGCGGCTGCCCGGGCCCCGCGGCCATGCGCAGCACGCGGGCGACGACGATGAGGTGGTCGCCGCCGTCGAGTTCCTGGGTCACCTCGCAGTCGATCCAGGCGACCGCGCCGCTGATGTGCGGGGCGCCGTCAGGGGACGGGTGCCACTGCACATCGGCGAACTTGTCACCGCTCTTGCGGGACAGGGAGCGGCAGACCGCGTCCTGTCCCCCGGCGAGAATGCTGGCGCTGAAGCGGACCCCGCCACGGACCTTGGGCCAGCTGCTGGAGGTACGGGCCACACTGAAGGCGACCAGCGGCGGGTCGAGGGAGAGCGAGGCGAACGTGCCGACGATCATGCCGACGGGCTGGGCCGTGGACGGCTCGATGCCGGTCACCGCCACCACGCCGGTCGGCAGGTGGGACATGACGTGGCGGAAGTCCATCTGGTCGAGCTGCTGCTCGGTGGCGTAGGTGGTCATGGTGACGCTCCCTTCGAGGTGGCCAAACGGTGAAGTGGGGGTGTGCGGGCCGTCAGACCCGTGCTCCGCTGAGGGTGACCCGCTGCCGGTCGCCCTCGGGGAGGGCGGAGCGGACCTTCGAGGCCGGGTGGTCCGGCAGCGTGCTGCGCCGACCCGCTCCGTAGAAGCTCTCGCGGAGCGTGGTGGCGTTCTCGTCGTAGCTCTCGCGCGCCAGGCCCTGTCGGCGCAGCTCCGGAAGGGCCAGCTCGATGAAGTCCTCCCAGCCACCGGGCTTGGTCGCGTAGCTGACGTTGAAACCGTCGAGGTCGGCCACGTCCCGCCACCTGCGCAGCTCGGCCGCCACCGTCCGCGGCGAGCCGACGATGACCGCGCCGGTACCGCCGATGCCGATGAACTCGGCGATCTGGCGGGTGGTCCAGGTCCGCGTGGGGTCCGCCTTGGAGAACATCTCCACCATCGAGCGCGAGCCGTCCACCTCCACGTACTCCAGCGGCATGTCCGGGTCCACGCCGCTCAGGTCGATCCCGGTCCAGCCCGCGAACCGGGCCAGTGCGCCCTCGTAGCTGACGTTGCGAAGGTGGCGCTCGTACTTCTCCCGCGCCTGGGCGTCGGTGGGCGCGACGATCACGGTGATCAGCGCGAGGACCTTGACGCTCCGCGGGTCGCGCCCCGCCTCGGCCACCGCGGTACGGATCTTGTGGACGCTGCGCCGGGTCAGCTCGGGAGTCATCGTGTTCACGAAGACCGCTTCGGCGTTCTGGGCGGCGAAGAGCATTCCCCGGGAGGAGGCCCCGGCCTGGAAGAGCATGGGGGTGCGCTGCGGGGACGGCTCGCACAGATGCAGCCCCGGCACATCGAAATAGGTGCCCTGGTGGTGAATCGGATGGACGCGCCGCGGGTCGAGATAGGAACCGGCCGCTGCGTCGCGGATGACCGCGTCGTCCTGCCAGGAGCCCTCCCAGAGCTTGTAGCAGACCTGCAGGTACTCATCCGCCATGTCGTAGCGCTTGTCGTGCGGGATCTGCGTGCCGAGCCCGAGATTGCGCGCGGCCGATTCGTTGTAGGAGGTGACGATGTTCCAGCCGACCCGGCCGGCCGTGAGGTGGTCCAGCGTGCTGAACTTGCGGGCCAGGGCGTAGGGCTGTTCGTACGTCAGGGACGAGGTGACGCCGAAGCCCAGGTGACGCGTGGCCGAAGCCATCGCCGAGACGACCAGCGCGGGGTCGTTGATCGGAAACTGGGCGGCATCGCGCAGGGCGGCGTCCGGGGACCCGCCGTAGACGTCGTGGTAGCCGACGGTGTCGGCGAAGAAGATGCCGTCGAAGCAGGCCTCTTCCAGCATGCGGGCCGTGTCGGTCCAGTAGCTCAGGTCGGTGTATCGCCGGCCCTCGTCATCCGGGTCGCGCCAGGAACCCGCGGTCAAATGCGCGGGAGCGGACACATCGAAGGCGAAGAACTTCAGCGGCTGATTGCTCATGCTGCGCTCCAGAGTGATGTGGAACGTTCACTAAGCGAACGTCGCGTTCATGTTGCGACGCCCAGAAGGGTCATGTCAACAGAGTGGATGCGGCTGCTTTACGTCGAACCTGAACGCCGCGTTCGATTAGCGGTCGCCTGGAGACACAAAAAAGCCGCCGCACATCGCGGCGGCTGAACAGCCCGGTCACTCAGATACGGAGTCCTGCCAGAACACCTCGATCAACCGGTCGACGATGGTCTGCATCTGCTGAAGGGCCTCGGGGATCTGGGCCCGGCTGAACCGGTACCGGGGCCCGTTGACGGTCAGGACCGCCACCAGAGTGCCGGACGAGTCGCGGAGGGGGCGCGACAGCGACAGCAGCTCCTCCTCCAGCTCGTTGTCGATGACGGCGAAACCCTGCTCACGGACCTCGTCCAGCTCCCTGAGCAGGGTCGCCCGATCGGTGATGGTGCGCGAGGCGAAGGACTCCAGCTCCTTCGGCAGAAGGGCGACCACCTTCTCCACGGGCATCTCCGCGAGCAGCACCTTGCCGGTGGAACTGGCGTGCAGGGGGTAGTGCAGCCCCACCATGTTGTGCTGCACGATGCCCACCACATGTGACCCCGTGGCCTCGGCGACCACTTCGAGCCCGTCCTGAAGATCCGGCACCGAGAGGGTCACCTGCTCGTTGAACTTCTCCGACAGCTCCTCCAGCAGCGGCTGCGCGCGGGCGACGAGACCCGCGTGCGGATCCGCGTAACGGCCGAGCCGCGCCAGCTCCCAGCCGAGGATGTAGTTGTTGCCGACGCGGTCGACGAACCCGCTCACCTCGAAGCTGTGCAGCAGGCGAAACGCGGTGGGCCGGGAGATCCCCGTGGCTTTCGCGAGCGTCGTCACGGTGGCTCCGGACCGGGGCTGGGCCGCCAGCTCGCGAAGCAGCCGCACACCCTTGGTCACCGACTTGTTCGTCATCTCTACCGGTGCGGACGCGTCGCTCATGGGGCCCCTTCGTGGTGCAGAACGCTGCGCGCGCACGCAGCTCAAACCTTCCTCTCTGCCACTCTAACGTCTACATGTTCAGATACTGAACGCACAGCGGGTCCGCCCCCGTGGGGCAGCCCGGGCCTTCAGGCCGGGGTCTTCCCCGGACGAGGCCTGCCGCGGTGCGGGGCGGAGGTCTCACTCAGCGGCCGGCCGGTGGTCTCCGGTGCGAGGACCTGGGAGACCACGGCGCCGACGACACAGACTCCGGCCGCGATGAGCATGCTCGGCCCGGGGCCGAGGTTGTGCATCGACCACGGCAGCAGGAAGGTGCCCAATCCGGCGCCGACGCGGCTGAAGGCGCAGCCGAAGCCGGTCCCGATGCCGCGGATCTCGGTGGGGAACACCTCGCCGGGATAGACACCGGTGATGGCCGTGGGGATGGCGTTCGTGAAGGCGAAGACGAGGAAACAGACAAGGACCAGAGCGGGCGGCGCGGAGGTCCACAGCCCGATGATCAGGAGGACGAGCGCGCACACCCACTGGGTGGGAATGATCAGCTTGCGGCGGCCGACACGTTCGATGAGTGCCAGGGAGACCAGCACGCCGACCAGGGCGAGCCCGTTGAGGCCCAGGGCCCCGCCGAAGCCGTCGCCGAGACCGTAGTCGGACAGCACGCTGGCCGCGAAGGTGGCGATGGCGAAATACGGGGTGACGGTGCAGAACCAGAACACGGAGACGAAGGTCGTGGTCCGCCAGTAGTCACGGGAGAACAGCATCCCGAAGGTGCCCTGACGGGTGGTTTCACCGGCGAGGTCGAGGACGTCGGCGGGGGATTCGAGATAGTCGTGGGCGATCCGGTGCGCTTCCTCGGTACGGCCCTGGTTCATCAGCCAGCGCGGCGACTCGGGGAGGCCGAGCCGGGCCAGGAACAAGATCGCCGCTGGCACGGTGCTGGAGCCGAGGATGATCCGCCAGTCCGCCGAGAACACCGAGCTCATCGCGTAGCCGACACAGAAGGCGAACATGAAGCCGACGTACCAGGCGACCTCCGAGAGGGACATCAGCCGTCCGCGCAGGCGCGCCGGGGCGAATTCGGCCAGCAGTGGCCAGCTCACTGAATAGTCGGCCCCGATCGCGATCCCCATCAGCAGGCGCACGCCGAACAACTGCCAGGTCGAGTCGACGAAGAACTGCAGGACCGAACCGACCAGGAAGAGCGCCAGGTCGAGGGTGAACGTCGGCTTGCGGCCGAGTTTGTCGGCCAGCCAGCCGCCCAGCGGTCCGCCGATGAAGATGCCGATCAGGGCGGACGCCCCGGTCAGCCCTTCCCAGAACAGGGACATGTGCAGCTCGGCGGTGGCGGCGGCGATGGCGGTCCCGATGATGCCGAGGATGTAGCCGTCGATGAACATGCCGCCGACGGTCAGACCGGTCAACTTGATCATGAATCGCCGTTTGTCGACCGGACCGGCCTCGTCCGTCGCCACGGGATCGGATTCGTTGATGGTGGTCACACTTCAGTCCTTCCTGAACAGAAGGTGTTCAAATACTGAGCACCACGACCAAAATTTTCGGAAGCGTGGCATGAACATCAAGGCCCGTCAAGGCTTCCGGACAGCCCTGCGACTCTTGACAGCAGGGCACACGCGACCCACCATCACACTCACCTTGCTTGAACGTTCAGTTCACTATGTGAACGCCAGGAGATGTGGGTGGCTTCCATGCAGACGTCCGAACTCCACGACATCGCTACGGCACTGCGCACGGCGCGAGCCAGCGCCAAGCCCGTCACCGCGCCGACGACGACCTGGCCCACCCTCGACGCGGACAGCGCTTTCGCGGTCCAGCGGATCGCCATGGAAGCGGCCATCGCCGACGGCGACCGCCTGGTCGGTTACAAGCTGGGCAACATCGCCAAGGTGATGCAGGACGCCTTCGGTCTCGACCAGCCCGACTACGGGTATCTGCTCGGATCGACGTTCGCCTACGAAGGCGTCCCGCAGGAGCGGCAGCGCTACATCGAACCGTTCGTGGAACTCGAACCGGCCTTCATCCTGGGGCGCTCCCTCAGCGGTCCCCACATCACCGTCGCCGACGTCATCAACGCCGTCGAGTACGCCGTGCCCGCCATCGAGATCATCGACTCGCGCGTGGAGAACTGGGCGATCGGCCTGCCGGACACCCTGGCGGACAACGGCTCGACCGGCGCCGTCATCCTCGGCGGAACACCACGCCGCATCGCCGACCTCTCGCTGAGCGACACCCGAGGGGTCCTGCACTTCAACGGCCGCCAGGTCATCGAAGGAAGCACCAGGAACATCCTCGGCAACCCTTTCGCCGCCACCGCATGGCTCTGCAACCGGCTCGCCGCCTACGACATCGCCTTCGAACCGGGACAGGTCATCCTCCCCGGCAGTTGCCTGCGGGCCGTGCCCATGAACGAGACCGGCCACTGGGCGGGCACCTTCGAGGGCTGGGGAACGGTCGAGTTCGACGTGTCCACGGCGTAGTCGGCACCCGTCACACGGATAAGGCCCGTCACACAGGAAAGGGCAGACATGGAACAGCAGGCAGACGTGGTCGTCGTCGGAGCGGGAGTCGCCGGACTGATCACCGCGCGCGAACTGAGCCGCCAGGGAGTGCGGACCGTCGTCCTCGAAGCGCGCGACCGGATCGGCGGCCGGACCTGGACCGATCACCGTCTCGGCCGGGACCTGGAGATCGGCGGCACCTGGCTGCACTGGGTCCAGCCGCACGCCTGGGCGGAGGTCACCCGCTACGGGCTGGACGTCACCCGCGGGCCCCGCTCGGAGGAAACGTACTGGCTCGCCGGTGACGATGTGCGCCGCGGGACGCTGGACGACTTCATGAACCTGATCAACCCGGGCATGACCCGGCTGCTGGAAGACACCATGAAGTGGATCCCCCGCCCCGACGCACCCCTGACCGTGCGGCGGCTGGCCGACGTCGACCAGTTCACCCTCCAGGAGATGCTCGACGAACTCGACCTGCCCGTCGAAGAGCGCAACGCCAACGAAGCCGCCTGGGTCGGACACTTCAACGCCCCGCTCCCCCAGTGCGCCTACCTCAGCGCCCTGCGCTGGACCGCCGCGACCGCCGGCTCCTGGCACCTGATGCACGAAGCCTCCGCGATCTTCCGGCTCACGGACGGCACGCGGGGCCTGGTGGAAGCCATCGCCGCCGACTCGGGCGCCGACATCCGCCTCGAAGCCCCGGTCCGCTCGATCACCCACGACGAGCGGGGAGCCGAGATCACCTACGGCGACGGCCGCACCCTCCGGGCCCGGCGCGTGGTGATCACCCTGCCGCAGAACCTGCTGCACCAGCTCGACGTCACCCCCGCGCTGCCGGAAGACAAGATCCACCCCAGCCTGGAGAAGACCGCCTCCCGGGGCGCCAAGGCATGGATCCGGGTGCGCGGCCCCATCACCCCGTTCTTCGCCTACTCCTCACAGCACCACCCGCTCTCCGTGGTGCGCACCGAGTTCATCGGGGCGGACGACGCCGTACTGGTCGCCTTCGGCGCCGACTCCTCCCGGGTCGACGTCAACGACCCGAAGGCCATCGACGCGGCGCTACGGGTCTGGCGCGATGACCTCGACGTGCTCGAAGTCGGCGGGCACGACTGGATGGCAGACCCCCACTCCCAGGAGACCTGGCTGATCCAGCAACCGGGCCAACTCACCCAGTATCACGAGGCGTTGCAGGCGAGCACCGGGGTCCTGCACTTCGCGAGCAGCGACTTCGCGAACATCTGGGCCGGTTTCATCGACGGCGCCATCGAAAGCGGCACCCGAGTGGCCCGCCACGTCCACACCAGCCTGGAACAGCGGCACTGAAAACACACCGCCAAACACCGACACCGACACCGACGAGGAAACACTGCATGACCACCACTGCGGACGCCCTGTCCACGACCTCCACCGAGCAGCTCGATGAGCAGGTCCGAGCGGCCCAGACGGCGTACGAGCAGGCAACGGAGGTGCCGCCGCGCCGACGGGCGGAGTGGCTGGAGGCCATCGCCTCAGCGCTGGAAGAACACGCCGAGGAACTGGTGCCGCTGGCCGAGCAGGAGACACACCTGACCACGGGACGTCTCCAAGGCGAGCTGAAGCGCACCGTCTTCCAGCTCCGGTTCTTCGCCGACGAGATCGTCCGCGGCGAACACTTCGCCGCCACCATCGACCACGAAGACCCGTCCTGGGGCATGGGGCCACGGCCGGATATCCGGCGCGTCAACGAACCGCTCGGCGTCGTCGGCGTCTTCGGTGCCTCCAACTTTCCCTTCGCCTTCAGCGTGATCGGCGGAGACTCCGCCTCCGCGCTCGCCGCCGGATGCGCCGTGGTGCACAAGATCCACGAAGGCCACCGTGCCCTCGCCGTGCGCACCGGGCAGATCGTGACCGAAGCGCTTCGGGCCGCCGGTGCCCCGACGAGCCTGTTCTCCACGGTGACCGGACGTGACGCGGCACAAGCCCTGGTGGACCATCCGCTCGTGCGGGCCGTCGGGTTCACCGGCTCCCCGACCGGAGGACGCGCCCTCTTCGACCGCGCCTGCCGCCGTCCCGTTCCCATCCCCTTCTACGGAGAGCTGGGCAGCGTCAACCCCGTCTTCGTCACCGAGAAGGCCTGGACCACCCGCCGGGACGAGATCCTGGCCGGTTACGCCAACGCCTCCACCATGGGCATGGGGCAGTTCTGCACCAAGCCCGGACTCCTCTTCGTGCCCGCTTTCGACGGCGACGAGGTCACCGACGTCCTCCGCCGGGAACTCGGCACCAAGCCGCTCACGGCGCTGCTGACCCCGAACCTGCGCGAAGCGTTCGACACGGCACTCGCTTCCGTGCGGGCCCTGCCGCGGGTGGACGAGCTGATCGCCGGCGACGATGCCGAGTCCCCCCGGCCGACGGTGCTGATCACCACCTCGGAGGCCGTCCGGGAAGACGCCACCGTGCTGGAACGGGAGATCTTCGGACCGGCCACGGTGATCATTCAGTACCGTTCCGAAAGCGAGCTGGAGGAACTCGCGTCGCTGCTGGGCGGACAGCTCACCGCCACCCTCCAGGCCGAGCCCGACGAGCAGCTCACCGGCCTGGTGGGCGTGCTGCGCGACAAGAGCGGCCGGGTGCTGTGGAACAGCTGGCCGACCGGCGTCACCGTCTCCTACGCCCAGCACCACGGGGGCCCGTACCCGGCCACCACCGCTCCCGCCACCACCTCCGTGGGCACCGCCTCGATCGGCCGGTTCATGCGGCCGGTGGCGTACCAGTCCTTCCCAGAGGGCCAGCTCCCACCGGCCCTGCGAGAGGCGAACCCCTGGGCCATCGCGCGCCGCGTGGACGGACACCACACACAGAACTAGCCGTCGGCACACATGAAGGAGGAACACGGTGAGGTTTTCGGGAAAGGCCGCCATCGTCACAGGCGGCGCGGGAGGCGTGGGCAAGGGTCTGGTACGCACGCTGACGCGGGAAGGGGCCGCTGTCATGGTGGCCGACGTCTCGGCGGATGGATGCCGGTCGCTGGCAAAGGAAATCGAAGCGGCGGGCGGCGCGATGCAGTTCAGCGTCGGTGACCTGCGGGAGAAGGCCTACTGCGAGCAAGTGGTCGCGGACACCCTGGAACACTTCGGCAGGGTGGACATCCTGGTCAACAACGCCGGGATCATCCCCCGGGGAACGATTCTGGAGACCTCCGACGACATGTGGCACACCGCCCTCGACGTCAATCTCACCGCGATGTTCTACCTGTGCCGAGCCGCCATTCCCGCCATGAAGGAACGTGGCGGAGGCGCCATCGTCAACACGTCTTCCGTATGGGGCGTGTACCCGGGTCCGCAGCACCTCGCCTACTGCACCAGCAAGGGAGCGGTAGCCGCCTTCACCAAGAGCCTGGGGCGCGACCACGCACCCGACGGCATCCGTGTGAACGCCGTCTGCCCGCACGAAATCAACACCCCCATGCTGCGCTCCGGGTTCGAGCGCCGGGGCCTGGATCCGGATCAGGCCGTCGCGGAATTGAACAAGACCGTACCGCTGGGACACATCGCGGAACCCGAAGAGGTCGCGGACGTCATCGCGTTCCTCGCGTCCAGCGAGGCCCGCTACATCGCCGGGGAGACCGTCGAGGTCACCGGCGCCAAGCCGGTGGCGAACTGAGGAGAAGGGAGAAGCACGGTGCAACTGGACGGAAAAATCGCCCTGGTGACCGGCGGCGGGCGCGGCATAGGCCGAGGCATCGTGGATCGTTTCCTGGAGGAAGGAGCGCGGGTGGCGGTCGTGCAGCGCCAAGCCCTGGACGCCGCGCTTCAGGACCACCCGCGGGTCGCTCATATCCAGGCCGACCTGAGTATCCCGTCATCGATCGCGACGGCGGTCGAGGGGGTCGTGGAGCGGTTCAGCGGGATCGACATCCTGGTCAACAACGCCGGGATCATGTTCGAGCGCGGTGTCTCCCACATTCAGGTGGAGGAGTGGGACCTCATGGTCGCCGTCAACATGCGCGCACCGTTGTTCCTGGCCCAGGCGGCTCTGCCGCATATGCGCGGACGCGGAGGCGGAAGCATCATCAATATCGGCTCCATCGAAGGGCTCGGGGCGAACCCTGGACATACGGCCTATTGCGCCTCCAAGGCAGGTCTCCATGGCCTGACCCGCGCCCTGGCGGTCGACCTCGGCGAACACAACGTCCGCTGCAACGCGATCGCGCCCGGCTGGATCACTTCCGAACTCAGCGAGAACTACCTGGCGTTGCACCCCGACCCGCCCGCGGCCCGTGACGCTCTCCACCGCCTGCACCCCCTGGGGCGCGTAGGCCAGCCCACCGATGTCGGCGACCTCGCCGTATATCTCGCGAGTGACAAGTCGGGCTTTCTCACCGGAGAGACCGTGGTGCTCGACGGCGGACGGACCGCGAAACTGCCCACACCGTCCTCATAGCTCCCTCCGCGTACGTACCGACCCCCTTCGCGATCAGCCCGCTAACCTGTATACAGAAGCGTGTGCGGCGGATCGGCGAGGAGTTTCATGGCCCGGGCGACTGGTAAGGGCGAGGCGGTCTACGAGCGGCTCAAGGGGGACATCGAGTCGCTTCGGCTGCGGCCGGGGGCCAAGCTGAGCGAGGTTCAGCTGGGTGAGGAGCTGGGTGCCTCGCGTACGCCGGTGCGTGAGGCCATCCGGCGGCTGGCCCAGGAGGGGCTGGTCGATTTCGCGCCGGGTGAGATGGCCCGGGTCGCCGCCATCTCGCTGGGCGGTGTGCGCGCGCTGTTCGAGTTCCGGATGCTGCTGGAGCCCCGGGCCGTCACGGCGGTGGCGACGGCGGGGGCGTCGGATGAACGCGTACTGGGCCCGTTCCATGAGCTGCTGGAGCGCCTGGAGGAGTTCGACGCCTCGTTCCGCGCGCTGGACACCGCCGCGCAGGTTCGGTCGTACCAGGAGTTCTACGACCTGGCCGAGGGCTTCGACCAGGCGGTCATCGCGGCGTGCCGCAATCCGTATCTCGCCCGCACCATCCGTGATCTGCGCAGTCAGACCGTCCGTCTGCGGAACATCTCGCACAGCGGTCCGCGGCGCATGCTGACGTCGCTGGAGGAGCACCGGGCGATGCTCAAGGCGATCACACAGGGAGACGCCCGAGCGGCGAAGGCGGCCTGCCTGCACCACCTGGCGCAGACCCTGCAGGCGCTCATCGACAGCCTGACGGGCGAGGATCCGACCTTCGGGGCCGACGTCCAGCTCTGACGGGCAGCTCTGACATCCAGGACTGACGAGCAGGACTGACCCGCAGACCTGTGGTTTCGGCGGGGCATGTGATGTATACAGAGATGAATACATCTGCTGATGCGAGGTCCGTCTCATGCCGTACACCGTCGGTGCCGCCGACCTGCTGGGGTTCGCCGCCGCCACCTCCGAAGCCCACGGCGTTCCCCCCGGGGACGCCCAGCTGCTCGCGGACACTCTCGTGACGGCGGAACTGTGGGGGCATCCGTCCCACGGGATGCTCCGCCTGTCGTGGTACCTCAGCCGTATCGCGAGTGGCGCGACGGTGGCGGTCGCCACCCCCGATGTCGTGAGCGACAACGGCGCCGTCCTCGTCGTGGACGGCCGCGACGGTCTCGGCCAGGTGATCACCGACCGCGCCGTGACCTGGGGTGTGGAGCGCGCCGGGCGGCATGGGATCAGCGCGGTCGCGGTGCGCGGCTCGGGCCATTTCGGGACGGCCGCGTACTTCACCCGCAAGGCCGCCGAGCAGGGCTGTGTGGCGCTGCTGGCCACCAATGCCAGCCCGGCGATGGCGCCGTGGGGCGGACGGGAGAAGCGGGTCGGCACCAACCCCTGGTCGATCGCCGCCCCGGGTGGCCGCTACGGCACGGTCGTGATGGACATCGCCAACACCGCCGTGGCGCGCGGCAAGATCTACCACGCCCGGGAGCGCGGCGAACCGATACCCGAGGGCTGGGCGGCCGACGCCGACGGCGTGCCGACCACCGATCCGCGCCAGGCCATCGAGGGCCTGATCCTGCCCATGGCCGGCCACAAGGGCTATGCCATCTCGTTCATGTTCGACGTGCTGGCGGGTGTCCTGACCGGCAGTGCGTTCGGCACTTCTGTCGTCGGCCCCTACCAGCCGACCGGCCGCAGCGGCGTCGGTCATCTGCTGATCTGCGTCGACATCCGGTCGATGGCCGATCCGGCCGAGTTCGAGCGGCGGATGGAAGCGCTGATCGAGGAGACCAAGGCCACCCCCACGGCCCCGGGCACCGCCGAGGTCTTCGTCCCGGGCGAGCCGGAGGTCCGTACTGCCGAGCGCCTGAGGACCGAGGGCATCACCGTCGCCGATGACACCTGGGCCGCCCTGGCGAGCATCGCCGACGCCACCGGTGTCCCCCTGCCCACCCCCGCCTTCGAGGAGCTTCCCGCATGATCGCGCTGACCGTTTCGCTCCAGGTCGTCCCCGGCCGCCGGGACGACTTCCTCGCGGCCATCGAGGAGAACGCCGGGCGTTCCTTCACCGATGAGCCCGGTTGCCGGTATTTCGACGTCGTGTGCGATCTGGCGGACGACCACCACTTCGTGTTCCACGAGATCTACGACGACGAGGCGGCCGTCGAGGCCCATCGCGCCGCCCCGCACTTCACGGTCTGGCGCGAGGCCGCCGGGAAGTACGTCGTCCCCGGCAGCCAGGTCAACACGCTCTCCCGTCGCCTCTTCCACCACTCCTGACCGAGAACGGAACTCGCCATGTGCACCAAGCCCGCGGCACCCAACCTGCTCATCCACCCCGACGAGGTCGAACGCTTCGACCGTGGCGGAGGCGTCGCCACCATCCCCTACGTCGGCAAGTGGAACTCCGAAACGGCCGTCATCACCACCGGCCAGACCGTTTTCCAGCCCGGTACGGGGCTGCCTCTGCACAGCCACAACGTCGAGGAGTCGGTCCTGATCCTCGAAGGCGAGGCGACCGCGGAGATCGACGGCGAGTTCTTCGATCTGGAGGCCGGGCAGGCGACCTGGGTCCCGGCCGGTGTCCCGCACCGGTTCTTCAACCGGGGCGCGGGCGTCATGCGGATCTACTGGGTCTACGGCGGCCGGAACGTCACCCGCACCATCACCGCCACCGGCGAGACCTTCGCGCACCTTTCCGAGCACGACAAGGGAGGGGCGGCCACCGCATGAGCGGCACCATCACGACCGTCAACCCGGCGACGGGTGAGGCGATCGCTACGTACGAAGGCTGGGACGCGGAACACGTCGAGGCCGCCGTGGCCCGGGCGCATGCCGCACACCGCGCCTGGGCCCTCGTCCCGGTCGCCGAACGGGCCGCCCGTGCGGGCCACCTCGCCCGCACCCTGCGTGCGCGCGAGGACCACCTGGCGTCCCTGGCCGTCCTGGAAATGGGCAAGCCCGTGGCGGAAGCGGAAGGAGAGGTCGAGAAGTCGGCGGTGACGGCCGAGTACTACGCCCGGCAGGGGCCCGGCATCCTCGCCGACGAGCGCGTCGAGGTCGACGGAGCGGAGGCCTGGGTGGCGTACGAACCGGCCGGGCTGGTGCTGGCGGTCATGCCGTGGAACTTCCCCGTCTGGCAGGTCATGCGCTTCGCCATCCCCTCGCTGGTGGCGGGCAACGGCATCCTGCTCAAGCACGCGTCCAACGTCACCGGCAGCGCGCTGGCCCTCCAGGACCTGTTCGTCGAAGCCGGTTTCCCCGAGCACCTGGTGACCACGCTCGTGATCGGCGACGGCGCCGTACCCGAGGTCACCGCGGGGCTCATCGAGGACGACCGTATCGCCGCCGTCACCCTGACCGGAAGCAACCGGGCGGGCGCGGCGGTCGGATCGGCGGCCGGGCACGCGGCGAAGAAGTCCGTTCTGGAGCTGGGCGGTTCGGACGCCTTCGTCATCCTCGACGACGCCGACATCGCGGCCGCCGCGGCGGCCGCGGTGCGGGCCCGCTTCGCCAACTCCGGGCAGAGCTGCGTGTGCGCCAAGCGATTCATCGTCAGCGCCACCGTGGCGGACGCCTTCACCGCCGCGTTCGTGGCCGGTGTCGAAGCCCTGCGCGTCGGTGACCCGCGCGACCGCGACACCCAGGTCGGCCCGCTCGCCCGTGACGACCTGCGGGCGGCGATCCAGCGGCAGGTCGAGGAGTCCCTCGCGGCCGGGGCCCGGCTGCTCACCGGGGGCAAGGCCCTGCCCGGCGACGGCTATTTCTACGAGCCGACCGTCCTGGCCGGCACCGGGCCGGGGATGGCGGCCTTCGACGAGGAAACCTTCGGGCCGCTCGCCGCCATCGCCGTCGCCCGGGACGACGAGGACGCCGTCCGGCTCGCGAACGCCACGCCGTACGGGCTCGGCCTGAGCGTATGGACGGCCGACCCCGCCCGTGGCGTCGCCCTCGCCCGCCGCGTCACCAGCGGGGCGGCTTTCGTCAACGCGATCGTCGCCTCCGATCCGCGCGTGCCCTTCGGCGGCACCAAGCGCAGCGGATACGGCCGCGAACTGGCAGCCGCCGGTATCCGCGAATTCACCAACACCCGCACCTACTGGGTGACCGCGCCCAGGCCAGAAGCGTCATGTGAACCGAGCGCCTGGTGTCGGTAGTCCCTGGGTGGCATGCCGTACTGGGCGCGGAAGGCGCGGGTGAAGTCCGCGGCGTGGGCGAAACCCCAGCGGGCGGCGATCTGGTGGATGGGGGTGTGCCGCAGCGCCGGGTCGGTGAGGTCGCGGCGGGTGCGTTCGAGGCGTTGGTGGCGGATCCAGACGGCGACGGTGGTGGTGCCTTCTTCGCGGAAGAGGCGGTGCAGGTGGCTGAGGGAGATGTGGTGTGCGTCGGCGATCACGCGGGGGGTGAGGTGGCGGTCGGCCAGGTTCCGCTGGATGAAGGAGTGGATGCGCAGGGTCAGCGTCCGCCGGCGGGTTTCCGGGGTGAGGTTGTCGTCGGCGTGGAGTTCGTGGGCGAACAGTCCGGACACCAGGTCGAGCAGGATGGTCCCCAGCCGGGGGCCGTCGGCGGGCTGAAAGGAGGTGCTGTCCGTCGTGACGGTGGTGAGGAACTGCGCCAGCAGGGCACCGAACCCGTTCTGCGCCGATATCCGGCGTCCGAGCAGCTTGTTGACCTTGTTCCCGGTCAACGTCAGCATCTGCTTGGGGATTTCGACCCCCACCCCCTTCACCGGGCCCGCGTGGGAGTCGAACGGCTGCGAGAAGTCGACCACGCACAGCTCCCCGGCGCCGGGTACGGTCTCCTGCCCGGCGTGGACCATGCCCATGGTCCCGCTGGCGACGATCGTCATGTGGAGCAGTTCGGGATCGGCCTGCCGGATCAGCTTGGGGGTCCGGTGAAAGCTCACCGCCTGGAAGGCCGTCGGCCACACGTACACGGCGCCGAGTTCCAGCACCCGCATGGATGCCCGGAAGTCGTCGGCGTGGTCACTGCTCATGTCCATCGGGGCGACTGTCTGGATCATCAGCTCGCGCCAGTAGTCGAACCGGTCCGCGGCGGATACGTCCTCGCTTCGGAACACCGTCTCGTGCACCATGGCCCTTCGCTGCCCTCACTGTTGAATGCCTGCCCCCCGTCGCCCCGCCTCAAGGGGCCCGGCACAGTCTCCTTGAGGACCCCGGCAAAGCTCGAATCGGCCTGCGAGAACAGGCCGAGAACCCGCACGGCAGCTCAGGCGCCCGTCGCCACCGCCACACCCAGCAGGAGCAGCACGACGCCGGTGGCCACGCCCAGCCTCCGGTGCACCACCGGCCGGGAGACCAGGGCGCGCCCCCGGTTGACGAGCCAGGTGAACAGCAGATACCAGCAGGCGTTGACCAAGGCCCACACCCCACCGAGAGCCGTGCTGGACAGGAAGACGGGCCCCGTCGTCGTGAC
>NZ_JBSFGE010000030.1:0-107308 GCF_053596435.1 Streptomyces sp. NPDC001700
AGCTCATAATCGAGCTTTTCGTTCCGGATTTCGGCATGCCGAAGTCGTTCCCGATTGGGGGTCGTGCTGAGTGGTTTGCCGCCGGTGCGGCTCGAAGTGTTGCCCCGTTTCCCTGCGGACTCCGTGACAACTCGAAGAACAGTACACGACGCCCCGGCGGCCTTCAAACCCGTGCCGGGCCGCCCTGCGGGGCGTACGCTCAGAGGCATGACGCAGCATGCGCACATCGCACAGTGGTGGCCCGCCTGACCGGCGGCCGCCCCCAGCGCATGCACTTCCACGGCCGCCGCTCCGGCGGCCGTTCGCATATCTCCTCCCCCTCGCGGACCCGGCCGTCCGGCCCGGCGGTCCCGAGACAGCGGGAGAGAGCAGACCCATGGCACACACCACGACGGCACGTCCCCGGATCTTCAGCGGGGTGAAGCCGACCGGGCATCTGACCCTCGGCAACTACCTCGGCGCCCTGCGCCGGTGGGTAGAAGAGGACCAGTACCGGGCCGACGCGCTGTTCTGCGTCGTCGATCTGCACGCGCTGACGGTGGAACACGATCCGGCGCGGGTCCGACGGTTGTCCCGGCAGACGGCCACGCTGTTCCTGGCGGCCGGTCTGGACCCGGAGCAGTGCACCCTGTTCGTCCAGAGCCAGGTCGATGAACACGCCCGGCTCTCCTATCTGATGGAGTGCACGGCTTCCGACGGCGAGATGCGGCGGATGATCCAGTACAAGGAGAAGGTCGCGCAGGAGTCGGCGCGCGACAGGAGCGTACGGCTGTCGCTGCTCACCTATCCGGCCCTGATGGCGGCCGACATCCTGGCGTACGGAACGGACGAGGTGCCGGTCGGTGACGACCAGACGCAGCACGTGGAGCTGACCCGGGAGTTGGCGCGGCGGTTCAACCAGCGCTACGGGCCGGTCTTCACCGTGCCGCGCGCGACGCCTCCGCCGGTGGCGGCGCGGGTGATGGATCTGCAGGACCCGCTGTCGAAGATGGGGAAGTCGCACGGCGAGGGCAGGGGCATCGTCTATCTCCTGGACGAGACGGACACCGTGCGCAAGAAGATCATGCGGGCGGTCACGGACAGCGGCAGCGACGTCCGGTACGACCGGGAGGAGCGACCCGGGGTGGCGAATCTGCTGGAGGTGCTCGCGGCGTGCACCGGGGGCAAGCCGGAGGTGCTGGCCGACGAGTACACCTCGTACGGGGCGTTGAAGGGCGCGGTGGCCGAGGCGGTGGTGGAGCTGCTGCGGCCGCTCCGCGCCCGGCACGCCGAGCTGAGCGCCGACCCCTCCTATGTGGACGGGGTGCTGCGGGCCGGGGCCGAGCGCGCCCGGGCGCTGGCCCGGCCGCGCGTCGACGCCGCCTATGCGGCGGTGGGGCTGCTGCCGTCGGCCTGAGAGGTCAGCCGTTGCCGGAGGCCAGCTCGCGGCTGCGGTCGCGGGCCGCCTCCAGGGCGGCGATCAGGGCGGCGCGTACGCCGTGGCTCTCCAGCTCGCGGATGGCGTTGATGGTGGTGCCCGCGGGGGAGGTCACGGCCTCGCGCAGCGAGACCGGGTGCTGGCCGCTGTCGCGCAGCATCGTCGCGGCGCCGATCGCCGCCTGGACGATCAGGTCGTGGGCCTTGTCGCGGGGCAGCCCGAGCAGGATTCCGGCGTCCGTCATGGCCTCGACGAGAAAGTAGAAGTACGCGGGACCGGAGCCGGAGAGGGCGGTCGCGGCGTCCTGCTGGCTCTCCGGGACGCGGAGCGTCTTGCCGACGCCGCCGAAGATCGCCTCGGCGTGGGCGAGATGCTCCTCCTGGGCGTGGCTGCCCGCCGAGATGACGGACATGGCCTCGTCGACGAGGGCGGGGGTGTTGGTCATGACGCGCACGACAGGGGTGCCGACGGCCAGGCGGGCCTCGAAGAAGGAGGTCGGGATGCCCGCCGCGCCGGAGATCACCAGCCGGTCGGCGGGCACGTGCGGGGCCAGCTCGTCCAGCAGCGTGCTCATGTCCTGCGGTTTTACGGTGAGGATGAGGGTGTCGGCGGCCTTGGCCGCCTCGGCGTTGGTGACGGCCTCGACGCCGTAGCGTGACCGCAGTTCCTGGGCGCGCTCCGGGCGGCGGGCGGTGACCAGCAGATCGGTCGGTTTCCAGCCACCGCGGATCATTCCGCTGAGCAGGGCCTCGCCGATCTTTCCCGTGCCGAGTACGGCGACCGTCTCCGTCATAGTGCGGCTCACCTCGTGCGTTGCTGCGATGGATGGACGTCTCTCATCCTCGCACCGGGGGCCGCGCGACGCGCCGCGCGTTATTCATTGTTCGATGAATAATATTTTCCGCAAGGCGATCGGGTGACCCGGCGTGACCCGATCGCTTGCGAGCGCTGGCGTCCGCCGGGGCGACCGGAAGGAACCCGTCCTGTTCGACGCCTCTCTATTCACAAGTTGGTTACATATCGACTTGCAAATGGTCACGGCCTTCTGGACACAATGGAGTTGAGTGTCGATACGTAGCGGAGGGAGGCGATGGTGAGGACGGTCCGGCATACCGCTCGTGGACTGCTAGCAGTGGTATCCGTACTGCTCGCCCTCTTCATCGCCGCGGACACCGCGTCAGCGCAGGTCACCCATCCCGAGACGATCACCTCGACGGCGTCCGCCGACCCCAAGCCGATCATCAAGGCTCTCTCCACCCACCATGACAGCGGGGTGGAGGACTGCAAGGGGCTCCGTAACGGACGAGCACCGCTGACCGCGCCCACACCGAGCGGCAAATACGGATGTGTGTGCGGATGCGACGCGGGGGTGCGGCTGCCGCGCACCGCGATCAACGAATCCCTGACAGGCCGACAGGCCGTACCGGTTTCGAGATCGGGCGAGTTGCCCGTCATCCTCCAGATTTTCCGCTGCTGAGGGCTGCGCCGCCGAGCCGTCATATGCCGACGGCCCGTGACGGCCTATTCCGTACGCCCAAGCGCGTCACGTTTCACGCTTTCTCACCCTTTGTGTGAGCGAGCGAGCTTCACCGCCAGCGACCGATTCCATCGATCCCACTGACGAAGTGCTATGCCGTGCCCCCGCCTGCCCAGAGCCGGTGACGGGGCGCACTGGAGGCAACCCTCATGCGAAACTCTCTTCTCTCCCGAATGCGCGGCGGCGCCGGTGGCGCCGACGGCGCTTCCCCCGGCGGCGGGACGTTCCGCGCGGACTTCACCGCGTCTCTCGTCGTCTTCCTGGTGGCCGTGCCCCTGTGCGTGGGCGTGGCCGTCGCTTCCGGCGTCCCGGCCGAGCTGGGCCTGATCACCGGCATCGTCGGCGGTCTGGTCACCGGCTTCCTGCCGGGCAGCAGCCTGCAGGTGTCGGGACCCGCCGCCGGTCTGACCGTGCTGGTCTACGAGGCGGTCCAGGAATACGGCGTCGCGGCGCTGGGTGTGCTCGTCCTGGTGTCCGGACTGCTCCAGCTGGGCATGGGCGCCCTCGGCCTGGGCCGCTGGTTCCGGGCGATCTCGCTCGCCGTGGTGCAGGGCATGCTGGCCGGTATCGGCCTCGTACTGATCGCCGGGCAGCTCTACGCGCTCGCCGACGCCAAGGCCCCGAGCAGCGGGCTCGACAAGATCTTCGGGATTCCTGAGCTGGTCGGCGACGTGGCCGGGTCGAGCGACGCGCTCACGGCCGTGGCCATCGGCGTCGGAACCATCCTGGTCCTGGTCTTCTGGCCGCGCTTCCGTCAGGGCGCCAAGGTGCTGCCCGCCCCGCTGGCCGCGGTCGCCCTCGCGACGATCGCCACGGTGAGCTTCGATCTGCCGGTCGCCCGCGTCGAGGTCAAGGGTCTGGTGGAGGCCATCCAGCCCCCCGGCCTGGACCAGTTCACCCAGATGGCCGAAGTGGGTGTGATCGGTACCATTCTCGCGTTCACCCTGATCGCTTCGGCGGAGAGCCTGTTCAGTGCGGCGGCCGTGGACCGGCTGCACGACGGCCCGCGCACCGACTACGACAAGGAGCTGATGGCGCAGGGCGCCGGTAACGCGGTGTGCGGTGTGCTCGGCGCGCTGCCGATGACCGCGGTGATCGTCCGCAGCTCGGCCAACGTCTCCGCCGGTGCCAAGACGAAGCTCTCGCGCATCCTGCACGGTGTGTGGCTGCTGGTCTTCGCGGTGCTCTTCCCGTCCGCGCTGGGCATCATCCCGGTGGCGACGCTCGCCGGTGTGCTGGTGCACGCGGGCTGGAAGCTGATCCCGACCAAGGACCTGCTGCCGCTGTGGCGGGAGCGCCGGGGCGAGGCGATCATCCTGATCGTGACCGCCGGGGCCATCGTCATCACCAACATGTTCGAGGGCGTCATCATCGGTCTGCTGATGTCGGTCGCCAAGACCGCCTGGGAGACCTCGCACGTCCACATCGACGTCAAGGGCCGCGACGCCGCCGACGACCAGCCCATCAAGGTGCGGGTGCTCGGCAACGCGACCTTCCTCCGGCTGCCCAAGCTGCTCGACGAGCTGGAGGGGCTGCCCCGTGAGCGGACCGTGGAGCTGGACCTGAGGGGACTGCGCCATGTGGACCACGCGTGCGAGATGGCGCTGGCCACCTGGACCGAGCGGCACAACGCGGTCGTCCGCCATGCGGAGACCAGCGAAGCCGAAGCCGACGCCAAAGTACTGGCGTAGCGACTGACCCGAACAGCCCAGCCCCGGGCCCTCGGCGCATCCCGCGCCGGGGGCCCGGGGCTTTTCACCGGGTCGCCGGGCGCCCGGTTCAGCCGCAGGCGACGGCGACGAAGCCGTCGCTGCCCGTCTTCACGTACGCGTCGGAGACGTACTGCCCCGGGGCGATGCAGTCCCAGATGTCCGTCGAGCCGTACGGACCGGACACCCGCTGACCGTGCGTCTGACAGCGGATCGGCACGCGGGTGTTGACCGGCAGCTTCTTGACCAGCGTGTAGCCGGTGCCGGGACCGCTGCGGACGTTCACCTGGTAGCCCGGCGCGGTCGGATAGGTGACGGCTTGCGCGACAGTGTCTTCCATGGCCATGTGGCCCTCCCCCGTTGAACTTCGTTCCGACGTAGTGCACATGTCGGATTAAGTGACACGACATGCGTAGGTTAACGAGTCTCGTACGTGTCATCGACTAGGCTCGCCGAGTCGCTGACGCGGCCGAATTCACGGGGGTGGGGCATGCCGCCGGTGCGCGGAGCCGGTACGGGGCCAGAAGCGGAAGATCCGGAGTACGCCGGGCAGTACCGGCTTGAGGCACGCCTCGGCGCGGGTGGCATGGGCGTGGTCCACCTCGCCCGCTCGGCGTCCGGGCGACGGCTCGCGGTGAAGGTCATCCATGCCGAGTTCTCCGAAGACCCCGAGTTCAGGGCGCGGTTCCGGCAGGAGGTGGCGGCCGCGCGGCGGGTCAGCGGGGCGTTCACCGCGCCCGTCGTGGACGCCGACCCGGAGGGCGTACGGCCGTGGATGGCCACCACGTACATCCCCGGCCCGACACTGGCCGAACACGTCAAGCGGAACGGCTCGTTGGCGCCGGACGAGGTGGTCGCGCTGGCGGCCGGGCTCGCGGAGGCGCTGCGCGACATCCATCGGGTGGGCGTGGTCCACCGCGATCTGAAGCCCAGCAACGTACTGCTCGCGGCGGACGGTCCGAAGGTCATCGACTTCGGGATCTCCCGGCCGTCCGACAGCGAACTGCGCACCGAGACGGGCAAGTTGATCGGCACGCCGCCGTTCATGGCGCCCGAGCAGTTCCAGCGGCCACGGGCGGTGGGTCCGGCGGCGGATGTGTTCGCGCTGGGGTCGCTGCTGGTGCACGCGGCGACGGGGCGGGGGCCGTTCGAGTCCGAGAGCCCGTACATCGTGGCGTACCAAGTGGTGCACGACGAGGCGGACTTGGCGGGGGTGCCGGACGAACTGCTGCCGCTGATCGAGCGCTGCCTCGCCAAGAACCCGGCGGAACGGCCCACGCCGGACGCGCTGATGACCGTGCTGCGGGCGGTGCGCGGGCCGCAGCCGCCGGAGGCGCGGGGGCCCGTGCCCGTGGTCCTCCCGGCGCAGCGGGTGGCGGAGCCGGTTGTTGTGGCGGAGCCGGTTGTCGCGGATGAGGCTGTTCTGTCTGGGCCTGAGGTGGCGCCTGAGGCCGAGGTGGCGCCTGGGCCGGGGGCGGAGGAAGCCTCGGAGGAGTCCGCGCCGCGGGTGCGGCGGGGGGTGCGGCGGTGGGTTCCGGCGGCCCTCGCCGCGCTCGTCCTGCTGGGTGCGGGCACGGTCGTGGGGCTGCGCCAGCTGAACGAGCGGGAGTCCGCCACGGAGCGGCACCCGCAGAACAGCGCCGCGACCGCCACCACCGCCTGGCGGCCGTGGGAGCGGGAGCTACGCGGCGGCGGCGCGACCGGGGCGGCGGCCAAGGGCGCGCGGCCCGCGTCCTGTTCGTACGGGGACGGCGCGCTGTACTGCGCGGCGCGCGGCGTCCAGGCCGCCCGTATCGACACCGCCAACGGCCGGGTGGTGTGGTCGCGTCCCGCCACGACGAGCCGCCCCGGCGGGACCACCGGCGCGCCCGTCCCGGCGGGCGGTCTGGTGCGGGTGATGTCCCCGGACGGGGCGCGGCTGGAGGCGCTGGAGCCGCGTACCCACCGGGTGCGGTGGAGCCGCGAGGTGTCCGCGTACGGCGGCCGGGTCTACTCCGCGGGCGGCACAGTGCTGCTGGTCGCGGCGGACGGCACCGTCACGGCGGTCAACGGGACGACGGACCGGGAACGTTGGAGCCATCTGCTGCCCGGGCACGCGGAGCCGAGCTTCTTCTCGTACGGTGACGGCCGCACCGCGTACGCCCTGACCACCGCTCCGGACGGGCGGCGCTCCCTGGTCACGGCGATCGACACGGTGCGCGGTACGACGCGCTGGCAGCGCTCGCTCTCCGGCACCCTCACCCCCGTCGGGGCGGGCCCGGACGGGGTCCTGCACCTGACCGAGGCCGACAGCCGGAGCCGTACCGCCGCTGTCGTCTCGTACGATCCGGCGCGGCGGGCGGAGCGGCGGTCCGAGCTGACCGTGCCGGTGTCCCTGAGCAGCGCCGCCGTCCGGGGCGACCGGGTGTTTCTGCTGGCCGAGGACGGCGGGCTGGTGGCCGTCGACACCGCGCGCGGGGCCCAGCGGTGGCGGATGGAGACCTCGGTGGCCAACGCCTCACCGCTGGTGGCCTCGGGCGAGCGGCTGTACTTCTCGTCGGCGGACGGCCGGGTGCTGGCCGTGGACACGCGGCGCGGCCGCCTGCTCGGCCAGACCCGCCCCCGCGCGGACCGCTCCGGCGGCCAGGGCTTTCTGGCCCTGATGCCCGCGCCGGTCGCGGCGGCGGGCAAGGTCTTCGCCACGGCCCCGGACGGCACGGTGTTCGCCGTGGACGCCCGGGATCCGGAGCGGTGGTGAATCAGCCCAGCTGGGTGATGTCCCGCACCGCGCCCTTGTCGGCGCTGGTGGCCATGGCCGCGTAGGCGCGCAGGGCGGTGGAGACCTTGCGCTCGCGGTTCTTCGGGGCGTAGACGCCGCCGAGGGCCTCGCGGCGGGCGGCCAGCTTCTCCTCGGGGACGAGGAGTTCCATCGTGCGGGCCGGGATGTCGATGCGGATCCGGTCGCCGTCCTCGACCAGGGCGATGGTGCCGCCCGAGGCCGCCTCGGGGGAGGCGTGGCCGATGGACAGGCCCGAGGTGCCGCCGGAGAAGCGGCCGTCGGTGATCAGCGCGCAGGCCTTGCCCAGGCCCCGGCCCTTGAGGAAGGAGGTGGGGTAGAGCATTTCCTGCATGCCGGGGCCGCCCTTGGGGCCCTCGTAGCGGATGACGACGACGTCGCCCTCCTTGACCTGCTTGTTCAGGATCCGCTCGACGGCTTCCTCCTGCGACTCGCAGACGACGGCCGGGCCTTCGAAGGTCCAGATCGACTCGTCGACGCCCGCGGTCTTCACCACGCAGCCGTCCTCGGCGAGGTTGCCGTAGAGGACGGCCAGGCCGCCCTCGGTGGAGTAGGCGTGCGCGACGTCGCGGATGCAGCCGCCTTCGGCGTCGGTGTCCAGGGTGTCCCAGCGCTCGGACTGCGAGAAGGCGGTCGCGGAGCGGACGCAGCCGGGGGCGGCGTGGAACAGCTCGACGGCCTCGGCGGACGGCGAACCGCCGCGGATGTCCCACTGCTTGAGCCAGTCGGCGAGCGAGTCGGAGTGCACCGACTGCACGCTCTCGTTGAGCAGGCCCGCGCGGTACAGCTCGCCGAGGATGGCGGGGATGCCACCGGCCCGGTGGACGTCCTCCATGTAGTAGACGCCGCCGGGGGCGATGTTGGGCGCGACCTTGGACAGGCAGGGCAGCCGGCGGGAGATTTCGTCGATCGCCTGCATGTCGAAGTCGAGACCGGCCTCCTGGGCGGCGGCCAGCAGGTGGAGGATCGTGTTGGTGGAGCCGCCCATGGCGATGTCGAGGGCCATGGCGTTCTCGAAGGCGGCGCGGGAGCCGATGGCGCGCGGCAGGACGGTCTCGTCGTCCTGCTCGTAGTGGCGCTTGGTGATCTCCACGACCGTGCGCCCGGCCGTCTCGTACAGCTCCTTGCGGGCGGTGTGGGTGGCCAGCACCGAGCCGTTGCCCGGCAGGGCGAGGCCCATCGCCTCGGTGAGGCAGTTCATCGAGTTGGCGGTGAACATGCCGGAGCAGGAGCCGCAGGTCGGACAGGCGTTGTCCTCGATGCGGGCGATGTCCTCGTCCGAGACCTTGTCGTTGACGGCCTCGGAGATCGCGGTGATCAGGTCGAGCTTGCGGACCGTGCCGTCGACCAGGGTCGCGCGGCCGGACTCCATCGGGCCACCGGAGACGAAGACGGTCGGGATGTTGAGCCGCATCGCGGCCATCAGCATCCCGGGCGTGATCTTGTCGCAGTTGGAGATGCAGATCAGCGCGTCCGCGCAGTGCGCCTCGACCATGTACTCGACGGAGTCGGCGATCAGGTCGCGGGAGGGGAGGCTGTAGAGCATCCCGCCGTGGCCCATCGCGATGCCGTCGTCAACGGCGATGGTGTTGAACTCGCGCGGGATGCCGCCCGCCGCGTGGATCGCCTCGCTGACGATCCGGCCGACCGGCTGGAGGTGGGTGTGGCCGGGCACGAACTCGGTGAAGCTGTTGGCCACGGCGACGATCGGCTTGCCGAAGTCCTCGCGCGCTACGCCGGAAGCCTGCATAAGGGCGCGCGCGCCCGCCATGTTGCGGCCGTGGGTGACGGTGCGAGACCTCAGCTCGGGCACGGTGCTCGGCTCCCTCGTAAGTACGTCCGGCGAATCGGACCTGGTGTATCGGATCGGAGTCTTCTGACTCTACGCCTGTGGGGCGCGAATCCCGATGGGGTGTCCGGATCCAGAGACGGGCGGCTCACAGTGTGGAATCGCTGATCACTTCTCGGTGAGGTACCGCTGGAGCGTCGGACCCACCATCGCGATGATCTCCTCGACGGTCGCCGAGGCCACCGGCTCCATCTTGATCACGTACCGCAGCATCGCGATCCCGAGGATCTGGGCGGCCGCGAGCTGGGCGCGGAACTTCGGGTCCGGTACGTCCAGGTCGCGGGCCATCCGCAGCAGCAGCCGCCGCTCGATCATCCCGCGCAGGACGGCGGCGGCCGCCTCGTTCGTGAGCGCGGAGCGCATCACCGCCAGCAGGGGCAGCCGGGTGACCGGGTTCTCCCAGGTGGCGAAGAAGTAGCGGGCCATCCGCTCGCCCGCGCCCTCCCGGCCGCCGCTGTGCACCGCCTCCGGGGCGCCCATGGCGGGCGCCAGGATCAGCTCGATCGCGGCGCCGAAGACCTGGTCCTTGGTGCCGAAGTAGTGGTGGACCAGCGCCGGGTCCACCTCGGCGGCCTTCGCGATGCCGCGGATCGAGGCCTTGTCGTAGCCGCGCTCGGCGAACTCGTTGCGCGCCGCGGTCAGGATGCGGTCGCGGGCCCCGGGGCCGTCGGCCGCGCTGCCGCGGGCGGGGCGGCCGCGGCCTCGGCGGGGACCGGCGGGGGGCGGCGGCCCGGCGGACGGCGGGGGTGTGGCTGGTGTCACTTCCGGCGCACCGCCCGGCCCGCCCGGGAGGCCGGGGTCGGGGAGGCCAGATGGAGCCGGGTGAAGGCCAGCGCCTCCGCGAGATCGGCCTCACGCTCGGCCTGGGACATGGCCCGCCGGGTGTTCACCTCGACCACCACATGGCCGTCGAAGCCGGTCCTGGCGAGACGTTCCAGCAGCTCCGCGCAGGGCTGGGAGCCGCGCCCCGGCACCAGGTGCTCGTCCTTGTTGGAGCCCTGGCCGTCGGCGAGGTGGAGATGGGCGAGCCGGTCGCCCATCCGGTCCACCATGTCCAGGGCGTCCGTACGGGAGGTCGCGGTGTGCGAGAGGTCGATCGTGAAGTGCCGGTAGTCGTCCTTGGTGACGTCCCAGTCCGGCGCGTACGCGAGCATCTCGCGGTCGCGGTACCGCCACGGGAACATGTTCTCCACCGCGAACCGCACGTCGGTCTCGTCCGCCATCCGCCAGATTCCGCTCACGAACTCGCGGGCGTAACCGCGCTGCCATCTGAACGGCGGGTGGACGACGACGGTCGACGCGCCCAGCCGCTCTGCCGCCGCCTTGGCCCGCTGCAGCTTGACCCATGGGTCGGTGGACCACACCCGCTGAGTGATCAGCAGACATGGCGCGTGCACGGCAAGGATCGGCACCCCGTGATAATCCGAGAGGCGGCGCAGCGACTCGATGTCCTGGCTGACCGGATCGGTCCACACCATGACCTCGACACCGTCGTAGCCCAGCCGCGCGGCGATCTCGAAGGCCGTCGCCGTCGACTCCGGATAGACCGAGGCGGTGGACAGGGCGACCTTCGCATCCGGGATGCGCACCACTGGCTCTGTCACGAGGGACAGCGTACGGCCGCTGCTCTGTGCGACTAAACCGCGACTGCCGATCACGTCATTCGGGCAGACCCGATCACGTCAGGTGGGCAGGTGGTCCAGGCGGCGCAGAATGACGCCCTCGCGCAGCGCCCACGGGCAGATCTCCAGCACGTCGACCTTGAACAGATCCATGGCGGCCTCGGCGACCAGCGCCCCGGCCAGCAGCTGCGGGGCGCGCCCCTCGGAGACCCCGGGCAGCTCGGCGCGGGCCGCGGCGGGCATGGCGGCCAGCCGGGGCACCCACTCCTCCAGCGCCTCGCGGGTGAGCCTGCGCTCCACGTACGGGCCCTCGGCGGAGCGCGCCGCGCCCGCGATCCGGGCCAGCTGCCGGAAGGTCTTGGAGGTGGCGACCACCTGGTCCGGTGTGCTGTGGCGGCTGAAGTCGCCGACGACGCGGGCGATCTCGGTGCGTACGTGCCGCCGCAGGGTGCGGATGTCCGACGCGTCGGGCGGATCGCCGGGCAGCCAGCCGGCGGTGAGCCGGCCCGCGCCCAGCGGCAGCGAGACGGCCGCGTCGGGCTCCTCGTCGAGGCCGTACGCGATCTCCAGCGAGCCGCCGCCGATGTCCAGGAGCAGCAGCCTCCCCGACGACCAGCCGCACCAGCGGCGGGCGGCCAGGAAGGTGAGCCGGGCCTCGTCCTCGCCGCTGAGCACGCGCAGCCGTACGCCGGTCTCCTCGGCGACCCGGGCGAGGACGCCGTCCGCGTTGGCGGCCTCCCGGACGGCGGAGGTCGCGAACGGCAGCACCTCCTCGACGCCCTTGTCCTCGGCCGCCTCCAGCGCCTCCTTGACCACCGCGATCAGGCGGTCGACGCCTTCGGAGCCGATGGCTCCGTCGCCGTCGAGGAGTTCGGCCAGCCGCAGTTCCGCCTTGTGGGAGTGGGCGGGCAGCGGGCGGGCGCCCTGGTGTGCGTCCACCACCAGCAGATGGACCGTATTCGAACCCACGTCGAGGACACCGAGTCTCATGGCCAGAACGCTACTGTGCGGCCGGTGTGGCCATGCACGGGATCCCGTCCCCGGGGCGTTTACGCCGGGGGCATACCCTTGCACCGTGGCAACGACGAAAAAGGCGAAGCAGGACAAAGGCCGGAAGAACGCCCCGGAGCCGGAGCAGGTCCCGTCCCCGGCGGAGCCGCCCGCGGACGAGGTCGGCCTGGACTTCGCCCGCGCCTGGGCCGAATTCCCCGACCCCGCCGACGAGGAGCAGGTCTTCCGCTGCGACCTGACCTGGCTCACCTCGCGCTGGAGCTGCATTTTCGGCCAGGGCTGCCAGGGCATCCAGGCCGGGCGTGCGAGCGACGGCTGCTGCACGCTGGGCGCGCACTTCTCGGACGAGGAGGACGAGGCGCGGGTCGCCCGCCATATGTCCCGGCTGACCCCGGAGGTCTGGCAGTTCCACGACGAGGGGCACACCGGGGGGTGGGTGCAGGAGGACGAGGACGGCGACCGTCAGACGCGCCGCTACGACGGCTCGTGCATCTTCCAGAACCGGCCCGGTTTCGCGGGCGGCGCGGGCTGTGCGCTGCACATCCTGGCGCTCCGGGAGGGGCGTGAACCGCTGGAGACCAAGCCGGACGTCTGCTGGCAGCTGCCGGTGCGGCGGTCGTACGAGTGGATCGACCGGCCGGACGACACGCGGGTGCTGCAGATCACGATCGGTGAGTACGACCGGCGGGGGTGGGGGCCGGGCGGGCACGACCTGCACTGGTGGTGCACCTCGGCCGTTTCGGCGCATGGCGCCGGGGATCCGGTGTACGTGTCGTACCGGCCGGAGCTGACGGAGCTGATGGGCAAGGCGGGGTACGACCGGCTGGTGGAGCTGTGCGAGGCCCGCCTGGCGTCCTCCCTCCCCCTGGTAGCCCCCCACCCAGCAGACCCGCCGAACTGACGCCGGGTCTCTTCCCCCACCAGGGACTGCGCCCCCGGACCTCCGACGCCCCGGCGCCCGGCGGTCCGTCCGCGCGGGTGGGGGCCGGTTCTTGCCCCACCCCGCCCCTTCCCGAAACCGGGGACTGCGCCCCCGGACCCCCGCCCCCTTCCGGGGCCGCCCGGCTCCGGGAATCGGCGGGCCCCGAAACCAGGGGCTGCGCCCCGGGCCCCAGGACCCCGGTCGGCCCTGAGGGGGGGCTTTCCCCCTGGCCCCTCCCCTTCCCGAAACCGGGGACTGCGCCCCCGGACCCCCGCCCCCTTCCGGGGCCGCCCGGCTCCGGGAATCGGCGGGCCCCGAAACCAGGGGCTGCGCCCCGGGCCCCAGGACCCTGGTCGGCGCTGAGGGGGCTTTTCCCCTCCCGCGCGCCTTCTGGGGCGCCCGCCCCGGGGCGGCGGCGGGCAGGGCTGCGCGCTCTGGGCGCCGGGGGTCCGGGGGCCTTGCCCCTGGTTTCGGGAAGGGGCGGGGTGGGGGACAAACCGCCCTCGGGCGCGGGGCCCGCTAGTCCTTCGGGGGTGGGGAGTCCGAGGGGGGTGGGGTGGAGGGCGAGGGGGGCGGAGTGGATGTGGTGGGGGTTGGGGTGGGGGTCGGGGGGGTGCCTTGGCCTTCGATTTGGACCATCGCGCCCGACGGGGACACCGTCACCCGTGCGCGCCAGCGGCCCGGGGGCTCGCGGTCGTGGTCGACCGCGACCGTGATCGTCGCCGACTGGCCGGGGCGCAGCTCGCCCGCGGTGCGGCTCAGCTGGAGCCAGGACGCGCCCGACGCCGAGGCGGACCAGCGCACCGGGGCGCCGCCCGAGGCGGACAGCGTGATGACCGTCACATCGCCGCTCGGCTGGGCCTCCACGGTGAGCCGCCCGGGGCCGGGCGCGGGGCGGGAGGGGGCGGGGCCGTCGCCGGGGCGGCCGTGGGTGTCGGGGCGGGCGTCACCGCCGCGGGAAGGTCCGCGGCCCTTGGCGTGGCGCTCGGGTTTGCCGTCCACGCCGATGACCTCGACCGTCACGTCGGGGGCCGACGTTCCGGCGCGACCGCGCAGCTTGGCCGCGCCGGAACGGTCCTGCGCGCTGCCCGCCTGCTCGTACGTACGCCCGGCGGACCGATCCTGCTCACCGTCCGCCGCGGCGGCGGCCACCGAGTCCGTGTCGTGCTCGTCACCGGCGAGCGGGGCGCCCCGGTAGGCGGCCCACAGGGCGAGCACCGGGGCGGCCACGACCGTGGCGACCACGGTCGTGGTCAGGGCGCGGCTGCGCAGTCGGCGGCGGCGGGCGGCGCGGTCCTGGGGGTCCAGCGGGAAGCCGCGCCGGTCGAAGCGCGGACCGGCCGTGGCACGCGCGGGGCGTGCGCTCAGGGCGCACAGCATCGCGGCGTGCACGGCGGAGCGGTCCGCCTCCACCAGCGGCAGCGCGGCGGGGGCGGCGGCCGTACCGGGCCAGGGGCCGTCGGCCGTGGCCCGCTCCGCCATCCGGCGGCATTCGCGGCAGTCGTCGACATGACGCACCAGCTCACGGCGGAGCGCGGCGGAGAGCAGCACCTGGGTGTCGCCCGCGAGCCGGGCGACGACCGGGCAGTGGCCCAGCTCCACGACGGCGAGCGCGGCGCGGGTCCGCTCGACCTCGCAGGCGGCGCTGGAGAGCAGGGCGCGGGTCTCGTCGGCGTCCTTGCCGAGCGCGGCGGCGACCTCGGCGGGGCCGAGCTGGTGGCGGACGTTGAGTTCGAGCGCCTCGCGCTGGGCGGCGGTGGTCCCGGCGGCCTCGGGCCAGGCGAGCGCGGCGAGTTCGCGGCGGCGCCGGTCGGCGACGGGCTCGGGCAGCGCGGTGTCCGGACCGCCCCGCCCGCCCGTCGGCTCCCATGACCCGCGCGGCTCCCGCCGCTCCCGCAGCTCGGCGAGCTTGCGCAGACAGGCCCAGCGGGCGACCGCGTAGAGCCACGGGCGGCTCGGCTCCTCTTCTGCCTCCGCGCGGCCGCGCCCGCGCCCCCGTCCGAGCCGCCGCTCGGCGACGGCCAGCACATCGCCGAGCGTGACCGCCGCGGCGTCGTGCTCGCACAGGACCGACAGGCAGTAGGTGAACAGACCGTCCAGATACGGCTCGTAGCGCGCGGGAGGCCGCTGGGGGCGCGTGGCGGCGACGCGGGGCGCGCGGCGCTGCGCCCGGTGTGCGCCGGTGGCGTGTGTCGAGTGCTCGGACCTGCTGCTCATCACCCGGCGACCGTAGGCGGATGAAGCAGACTTGCTCGCCTTACTTCGGCAGTTTTAACCCTTACGGGTGACCATCTCCCTCATAAGGGGACAGGTGTCCCTCTCACGCGCGACAGAACTGCTATGAGCCCACAAGCGGCCCCCGCACGCGGCCCGCACGCCCCGCTGTCGGTGGCCGGCGCTAGCGTTGGCGTCATGGCTGCCCGTAGCTCCTCCCGTTCATCTGCCAAGGACCGGCCCTCCTATCGCTGCACCGAGTGCGGCTGGACCACCGCCAAGTGGCTCGGCCGCTGCCCGGAGTGCCAGGCCTGGGGCACGGTCGAGGAGTTCGGCGCGCCCGCCGTGCGGACCACCGCGCCCGGCCGGGTCACCTCCGCCGCCCTGCCCATCGGCCAGATCGACGGCCGCCAGGCCACCGCCCGTTCCACCGGTGTGGACGAGCTGGACCGGGTGCTCGGCGGCGGCCTGGTCCCCGGCGCCGTGGTGCTGCTCGCCGGGGAGCCGGGCGTCGGCAAGTCGACGCTGCTGCTGGACGTCGCGGCCAAGGCGGCCAGCGACGACCACCGCACGCTGTATGTGACCGCGGAGGAGTCGGCCGGTCAGGTCCGGCTGCGCGCCGACCGCATCGGGGCGCTGAGCGAGCATCTCTACCTCGCGGCCGAGACCGATCTGTCCGCCGTGCTCGGCCATCTCGACTCGGTCAAGCCGTCGCTGCTGGTCCTGGACTCCGTGCAGACCGTCGCCTCGCCCGAGCTGGACGGCGCGCCCGGCGGCATGGCCCAGGTGCGGGAGGTGGCCGGGGCGCTGATCCGGGCGTCCAAGGAGCGCGGCATGTCCACGCTGCTGGTCGGCCATGTGACGAAGGACGGGGCGATCGCGGGCCCCCGGCTGCTGGAGCACCTGGTCGACGTGGTGCTGCACTTCGAGGGCGACCGGCACGCCCGGCTGCGGCTGGTCCGCGGCGTCAAGAACCGGTACGGGGCGACGGACGAGGTGGGCTGCTTCGAGCTGCACGACGAGGGCATCACCGGCCTCGCCGACCCGTCCGGGCTGTTCCTCACCCGGCGCGCCGAGCCGGTGCCCGGCACCTGCCTGACCGTCACCCTGGAGGGCCGCCGCCCGCTGGTGGCCGAGGTGCAGGCGCTCACCGTCGACTCGCAGATCCCCTCCCCCCGCCGCACCACCTCAGGGCTGGAGACCTCCCGCGTCTCGATGATGCTGGCCGTCCTGGAGCAGCGCGGCCGGATCAGCGCGCTCGGCAAGCGCGACATCTACAGCGCCACGGTGGGCGGGGTGAAGCTGTCGGAGCCCGCGGCGGACCTCGCGGTGGCGCTCGCGCTGGCGAGCGCCGCGAGCGACACCCCGCTGCCCAAGAACCTGGTGGCGATCGGCGAGGTGGGGCTCGCGGGCGAGGTCCGGCGGGTCACGGGGGTGCAGCGGCGGCTGTCCGAGGCCGCCCGGCTGGGCTTCACCCACGCCCTGGTGCCCACCGATCCGGGCCGCGTCCCGGAGGGCATGCGGGTGCTGGAGGTGGCGGACATAGGGGACGCACTGCGCGTCCTGCCCCGGCGCGAGCGCACGGACCGCGCGCGGGCGGACGCCCCCGAGCGGGGGTGAGCGAGGGGGCGTTCGCGGTGGTGAGCGGGGCGATCCGGACCGCCGGGGAAGCCGCGCTCCACCTGCCGCCCACGGGCGTACGCCGGGAGACCCCACGGGAGGCCGGGGACCGCCGGTAGACTTTGCCCTGGTCTCGCCCGTACGTGGCCTCGTCAGCGGCGCGGAAGGGCGACTCGCGGCACCGATTCAGACCTTGTGACGGAGGAGTGCAGTGGCAGCAGGCGACCGGGCATCGAATCCCGGCAAAGCCGACAGTCTGATGCGTGCCACTCTGAGCGCCGTCGCGCCGGGCACGGCGCTGCGCGACGGCCTTGAGCGCATCCTCCGTGGAAACACGGGCGGGCTCATCGTGCTCGGCACCGACAAGACCGTCGAGTCGCTGTGTACCGGCGGCTTCATCATCGACGTCGAATTCACCGCCACCCGGCTGCGCGAACTGTGCAAGCTGGACGGGGCGCTGGTTCTCGACAAGGACATCAGCAAGATCGTGCGGGCGGGGGTGCAGCTCGTCCCGGACGCGGCGATCGCCACCGAGGAGACCGGCACCCGGCACCGCACAGCGCAGCGCGTCTCCATCCAGACCGGGTTCCCGGTCGTGTCCGTCAGCCAGTCCATGCGGCTGATCGCGCTGTACGTGGACGGGCTGCGGCGGGTCCTGGAGGATTCCGCGGCCATCCTCTCCCGCGCCAACCAGGCGCTGGCCACCCTGGAGCGGTACAAGCTCCGGCTGGACGAGGTGGCGGGCACGCTCTCCGCGCTGGAGATCGAGGACCTGGTCACCGTCCGGGACGTCAGCGCGGTGGCGCAGCGGCTGGAGATGGTCCGGCGCATCGCCACCGAGATCGCCGAGTACGTGGTGGAGCTGGGCACGGACGGCCGTCTGCTCTCGCTCCAGCTGGACGAGCTGATCGCGGGCGTGGAGCCGGAGCGGGAGCTGGTCGTACGGGACTACGTGCCCGAGCCGACCGCCAAGCGCACCCGCACCGTGGCCGACGCGCTGGCCGAGCTGGACCGGCTCACCCACACCGAGCTGCTCGAACTCCCCATCGTGGCCCGCGCCCTGGGGTACACGGGCTCCCCCGAGACCCTGGACTCGGCGGTCTCCCCGCGCGGCTTCCGGCTGCTGGCCAAGGTGCCGAGGCTGCCGGGGGCGATCATCGAGCGGCTGGTGGAGCACTTCGGCGGGCTGCAGAAGCTGCTGGCCGCGAGCGTGGACGATCTGCAGATGGTCGACGGCGTGGGCGAGGCCCGGGCCCGCTCGGTCCGCGAGGGCCTGTCGCGGCTGGCGGAGTCGTCGATCCTGGAGCGGTACGTGTAGCGGCACGGCGAGCCGCATAACAGAGGGGGCCGGATCCGATGCGGATCCGGCCCCTCTGCTGTCGCTGTCAGCCGCTAGTCCTTGGCGAGGACGAACGACACCTTGGCCGCGCCCAGGCCGTCCAGCTTCGCCTCGACCAGGTAGGTGCCGGGGCCCGCCGCCTTGCCGCCCTTCGGCGTCGCGCAGTGGGCGGCGGTGCGCTCGCGGTCCCATTCCACGGTGCGCTTGGTCTCACCGGAGGCGGGCACCTCGATCAGGGCGGTGGCGGTGCCCTCGGGGCAGTCGTCCGAGGCCCAGACGTGCTCGTTGTCCGCGTCCGTGATGGTCAGGGAGGCGGCCGCCCGGCCGAAGTCCACCGCGCAGGAGCTGTTCGAGGAGTTCTTCACGGTGATTTCGAACGTCGGCTTCTCATCCGCCTCGTAGGTGTTCTTCACCTTCGCGTCCTTGACGCTGCGCACCGTCAGCTCGACATCGCCGCGCTCGCACTCCGGCAGGCTCGATCCGACGGGCAGCCCCTGGCCGTCCCCGTCGCCGAGTCCGTCGCCGGTGCCGCCGGTGGCCCCGCTGCCGCCCGTATCGCCCGTACCGCCGTCGCCGTCCGCGCCCGTACCGCCGTCGCCGCCGGTGTCACCGGAGCCGGAGCCGGAGTCCGAGCCGGAGCCGGAACCCGAACCGGGGCCCGTGCCGCCGGTGTCCGACTCGTCGCGGCCGCCCGGCCGTTGGCTGTTCACTGGCCCGGAGGTGGTCGGTCCGGGGGTGATCGTGCGGGCGGGGCCGCCGCCCGGGCCCTTCCCCTCGTCGCTTCCGCCGCCGCCCGAACCACCCCAGCCGAAGGCCCAGATGACGAGCAGTGCGATGAGTGCGAGCAGGGCCAGCGCAACAGCCCTCCGCCGCCAGTAGATGGAGGAGGGAAGCGGCCCGATCGGATTGCGCAGAGATCCCACGCGGAAACTCTATGGGAGATCGGCCCCCACACCCGCCAATAACCGCCGCCGGACTCCCTACTTTTCTCATCATCCGACCGGATCGGCCACCTGGGCGACAACAGCCCGGTCCGCACCCGGCCGCCCGCCGCGCAGCCTCACCTCAATTGCCCCGTTTCGCACAGATCTGCCCCGGGTCGACCCGAACGCCCGCGCCTCCGGCCCCCCATCGGGCGTTCCGTCATGTCAGGATCGGATGTGATGACTGCCATTTCCGCCGCCCCGGCCGCCGCAACACCGACCCCCGACGGTGCCGAGCTCCACCGGCCCGTCATCGACTGGTTCGACGCCCATGCCCGCGACCTCCCCTGGCGCCGCCCGGAGGCGGGGGCGTGGGGCGTGATGGTGAGCGAGTTCATGCTCCAGCAGACGCCGGTGAGCCGCGTGCTGCCGGTGTACGAGCAGTGGCTCGCCCGCTGGCCGCGCCCCGCCGACCTGGCCGCCGAACCGCCCGGTGAGGCGGTCCGCGCCTGGGGCCGCCTCGGCTATCCGCGCCGCGCGCTGCGGCTGCACGGCGCGGCGGCGGCGATAAGGGAGCGGCACGGCGGTGACGTACCGGAGGAGCACGCGCAGCTGCTCGCGCTGCCGGGGGTCGGCGAGTACACGGCGGCGGCCGTGGCCTCGTTCGCGTACGGACAGCGCCACCCGGTGCTGGACACCAATGTGCGCCGGGTGTTCGCGCGGGCGGTCGGCGGCGCCCAGTACCCGCCGAACGCCACCACCGCCGCCGAGCGCAAGCTCGCCCGCGCCCTGCTGCCGGACGACGAGCGGACGGCGTCGCGCTGGGCGGCGGCCACCATGGAGCTGGGCGCGCTGGTCTGCACGGCCCGCACCCCCGACTGCGCCCGCTGCCCCATCGCCGCGTCCTGCGCCTGGCGCGGGGCCGGTTCGCCGGAGCACGACGGCCCGCCGAGGCGCGGCCAGACGTACGCCGGGACGGACCGTCAGGTGCGCGGCAAGCTGCTGGCGGTGTTGCGGGAGGCGGTCGCGCCCGTGCCGCAGGCGGCGCTGGACCAGGTGTGGAACGAGCCGGTGCAGCGGGCCCGGGCGCTCGACGGGCTGGTCTCCGACGGTCTCGTCGAACCGCTCGCGGGCGGCCTCTACCGGCTGCCGATGACCTGAACCGACCTGAGCTGACCTGAGCTGACCTGATCCGACATCCCTTGCCACAGCCCGGTTTCACGGCCTCACCAGGGCGTCTGTGACAGAGCTGTGACACTGCCAGGACCCGGTTCTGACACTCCGTCGAACCGGGTTCCGCTGTTACACAACCTATGGACAGCTGTGCGTATCCCGAGGTGCTGACGCACATGGCGCCGCAACAGCCCCTCCGTAGCGTCCTTCCCGTGCCGGGCGAACGACCGGCATCCAACGTGGGGAAGACAGCGGGATGGAGGGCTGCGTGATGACCGGCAGCAGCGGCGAGGTTCTGGACTTCGAGGAGTACGTGCGCAACCGGCAGGACGCGCTGCTGCGCAGCGCCCGCCGACTGGTTCCGGACCCGATCGAGGCACAGGACCTCCTGCAGACCGCGCTCGTGCGCACCTACGGCCGCTGGGACGGGATAGCCGACAAGTCCCTCGCCGACGCGTACCTCCGCCGCGTCATGATCAACACCCGGACCGAGTGGTGGCGCGCCCGCAAGCTGGACGAGGTGCCCACCGAGCAGCTGCCGGAGTCCAGCGTCGAGGACGGCACCGAGCAGCACGCCGACCGGGCCCTGCTGATGGACATCCTCGGGGTGCTGGCTCCCAAGCAGCGCAGTGTCGTGGTGCTGCGACACTGGGAGCAGATGACGACGGAGGAGACGGCGGAGGCGCTCGGTATGTCGACCGGCACGGTCAAGAGCACGCTGCACCGGGCGCTCGCCCGGCTGCGGCAGGAGCTGGAGAGCCGCGAGCTGGATGCCCGCGCGCTGGGCCGCGAGCGGGCGGAGCAGCCCGCCGCCGCGAAGCCGCTCCGGGTCCGGAACCAGGTCCGGCGTGACCGCCAGGAGCGGGGGCAGGAACGGTGCGCGGCCTGATCAAGGCCTCTCCTGACAGGACCGACAGGACCAGCAGGACCAGCAGGACCGGCAGGACCGGCAGGACCGGCAGGACCGGCAGGACCGGCAGGACCCGCATGCCCAGCAGGTCCGCCATCATCACCGGCGGCGCGGTCGTGGGCCTCGCGGCCGCCGGCGGCTGGATGCTGGCCGGATGCAGCTTCAGCAGCCAGGGCGTGCGGACCGAGGGCCCGGCCCGCACCCAGTGGACCTCGCCCGCCGCGCAGGACCACGGCTCGTACGCGGGCGGCGGGACGGCCAAGCCCCCGGCCGTGCGGAAGGCCGAAGCGGTGCGGCTGATCAAAGAGGACCCGAAGGTCGGCCAGGACCTGAAGTCGCACCTCCAGCCGTGCACGGCGGCGGCCGGGAAGGGCAAGCCGGTCAAGGGCTACCCGGTGGAGGTGGCCCGGGGGAAGCTGACCGGACCCGCCGCGTCCGACCTCGTCATCAACGTCACGAGCTGCGACGACGGCTTCGGCATCGGCTCGTATGTGTACCGCAAGGTGGGGCCTCGGTACGAGAACGTCTTCAGCGACGAGCAGCCGCCGGTCTACGCCGACGTCGTCAAGGGCGATCTGAGCGTCACCAAGCTCTCGTACGCCTCGGGTGACACCGTCTGCTGCCCTTCACGCGAAGATGTGATCACCTACCGTTGGGCGGCGAGCAGGGAGGCGTTCACCGTGATCCGGCACAAGCACACCGACTACAGCAAGAACGGCCCCACGGAGGAGCCCGCTCCCAGCGCCGCCGTGAAGGACAGCGGCGAGGACGACGGAACGGAAGGCTGAACCGAGGCTGTGGCCGAAACCCATGTGCTCTTCGTCGAGGACGACGATGTCATCCGCGAGGCCACCCAGCTCGCCCTGGAGCGCGACGGCTTCCTGGTGACGGCCGCGCCCGACGGGCTGACCGGGCTGGAGCGGTTCCGCGCCTCCCGGCCCGACATCGCCCTGCTGGATGTGATGGTTCCGGGCCTGGACGGGGTCAGCCTGTGCCGCCGGATCCGTGACGAGTCCACCGTTCCCGTGATCATGCTGTCGGCCCGCGCCGACTCGATCGACGTGGTGCTGGGCCTGGAGGCCGGGGCCGACGACTACGTCACCAAGCCCTTCGACGGCGCCGTGCTGGTCGCCCGCATCCGCGCCGTACTGCGGCGTTTCGGCCACGCCAGCGGCCCCGGCGGCCGCGGCGGCGAACAGCCGGACCCCGAGGAGCCCGAGGGCGGCGTGCTGCGCTTCGGCGACCTGGAGGTGGACCCGGAGGGCATGGAGGTCCGCAAGGGCGGTGAGCAGGTCGCGCTGACGCCGACCGAGATGCGGCTGCTGCTGGAGTTCTCGGCCGCGCCCGGCACCGTGCTCTCCCGCGACCGGCTGCTGGAGCGGGTGTGGGAGTACGGCTGGGGCGGGGACACCCGGGTCGTCGACGTCCATGTCCAGCGGCTGCGCGGCAAGATAGGCCAGGACCGCATCGAGACGGTCCGCGGCTTCGGCTACAAGCTCAGGGGCTGAAGCGGACCATGGTGAGACTCGCGCTCCGCTCCGGACTGCGCTGGAAGGTCAGCCTGGCCATCGCCGCGGTGAGCGCGCTGGTCGCCGTCGCGCTGAGCCTCGTCGTCCACAACGCGGCCCGGGTCTCGATGCTGGACAACAGCCGCACGGTGATGGACGAGCGGGTCAAGGTCGCACAGAAGTGGTACGAGCAGTCCCGGGTGCTGGGCTTCGGCGCCAAGCTGGACGACCAGCGGCTGCCGGAGGACCTGCGGAAGTTCGCGGCGCGCGGGCAGCGCGCCACCTATCTGGAGGACTCCGGCACCGGCAGCCCCGAGGTGTGGGCGTCGGTGCCGCTGCGCGACGGCAAGGTGCTCTCCGTCCACACCCGCTTCCAGGACCGCTTCGCCGTCCTGGACGACCTGGACCGGGTGCTGATCCTCGGCTCGGTCTCCGTGGTGCTGGGCGGGATCGCGCTCGGCGTGCTGATAGGCGATCAGCTCTCGCGGCGGCTGCGCAAGGCCGCCACCGCGGCCCGCAAACTCGCCGAGGGCGACTCCGAGGTGCGGGTACGGGACGCCATCGGCGGCCGGGTGCGCGACGAGACCGACGACCTGGCGCGCGCGGTCGACGGCATGGCCGAGGCGCTGCAGGAGCGGCTGGAGGCGGAGCGGCGGGTCACCGCCGACATCGCCCACGAGCTGCGCACCCCGGTCACCGGGCTGCTGACCGCCGCCGAGCTGCTGCCCCCGGGCCGCCCCACCGAGCTGGTACGGGACCGGGCGCAGGCGATGCGCACGCTGGTCGAGGACGTGCTGGAGGTGGCCCGGCTGGACGGCTTCGCCGAGCGGGCCGAACTCCAGGAGATCGACCTCGCCGAGTTCATCACCCGCCGGGTGCGGGTGGTGTCCCCGGACGCGGTGGTCACGGTGGTGTCCCGGGACGCCTACGTCTCCACCGACCCGCGCCGTCTCGAACGCATCCTCGGCAATCTGCTGGCCAACGCCGCCCGGCACGGCAAGCCGCCGTTCGAGGTCACCGTGGAGGGGCGGGTGCTGCGGGTGCGTGACCACGGGCCCGGCTTCCCGGACGCGCTGCTGAAGGACGGGCCGAGCCGGTTCCGTACCGGCAGCAAGGACCGGGCGGGCCAGGGCCATGGGCTGGGCCTGACCATCGCCGCGGGCCAGGCCCGGGTGCTCGGGGCGCGGCTGACGTTCCGTAACGCGGATCCGGCGGTGGAGGGCGAGGACGGCGCGGTGGCGGTGCTCTGGCTGCCGGAGTCGGCGCCCACCAACACCGGCAGCTTCCCGGTCATCGAGGTCCCGGACTGACGCGAGCCGCCCCGCCCTTCGGCAGAAGGGCGGGGCGGCTCGGCGGTCCTACGGGTCAGACGGTCTCGGCGACCGGCACCGCGTCGGTCGGGGCCTTGTCGCCGTCCTCGGACTTGGCGGCGGAGGCGCGCAGCGGGACCTCCTTGATGAACCAGGCCGCGATGAAGCCGACGATGCTGATCACCGCGCCCCACAGGAACACCTGCTGCGCACCGCTGGCCACGGCGTGGAGGTAGGCGTCCTTGATGGGCGGGGGCAGCTTCCCGATGCTGGCCGGGTCGAGCTGGGCGCTGCCGGAGGTGACGGCCGCCGCCTTCCCGCCGCCCCGCTCGGCCATGGTGTCGTTCACCTGGTTGTTGAACAGGACACCCAGGATCGCGACGCCGAAGGAGCCGCCCAGGGTGCGGAAGAGGGTGGCGGAGGAGGAGCCGACGCCCATGTCCTTCATCTCGACGCTGTTCTGCGCGATCAGCATCGTCGTCTGCATGAGGAAGCCCATGCCCGCGCCGAGCACCGCCATGTAGATGCCGGAGGTGGTGCGGGTGGTCTCGGTGTCCATCTGCGCCAGCAGGAACATGCCCGCGGTGATCAGGAAGCCGCCCAGGATCGGGAAGATCTTGTACTTGCCGGTCTGGGTGGTGACCCGGCCCGCGACCAGCGAGACGGCCATCATGCTCAGCAGCATCGGGAGCAGCAGCAGACCGGAGTTGGTGGCCGAGGCGCCCTGGACGGTCTGCTGGAAGAGCGGCAGGAAGGTCATCGAGCCGAACATCACGAAGCCGGTGAGGAAGCCGATGATCGTGACCAGCGAGAAGTTGCCGATCCGGAAGATGTGCAGCGGCAGTACGGGTTCGGCGACCCGCTTCTCGACGAAGAGGAACGCGGCGAGCGCGAGGACGCCGACCACGCCGAGCCCGATGATCTCGACCGAGCCCCAGGCGTACTCGTTGCCGCCCCAGGTGGTGAGCAGCACGAGCGCGGTGATGCCGACGGTCAGCAGGGCCGCGCCGGTGTAGTCGATCCGTCCCTCGAAGCGCTTCTTGGGCAGGTGGAGCACCGCGCTGATCGCGAACAGGGCGATCGCGCCGAGCGGGATGTTGATGTAGAAGATCCAGCGCCAGCCGAGGTGGTCGGTGATCGTGCCGCCGACCAGCGGGCCACCGATCATGGCCACGGCCATCACACCGGCCATCATGCCCTGGTAGCGGCCACGCTCCCGGGGCGGCACCAGGTCACCGATGATCGCCATCACGCCGACCATCAGACCGCCCGCGCCCAGGCCCTGGACGGCCCGGAAGCCGATCAGCTGACCCATCGTCTGGGCCATGCCGGAGAGGGCCGAACCGGCGAGGAAGAGGGCGATGGAGGTGAGGAAGATGCCCTTGCGGCCGTACATGTCGCCGAGCTTGCCCCAGATGGGGGTCGAGGCGGCGGTCGCCAGGGTGTACGCGGTCACCACCCACGAGAGGTGCTCAAGGCCGCCCAGCTCGCCGACGATGGTCGGCATCGCGGTGCCGACGATCATGTTGTCGAGCATCGCGAGCAGCATCGCGATCATGAGGGCCAGGATCACCACGCTGGTGCTGTGGGTCTTCGGCTCCTTGCCCTGCTTGCCCTCCGTGCCCGGAGCGGGCCGGGCGGCGCCCTGTGCGGGCAGGGAAGCGGGTGGCACTTCACCTTCTGGTTTCTTCTGGGACATGATCTCCACTCCCCCTGGTTACGACGAGCTCCGGTGACGCGCCACTTACTTGCCGCCCGGCTAGTTGAGTACAGTGGGAACGGTAAGACGTCTACTAGCCGGGCGTCAAGTAAGTTCTGTTCGGCCTGCTCAGAGGGCTGGCCCCACCCCCACAGGAGAGCATCTTGGGCACTGCACCGCGCCGGGGCGATACCCGTCAGCGCATCCAGGACGTGGCCTTGGACCTCTTCGCCAAGCAGGGGTACGAGAAGACTTCGCTGCGCGAGATCGCCGAACAGCTCGATGTCACCAAGGCGGCGCTCTACTACCACTTCAAGACCAAGGAAGACATCGTCCTCAGCCTCTTCCAGGACCTGAGCAAGCCGCTGGACGAGCTGATCGCCTGGGGCGAGCGGCAGCCGCGCACCCTGGAGACCAAGCGGGAGCTGCTGCGCCGCTACAGCTCCGCCCTGGCCGACGTCGAGCCGCTGCTGCGCTTCATGCAGGAGAACCAGGCGACGGTGCGCGAGCTGAGCATCGGCCAGGTCTTCAAGGACCGGATGATCGCGATGTCCGCCCTCATCCGCGACCCCGACGCGGGCCTGACCGAGCAGGTCCGCTGCACGACCGCGCTCTTCAGCATGCACGCGGGGGCCTTCGCGCTGCAGACGATCGAGGGCGACCCCGAGGAGAAGCGGCAAGCCGTCCTCGAAGTCGCCCTCGATCTTCTGACCCAGGCGCACGCGCCAGCGGAGCGCCTGGGCGACCAGTGACGCCGGGAAGGCCCGGCGCCGGTCAGACCTTGACGCCGTGCTCCCGCAGGAAGGTCAGCGGCCCCACGGCCGAGCCGTAGTTCGGCGTCGTACGGACCTCGAAGTGCAGGTGCGGGCCGGTGGAGTTGCCGGTGCTGCCGGACAGCCCGATGTTCTGGCCGGTGGTCACGCTCTGGCCTATGCGCACGTCGATCCGGGAGAGGTGCGCGTACTGCGTGTACGTGGCGTTGTCGTGCTTGATCACGATGGCGTTGCCGTACGCCGGACCGTCACCGGCGCCGTTCGGGCCCGCCTTCACCACGACGCCGGTGTGCGCGGCGCGCACGGGGGTGCCGGTGGGCACCACGAAGTCCTGGCCGCTGTGGTTGTGCGACCACAGGTTGCCCGCCAGACCGAAGGCGGCGCCCAGGGTGTACTTGGCGACCGGGGTCTCCCATGCGTCGGCCTTCTTGGCCTTGGCGGCCTGGACGGCCTGGGCGGCCTGGGCCGGACCGCTGGGGGCGGTCGCCTCCGCGGCGAACGTCACCCCGGCGCCGAGCGCGAGCGAGGCGCCCACACCCACGGCGATCACGGCGGCGCGGGCCCGCGCGAGGGACGTAGGCGAATGCGGAAAACGACGGGTGGTGGCGCGCGGGGCCATAGGGGACTACCTCCGGGAATGCGTGAAGACGACGCCCCTTGGTATCCCGTTCGCGCGATATGGCCAAGATGCGTATCTACTAAGCACTTCCGTAGTTCGCGCGCTGACGACTCTCTTTCCTGAGGGGAATTCCGCCCCCGCTGACCTGGGTATATTCGCTGCCGCGCCGCTATTCCTAATTCCCGTAGTAGGCCCCGTAGGCGCTGTGCCGCATATCACCGTGCGGCGCGATCCCCGCCTCTCTCGCAGGGACTTCCGATTGTCCGTTTCGGGACCAAAGTCCCGCCCCCGCCGCTATGCTGACCGGCCAGGAGCCACCACTACCGGGGGGAAATGGGACGTGGATCCCGCAGTCATCGGCGCGCGCCTCGCGTCCAGCGCCGTCGCACCGCTCATCAAGAAGCTGTTCGTAGCGGAGGGGCCGGGCGCCGGGCTGGTGGACCGGCCGGTCCGTATCTCGTCCCTCGTCTCCTTCCGGGGCGAGAAGCGCACGCTGACCGACAAGGACCTGCGCAAGCTCGCCGCCAAGCTCGTCGAACGGGCCATGGCCGGGGTGGGTCCCGGCGAGCGGCCGATCCCCGCCGATGAGGCCGAGCCGCTGACCGACGCGCTGGCCAGGTCGCTGTCCGCACTGGGCGATCTGGCCATGGACGACGTCCAGGCCGTGCGGTTCGGCCACCGGGTGCTGGCCAAGGATCTCCACTACAAGGCCGAGCTTCCCGACGCCCACCTCTCGCTGAACGCGTCCCGGCTCTACCGAAGCCTCCTCGACACCGCCTGCCTGCACATCCTGCACTTCTTCACCCAGCGCTCGACCTTCGTCGCCCGCACCCTGGTCGAGCAGAGCGGGCAGCTCGCCGAGCTGATCACCAAGATCGACATCCTGATCGAGCGGCTGCCGTCCCAGTCCGCGCAGGACGCCGCGTTCGAGCGCCGGTACGCCGACTACATGATCAAGAAGCACGGCACGCTGACCATCGTCGGCATCGACCTCAGCCACGCCGAGGCCGCCTGGCCGCTGGACGCCGCGTACCTCAGCCTGGAGGCCGTCTCCCAGGACGACGAACGCCCCCTCGGCCTCGACGGCACTCCGCCCACCGCCCTCCCCGCCGACCGGGCCCTCTCCGGCCATGAGCGCGTCCTGCTGCGCGGCGTCGCGGGCTCCGGCAAGACCACCCTGGTCCAGTGGCTCGCCGTCTCCGCCGCCCGGCAGGAACCGCCGCGCGGGCTGGAGCAGCTGATCGGCCGCGTCCCCTTCGTCCTCCCGCTGCGCACCGTCGCCCGCCAGGACGCCCTGCCCTCCCCGGCCCGTTTCCTCGCCTCTGTCCACAGCCCCCTGGACGCCGCCCAGCCGTCCGGCTGGGCCGACCGCGTCCTCACCGCCGGGCGCGGGCTGCTGCTGATCGACGGCATCGACGAGATCCCCGAGCGCGACCGGGAGCGCACCCGCGCCTGGCTGGCCGATCTGCTGATCGCCTACCCCGGCAACCTGTGGCTCGTCACCTCCCGCCCCTCCGCCGTCGCCGACGACTGGCTCGCCGCCCAGGACTTCAGCGAGTTCGCGCTGTCCCCCATGAGCCGCGACGACATGACCGCCTTCATCGACCGCTGGCACGACGCGGCGCGCCAGACGTGCCGTACGGAGGACGAACACCTCGCCCTCGGCGCGTACCAGTCGGCCCTGCATACGGCCGTCCGCACCAAGCAGGACCTCAGCCGCCTCGCCACCAACCCCCTGATGTGCGGCCTCATCTGCGCCCTCCACCGGGCCCGGCGGGGCTATCTGCCGCCCGGCCGCAAGGCCCTCTACGACGCGGCGCTGTCGATGCTGCTGACCCGGCGCGACACCGAACGCCATGTCTACGCCCCCGGCGACATCCAGCTCGACGAGGAACCGCAGATCCAGCTGCTCCAGCGGCTGGCGTACTACCTGATCCGCAACGGCGAGGCCGAACTCGACCGCGACCGGGCCGAGGCCATCGTCGCCGAGGCCCTGCCGTCCGTCCCGGCCGCGCAGGCCCTGGGCACTCCGCTGCGCATCCTGAACCATCTGCTGCTGCGCAGCGGGCTGCTGCGCGAACCGTCCCTCGGCACCGTGGAGTTCGTCCACCGCACCTTCCAGGACTACCTGGGCGCGAAGGCGGCCGTGGAGGCGTGGGATGTGGGGCTGCTGGTCAGCCATGCCGACGACACCCAGTGGGAGGACGTCTTCCGCATGTCGGTCGCCCACGCGCGCCCGCGTGAGCGCGTCGAACTGCTCACCAAGCTCATGGACCGCGGCAGCGCGCACCCGGCCGTACGGGCCCGGCTCCACCTGCTCGCGATGGCCTGCCTCGAACACGCCGCCGACCTCGACCCCCATGTACGGGACCAGGTGAAGCGGCGCGCCGACGAAGTCATCCCGCCCCGAAGCGCCAGCGCCGCCCGCGACCTCGCCAACGTCGGCCCGCTCGTGCTCCAGCTCCTCCCCGGGCCGGACGGGCTTTCCGACGCGGAGGCGGAAGCCTGCGTGATCACGGCCTCGGTCGTCGGCACGGATGCCGCGATCCCGTATCTGCGCCAGTTCTGCACCCACCCCTCCCTCCCCGTCCGCGCTCAACTCGCCTCCGGCTGGCAGCGCTTCGACACCGAGCGCTACTTCACCGAGGTGATCTCCCATCTCACCCCCGGCGGTCTGTACTTCGTCGCCGAGTCCCTGGAACACCTGCGCCTGCTCCAGGACACCGGGCCCCGCCCGCTGCTGCTCCTGCGCGGCAACTTCACCGAGGACGAGCTGCGCACCGCCCTCGATCCCGGCCCCCTCACCCACCTCCGGATCGACGACAACGTCATGCTGTCCGACCTCGGCTGCCTCCGGCACCTGACCCGGCTGCGCGTGCTCACCCTGACCAAATGCCCGGGTGTCAGGGACCTGCTTCCGCTGGCGGATCTGGCGCTGACCACGCTGGATCTCGCCTCGCGCCACAACTACCGGTATTACGACAACCTGGCGCACCTCACCTCCCTGGACCACCTCAGGCTCATCGACCGGGACATCGAGCCCGCCTTGTATCGGCTGCCCCAGCTCTCCCGGCTCAGCATCACCTCGTACCGGCGTGACCTGACCCTGGACTGGGTGGCCGCGTGCTTCCCCGGCCTCCGTGATCTCCACGTCGAGGCCCAGAAGCCCGACGCCCGCGCCGTCGACCTCGCCCCGCTGCGCCCGCTCCGCCGCCTGGAGACCATCACCCTCCGGGGCGTCCACGCCGTCCGCGACGACGAGCTGCCCGGTGTGGCGATCCAGCCGCTCCCCCTCCCCCGCCGCCGCGCGGGCATCCCCGCCGAACCGGCCGATGGAGTCGCGCCATGACCACGTGGCCGGGGAGCGGGTGATGGTCAAGGCGCTTCGTCCGGCTGGGGGCGGACCGTGAGGATCTGCTGGGCGTGGCCGACCGGGCCGCTCAGGTCGTGCAGGACGGTGCTGGTGATGCCCTGGCCGGTGGGGCCGAAGGCGACGGTGGTGTCCAGGCCGGTCCAGCGGCCTTCGGGCTGCCGGTGGAAGTGGAGCGTCAGGTCGACGTTGGGGAACATCCAGGCGGTGGGCGACTGGCGCACGGCGATGCCGTTGGCGGTGTCGACCAGGGCGACGAAGGACGCCAGCGGGCTCGCCTTCTCGCCCGCGACGAGGGCCACATCGGTGGAGGCCCAGACCGTCGCGCGGCCCGGCTGGGGCTCGGCGAGCGGCCGGACGTCCAGGGAGGCGACGAACCCGCCGGGCCAGACGGTGGACATGTCCCAGGGCGCGAGCGCGTCCGGCGGGGTGAGGCGCTCGGCGCCGCCGCCCGCGACGGCGCCCGTGTCCAGGGCGGTCAGCAGCCAGGCGCGGGCCCGGACCACCGGGCGGTCCGCTATGCGCACGGTGGCTTCGAGGAGTTCGATGGTGCGGCCGGGCCGGATCGTCTCCACCCGGATCTCGCACTCCTCAAGGGCGAGGCGCCCGAGGATGTCGAAGCTGACGCGGCTCAGCACGAGACCGGCGTCCGGACGCCCGGCCACGTGGCGGTCGATGGCGTGGACGATGAGGCCGCCGAGCGGGCTGAAGTGCTGTTCGTCGGAGGCCCACGCGCCGCCCACGTGCTGGGTGGGCTTGAAGCGGTGGTCGGCGGTGCGCTCGAAGTAGCTGTCCAACGGGTTCCTCCTGGGCAGGTGTTGACGACACCACCGTAAAGGTGAGGGAGGATCTTCCCCATGGACGACGTAGACCGGAAAATCCTTGCCGAGCTGCAGAAGGACGGGCGGCTCACCGTGACCGAACTCGCCGAGCGCGTACGCCTCAGCCTCTCGCCCTGCCACCGGCGGCTGCGCGCGCTGGAGCGCTCCGGCGCGATCAGCGGCTACCGCGCGCACCTCGACGCCCACGCCCTCGGGCTCACCTTCGACGCCCTGGTCTTCATCACGATGCACGACGCGTCCCGCGACACCGTCGCCGCCTTCGAGGAGGCCGTCGCCGCCATCCCCAACGTGCTGCAGGCGCAGCGGCTGTTCGGCGACCCGGACTACCTTCTGCGCGTCGTCACCCGCGACCTGCCCGCCTTTCAGGAGCTGTACGACGACCGCCTCGCCACGCTCCCCGGTGTGCAGCGGCTCAGCTCCACCCTCGTCATGAAGGATGTCGTCGTGGACCGGCCGCTGCCCCTGTGAGGTGGGGCTTCCCGTGCGAGCAGGAGCGGACCTTCGTGGAGGCGATGACGGTTTCGAGCCGGTCGCGGGCGTCGGCCAGCTCGCCCATCTGGCGCTCGATGCGGTCACGCTCGGCCAGCAGCAGTTCCAGCATCGCCGGGGTCGCCTCACCGGTGTCGACGCACGGCATCAGCTGCACGATGGTGCGGCTGGAGAGCCCCGCCGCGAACAGCTGCTGAATCAGATGCACGCGGTCGGCCGCGCTCTCGGGGTAGTGCCGCTGACCGCTGGAGCTGCGCTCGGGGTGCAGCAGGTGCTGCTCCTCGTAGTAGCGCAGCGCCCGTACGCTCACCCCTGCCCTGGCGGCCAGTTCACCGATGCGCACGCATGCCTCCCTGCGATATTTGCCTCTGACGTCAACGTCAGGTTTTAGCTTAGCTCCGCGTAACGTCGTCCTGCTACGAGGAGCCTTCACGTGCCTGCCAGCAGCGCTGCCGCCGCCCGCGCGGCCCAGATCCTGTCCCGCCCGTTCACCCTGGGCGGGCTCACCGTGCCGAACCGGATCGCCATGGCGCCGATGACGCGTCAGTTCTCGCCGGGCGGTGTCCCCGGTGAGGATGTGGCGCGGTACTACGCGCGCCGGGCGGCCGGTGGGGTCGGGCTGGTCATCACCGAGGGTACGTACGTCGGCCACGACTCGGCCGGAGAGAGCGACCGGGTGCCGCGCTTCCACGGCGAGGACGCCCTGGCGGGCTGGAAGAACGTGGTGGCCGAGGTGCACGCCGCGGGCGGCCGCATCATGCCGCAGATCTGGCACGTCGGAGCAGTGCGCGACGAGGGTACGGGCCCGGTGCCCGGCGCCCCCACGCACAGCCCGTCGGGCCTCGCCCTGGACGGCACCCCCAAGGGGCGGGCGATGACCCAGGACGACCTGGACGCGACGGTCGCCGCCTTCGCCGAGGCCGCGGCGGACGCGGAGCGCACCGGCTTCGACGGTGTCGAGCTGCACGGTGCCCACGGCTATCTGATCGACCAGTTCCTGTGGGAGCGCACCAACCGCCGCACCGACGGCTACGGCGGCGCCCCGGTCGCCCGTACCCGCTTCGCCGCCGAGATCGTGGCCGCCTGCCGGAAGGCCGTCTCCCCGGACTTCCCGATCGTCTTCCGCACCTCGCAGTGGAAGGCCAACAACTACGACGCGAAGCTCGCCGGGACCCCGCAGGAGCTGGAGGCGGTCCTCGCCCCGCTCGCGGAGGCCGGGGTGGACGCCTTCCACTCCTCCACCCGCCGGTACTGGGTGCCGGAGTTCGAGGGCTCGGACCTGAACCTCGCGGGCTGGACCAAGAAGCTCACCGGCAAGGCCACCATCAGCGTCGGCTCCGTCGGCCTGGACAAGCAGTTCGACCCGTCGTCGTTCCAGAGCGGGACCCGGACCGGGGTGGCGGGCATCGAGCCGCTGCTGGACCGGCTGGAGCGGGACGAGTTCGACCTCATCGCGGTCGGCCGCGCCCTGATCGGCGACCCGGAGTGGGCCCGCAAGGTCCTCGAAGGGGACACCGACGCGCTGGTCCCCTTCGCCTCCGACCAGCTCCAGAAGCTGCACTGAGCCCCGTCCGGGACCCGGCGGCGGGAGCCGCCGGGTCACCGGTTCGGCCGCATCGCGATGGCCCGTTTCCTCCCTCGCTGCGACGATTGACCCGATTGGCGCCACCTTGACGGCGTCCCGGAGCAGGCAGGGAGAGCGGGTCATGTCGAAGCGGCTGCATGTAGGCAATCTCAGTTACGAGACCACGCGGGAAGACCTGGAGAAGCTGTTCGGGCAGTTCGGGTCGGTGATGGACGCGACCGTCATCACCGACCGGGACACCGGGCGCTCGCGCGGGTTCGGGTTCGTGGAAATGGCGGACATGGACGCCGAGAAGGCCATGGCCCAGCTGGATGGACAGGAGATGAACGGACGGTCCGTCACCGTCACAGAAGCGAGGGCGGTTTCACGCGGCGGACGGTGACCACGCCGCTCGGACGGCGGGCGGACGGCGCGCGGACGGCGGGCGGACGGTACGGCGGCGGAGCCGCGTGAGCGTGCCGTTCGCCACGTATCGCCGCTAGGACTTGCGGGTGGAGCTATGCGGCGTGGTGGTATTGGGCGATGCGATCCCCCACACGCATATCTTCACCTCGTCCCCACAATCCCCACCCCAGCGACCGAGCGGACAGCCCGCCCAGCGCGGCGCACGGCGACACGCCGGACGACGCGCGGCAGGAGGGCAACTCGTACAGCAACCCGTACGAGGAACTCGCCGAGCTGGCCGATCCGTACGACCCCGAGGACCCGCTCGGCCTCGGGCTGAAGCCGGATGACGACGACACCGCCGACCTCGGCGGCGCCGGAGCCACCGGCAAGGACGGCGCGAGCGGAGCCGACGGAGAGCCGTGGTCGCCGCCCGACCACGGCCGCTCCCGGCGCGCCCGCCGCCGAGGGCGCGGGCGCGGGCGGTTCAAAGCGGTGCCGCTCACCGCGAAGTTGGTCATCGGCGTGCTGGTGCTCGCGGCACTGGCGGTGCTGGCCGACCGGTGCGCCGTGATGTACGTGGAGCGCAAGGCGGAGGCCGCGCTGCAGAAGAAGCTCAAGCTGGCCACCGCGCCCAACGTGACCATCCACGGCTTCCCGTTCCTCACCCAGGTGACGGACAAGAAGCTGCAGCAGGTCGACGTGGCGGTGCCCGATGTGGCGGCCGACCGCGTCTCACTCGCCGAAGTGAACGTCCAGGCCCAGGACATCCGGCTGAACGCCGATCTGCCCACGTCCATCAAGGGCGCCGTCGTGGAGCGCATGAAGGGCGACGTCCTGCTGGCCTTCGAGGACCTGGACCGGGAGCTGGGGGCCTCCCAGGTGCGGTTCCGGGCGTTCGGACCCAACTCGGTGCGCGCGGACGGCAAGCTGCCGGTCGCCGGGCAGGATGTGTCGCTGCACGCGATGGCCCACATACAGCGCCAGGGAGACCGGGGGATCTCCACCGAGGTGACCGGCATGCGGCTGGAGATCCCCGGGATCGCCACCTACCGGCCGGGCAAGAACGCCGGGCTGCGGCTGCACCCCAAGGCGGCCAAGCAGATCAGCGAGGACACCGCGAAGGCGAGGGCGCTGCTGGCGGTGCCGTCGGTGGCGGAGCGACTGGGGGTCGCTCCCGAACCGGCCGGGCGGGCGCGCCAGGACGACCGTCAGCTGGACAAGATCACCGGGTCGCCGGAGTTCATACCGTCCCTGACGAAGGTCAACCTCGTCGACGTGACGAACGAGCACCCCGAGCTGGTCAAGAAGCTCGGCATCGACCCGACGGTGGCCGCCGCGCTGACCAGGTACAAGCTGCCGGAGCTGTCGGAAAAGCTGTCGCTCTCCTTCCAGCTGCCGGAAAAGGCCAAGGGCATCAAGATCCAGAACATAGGCGTGAAGCCGGATGGGATCGTGGCCGACCTGACCGGCAACCAGATGGGCTTCGGAAAGCGGCCGTAAGAGCGGTAGCTCGCGAAGCAGCTCACCGGCCTGCCCGTACTGGCGACGGCGTCGCGCAGCGCGTCCCGCGACGGGGCACGCGCCGTTCCATCACCGGCATCGACTGAGCATCGCTCCCCCTACTTACTTTTTTGGCAGTACATTCAAAAAAAGTCCGTACTAGTGCGCAATGGAGCAACCGCCTAATCTCGTAATCGCACACCAACTGTGACCGAGATAGGTGAGATTTCCTTGTCCGCGAAGCTGTATGAGCCGATCACTATCCGCGATACCGAATTCCGCAACCGGATAGCGATGTCCCCCATGTGCATGCACTCGGCCGACGCGGGCGGCCGCGTCTCCGATTTCCACTCGGTGCACTACGGCGCACGCGCCCTGGGTGGCGCCGGCCTGGTGATGCTGGAGACGACGGCGGTGCTGCCCAATGGCCAGATCGGCCCGGGCGACCTGGGAATCTGGGATGACGAGCACATCGAGGGACTGTCGCGTCTGGCCGAGGTGATCCACGGATTCGGGGCGAAGGCCGGCGCACAGATCGGCCACGCCGGCCGACAGCTCGGCATCGAATCCCTCACGCCCGTGGCGCCCTCGGCAATCCCCTTCGGCCCCGACTCGCGCGTGCCCGAGGCACTGACGGTCGAGGGCATCAAGGGGGTCGTCGAGGCCTTCCGCAAGGCCGCGGTCCGTGCGAAGTCGGCCGGTTTCGACGTGATCGAGGTGCACACGGCTCACGGCTATCTGCTCAACGAGTTTCTTTCGCCGCTGGCCAACCAGCGCACGGACGCGTACGGCGGCAACCACGAAAACCGCTATCGGATAGTGCGTGAAGTCATCGACGCCGTGCGCGGTGAATGGGACGGCCCGCTGTTCGTGCGCATATCCTCCACGGACTACGCCGAGGGCGGGAACACCCCGGAGGACTTCGTCGTCTTCGGCCGTTGGATGAAGGACCAGGGCGTCGACCTGATCGACGCCTCCTCGGGTGGTATCGCCCCGGTGAAGGTCACTTCCTTCCCGAACTACCAGGTTCCCGCTGCCGACCTGATCCGGCGGGAGGTCGGCATCAAGACCGGTGCGGTAGGCCTGATCGAAAGCGGTCGGCAGGCCGAGGAGATCCTGCAGAACGATCGCGCGGACATCGTCCTGATCGGCCGGGAGATGCTGAAGGACCCGTTCTGGGCGCGCACGGCCGCCGACGAGCTGCGCACGCCGATCGAGCCGCCTCTGCAGTACACCCGTTACGGCTCGGCCTGGCAGCGTTCGCAGCCGCCCCGGCCTGCCGCGCCGTTGGCCGCGACCGCGTCCTGACCGGTCGGCGGGGCTCCCCGTGGACAATGAACCAGGGAGGGGACACCCGCTGCCCTGGTGGTATGACGAATCGGAAGTGCTGTCCCATGCCGAGAACACGACCGTTCAACGACCTGCCCGGTTGCGCGATGGAGGCAACCGTCAAGATCATCGGTGGCAAGTGGAAAGGAGTGATCCTTTTCCACCTGCTCGACGGCACCATGCGCTTCAACGAGCTGCAACGACAGATGCGCGGCATCGCCCCGCGACCGCTGACCAGGCAGCTCCGCGAACTCGAAGAAGACGGTCTGGTGGAGCGCACCGTCTACCCGGTCGTGCCTCCACGGGTCGAGTACTCCCTGACCGAGGAGGCACGGTCGCTGGAACCGCTGCTGCTCGGCCTGAACGAGTGGGGCGAGCAGTGGTTGTCCCGGCGCGGCATCACCCTGCCGGCCACCGGAACCGATGACCAGTGAGCCCGGCCACCCCGCGTCAGGCGTTCGCCGATGACTCCCAGGTTTCGCCGCTCGCGGCGAAGTTCGCCGACCACGACCCGATTCACCACGACGCACCACTCTGAAAGACGACAGTACTGATGAGCGCCCTGTTCACCTCCCTGAAGCTGCGATCCCTCCGGATACCGAACCGGGTCTGGATGTCCCCGATGTGCATGTACTCCGCCGCGCCCGAGGGCCCGGAAACCGGTGTGCCGACGGACTTCCACCTCACGCACCTGGCCTCCCGCGCAGCCGGCGGCGCGGGCCTGGTGATGGCCGAAGCGACCGGCATCCGCCCCGACGGGCGCATCAGCCCCTGGGACCTGGGCCTGTGGAACGACCGCCAGCAAGAGGCGTTCACGCGGATCACTCAGGCCATCAAGGCCCAGGGCGCCGTCCCGGCCATCCAGCTCGCCCATGCCGGCCGTAAGGCATCCGTCGACAAGCCCTGGCTGTCCGACCGGGCCCTGCCCGAGAGTGAGGGCGGCTGGCAGACTGTCGCCCCGAGCCCGATCGCGTACGACGGCCTGCCCGTCCCTCACGAGCTGACCGTGGATGAAATCCAGCAGCTCATCCGTGACTTCGCCACCTCCGCCCAGCGTGCCCTGGCAGCGGGCTTCGAGATCGCAGAGGTCCACGGCGCTCACGGCTACCTCATCAACTCCTTCCTCTCCCCGGTCTCCAACCACCGCACCGACGCCTACGGCGGCAGCTTCGAGAACCGCATCCGCTTCGCCCTGGAGGTCGTCGACGCCGTACGGGCGGTGTGGCCCGAGGAGCTGCCAGTCTTCTTCCGCTCCTCCGCCACCGACTGGCTGACCGAGAACCCCGGGGACGACCGCGAGGGCTGGACCGGAGAGGACACCGTTCGCCTCGCCAAGGAACTGACGGCCCTCGGCGTAGACCTCCTCGATGTGTCCACCGGCGGCATGGTCCGCGACGCGAAGATAGCCGCCGGTCCGAACTACCAGGTGCCCTTCGCCGCGCAGGCCCGCGACGAGGCCGGCATCCCCACAGCCGCCGTCGGCCTCATCGCCGAGCCGCAGCAGGCCCAGGACATCGTCGCCTCCGGGCAGGCCGACGCAGTCTTCCTCGGCCGTGAACTCCTGCGGAACCCGTACTGGCCCCAGCACGCCGCCCTCGCTCTCGGCGTCGAGCCGGCCTGGCCGGACCAGTACGCCTATGTCGTCAAGCGCCGCACCCGCTGACACCCTTCCGCTTCCGCCACCGGCCCCTTCGTTATGTCCGGGCGCCCGGACGCATACGGCCGCGCGGCGGTTCCCGGGATCTGCTGAGAAATCCGTCAGACGGCTCTGGGCAAACACACAGCGGAGTCCGAACTGGCTCACGGATAGCCCTCCTAATGTTTTCCATGTCGAAACCGAACGGCCCAGCCGAAAGGCAAAGCCGGAGGCCCAGACAGAGAAAAACAATCGCCGACATTCGTGAGAGGAAATCCCCATGAGCTTCAAGAAGATCGCCCCGGTCAAGCCCGCCCGCAAGCCCGAGCCGGGCAAGAAGAAGCACCCGAAGCCCGCCCCGAAGGCGCCGCAGAAGCGTCAGCCCCGCCGCCCCATCGGCGGCTGACCCACCCACTGAAAGGCGGGCCCACGGCAATCGCGCCGCGGGCCCGCCTCGGCCGTTTCCGGACCCGGGAGACCCCACGTGACGACACCACCGCCCCCTTACGACGACCAGGCCACCATGCAGCTGCGCATGGTCGTGGCCGATCCCGCCACCAGCCGGGGGCGGCACCGGCGGCCCGGGCGGCCTCGCCCGTACGGCCGTCACCAGCGGGCGGTGCAGCCGCTGCCCGAGGCGTACGCGTACGTCCCCGCCCCGGAGGACGGCGAGGAGCCGGAGCAGGCCGCTCCGCAGCTTCCGGCGCGGCTGGCGTTCCGCCGGTTCTGGCCGCTCACCAGGGGCGATCGCCGCTGGATCGTGCTGATCTGCGTCTGCGTCATCGCCGCGGCGCTCGCCGAGACCGCCGCGATCCTGCTCTTCTCCGACCTCACCGACAACGCCCTGCGGCAGGGCTCGCTCAGCGCGTTCTGGAGCCCCGCGGCGCAGTGGCTCGCGGTCGCCATCCTCGGCGCGGGCGTCGGCTACGCCGGCAACTCGCTCGCCGTCTGGACCGCCGAGCGCTTCGTGATGCGGCTGCGGGCCCGGGTCTTCGGGCACGTCCAGGACCTGCCGCCGCACTTCTTCTCCCGCCACCGCCAGGGCGATCTGCTGGAGCGGCTGACCGGGGACATCGACGCCATCGAGCAGATGGTGGTGTCCGGGGTGGTGGGCACCGTATCGGCCATCTTCAGCACCGTCTTCTTCTCCATCGCCGCGTTCACCCTGCGCTGGGACCTGGCGCTGGCCACCTTCGTCCTCGCGCCGCTGTTCTGGCTGGCCGCCCGGCGCTTCTCCGGCCGCATCAAGTCGGTCGCCCGGGAAGAGCGGGTGGCCGACGGCGCGATCACCTCCGTGGTCGAGGAGTCCCTGTCGAACGTCGTGCTGACCCAGGCGTACAACCGCAAGGCCGCCGAGGAGGACCGGCTGCGGCAGGAGGCGGGGGCATGGATGGGGGCCTCGGTGTCCGGGGCCCGGATGAGCGAGCTGTACGAGCAGATCGTCGAGGTCCTGGAGACGCTGTGCGTGCTCGCCGTCATCGGACTGGGCGCCTGGGAGATCTCCCAGGACCGGATGACGATCGGTCAGCTGCTCGCCTTCGCCGCCTTCCTCGGCTACCTCTACCCGCCGATCCGCAACCTCGGCCAGCTGGGCCTGACCCTCACCGCCGCGACCGCGGGCGCCGAACGGCTGCTGGAGATCCTCGACGCCGAACCGGCCGTACGCGACCCCGCGCCGGGCGCGGCCGCCCAGCCGTGGCGGGTGCACGGCACGGTGGAGTTCGACCGGGTCGCCTTCCGCTACCCGGGCGCCGAGCGGCCGACCCTGGCCGGGGTGTCGCTGACCGCCCGGCCGGGCGAGTTCGTCCTGATCACGGGGGCCAGCGGGGCGGGCAAGTCGACCGTCTCCAAGCTGCTGCTGCGCTTCTACGACCCGGGCGAGGGCTACGTACGTCTGGACGGCGTCCCGCTGCACGCCCTCCCGCTCACCTTCCTGCGCGACCACGTGACCCTGCTGCCGCAGGAGACGCTGATCCTGCACGACACGATCCGCGAGAACATCGCGTGCGGACGGCCCGGGGCGAGCGACCACGACATCGCCCGCGCGGCGCGCGACGCGGCCGCGGACGAGTTCATCCGCGCCCTGCCCGACGGCTACGACACCCGGATCGACCCGCACACCGCCCAGCTGTCCGGCGGTCAGCTCCAGCGCATCGCCATCGCCCGCGCGATGCTGCGCAACGCGCCCGTGCTGGTCCTGGACGAGCCCACCACCGGCCTCGACGCGCTGGCCGCGCGACGCGTGGTGCGGCCGCTGCGGCGGCTGATGGCGGGCCGTACGACCATCATGATCACCCACGACCTCAACCTCGCCCCGGACGCCGACCGCATCCTGGTCCTCGACCACGGCCGCCTCGTGGAATCCGGCACCCACCGCGAACTGCTCGCCCTGAACGGCGCCTACGCCCGCCTCCACGGCTCCCAGAACGGCTCCCTGACGGACACCGGATCGCACCCCACGGTCCAGCTCGGCCCGTCCTGACGACGCTCGTGAACGAGCACGTAGGCCCGCACGAGCAGCCCGGTGTCGCCCCACGCTGGCGGGACGTCAGGACGGCGCGTCGTGGTCCTCGCCCTGCGCCGCGCTCGCGCGCCCGGAACGCAGGGAGGCCACGGCGTCGGTACGTCGCGCACGATGACCGTCGCCGGTCGGCCGACCGGCGTCTCGGCGCCGATCCGGTGTTTCCCGCAGGGGCGAGGTGTCCAGAACGCCACCACCCAGGCGAGCGAACGAACGATAAGGTTCAACAAGTCAACAGCTCCTGTCTGTTGGCTGCCCCGGGAAGGCGCTGCATGCCCTCCCGGGGCGTTTCTGCGTGGGGACGCAGGGGCCCCGCCTGCGGAGGTACGGGGCCCCTGCGCGGGCTCGACCAGCGGCAACGGGGTGCGCGCTGGGAGCCCCATTCACCCGTTACGCGGTGACGTCCTCCCGCGTAACGGGGGCCTGTGGGGTGTGCGGCGGCGGGTGGATAGCGAATATCCGCCGTTCGCCTCCGACCGACACCCGCAACTCGTATCGGTGCCCCCCGTGCAACTTTGTCGCGGCTGAGCGGTAGTTGCGGTTCGTGTACCAGCGGTTGAAAGCGAAGCGTTCGCCTGCAGTGAGCGGCTGTGCGTGGATCGCTCGGGCCATGGCCCGTATCGCCTGCGTCCTGGTGTGGTGCCGTTCTTCCGTCTGGCCGTACGTCAGCCGGTACACGGAGCCCCACGGGCGATGGCGAATCGGGCCCAGACACATTTGGCGGTGGCGCCCCTGCTTTCGTGTCCCCACTCATCCGCCAGTTTCGAGACCATGAAGAGCCCCCGCCCCGTTTCCGCTTCGGAATCCGCGATGCGGAGTTCGGGGACCCTGTCTCCATCGGGGTCCGAGACCTCAAGCAGCAACCATGCGTCTTGCGTGGACACGCTGATTTCGATCACCGCGTACGACACGCGGCAGTGCTTGATGGCGTTGGACACTAGTTCGTCAGCCGACAGGGTGACGTCGTCCGCTAGCGCGGCATCAATCCCCCAGTCCGCGAGGGCCTTTTGCACCCGGGCACGTACGCCCGGGACGTTACGCCTGCGCTTGGACACCTTGAAGGTGTCTTGGTGGTCCGCCATTGCGGTGGGCATCCACTACCCCCTGACTGTGCATCACGATCGCGCCATGTAGCGGCGCATGCACAAGAGGTTAGAACTGCAAGTCTGCATCTCGCAACCCTCCGTTATGCAGGTTCGCGCGCTGCGGAGCTACTGTGGTGTCGAGCCCTACAGTTGATGGTCAGCAGAGAGGGAGGGGCCCATGCCCGCAGGGGGACGGCCGACCGTGCGCAGCAGGCGACTCGGGTCAGCACTCAAGAGGTACCGCCTCGCGGCCAAGCTCGATCAGCCGCAGGCTGCCAAGGTCATCGAGTCATCGCCAACCAAGATCAGCCGGATCGAGTCCGGCCATTCGACCGCTCGCGTGGTCGACGTGCGCTTGCTGCTCGACGCTTACGGCGTCACGGACAGCGAAACCCGGGCGAGGCTGGAGAATCTGTCGAGGAACGCGAACCGGCGCGGATGGTGGCTTGAGCATGCGGCACACCTGCGACAGGACTACTTGGATCACATCTCGCTGGAAGATGACGCAACGCACATTCGGGAGTGGCAGCCCGCCCTCATTCCGGGACTGCTGCAAATTCCCGCATACGCAGAGGCCGTCATCACCAGTGGACCCGGGTTCATCGACCCCGACAAGGTGCCGAAGCTGGTCAAGGTGAGGGGCGACCGGCAAGCAAGAATCGATGAGACGGAAGGTGCGGCGAACTACACGGCAATCATTTGGGAGCCGGTGATCGTCCACCCCATCGTGCCGATCGACATCTACCATGAACAGCTCGCGCACATCATCAAAGTGAGCAAGCGACAGAACGTGACGCTGCAGGTTCTGCCTATCTCGGCCGGTGTCAAAGCCACGATGCCGTCCGCGTTCTCCTGCTTCTCGTTCGACACAGAGCCACCGACTGTCGAAGCGGTGACGCTGGACAACCTGCGCGGTTCGGCCATCCTTGAGGGCGCAGAGGACCTTACGGCTTACACCCTGGCCTTTGACCAGCTACGATCGGCGGCACTGGCCCCGGATGCAAGTGTAAGACTCATTCGGGACGTACTGCGGAGAAGCAAGGAAGAATCAAATTGACTTCTAACGTAATAGGGCCCTACCGGAAGTCATCGTATTCCGGCGGGGAAAACAACTGCGTAGAGGTTGCGGACACGGCCGATCGCGGCCGTTCCGTACGGGACAGCAAGGATCAGAGCGGCCCGTCTCTGGCATTCAAGGGTGACGCGTGGAGCGCGTTCATCCTGGGTGTCAAGCGGAGCGAGTTCGACCGCTAGTCGACAACTCAGAGACGCGCGAAGGGCCCCCGGCAAGCCATGCCGGGGGCTTGGTCGTGTCCGCGCGCGTCCGCGTTCCCCTACTTCTCCTTTGACACAGAGCCAGCACCATCGAAGCGGCGATACCTTGGCCTTGGCCCCAATGGCGGCCGTTCCGTACGGGACAGCAAGGATCAGAGCGGCCCGGCTGTGGCGTTCACGGGTGGCGCGTGGAACGCGTTCATCCTGGGCGTCAGGCGGAGCGAGTTCGACCGCTAGGCGCGTGGGTCAGTAAACAACTGCTGGAATGCCGCGCCTCGTGGTGAAGTGCGGCTGCCGAGCACTGCTCTTGAAAAGGCGTGGCTGCCGGGCAGTCGTGATGCGAAAATCGGTCCGCAACTTAATCCGCATCCGCGTCCCGGGGGTCCGCATGGAAGTCGCTTCGCTGCTGCCGTTGACCACGGCCCGGTTGTCGCTGCGTCTGTTCACTCCCGGCGACGCCGACGACCTGTACGCCTACCAGAGCCTGCCGAGCGTTGCGCGCTACCTGTACCGGCCGGTGCACACGCGTGAGCGCAGCGAGCAAGTTGCCGCCGAGCGCGCGGCGCAGACGGCCTGGCGCGTCGACGGGGACAAGCTGGCGCTCGCTGTCTGCCGACGCGATGAGCCCGGCGTCCTTGGCGAGGTGAGCCTTGCCCTGGCCGATGCCCGCGCAGCCCAGGCCGAGATCGGCTGGACTCTGGACCCAGGTCACCAGGGGCACGGCTACGCGACCGAGGCGGCCTCGACGCTGGCCGGGTTGGCCTTCGACACGCTGGGCGTGCACCGGCTCTACGCACGGCTGGACGTGGAGAACACCGGGTCTGTGCGGGTCTGTGAGCGCCTCGGGATGCGCCGGGAGGCGCACCTGGTCGAGAACGACCTCGACGGGGATCGCTGGGGCAGCGAGTACATCTACGCGGCGCTGTCTGCGGATCTCAAAAGATGCTGATGCTGCCGCCGTCACTGGATGAGTGGCTGCCCGAGGGGCATCTGGCCCGATTCGTGGCCGAACTGGTCGACGAGGTGCTCGACCTGGGCCCGATCCTGGCGTCCTCCACCGAGAAGCGCGGGTTCCCGCCGTATGACCCGCGGTTGATGGTCCGGCTGCTGATCTACGGGTACACCACCGGAGTGCGCTCGTCGCGGGCGCCTGGCGCAGCGACTGGGCATGGTCAAGATGGGCCGGGTCGCACTCGACGGCACGAAACTGCAGGCCAACGCCTCCAAGCACAAGGCGATGAGCTACCACCGGCTGAACGCGTCAGCCCCGCCCCGCGCGGACGCATCCCGGCCGACGCCACAGCGCGCGAGCGCATGGCCCGCAAACCGCGCACCAAACCCGGACGCGCTGTCTTCGGGCAGGTCGGAACCCCCGGACTGGCCGCCGCCCGAGCCTGAGCGCCCAGGCGGCACCATCACCCTCCACTGCAACCACACCCCGCACCCGCCCCGACACCGCCGACAAACCCCAGACCGCCAGAGATCCGACCACCAACCCTCGGCGGCTTGCCCGTTACCGACCCACGCTCCTAGTCGACAACTCAGAGGCGTACGAGGGCCCCGGCAAGCCATGCCGGGGCCCTGTCGTGTCTGGCGCGCCCCAGGCACCCGCCAGATTGTCGGTCGTTCGGCCGTCTGCGGTGCCCGGCGTGCTTCCCTACGGTCGATTGAGCTGGTCAACCCAGCTCGAAACACAGGGGGAAGCACGTCTTATGAGCACCATTCGGATCACTCCGCACCGCGCCCTCGGGGAGACGGGCGCCAACGAGTCGTACGCGCTGCGGTGGGGGTGCCGACCCGGGCTCACAGGTCCTCGACGGCCACCAGCCCGTCCTGGATGGCCCGCGCCACCAGGCCCGCTTTCGTGCGGGCCGGGCGGCCCGCGTTCGCGTACTTGATGCGCACCCGGTCCAGGTAGGTGTTGACCGTCCGCACCTTGATGTTGAGCCGCTGCGCCACCAGTTCCTTGGACTCCGACTGGAACCACTCGATCAGCACGTCCTCCTCGCGCTGGGAGAGCCGGGGCCGGTCGCTGCGGGCGTTCGTCCCGAGCGCGCCCGCCAGCGCGGGCGGGGTGTACGGGTGCTGGCGGGCGGCGGCGAGGGTCGCGGCCACCAGGTGGCGGCCGCCCTCGGTCTTCGTCAGTTACGTGGCGGCGCCCAGGTCCAGGCAGGTCAGCGCCGTCTGCTCGTCGTCGCGCATCGTGTAGACGACCACCTGGCGCCCGGCGTCCACGAGCCGCCGCAGCTCACCGAAGGCGGGCCCGGCGTCGCTCAGCTGAAGGTCGAACACGACGACGTCGGCGCCGTCGCCCGGCGGTGTCCACGCGGTGGCGGCGGTCTCGCCCGCCGCGATCACCTCGATCGGCTGCTCCGAGGAGGCGTACCACGCCTCGACCCCCGCGAGGATCGCCGGATGATCGTCTATCAGCGCCACGCTGACGGCCTCGGTCGGCATCGTCTCCCCCCTTCGCCTACGGAAGCCCGACCCTAATCGCCCGCGAGGCTCCGCAACACGTAGCCGACGCCCCGTACCGGTCTCAGCTGGCGCTTCAGCTTCCCATGTCACCGTTCAGCTGGCGGCGGGCGCGGTTCTGCCATGCCTGCACACGGGGCTCTCGGGCCCAGGGGGTGAGGGCGGTGTGGATGTCGTCAACGTATTCGCGGGCTCGGGCGGAGGCGACCCCGGCGAGGATGTCCAGTGCGCGGCGGCCCACGGCCAGGCCCTGGTCGAGGTCTCGGGCCTGGAGGTGCGCGGTCGCGGTGACGGACAACCGCAGCCCGACAGCCCGGGTGTGTCCGGCGGGCATGGCGCACTGGGCGTCCCATCCGGCGGCGACATGCGGCTTCCCCAGATCGCGGTAGATTTCAACCGCATCGCTGGCCATGCGGGCGGGGCCGAAGTAGGCGATGTAGGTGGGGGACCCTACCTCGCATGCGGCATCCAGCAGTCGCTCGCACTTGGACAGTGCCCGAGCCGCCGCCCGCTCGTCGCCGGTCCGGGCATGAGCGCGGGCCTCGATCAGCTTGGCGAAGGCCAGCACTCTCGGGTGCGCGGCGTCGCGGGCGCGTTCGTAGGCGCCTTGGGCCATGTCGATGGCCTGGCTCGGGTAGCCGCGACGCATGGTCTGGAGCGCCATGGTGGCCAGAACGTAGGCGCCCAGCTCGGCGTTGCCGCCAGCTCGCGCCAGGCTCAGGGCCTGGACGAAATGCTCCTGGGCAATCGCGTGTTCACCCGCGTCGAACGCCGTCCAGCCCGCAAGTCGGGACAGTTCGGCGGCGGCCGAGAACAGGCCGTTGGCGATCCGCTCATGGGCTCTCCCGGCAAGCAGAGGGGCGGCACGGGTGGTGAGACAGTCCACGACCTGGCCGGTGCGCCAGTTCGCTCCGCCGTAGCGGGCGTCCCACTGCCGGGCCTGCTCCGCCTGCTCCCACAGCTCGGTGAGCTCCCGTTGTCCGACCCGTCGGCCGCTGCTGCGGGCGGGGGCGGCGACGGCCGGCTGGATCAGCCAGCGGGTGACGGGGCCGGTGTAGGCGCTGGCAGCGAAAGCCCGTCCGATGAAGGAGCGGCGGTGCATGTTTCTCCAGAAGTCGGCCGCCCGCTGTGCGGCGTCGGCAGGGTCACGCGGAAGTTCCAGCCCACCGGCGTCATCTCGGCTGGGGGTGGCCATGCCGATCTCGGCGATGTCCACCGCGCGGCCCAGCCGCTCCCCCAACGCCTGCGCCAGCAGAGCGGGAACGGGCTGTCTCGGGATCATGCCGTCGAGCCAGTTCACCACGCTGGTGTGGGTGTAGGAGGTCGGTCGGCCGGCTGCGGCGGCCAGCTGGTTGACGCGGTGCGCTATGGCCTTCCGGCTGGCACCGGATGCGGTAACAAGGGTGGCCAGTGAGGTGTTGGGTGATCGGGTCACAGCATCCTCACGTCCTGATGGGGCGTCACCGTGTCCTCACCGAGCGTAGAACAAGCGGCGGACGCATCGGCCTGCTTGTGAGTTTTCAGCCCCCTTTGTGAGCCTCCCTCTTCTGCGGACACGACGGTTTCCTGGTGTCCGTCAGCCGCGCTGCCGGTCGCCGAGCGCTCCCGCCGGACACCTACGGCGTACGGGCTACCGCCTGGGACCGGGATCCACCTGCTTGTTCCGCACCGCCCCATGGCAAGACGTTGCCGTGCCACCGAGTCGAGACCACGCCACTGGTTCATTGCGCACGTTCTTGGAGGTTGTTGATGACGCTCGCCCCCCTCAACCTGTCGGACATCGATGCCGTCATCGTCCGACCGTGCCGCCCACTGGCTGGCACGGTGCGGGTGGACGGCTCGAAGAACGCAACCCTGCCGTTGCTGGCCACCGCCGCTTCGCTGCGCCGCAGCGTGCACCTGTCCGGCGTCCCCGCCAGCGCGGACGTCCAGCTCATGCTCGGCCTGCTGCAGCGCAGCGGCTACCGTGTCGCCCATCTGGCCACCGAACCGGGGGCCGTGGTCATCCATCCACAGGACGGCGGCGCCGCGGCGGGCGATCTGGAGGACGCCGCCCGCATCCGGGCCTCCTACTACCTGGTGTCACCGCTGCTGGCCGCGTACGGGCAGGCCGATCTCCCCTGGCCGGGCGGCTGCCGGATCGGCCAGCGCGGGATGGACCTGCACTTCAGGGTGTACCGGCTGTTCGGTGACACCGTCACCCTCACCGAGGGTGGCTACCGCGTCCGGGCCGGGTCCCGCCGCGACAAGGTCGCTCTGACCCTGCCGTTTCGCTCGCGTGGCGCGAGCATCGCCGCGATTCTCCGGGCCATCGCCGCGGGCAGCCGTCTGGAGCTGGGCAACCCGAACCTGTCCCCGGAGACCACCGAGGTGCTGGCCGCCCTTCGTACGGCGGGCTGGCAGACCCACGCGAGCAGGGAGAAGATCACCCTGGTTCCACCGTTCCACGTCCCTGATAGCGCAGTCCCCCTGCCCCTCGCCGTGCCAGGTGACAAGATCGAGGCAGGCACCCTGGCCTGCGCGATCGCGGCCAGCGGCGGTGAGGGCCGGATCGAAGGCATCCACAGCCCGGACGTCAAAGCGCTGACCGAGCTGCTGTCCAAGGTCGGCATCCCTGTCACCCTCGCCCCGGGCGCCCTCATCGTGCACCGCGTCGTCCAGCCCACCGGACGGCCGCTTCGGGCCTTAGCCTCCCTGAACCCTGACGGTCTAGACGCCGACTTCGAACCGCCCCTGATGGCGCTGGCGCTGACCCTGCCCGGCACCCATCACTTCGCCGACGCCATAAACCCAGGCCGCCACGGCAACCTCCTTCCCCAACTCGCCTCGCTCGGCGCCCGTGTCGAGGAGGTCACCCCCACCCAGTGCCGCCTGACGGGACCGCAGCAGCTGACCGGCGGCGTAACCGTGCGGGCGACCGATATCCGCACCGGCTCCGCTTTGCTGATCGCCGCCCTGAACGCCCGCGGCGCCACCACCGTGACCGGCCTGGACCAGCTGCGCCGCGGACACGCCGACCTGCCGGCCAAGCTCCGCGCGCTCGGAGCCGACATCACCGAGGGTCCGCGATGAGCACACGGGCCTTCCACCAGGTCGTGGCCACCACCGACGTGCACTCCACTCTGGACCGCGCCGATGGCCTGCTGTCCCATCTGCATCAGCTCCGGGACACATCCTTGATGACCGACTGCGGGGACTTCTTCGAAGGCACCGGTTACTACCGGCTCGGCGGCGGCCACGCCGAGCGGGAGATCCTCACCACGCTCTACGACGTCCTCGCTCCGGGCAACCACGGCTGGCCGCACTACTTCGAGTCCGGTCTGCACGAGATGACGGTGTGCGCGAACGCCGTAGACGCCCGCAGCGGCACACCGCTGTTCGACCGGCTGCGCATCGTAGACGTCCGGGGCCGCCGTATCGCCGTCACCGCGGTCATGGGATTGCAAGCGTTCAGCAGCATCCCCGCCCACCAGCGAGCCGGGCACCACGTCATCGACCCAGCCGCCGCCCTGCGCGGGCTGATGCTGGAACACCACCATCACGTGGATTCCTGGGTGGTGCTGTCCCACTCCGGTTTCGCCGAAGATCTGGAACTCGCCCTGACCTGTCCGTTCCTTGATGTCATCTTCGCCGGGCACTGCCACAGCGACACCTACGGACCCGTCCCCGTCGGCGACACGCTCGTGGTCAAGGGCGGCGAGCTCGGCGCCGGGTACGCCGTCGCCGAACCGGCTGCCTCCGGCTGGGTCGCCCGCACCGCCTCCTTCCCCTCCACCGGCCCCCTCCCAGCAGCCCTCGTCGGCCTGGCCGGGCAGATCTCTCCTCTGTCCCGACGACTCGCCGAACCGCTCGGCACCGTCAACGGGCCCTACCGCCACGGCGAGCTGGACCGGAATCGTCTGCTGGCAGATCTCGCCACCAGGTTCCACACCGGGCTCGGGGTCGCGGTCGTCCTGAACGAGACGGCTCTGCGTACCACCGTCCTCGGTGACGTGCTCACCCTGGCCGACCTGCTGGCCATCGAGCCGTTCGACAACCAGCTCGTGCACGCCTCCCTCCCGGCACCGTACGGCCACGATCCGACCCGCCTGATCGCCGATCTGACCGAGCAGACCGGCCCGGTGGCCTTCGTCCCCGATCCGCCGGCCACGCCTCTGGTCAGCGTGCTGACCACCGGCTACCTCGCCGACACCTACCTCGGCGGACGCAGCCGCCAGACGGGACTCACGCTCGCCGAGTCCGTCCGCCACACCCTCACCACCGCGCAGCCTGAGAGGGAACGCCGATGATTCTCACCGGCCCCGAGATCACCACCGCCGTCCGCGACGGCCGACTAACCATCAGCCCGTTCGAGCCCGACCAGGTCAACCCCAACAGCTACAACGTCCGGCTCGGCCCGAGCCTGCTGACCTACACCGCCGGTGTCATCGACGCCCACCAGCCCAACCCCACCCGCTCGGTCGAGATCGGTGAGGACGGATACGTACTGCAGCCCGGCGAGCTCTACCTCGGCCACACCCCCGAAGTGGTCGGCTCCGACACCTTCGTGCCGCTGCTGTTCGGCCGCTCCTCGGTCGGCCGACTCGGCCTCTTCGTCGAGATCACAGCCCCGATCGGCGACATCGGCTTCCTGGGCCAGTGGACGCTCATGCTCTCCCCGATCCGCCCGCTGCGGGTGTACGCGGGGATGAAGATCGGACAGATCATGTTCTTCCTCGCCTGCGGCGGCGTCGACCTCTACCGTGGCAAGTACCAGGCTGCCCAAGGGCCACAGCCCTCCCGCTACTGGCGCGACGCCGCCCGGATCCAGGCAGCGGTGACCTCGTGATCCTCACGGGTCCGGCCATCGCCGCCGCCGTTGCCACCGGCGAGATCACCATCGAGCCCTACGACCCGGCCCGCCTCTCGCCGAACGCCTACGACTGGCGGCTGGGCGACACGATCCGCGTCTGTCACGACAGCCTGGACGCCGCCGCCCCCACCGCGTTCACCGAACAGACGATTCCCGACGACGGCCTGAGCCTCGTGCCCGGCCTGCTCTACCTCGGCGTCACCCTGGAGAAGACCGGGTCGGAGCGGTACGCGCAACTACTCAATGGCGACCACACCACCGGCTGCCTGGGGATCTGGGTGCACGTCTCCGCCCCGCTGGGCCACCAGGGACACGCGATCCGCTGGACGCTGGAGATCCGCGCAGCCAAGCCGGTACGGATCTATCCGGGCATGACGTTCGGCAAGCTGGTTTTCCTCACCGCCTTCGGCGCCGTCCATAGCTACCAGCAGCAGGCCGCGAAGTACGCGGCCACGGACGGCATCGACATCTCCCGCCTGTACGAGGAGATCGCAGGAGGCGCCCGATGAGCCCCCACGCCACTCCGCCGCCCGGGCCACTGACCGCGACCTTCCTGGACCTTCCTGCCGACAGCCCCGGCGGCAGCGTCGAACTCTTCCTCGACCTCTACACGGGCGACCGCCCGCTCATCCCAGCCCACGCGTTCATGCTCGCCCCCACCGGTATAGGACGGCGCCTTCCGGCCGGGCTGGAGGTTTTGCCCGTCGCGGGCAAGTGCCTGGAAGAACCAGCCTTCGCCCCGTACGTCGCCGACCTCCGCCAAGCCCTCACCTCGGTACTCGACCCAGCCCGGATCGATGTCCTGCATCTGCAGCATCTCGCCTTCGGCGCCACCCCGGCCCTGCTGAGGGCCCTGCCCGACCACCCGAGGATCGCCCTGGTCCACGGCACGGACCTGCTCTTCGCCGAGGCCCACCGCGACCAGTTGCAGATCCTGCACGAGAGCACTCGCGCGGCCGACGCCATCGTGGTGCCGACGCATGCCATGGCCGACCGACTGCTCACGCTCGCCCCACAAACCGACCGCCGCAAGATCGTTCACATCCCGTGGGGCATCCCTGACCATCTACTCTCCGCCCCGCCGCCCCGACCGCCCCGCAAGTCGAAGAACCACCTGCGACTGCTGTATGCGGGACGGCTGACAGCCGAAAAGGGCGCCGAACGTCTGATCGAGAACATGGCTTCGATTCCGCCTACCGAGCTAAGCATCGCCGCCCCCAGGACCCAGTTCGAAGCGTTCGCCCCACTGCTGCGACGGGCCGGGGTGCGGGTCCGCTACCTCGGCTGGCTGCGCCGCCCGCAGCTGTGGCGGGCGTTCGCCGAGCATGACGTGCTGGTGATGCCGTCGACCACCCTGGAAGCCATGGGCCTGGTGGCCCTCGAAGCCCAAGCCTGCGGCCTGCCCGTGCTCTACCAGCCGGTTCCAGGTCTCAGTGAAGCCCTGGCCGCCTCCGCGATGGCGACCGACTTCACCCACACCGCCGGGCTCGCCCGCGACATCGAGCGGCTGCGAACCGACCCCGGACTGCTGCTGGCCCTGCGGCAGGCGGGTCGCGCGAACGCCGCCCGCTACCCCCTGTCAGCGACCGCCCAGTCCCTGGCCGACCTCGGCTGCCAGCTGCCCTGAGCGAACCCTTCTCGTTCATCTAGCGGCGTTCCTGGCGGCAACGGCCACCGGGGACGCCGCGCCACTGCGTGTGATGACCCGTCAGCATCATTAGGCTGCCCAGCGGGACACCGACGGCGAACAGGACGAGACCATGACGTACCGCACCGGCCGCATCGAAACCCTGCTGGACGAAGGCGTCCGGGACAAGGTCTACCCCGGCGCCGCATGGGCTGTCGGTGACGCCGCCCGCGTTCACGCCTCCGGGACGACAGGCGCCTTGGACCCCGACGAGCCGGAGGTGAAGATGAGCCTCGACACCACCTTCGACGCCGCCAGCCTCACCAAGATCCTCGCCGTGTGGTCGTCCATCGGCGCCCTGTGGGAAGACGGCATCCTCGACCTCGACGCCCCGCTCGGCACCATCTGGGACGAAGTCGCCGACCACCCGCTCAGCGCGGTGACTGCCCGGCAGCTGCTGACCCACACCGCCGGTGTGCCGCTGCGGTCCCAGCTGAAGCACCTCTACGGCACCGACCCGCACACCATCCGGGCCGGTGTACTGCACGAGGCCCTTCACCGGCCACCCGGCGAAGCCGTCGAATACACCGACCGAGCCGCCCTCATCCTGGGCTACCTCGCCGAACACCTCTCCGGGAAGAGCCTGGACCAGCTCGCCACGGAACGGACCTGGCGGCCACTGGGTATGAACGCCACCCGCTTCGGCCCCCTGCCTCCCGCGATCGCCGCCACCTGTGCCCCGACCGAGCTCGACCAGGACACCAACGCCCATCTCAAAGGCACAGCCCACGACTTCTCCGCCCGTCTGCTGGGCGGAGTGTGCGGTATCGCGGGTGTTTTCACCACCATCGCCGACCTCGCGGCCTTCCTCCGCTACATGCTCGACGCCTCAACTGCCTCAACCGGGGCAGGGTTCGGCACGAAATGGACGGACTATTCGCTGGCCATCCACACCGGCGGTCTCCAACCCGAGCGCGGCCTGTTCTGGCACCCGGCCCCCGATACCCATCACGAGGAGGACGTGTGGGTCCATTACGGGTTCACCGGCACCGGCATGTGGATCTCCCCCTCCAAGAACCGGTGGGCGGTTCTGCTGACCAACAAGCTGTACTACACCCGCGACCGGCAGCCGCTGACCGATATCCGCAACGAGTTCCGCGGACTGGCCTTCGCATAGCTGAGCCCACGGCTCGGTGGCGAGCAGGGGCGATCGGAAAGGAAACTCTGCGTGACCGAGACCCCTGACGTTCTGCGTGAGCGGATGGTGAAGGACCTGCGGGAGCGTGGATTCCTCACCTCTTCTGCGGTGGAGGCCGCTTTCCGCACGGTGCAGCGGCACCGCTTCGTCCCCGAGGTGTCGGCCGACGAGGTCTACGGGGCGCCGGAGGCGGTCTTCACCAAGCACAACGAGCGGGGGAAGCCGGTCAGTTCGGTGTCGGCTCCGTGGTTGCATGCCCGGATGCTGGAGGCGGCCCACGTGGCTCCCGGCATGAGCGTGCTGGAGATCGGTTCCGGAGGGTGCAACGCAGCGCTGCTGGGTGAGCTGGTCGGTGATCAGGGGGCGGTGACCACCGTCGACATCGATCCCGACATCACCGAACGGGCCCGAAGGCTGCTTGCCGAGACCGGTTACAGGCAGGTGCGGGTCCGGGAGGCGGACGGCGCTCAACCGCTCCAGGACGCTCCCGCTCAAGGGTTTGACCGCATTATCGTCACCGTCGGCGCGGCCGATATCTCACCGGCGTGGCTGGACCAACTCGCTCCGGCGGGACGGCTGGTGGTGCCGCTGCGATTCCGGGGCCTTTCCCGCACCATCGCCTTCGCCCGCGAGGAGGATCATCTGCGCAGCGACACGCTGATCGTCTCCGGCTTCGTCGCGATGCAGGGCGGCAGCGCGCACGCACCCCGTGTCGTTCGCCTGGCCGGGCCGGAGGTGCGGCTGATCGTCGACGAGGACCAGCCGGTCGACACCGATGCGCTGGCCGAGGCGTTCGCCAGTCCCCGCCATGAGCGGTGGACTGGTGTGCAGCTGAGCGGTTCGGAAGGACTGCTGCCTCGGTTGGACGTGTGGCTCGCGGGCGCGGTCGCCCCGTACGGCAGGTTGCGCGCCACACCGGCTGCGGCCGAGCGCGGCTTGGTCGGCTGGGTGCTGGGCAGTGGTGCACCCGCCACGTGGGACGACGACTCGTTGGCTTATCTCACCTTGCGCCGAGCCCCGCAGGCCGCGCAGGAGCGCTACGAGCTGGGCGTGATCGCCCACGGCCCGGACGGCGAGCAGCTGGCCGCCCGCCTGGCCGATGCTGTCGGCCGTTTCGATCGTGAGGCCAGGGGCGCGGGTGAGCCCGTCGTGCGCGCCTATCGCCGCAGTGACGCCGAGCCCGGGATCGGGACGGTGACCGTCGACAAGCCCAGCGTGCGTTTGGTGATCACCTGAAGACTCGGACGGCTCCTGAAAAATGGAGGTGCGCGCAGACACCGGCGGTGTCAGGATGCGCCGATGAACCGTGAACAAATGTCCAGGATCGCTCATGCCCATCATCCGATTAAGGCTCCCCTCCACGACGATTCGGTGCGCGGTCTGCTCGAGCGCGGGATCTCCCGACCCGACGCGCGTGTGCTCGATCTCGGGTGCGGAGGAGGAGAGTGGCTCCTTCGCGCGCTGTCCACCAGCCCTCGCTTACATGCCGAGGGCGTCGACATCTCCACCGACGCACTGGCACAGGCCCGTGAAGCCGCGAGCAGCCTCGGCGTCCAGGAACGTCTGGTCCTCCACCACCAGGCAGCCGCCGATTTCGTCTCCGCGCACCCGTTCGACTTGGTGCTGAGCGTCGGGGCCGCCCACGCCTTCGGCGGTCTGCTGCCTACGCTCGCGGCGGCGCGTAAGCATCTGGCTCCGGGCGGAAGCGTCCTGGTCGGTGACGGAATCTGGGAGGGGGAGCCTTCTCCGGAAGCGGTCGAGATGCTCGGCGACTTCGCCGACCTGGCGACCACCTTGGAACGCGTGGCCGCTGACGGGTGGACGCCCGTCCATGGCCACGTCAGCACCCGCCAGGAGCTGGACGATTACGAGTGGGCGTGCTGGGGGACGCTGGCTGAATGGGCCCTGGACCATCCTGATGATCCAGACAGTTCCCAGGCTCTCGCGACCGCCGCGACCCGCCGCTCCGAATGGCTGCGTTCCTACCGGGACAGCTTCGGCTTCCTCTGCCTGGTCTTGCGCCGGACGCCGACCGCCTGACCCTAGTCCGCGCGGAGCACGTAGCCGACGCCCCGCACCGTGTGGACCACGCGCGGCTCACCGCCCGCCTCCGTCTTGCGGCGCAGGTACATCACGTACACGTCCAGCGTGTTGGACGACGGCTCGAAGTCAAAGCCCCAGATGTCGCGGAGGATCGCGGCGCGGCTGAGGACCTGGCGGGGGCGGGACAGGAAGAGCTTCAGCAGGGCGAACTCAGTCTTGGTGAGGTCGAGTTGGCGACCGGAGCGGGTGACCTGGCGGGTGAGGGTGTCCAGGGTCATGTCGGCGAAGGCGAGCCGGGCGTCCGGCGCCGGGGGTGGCGTAGGGGCGGGACGTAACGGCACGAGCGCCCGGCCTCGGCGCAGCAGGGCGCGGACGCGGGCGAGCAGTTCGTCGCATGCGAAGGGCTTGGTCAGGTAGTCGTCGGCGCCGTTGTCGAGGCCGACGATGCGGTCCCCCACCGAGTCCCGCCCGGTGACCATCATGATCGGTACGGTGCGGCCGGAGGCCCGTACGCGGCGGGCCACCGCCAGCCCGTCCAGGCCCGGCATCGTCACGTCGAGCAGCACCAGGTCGGGCGGCTCCTCGTCGATGCGGCGCAGCGCCGCGAGGCCGTCCCCCGCCGTGTCGACCTCGTAGCCCTCGGACCGCAGGGCTCTGCCGATGGCTTCGCGCACCGAAGGCTCGTCGTCCACGACCAGGATCCGGGAAGTCTCGTGCATGGGCCTCAACCTGGTGCCCGTGGCTGTGGGTTCGCTGAGTCCGGCGTGTACGGGGGCTGAGAAGGTCAGGCGTCGAGTTCGGGCGGGGCGGTGGGGGCGCCGGGGAGGCGGAGCCAGGCGACGGTGCCGCCGCCGGGCGCGGGCCGCAGCCCCACCTGGCCGCCGCAACTCTGGACGGTACGGGCCACGATGGACAGCCCGAGCCCGGAGCCGGGCAGGCTGCGGGCGGACGGGGAACGCCAGAACCGCTCGAAGACGTGCGGGAGTTCATCGGCGGGAATGCCGGGGCCATGGTCCCGCACCGTCAACTCCCCTCTTCTGAGCGCGACATCGATAACACCACCCGAAGGGCTGAACTTCACGGCGTTGTCGAGCAGGTTGACCAGCGCCCGCTCCAGCGCCGCCGCCTCGCCGCGTACGTACCAGGGCGTGATCGAGGCGTCGAGGGTGATCCCGGTGCCGCGCAGCCGGGCCCGCCGCAGGGCGCTCTCCGCGATCTCGTGGAGGGCGACCACCTGGAGCGGCCCGCTGCCGGGCAGCGCGTCCGGCCGGGACAGCTCCTGGAGGTCTCCTATGAGGGCCGCCAGCTCGGTCATCTGCGCCTTGACGCTGCTCATGAGCGCCTTGCGGTCGTCCGGCGGCAGCGCGCGGCCGGTCTCGTCACTGCGGGCGAGCAGTTCGATGTTGGTGCGGAGCGAGGTGAGCGGGGTGCGCAGCTCGTGCCCGGCGTCGGCGATCAGCTGCTGCTGGCGGTCGCGGGACGAGGCGAGGGCGGCGGTCATGGCGTTGAACGAGCGGGACAGCCGGGCGATCTCGTCGTCGCCCTCGGCGGGGATGCGGACGGCCAGATCCTCGGTGCGGGCGACGTGCTCGACGGCGTGGGTCAGCCGGTCCACCGGCTTCAGCCCGGTCCGGGCGATCCACAGCCCGGCCGCCCCGGCGCCGACGACGCCGATGCCCGCGACGAGGGCGAGGACGAGCGCGAGGGTGTTCAGCGGATCCTGGACCTCGCTGAGCGGCCGGGCCATCGAGACGGCGATACCGCGCGGCAGCGGGCTGTCCGGGCCGCCGGACGGCCGGTAGGTGAAGACCCGCATGTCGCGGCCGTCCTCGGCGGTCGCGTCGTGCAGCGCGGTCGGCCGCGTACCGGTGGCGACCGCCACGTCGTCGGCGCTCACCGGCAGCTTCGTCGCCCCGGGCTGGGGGCAGCGGCTGCCGTCGGGCAGCACGATCTGCACGGAGTACGAGCCGAGGGCGCGCGGGGTGTGGCCGTCGTCGCCGTCGGGGTTCTGGCACGCGTCCAGGATGCTCACCACGTTGCGCTCGTCGACCTTGACGTTGCGCAGCGACGAGTCGAGCTGTGCGCTGAGCTGTTCGCGCACGATCAGCCAGCACGCGAACGCCGACGCCGCGACCGCCACCGCCACCGCCACCGCGGTCAGCAGGGCCAGCCGCGAGCGCAGCGGGAGTCCGCGGAACCTCACGACGGCTCGCCCTCGGCGGGCCGCAGGACGTACCCCACGCCGCGCACCGTGTGGACGAGGCGCGGCTCGCCGGCCGCCTCGGTCTTGCGGCGCAGATACATCACGTACACGTCCAGCGAGTTGGACGACGGCTCGAAGTCGAAGCCCCACACGGCCTTCAGGATCTGCTCGCGGGTGAGGACCTGGCGCGGATGCGCGAGGAACATCTCCAGCAGGGTGAACTCGGTCCGGGTCAGCTCGACGCGCCGCCCGCCCCGGGTGACCTCGCGGGTCACCAGGTCCATCCGCAGATCGCCGAAGGACATCGTGTCGTCGTCGGCGACCGGCGCGCCCGCCGCGGCCGCGTACGAGCTGCGGCGCAGCAGGGCGCGGATCCGGGCCAGCAGCTCGTCCAGCTCGAACGGCTTGACGAGGTAGTCGTCCGCGCCCGCGTCCAGGCCGGTGACCCGGTCGCCGACCGTGTCGCGCGCGGTGAGCATCAGGACGGGCACGGTCACCCCGGTGGCGCGCAGCCGCCGGGCGGCGGTGAGCCCGTCCATGCGGGGCATCAGCACGTCGAGCACGATCAGCTCGGGGTCGTAGGTGACGGCCTTCTCCAGGGCGTCCACTCCGTCGACGGCGGTCTCGGTCGCGTAGCCCTCGAAGGCGAGGCTGCGCTGCAGCGCCTCGCGGACGGCCGGTTCATCGTCGACGATCAGGATGCGGGCGGGCTGATCGCCATGGTGGTCGGCGGGGCTCATGGATCGGTCCTTAGCGGTGGGCGGGGGTATGGGCGGGCGGGCGCTGTGCTGTCAGCCTCGCACGCCCGTCACCGCCTCGGGTCGGCTCAGCTGTGGCTCAGCTGTTGCTGTTGCCGCCGGTGCCGCCGTCGCCGCCGCTGCCGCCGTCGCGCAGGGCGGCGAGGTCGGACTTGACGGTGTCGACGGGGATCGAGAAGCCGAGGCCGATGCTGCCCGCGCTGCTGCTCTGGCCCGAGGCCGGGGCGTACATCGCGGAGTTGATCCCGATGATCTGGCCCCGCATGTTGATGAGCGCGCCGCCGGAGTTGCCGGGGTTGAGGGAGGCGTCGGTCTGGATGGCCTTGTACGTGGTCGTCGACTGGCCGACGTCACCGTTGTAGCTGCCGCCGCCGAACTCGAACGGCCACTGTCCGCCGCCGCCCTGCTGGCCCTGGCCCCGGTCCTGGTCCTGGCCCTGGTCCTCGTCCGTGGAGACGGTGACGTCGCGGTCGAGCGCGGAGACGATGCCGCTGGTCACGGTGCCGGTCAGCCCCTCGGGCGAGCCGATGGCCACGACCTGGTCGCCGACCTTGACCTGACTGGAGCCGCCCAGGGACGCGGCCTTGAGGCCGCTCGCGCCGCTCACCTTGATCAGGGCCAGGTCCTTGCCGCTGTCGGTGCCGACCACGGACGCGCTCTTCGTGCCGCCGTCGCTGAACGTCACCTTGATCGAGTCGGCGCCGGAGATGACGTGGTTGTTGGTGATGATCTCGCCGCCGCTGGTGATGATCACGCCGGAGCCGGTGGACTCGCCCGAGGCGGACGTCGCGCTGATCTCCACGATGCTGGGGCTCACGGCCGCCGCCACGGCGGAGACGCCGCTGCCGCTGCTGCTGGAGTTGGCGTTGACGACCGGGGCCGCCACGGAGCTGCCTCCCTGGTCCGTGGCCTGCCCGACCAGGGCCGCCGTACCGCCGCCCACCAGCGCCGAGACCACCGCCACGGCGACGAGCAGCCCGGCCGTGCGGGAGACGCGCCGCTTGCGGCGGCCGCCGCAGCCGGAGGGCGGTATCTCCGTCGTGTCGGCGCCACCGGTGCCGCCGTTGCCGCTGGAGCCGCCCGGCCACACGGTGACCCCGGAGGGCGTGGTCACCGGCGTCTGCGGCTCATGGGTGGGCGGCGGCGGGTAGGCCGCCGCGCCGCCGTACGCGTAGGGATAGGACTCGTAGTCGCCGCTACGGCGCTGGCTGTCGGTCATGTCTATGACTGTGCGGCGCAAGTATGAGAGCCAGCTGAGGGCCTGCTGAGAACCAGGGCAGAAGTCAGTATGCCCGACATAAGAACCCTAGACCCTAGGAGCAGCCGCAGGAGCGCCGTACCACCAGCGCGGACGGGAACTGCCGCATCCGCTCCCGCCGCGAGACCGCGATCCGCGGCCCGTCGTCCAGCACCAGGTCGACCGCGGCGCGGGCCATCGCGGGGCGGTCGGAGCCGACCGTGGTCAGCGGCGGGTCGGTGAGCCCGGCTTCCTTCACGTCGTCGAAGCCCGCGACCGCCAGCTCCCCGGGGACGTCGATGCGCAGCTCGCGCGCCGCCCGCAGCACCCCGAAGGCCTGGTCGTCGGTGGCGCAGAAGATGGCCGGGGGCCGGTCGGGACCGGCCAGCAGGCCGAGGGCGACCTGGTAGGCGTCGTACCGGTTGTACGGGGCCTGGAACAGCCGCCCCTCCGTGGACCGCCCGGCCTCCCCCATCGCCCGGCGCCACCCCTCGACGTGGTCGGTCACCGGGTCGCCGACGGTCGGGGTTATCTCGGTGCCGCCGAGGCAGGCCACATAGGGGTGGCCGTGCTCCAGCAGATGGCGCACCGCGAGCTGGGCGCCGCCGATGTCGTCCAGCACCACGGCCACGTCGTCGATCGCCTCGGGCCGCTCGTGCAGCAGCACCACCCGGGCGTCCCAGGCCTCGATCTCGGCGGCGGCGTTCTCGCTGGGGCCCTGGCTGATGAGGATCAGCCCGGACACCCGCATCCCCAGGAAGGCGCGGAGATAGTGCACCTCGCGCTCGTCCAGGTAGTCGGAGTTGCCGACCAGCACCATCTTGCCGCGCTCGGCGGCGGCCTGTTCGACGGCGTGCGCCATCTCGGCGAAGAACGGCTGGCGGGCGTCCGGAACGATCAGCCCTATGAGGTCGGTACGGCGGCTCGCCATCGCCTGGGCCACCCGGTCGGGGCGGTAGCCCAGCTCCTTGATGGCGGCGAGTACCCGCTCGCGCGTGGCCGGGGCGACCGGCCTGGGTCCGTTATTGATGACGTAACTGACGACCGCGGTCGAGGTTCCCGCCAGCCTTGCCACATCATCACGCGTCACCTTGGCCACGCGCGCAGTCTACGCGGGTCCAGCTAGGTCTTGACCGGTCGTGCGGGGCCCGGTTCCGCTCCGGACCGCTGGGCTCCGCCCGCCGGACCTGAGCCGGTGTCCCGGGCCGCCTCCCGGGCCGTGTCCCGGGCCGCGTTCCTGGCCCGGGCCTCCTCGGCGGCCCGCTCGGCCCGCTCGACTTTCTCCGGCGTGACAAAGCGGTAGCCGACGTTACGGACGGTCCCGATCAGCGACTCGTGCTCCGGGCCCAGCTTGGCCCGCAGCCGCCGTACGTGGACGTCGACCGTGCGCGTACCGCCGAAGTAGTCGTAGCCCCAGACCTCCTGCAGCAGCTGCGCCCGGGTGAAGACCCGGCCGGGGTGCTGCGCGAGGTACTTCAGCAGCTCGAACTCCTTGAAGGTGAGGTCGAGCACCCGCCCCTTCAGCTTGGCGCTGTACGTGGCCTCGTCCACCGACAGATCGCCGTTGCGGATCTCCATCGGGCTGTCGTCGGTGGTGATCTGCTGGCGGCCCATGGCCAGCCGCAGCCGGGCCTCGACCTCGGCCGGGCCCGCGGTGTCCAGCAGTACGTCGTCGATGCCCCAGTCGGCGGTGACGGCGGCGAGACCGCCCTCGGTCACCACCAGGACCAGCGGACAGCCGGGTCCCGTCGACCGCAGCAGCTGGCACAGGCTGCGCACCTGCGGCAGATCGCGGCGGCCGTCGATCAGGATGACGTCGGCTCCCGGGGTATCCACCAGGGCCGGGCCCTCCGCGGGGGCGACCCGCACGCTGTGCAGCAGGAGGCCGAGGGCGGGGAGCACCTCCGTCGAGGGCTGGAGTGCGTTGGTCAGCAGCAGGAGGGAACTCATCGTCCACCACCCGCCCCGGCCGTGATCGTGATGTTGTGCACGCTTCGCTCGCCCATTGCCTCGGTTTCCTCCTCGGTCCCTTGCGAGAGGGGGCACCTCCCGGGCTACCGCCCGGGGGAGTCTGCGGCTACTGCTTCGTACGGTCTGCTCGCACCTCGGGGGCATCCGCGCGTGCTTACGCTCAAACGCGCACAGTGCCCCTGAAAGCACAAAAGGACCCGGGGGCGACATTGCCCGGATCCTTCACCCAGCAGAATAACCCACATGACACCCGGTGGAGAGGCTGAATCTGCTCGTCGTTCTCTTTCCCCGGCTGCCGCGGGCGCCCGGAGAGCCACGCTGCTCACCGAGGACGGGGTCCCCATCGAGGCCCGTTACGAGCCTTCCCGGGCGGCCGGTGGGCTATCCGCCGGGGCCCCTGTGATCGTCGTCGCGCACGGTTTCACCGGCGCCCTGGAGCGGCCCGCGCTGCGCCGGGTGGCGTCGGCCTTCACGCAGCGTACGGCCGTGATCACGTTCTCGTTCCGGGGCCATGGCCGGTCCGGCGGACGGTCCACCGTGGGCGACCGGGAGGTGCTGGACCTCGCGGCCGCGGTGCGCTGGGCGCGGACGCTGGGCCACCGGCGGGTGAGCACGGTCGGCTTCTCGATGGGCGGCTCGGTGGTGCTCCGCCACGCGGCGCTGGCCGCCCAGAACAAGCAGAATCAGCCGGATCCGGACGGGAAACATGAGGAGCGCGAGGGGCGCACGGGGGCGCACACGGCGGCGGCGGACGCGGTCGTCTCGGTGAGCGCGCCCGCCCGCTGGTACTACCGGGGGACGGCCCCGATGCGCCGCGTCCACTGGGCGGTCACCCGGCCGACCGGTCGGCTGGTCTCCCGCTACGGGCTGCGGACCCGGATCGACGGCCGGGGCTGGAGCGCGGAGCCGCTGCCGCCGGTCGCGGCCGTCCCCCGGATCGCGCCGACGCCGCTGCTGATCGTGCACGGCGACCGGGACCCGTACTTCCCGCTGGACCATCCGCGGATGCTGATGGCGGCGGCCGACCCGGCGTACGCCGACCTGTGGATCGAGCCGGGCTTCGGCCACGCGGAGACGGCGGCCCCGGCGGAGCTGCTGGACCGGGTCGCGGAGTGGGCTCTCACCAAGGCCTGAGGACCCGGTCCCAGCAGGCGCTACTCCGGCTCGGCCACCGGCTCCGCGAACTGGGCCGCGTACAGCCGGGCGTACGCGCCCTCCGCCGCCACCAGCGCGTCATGGCTGCCCTGCTCCACGATGCGGCCCGACTCCATCACCAGGATCACGTCCGCGTCGCGGATCGTGGAGAGCCGGTGGGCGATCACGAAGCTGGTGCGGCCGGTGCGCAGCGAGGCCATCGCGTGCTGGATGAGGACCTCGGTGCGGGTGTCGACGGAGCTGGTCGCCTCGTCCAGGACCAGGATGGACGGCCCGGAGAGGAAGGCGCGGGCGATGGTGATCAGCTGCTTCTCGCCGACGCTGACATTGGCCCCCTCCTCGTCGATCACCGTGTCGTAGCCGTCCGGCAGGGTGCGGACGAAGCGGTCCACATGGGTGGCCTTCGCCGCCTCCACGATCGCCTCGTGGGAGGCGCCCTCCGCCCCGTACGCGATGTTCTCCGCGATCGTGCCGCCGAACAGCCAGGTGTCCTGGAGGACCATGCCGATGTGGGAGCGCAGCTCCTCGCGCGGCATGGTGGCGATGTCGACGCCGTCGAGCGTGATGCGTCCGCCGCTGACCTCGTAGAACCGCATCAGCAGATTGACCAGGGTGGTCTTCCCCGCGCCGGTCGGGCCGACGATGGCCACGGTCTGGCCGGGGCTCACCGACAGTGAGAGCCCGTCGATGAGGGGTGTGTCAGGCTGGTAGCGGAAGGCGACGTCCTCGAACTCGACCTGGCCGAGCACGGTCCGCGGCCCCACCGGGCCCACCGGGTCCGGGGTCTGCTCGTCCGCGTCCAGCAGCTCGAAGACGCGCTCGGCGGAGGCGACGCCCGACTGGACCATGTTGGCCATGGACGCGACCTGGGTGAGCGGCTGGCTGAACTGCCGGGAGTACTGGACGAACGCCTGGACGTCGCCGATCGACAGCGCCCCGCTCGCCACCCGCAGCCCGCCGACCACGGCGACCAGTACGTAGTTGAGGTTCCCGATGAACGTCATCGCGGGCTGGATGAGCCCGGAGATGAACTGGGCGCGGAAGCCCGCCTCGTACAGCTTGTCGTTATGGACACGGAACACCTCGGCGGACTGCCGCTCCCGCCCGAAGACCTTGACCAGCGCGTGGCCGGTGTACATCTCCTCGATATGGGCGTTGAGCTTGCCCGTGGTCATCCACTGCTGCACGAACTGCGGCTGGGCGCGCTTGCCGACCCGCGTCGCGACCACCACCGACACCGGGACGGTGACCAGCGCGACCAGCGCCAGCAGCGGCGAGATCCAGAACATCATGGCCAGCACGCCGACGAGGGTCAGCAGCGAGGCCATGATCTGGCTGAGGGTCTGCTGCAGCGTCTGCTGGATGTTGTCGATGTCGTTGGTGGTCCGCGACAGCACCTCGCCGCGCGACTGCTTGTCGAAGTACGACAGCGGCAGCCGCGCCAGCTTGTGTTCGACGTCCTCGCGCAGCCGGAAGACCGCGCGCTGGACGATGCTCGTGGCCACCCGCGCCTGGATCAGGTTGAGGAGTGAGGCCGCGAGGTAGAGGCCCAGCGCCCACAGCAGGACGGTTCCGACGGCGCCGAAGTCGATGCCCTGGCCGGGCGTCACGTTCATCGACGCGACCATGTCGGCCAGGGTGTCCTGGCCGCCGTCGCGCAGATGCTGGACGGCCTCGGCCTTGGTGGCGCCGTCCGGGAGCTGCCGTCCGATGATGCCCGCGAAGATCAGGTCGGTGGCGTGGCCGAGCACCTTGGGACCCAGCACGGTCAGCGTGATGCTGACCGTGCACAGGGCGAGCACGGCGAAGGCGATGCCGCGCTCGGGGCGCAGCGAGCCCAGCAGACGGCGCCCTGAGCCGCGGAAGTCCATGGACTTCTCGACGGGCTGGCCGCCCATGAAGCGGCCGGGCCCGGCGGCCGGCGCGGGACCCCTGCGGGGTGCGGGAGAGGTATGGCTCATGCGGCTTCCTGCTCGGTGAGCTGGGAGAGCACGATCTCCCGGTAGGTCTGGTTGCCGTCCATCAGCTCGCTGTGGGTGCCGCTGCCGACGACGCGGCCCTCGTCCAGGACCACGATCCGGTCGGCGCCGCGGATGGTGGACACGCGCTGGGCGACGATGACAACGGTCGCGTTCCCGGTCTCATCCGCCAGCGCCGCCCGCAGCCGGGCGTCGGTGGCGTAGTCGAGCGCCGAGAAGGAGTCGTCGAAGAGATAGACGGACGGCTTGAGCACCAGGGCGCGTGCGATCGCCAGCCGCTGCCGCTGCCCGCCGGAGACATTGGAGCCGCCCTGCGCGATGGGCGCCTGGAGACCGCCCTCCATGACCTCCACGAAATCCCGGGCCTGGGCGGTCTCCAGGGCCTGCCACAGCTCGTCGTCGGTGGCGTCCGGATTGCCGTAGCGCAGGTTGGAGGCGACGGTGCCGGAGAAGAGGTACGGCTTCTGCGGTACGAGGCCGATGGACCGGGACATCACCTCGGGGTCGAGGTCGCGTACGTCCACGCCGTCGAGGCGGACGCTGCCGTCGGTCGCGTCGAACAGCCTCGGCACCAGCCCGATCAGGGTGGACTTGCCGCTGCCGGTGGAGCCGATGACGGCGGTGGTCCTGCCCGGGTGGGCGGTCAGCGAGATGTCGCGCAGCACGGGCTCCTCGGCGCCCGGATAGCGGAACTCCACGCCCCGCAGCTCCAGCAGCCCCCGGCCGCCGCCTTCGGACGCGCGGGGCGCGACCGGCCGCAGCGGCGGGACGACGCTGGTCCCGGTGTCCAGCACCTCCTGGACGCGCTCGGCGCACACCTCGGCGCGCGGCACCATCATGAACATGAAGGTGGCCATCATCACCGACTGCAGAATCTGCATGAGATAGCTGATGAAGGCGGTCAGCGCGCCGATCTGCATCCCGCCGCTGTCGATGCGGTGCCCACCGGCCCACACCACGGCGACGCTGGACACGTTCACCACCAGCATCACGGAGGGGAACATCAGCGACATCAGCCGCCCGGACCGCAGCGAGACGTCCATCAGCTCGGCGTTGGCGGCGGTGAACCGCTTCCGCTCGTGCGTATCGCGGACGAAGGCCCGGATCACCCGGATGCCGGTGATCTGCTCGCGCAGCACCCGGTTGACGGTGTCGATGCGCTCCTGGACGACCCGGAACAGCGGGCGCATCCTGCGGACGATGAGCGTCACGACGATGCCCAGCACCGGCACGATCAGCAGCAGCAGCCCGGACAGCGGCACGTCCTCGTTCAGCGCCATGACGATGCCGCCGACGCACATGATGGGCGCCGACACCATCAGCGTGAACGACATCAGGCACAGCATCTGCACCTGCTGCACGTCATTGGTGGTGCGGGTGATCAGCGAGGGCGCCCCGAACCGGCCCAACTCGCGGGCGGAGAAGGACTGCACCCGGTCGAAGACGTCGGCCCGGATGTCCCGGCCGAGCGCCATGGCGGTGCGGGCGCCGAAGTAGACGGCGCAGATCGCGCACACGATCTGGACCAGCGTGACGGCGATCATCACACCGCCGAGGCTGAGGATGCGGCCGGTGTCGCCCTTGACCACTCCGTCGTCGATGATGTCGGCGTTGAGCGCGGGCAGATAGAGGGTCGCCAGGGTCTGTACGAGCTGCAATAGCACGATCAAGGTGATCGTTCGGGTATAGGGCCGCAGATACGCCCGTATGAGTCGGACCAGCACACCGAAACCCTAAGCGAGCAGGCCGGGATACGGCCCGGAATTTCCCCTAGGTCCTGTCCGGCGGATCTTCGTGGATCAGGCCGCGGCGTCTGGTGCCGTACATCGCAAGGCGGAGGATCGTCCTCGTACCGGGCGTACTCGGACGACTCCGACAACGCAGCGAGGTGCGGTGCCAGGCGTCGCGGCCCCGCGAAGATCCGCCGGACAGGGCCTAGGCGTACCGCGTCCTCGGGGCCCTCGCGCACACGTCATCATGGAGGACGGCAGAAGACGGGAGAGGGACACGCGATGGCGCTGAACGAAACGCCCGCCGGAACCATCCGGTACTGGGCCGCGGCCCGGGCGGCGGCGGGCACCTCCGAGGAGCCGTACACCGCGACGACGCTGGCCGACGCGCTCGACGCGGCGCGCGAGCGGCACGCCCTGCGCCCGGAGTTCGCCCGGGTCCTGCTGCGCTGTTCGTTCCTGGTCGACGGCGTGGCCGTCGGCACCCGTGATCACAAGACGGTCCAACTGGCCGAGGGCGGCACGGTCGAGGTGCTTCCGCCGTTCGCAGGAGGGTGACGTACGACGTCATGAGCAACCAGCCGCATCAGCCACACGATCCGCACCAGCCGTACGAGCCCTATGGGCCGTACGGGTCGTACCCGCCGCCGTACGAGGGACAGCAGCAGCCGCCTGCCGACCCGTACGGAGCGCAGCCCCAGGCGCAGCCCGGGTACGGCTATCCGCAGCAGGAGCCGTACGCCCAGCAGCAGCCCCAGCCCCAGCAGCCGTATCAGCAGCCCTACGCCGATCCGTACGCCGCGCAGCAGGGGTACCAGGGCCAGCAGCCGCAGCAGCAGTACGCACCGGGCTGGGACCAGCAGCAGCACTATGCGCAGCAGCACTACGCGCAGCAGCAGGCCGCGTATCAGCAGGCCGCGCAGCAGGCACAGCAGCCGCAGCGGGCGGCGCACGCCGCCCAGCAGCCCGCGCCCGCCGCGCCCGCACCCGCCGCACCCGCCGCGCCCGAGCCCGCCGCACCCGCGCCCGCGCCCGACCGGCCGATGACCGCCGCCGAGAAGGCCCGCGCCGAGGGCCGCCCCCAGATCGTCGACCCCGGGCTGCAACCGGCCGCCCTCACCGCCGTCCTCGCCGCCCTGCTCGCGGTCACCGCGCCGCTCGGCGCACCCGCCGTGGCCGTGGTCGTGGCGCTGCTCCAGGCGGTCACGGCGGCGGGCTGGTTCCGGCTGAACGGCATGTGGCCCGCCCGGCAGGGCATCGCGCTCGCATTCATGGGCGGTCTCGCCGCCGACGTCGGCCTGCTCACCACCGGCCGTGTCCACGCCCCGACGGTGCTCATCGGCACGATCGGCGTCTGGGTGCTGCTGGTGATCGTCCTCCAGCTGCGCAGCCACGCCTCGGCGGACGAGCGGCTGTACGGGCTGACCGCCGCGGTCGCCTCGACCGCCATCACCGTGATCGCGGCCGGGCATCTGGCCGCGGTCGCCGAGTCGCCGGACGCCGTGGTGGTGGGCGCGACCGCGGTCGCCGTGGGCGCGCTGGCCCGCGCGCTGCCGCTGCCGACGCCCGCCGCCGTCGTCCTCGGGCTGCTCGCGGCGGCCGGAGCGGGCGTCGGGGCCGGGCACCTCACCGGCACCGGGACCGCCACCGCCGCCGCGCTGGGGTTCGCGGCCGGGGCCTGTGCGCTGGTGGGGCTGCGGGTCGCGGCGTACGACTACCCGTCCCGCTTCGTCCACATGACGGCCGGAGTGGCCCTCCCCCTGGCGGCCGCCGCCCCCGCCGTCTATGTCCTGGGTCGCGCACTGGTCTGACACCACCCGCGCCTGAGCGTCCGCTCCGGTTAGGCTCGCTGCGTCAGGCAAGGGCCTGAGCGAGAGCCTGGGGGATCTACGTACATGCGCGCACTACGCATCACACTGATCGTCGCCGTGATACTCGGCGGCCTCTTCGTGGGGGCCGACCGGCTGGCGGTGTCCATGGCGGAGTCCAAGGCCGCCGACAAGATCAAAAGCTCACAGGGGCTGACCAGCACCCCCAACGTCTCCATCAAGGGCTTCCCGTTCCTGACCCAGATCGCGGGCAAGGAGCTGGACGAGGTCGACGTCGGGGTGGACGGGCTGACGACGGACGCGGGCGGCGGGACCACCGTCCGCGTCTCCGAGCTGAACGCCCAGCTCCACAACGTCCGCATCGGCGGGAACTTCTCGTCGGCGACCGCGAACCAGGCCACCGGCTCCGCCCATATCTCCTACGCGGACCTCTCCAAGGCCGCGGGCCCCGGGGTCACGGTGAGCTACGACCCGGCGGGGGCCAACCAGGTCAAGATCACCGGGAACCTGCTGGGCTTCACCCTCAGCGCCCGCTCCAAGGTGACGATCGTCAACGGGGACACGATCAAGCTGCACGCCGAGCGCATCCCGGGCGGCTCCATCCCGCAGTGGGAGGACAAGGTGCGCGAGCGCACCGACATCGAGCGGAAGATCGACGGCATGCCGCAGGGCATGCGGCTGGAGACGGTGAAGACCGACAAGGACGGCATAGACGTCTCGGTCGCGGGTAATAACGTCGCGTTGACGGGCTGACCCGTCCGGCAGGACCTCTCTCGTGTCCACCTAACGAGACGATCATGTCCGCGATGACGGATGACGACGGCCGCCGGACCCCCGGCGGCCGCCCGGGGCGGCCTTTCGCGGCCCCCGGCGTCCGCATCGCGGACATTGGCGTCTCATCATTCGACACGCCGGTGACATGCCCGCCCGTCCGTCCTTACGATCGGACGCATGAAGCGACAGGCGGATCTCACGAAGCGGCGGGCAGTCGACCTGTGCCGCGTCGCCGCCATGCTCTGTCGCGCCGTCTGAGACGAGGGCGCGCCCGGCCGCCGCAGCTTCGGCCCCGCCCCCTCCGGCCCGTCTGCCGGGCCGCCCCGCACTCCGCTCGTACGCTCGCGACCAGGCCCCGCGCAGCGCCGCGCGTCGAGCGCCCGTACCGCCGCAACTGCCCCGGAGGAGAGATACATGAGCCGCAGTGACGTCCTGGTGGACGCCGACTGGGTTGAGGCCCGCATCGATGACCCCAAGACGGTCATCGTCGAGGTCGACGAGGACACGTCCGCCTACGACACGAACCACATCAAGAACGCCATCCGGATCGACTGGAAGCAGGACCTCCAGGACCCGGTGCGCCGTGACTTCGTCGACCAGGCGGGCTTCGAGAAGCTGCTGTCCGAGAAGGGCATCGCCAACGACGACACCGTCGTCCTCTACGGCGGCAACAACAACTGGTTCGCGTCGTACGCCTACTGGTACTTCAAGCTCTACGGCCACGGGGACGTGAAGCTCCTCGACGGCGGCCGCAAGAAGTGGGAGCTGGACTCGCGCGAGCTGGTCTCCGAGGTCCCGTCCCGCGAGAAGACCGACTACAAGGCCCAGGAGCAGGACAGCTCGATCCGCGCCTTCCGCGACGACGTCGTGGCGGCCATCGGCAGCCTGAACCTCGTCGACGTCCGCTCGCCCGACGAGTTCTCCGGCAAGCTGCTCGCCCCGGCCCACCTCCCGCAGGAGCAGTCGCAGCGCGCGGGCCACGTCCCCAGCGCCCGCAACATCCCGTGGTCGAAGTCGGCCAACGACGACGGCACCTTCAAGTCCGACGAGCAGCTCAAGGAGCTGTACGAGGGCGAGGGCGTCGACCTGTCGAAGGACACCATCGCCTACTGCCGCATCGGTGAGCGCTCCGCGCACACCTGGTTCGTGCTGCACGAGCTGCTCGGCCAGACCAACGTCAAGAACTACGACGGTTCCTGGACCGAGTACGGCTCGCTGGTGGGCGTGCCGATCGAGCTCGGCGCCAACAGCTGAACCCCTCTCCTCCCCGAAAGTTAAGGACAGACACATGTGTGGAGCGCAGACAGGCGGCCCCGACGCCTCGACCATCAAGCCCGGTGAGACCACGATCCAGGGCCAGGTGACCCGCGACGGCGAGCCCGTCACCGGCTACGTGCGCCTCCTGGACAGCACGGGCGAGTTCACCGCCGAGGTCCCCACCTCCGCGACCGGACAGTTCCGCTTCTACGCCGCCGAGGGCACCTGGACGCTGCGCGCCCTGGTCCCGGGCGGCACGGCCGACCGCACGGTCGTCGCCCAGAAGGGCGGTCTGGCGGAGGTCGCCATCACCGTCTGACGCCCACCACGCGTCGTCACGGCGTGAGGGCCGCATCCCGGGGTTGGACGCCTCGGCGGGGTGCGGCCCTTCCGTCTGTCCGGGCGGCGGCCCCGGACGTATCCTGGCCATATGTACGCGCGACGCCGCCACGCATACTTCTTCCTGATGGGCGCGTGTCTGACGCTCTTCATCTCGGCCTGGGCCTTTGTGCGTCTGTGGTCCGTCCCCGCCGCCGTCGCGATGTGCGTCGTCGCGATGGTCATCCCGCCGCTGGCCGCCATCGTCGCCAACCGCCGGGGTCCGCAGGACCGCTGGTGGGACGAGTCGGGGGACCCGGAGTCGGACCGGTGGTGGCGGGAGCTGGACGAGCACCACCACCGGCACCAGGGGCACTAGGCCGTCATGGATCCGTTGGACCCCGTCGCGGACGCGCCGGGCCCATGGGGTCAGTACACGAGCGCCTGCACGCCGTCCGGCATGATCTCGCTCACGAAGACCTGCGCCCCCGCGATCCGCGCGCCCTCGATCAGATCCGCCTCGTCGATCTCCCGGCGCGCCGCGCACTGGCTGCACACCGTGATCGTCCCGCTCGCCAGAATGCCGTTGATCAGCTCCGGCAGCGGCGCCGCGTGCGGCAGCGAGAAGTCCGCCGCCCGGCCCGGCAGCGCGAACCACGCCGACTCGCCGGTCAGCCACAGCGAGACCTCGACCCCGCTCGCCACGGCCACCGCCGCCACCGTGAACGCCTGCGAGCACCGCTCGGGCGCGTCCGCGCCCGCCGTCACCTTGATCACGAGCTTGTTCGCCATGCCCCACAGCCTAGGCTCGCCGGTCCGGCGATTAGACTCGGTTCCGGTCCGTCATCCGTTACGAGGAGCAGCTCGTGCTTGAGGCAGTCTTCACCATCCTGTTGGTGCTGGTCATCGTGGCCAGCCTCGGTTTCGTCGGGCTCACCTGGAAGAAGCTCTACCAGGGCCAGCGCTGAGCGCTGCCGCCCCCTCGCCCCAGCCCGCCTAGCGACGGATCGTCTGAACCCATGATCGAGATTCCCTCCGACCTCCACCCGGACCTGGTGCCGCTGGCCTTCCTCCTCGGCAACTGGGAAGGCGCCGGCGTATCGGACTTCCCCGGCGCCGAGAAGTGCAACTTCGGGCAGGAAGCGACGTTCACCCACGACGGCCGCGACTTCATCGAGTACATCTCGCACACCTGGGTGCTGGACTCGGAGGGCAAGAAGGTCCGCCCGCTGGAGAGCGAGTCCGGATACTGGCGGATCGACAAGAACCGCAAGGTCGAGGTCGTGATGATCCGCGACCAGGGCGTCGTCGAGGTCTGGTACGGCGAGCTGGCGGACGGCAAGCCGCAGATCGACCTGGCCACCGACGCCGTGGCCCGCACCTCCGCCTCGGGCCCGTACTCGGGCGGCAAGCGGCTGTACGGCTACGTCAAGAGCGACCTGATGTGGGTCGGCGAGAAGGCCACCCCCGAGGTCGAGCTGCGCCCGTACATGTCCGCGCACCTGAAGAAGGTCGTCGACCCGCGCGAGTGGGCCAAGGACCTCAAGGACCTGCCGGACGACGGGATCGCCTTCTTCCGCTGAGCCGGGGGGCTGTCATGCCGCCTACACTGGCAGCGTGGCGACCACCGACTGGAAGACCGACCTGCGGGAGCGCGGCTATCGGCTGACCCCGCAACGCCAGCTCGTGCTCGAAGCCGTCGACAGCCTGGAGCACGCCACTCCGGACGACATCCTCACCGAGGTGCGCCGTACCGCGAGCGGTGTGAACATCTCGACCGTCTACCGCACGCTGGAGCTGCTGGAGGAGCTGGGTCTGGTCAGCCATGCCCATCTCGGGCACGGCGCCCCCACGTACCACCTCGCGGACCGGCACCACCACATCCATCTGGTGTGCCGGGACTGCACGGAGGTGATCGAGGCCGACATCTCGGTCGCCGAGTCCTTCACCCGGCAGCTGCGGGCGTCCTTCGGCTTCGACACCGACATGAAGCATTTCGCCATCTTCGGCCGCTGCGCCCGGTGTTCCGCCGGGCAGCGGACGGAGGACTCCAGCGAAGGCCAGGCGGCCAGGTCGTAGGGTGAAGCATATGAAGAGCCCTTTGCTGTCGCTGCCCGGCGCCGTCCCCGGCGAGGGCGCCGACGAAGGCGTCGCCGCCCACTACGGCGACCTGTTCCGCGAGCAGCGCGCGCTCGCCGACGGCACCGGATTCGTGGACCTCTCGCACCGCGGCGTGGTCACGGTCACCGGCGCCGACCGGCTGAGCTGGCTGCATCTGCTGCTCACCCAGCACGTCAGCGAGCTTCCCGCCGGTGAGGCCACCGAGGCGCTGATCCTGTCCGCGCACGGCCACATCGAGCACGCGCTCTACCTCGTCGACGACGGCGAGACCACCTGGGCCCATGTGGAGCCCGGCAGCCAGGGCGAGCTGATCGCGTACCTGGAGAGCATGAAGTTCTTCTACCGGGTCGAGGTCGCGGACCGCACCGAGGAGTACGCGGTCGTCCACCTCCCGGCGGGCAGCATCGCAGAGACCCCCGGGTCCGCCGTCGCCCGCGAGACCGCGCACGGCCGCGATCTGTTCCTGCCGCGCGCCGGACTGGAGTCGTTCGCGGCGGCGAGCGGCCCGGCGGCCGGAGTGCTGGCGTACGAGGCGCTGCGCGTCGAGGCGCACCGGCCCCGGATCGGCCTGGAGACCGACCACCGGACGATCCCGCACGAGCTGGGCTGGATCGGCACCGCCGTCCATCTGCAGAAGGGCTGCTACCGAGGCCAGGAGACGGTCGCCCGGGTGCACAACCTGGGCAAGCCGCCACGGCGGCTGGTCTTCCTGCACCTCGACGGCAGCGAGGTGAAGCTGCCGGGCCACGGCGCGCCCATACGGCTCGCCAAGGACGGCGAGGAGGGCCGTCAGCTCGGCTTCATCACCTCCTCGGCCCGCCACCACGAGCTGGGGCCGATCGCGCTCGCGCTGGTGAAGCGGAACGTACCGGTGGACGCGGAGCTGATCGCGGACACCACGGCCGCCTCGCAGGAGACGGTCGTGGAGCCCTAGCGGGGTCCGCTACACCTCGACGATCACCGTGAACGGGCCGTCGTTCGTGAGCGAGACCTTCATGTCCGCTCCGAACCGGCCCGTCTCCACCTGGGCGCCCAGCTCGCGCAGCCGCGCCACCACCTCGTCCACCAGCGGTTCGGCGACCTCGCCCGGCGCCGCCGCGTGCCAGGTGGGACGGCGGCCCTTGCGGGCGTCCCCGTACAGCGTGAACTGGCTGATGACCAGCAGCGGGGCGCCCAGGTCCGAGCAGGACTTCTCACCCGGCAGGATGCGCAACGACCACAGCTTGCGGGCCAGCTGGGCCGCCTTCTCCGGAGTGTCGTCATGCGTCACCCCGACCAGGACGCACAGCCCCTGACCGACGACCTCCCCGGTCGTCTCGCCGTCCACGACGACGCTCGCCCCGTCCACTCTCTGTACCACAGCACGCATACCGACCATCATGCCCTGCGCCCATCGGGGCCGATCGGGTGGACCGCCACTGCACAGGGGCCATTCGGAGTGGCACGATGCGTGCAGGCGGTGCAGTTGGGCAGGAACTGCGGGAATGGCGCATCGCTGGAGGGGACGGGACAAGAATGATCACACCGGGCACCGAGCGGGCCATGGCCACCGAGAGCCCGCTGCCGGCGCGACCGCCGAGCCAGCGCGGCGGACGGCTGGCGGACGCCGCGACCGTATCGGCGACGACGGGGGCGGCGGCAGCGGGGGCAGCGACAGCGGGGACAGGGACGATGGGCGGTCTGCGGCTGACGGAACTGCGCGCGCGGCGCCGCTCCGCGCAGCGCGAGGAGGCGGACCTGAGCTATGTGCGCAGACTGCTGCACGGCCGGATCGACATCCTCCGCGCCGAGCTGCGCCGACGCCGCGCGGGGACGCCCGCGACAGCGGGCGGGCCACCGGCCGACCCCACGGATCTGGTGGAGCTGGTGGATCTGCTCCCCGAGATCCTGGCGGACGTACCGTCCCGGCACCGCACCTCGGCCCGCCATGTGACGCTCGGGACCCCGCACAGCGCGGAGTGCGAGCGGCTGGCCGAGGAGATGCTGGCCGAGGTCGGCCTCTCCGACCTCCCGGCGCGCACGGACGAGGAGCTGCACGGCGCGATGGGCCGCCTGGAGGGGTACGAGCAGCAGGTGTCCCGGCGGCGGCAGGGGCTCCAGCGCACCGCCGACCAGTGCGGCGCCGAGATCGCGCGCCGGTACCGCGAGGGCGAGGCCCAGGTAGACGACCTGCTCGCCTAGCCGCCGTACCTGCTCGCGCAGCCGCCGTACCGGATATCCACAGCCTGTGGACAAAAATTCGGATGCGACGGGCGACCACGGCCGCCTAGCGTGGCCGCATGGCCGCCCACATCCGCACCTCCCTCGATGACTCCGACGTCCCCGGCTGGATCCGCGCGCTGCACACCGGCTTTCTGCGCCCGCCGGACGTCTCCAAGGAGGAGGTGGAGGTTCGGCGGTCGGGCTTCGACCTGGACCGCACCCAGGGGGCGTACGAGGGGGACCGCTGCGTCGCCACCTTCCGCAGCTTCGAACAGCGGCTGACGGCGGTCGGCGGCGCCGATGTGGCGGCCGACGCGATCAGCAACGTCACCGTGTCGCCCACCCACCGCCGCCGGGGCCTGCTCAGCCGGATGATGGAGCACGACCTGCGGGCGGCCAAGGAGCGGGGCGACGCGGTGGCCACGCTGATCGCCGCCGAGTACCCGATCTACGGGCGGTACGGCTTCGGCCCGGCCACCTGGGTCACCCAGTGGACGGTGGACGTCGCCCGCGCCGGTATCGACCCGCGCTACTCCGGACCCGCGTGCGGCGGCAGGGTCGACTACGCCGACGCCGACGAGATACGGCAGCTGGGCCCCGCCCTGCACGAGCGGCTGCGCGCCCGGCAGCACGGCTACGTCGACCGCACCGAGCGCTGGTGGCGCGTGAACACCGGCCTGCTCCGCTTCCCGGGCGACGGCTGGACCAACGAACCGTTCTACGTCCTCTACCGCTCCCCCGACGGCACCGTCGACGGCCTGCTCGCCTTCACCGTGGACGACCGGTGGGAGGGCAACAAGCGGCCGCAGGACACCGCCACGGTCCTCAGCCTGATCGGCGTCAGCCCGGCGGCCGAGCGCGCCCTGTGGCACTTCCTGTGCTCCATCGACTGGGTCCTCCACATCGCCACCGGCCCCCGCGCCCCGGACGACCTGCTCCCGCTGTTCCTCGGCGACCCCCGGGCGGCCCAGACCACCACCCACGCCGACTTCCTGTGGCTGCGCCCGCTGGACGTACCCGTCCTGCTGGAGACCCGTACGTATCCGGCGTCCGGCTCACTCGTCCTCGACCTGCGCGACTCCGCCGGTCTGGCGGGCGGCCGCTACCACCTGGACGCGACCCCGGACGGCGCCACCTGCGTGCCCACCACCCGCGCGGCCGACCTGACCATGGACATCGGCGAGCTGGGCACCGTATGGCTGGGCGACGAGTCCATGACCCGCCTCACCGCCCTCGGCCGGGCCGAGGAGAACCGCCCGGGCGCCGCGTCCCTGGCCGACACCCTGCTGCGCGCGGGGCGGCGGCCATGGTGCCCGGACATGTTCTGAGACGCTCAACAGGTGCCCAACAGCCGCTCAGCAGCTGGACTTGAGCAGGCGGCGGGCGCCCGCGCCCTGTTCGCCCAGCTGGTCGTAGGGGTTGGCCAGGGCGCACTTGTCGATCGACAGGCAGCCGCAGCCGATGCAGTCGGTGAGGTGGTCGCGGAGGTTCTGCAGCTGCTCGATGCGCTCGGTGAGGTCGGTGCGCCAGCACTCCGAGATCCGGGCCCAGTCCTCCTTGGTCAGGACGTGGTCGTCGGGGAAGAGCGACAGCACGCCCCGGATCCTCGACAGCGGGATGCCGACCCGCTGCGAGGAGCGGACGAAGGCCACCCGGCGGAGCGTGTCGCGGGTGTAGCGGCGCTGGTTGCCGGAGGTGCGGCTGCTGTGGATGAGGCCCTCGCGCTCGTAGAACCGCAGCGCGGAGGCGGGGACTCCGCTGCGCTGGGACAGCTCGCCGACCGTCAGCTCGTGGGTCTTCCAGGTGAGGTGCGTCATGCTGCCGAGGGTAGCTTGACTTCAACCTTTGTTTAAGTCCGAGGCTCTTCTCATGACTACCGCAACCACGACTACCGCGACCACCGTCTCCACCGCTCCCATCCGGCTCGCCGTCATCGTCGGCAGCACCCGCGAGGGCCGCTTCGGGCCCAAGGTCGCCAACTGGTTCACCGGCCGCGCCGCACTGCGCGACGACATGAGCGTGGACGTCGTCGACCTGGCCGACACCCCGCTCCCGCCGTCCCTCACCCACCGCCCCGGCCCTAAGGACGCCTCGGCGCTGGAGGCCGTGACGCCCCGCCTGGACGCGGCGGACGCGTTCGCCGTCGTCACCCCCGAGTACAACCACAGCTATCCCGCCCCGCTGAAGAACGCGATCGACTGGCACTACAGCCAGTGGCAGGCGAAGCCGGTCGGCTTCGTCTCGTACGGCGGCATGTCGGGCGGTCTGCGCGCCGTCGAGCATCTGCGGCCCGTCTTCGCCGAGGTGCACGCGGTGACCGTGCGCGACACGGTCAGCTTCCACAGCGCCTGGGAGGCCTTCGGCGCGGACGGCGCGCTGACCGACCCGAAGGGCCCCGACACCGCCGCCACGGCTCTGCTCGACCAGCTCGTCTGGTGGGCCGACGCCCTCCGCACGGCGCGCGCGGCGCGGCCGTACGGAGGCTCGTAGGGTTTCAGGCCGTACGGCGGCGGAACAGCATCCCGGACAGGGCGACCGCGACCGCCAGGATCCCGCCGCACCAGGCCAGCGCCTGCCAGCCGCTGTCCCCCACCGGCTGGTCAAGCAGCAGCGCCCGCAGCGCCTCGATCACCGGGGTGACGGGCTGATGGGCGGCGAAGCCGTGCAGCCAGCCGGGCATGGTGTCGATCGGCACGAACGCGCTGCTGGGGTACGGCAGGAACATCATCAGGAACGTGAACCCGCCCGCGGCCTCCGGGGTCCTGGCGATCAGGCCGAAGCAGGCCGAGAGCCAGGAGATCGCGAGGATGAACGCCAGCAGGATGCCCGCCACGGCGAGCCAGTCGAGCGGGCCCGCGTCCGGGCGGAAGCCGATCAGGAAGGCGACGCCGAAGACGATGGTGGTCGCGACCGTGTTGCGCAGCACGCTCGCGGCCACATGACCGGCCACCAGGGCGGTGCCGGAGACGTCCAGCGAGCGGAAGCGGTCGATGATGCCGCCCGCCATGTCGTCGGTGACGGTGACCGCGGTGCTGGCCGAGCCGAATCCGGCGCACAGCAGCATCACGCCGGGGACCACATAGGTCACGTACCCGGTGTCCGTGCCGGTGTCGATCGCGCCGCCGAAGAAGTAGACGAAGACGAGCATCAGCAGGACGGGCAGCAGCATCGCGGTGAGCACCGCGTCGAGGTTGCGCCTGCTCAGCCGGACGGCACGGCCGGTCAGGACGATCGCGTCAGACACCGGCGGTCTCCTTCCGGCTCGTGGTGCCGCCGTGGCCGGTCAGGGCCAGGAAGACGTCGTCGAGCGTGGCGCCGCGCACGGCGAACCGGCGCACGGCGCGGCGGTCGGGGTCGACCTCGTCGAGCAGCGCGCGGACGTGTGCGGCGTCCCCGTCGGTGGCGACGCCCAGCGTCAGCCGGTCGGCGTCGCTGTGCACGAGCCGTACGCCCAGGCGCCGGGCGGTCTCCGCGAACGCGTCGGCGTCGGTGAGCACCAGGTCCAGCCGCTCCCCGGCGACCTGCCGCTTCAGCTCGCCGGAGGTGCCCTCGGCGACCACCCGGCCGCCGTCGGCCACCGCGACGCGGTCCGCCAGCTGGTCGGCCTCCTCCAGGTACTGGGTGGTCAGGAAGACCGTCACCCCGTCGTCGGCCAGCCCCCTGACGACGTCCCACATGGCCTGGCGGCTGCGCGGGTCGAGCCCGGTCGTCGGCTCGTCCAGGAAGATCACCTCGGGTCGGCCGACCAGCCCGGCGGCGAGGTCGAGGCGGCGGCGCATCCCGCCGGAGTACGTACCGGCGGTGCGGCGGGCCGCGTCGGTGAGGCCGAACCGCTCCAGCAGCTCCCGCGCCCGGCCCCGGGCCTCGGCGCGGCCGAGACCGCTCAGCCGCCCCATCATGCGCAGGTTCTCCTCGCCGGTCTGCATCGTGTCGACCGCCGCGTACTGGCCGGTGAGGCTGATGGCGCGGCGTACGCGGGCGCGGTCGCTTACGACGTCGTACCCGGCCACCCGGGCGTGGCCCGCGTCCGGGGAGGTGAGCGTGGACAGGATGCGCACGGTCGTGGTCTTGCCCGCGCCGTTCGGGCCGAGCAGCGCGAAGACGCTGCCGCGCGCGACGGACAGATCGATGCCCGCGAGGACCGTCACCGCCCCGTAGGACTTCGCGAGGCCGGTCGCCTCGATGGCCGGTTTCGTGGTCATGGGTACCCCGTTCTCTCTTCTGCGTATGCCATACGCACTACTGCGTAAGGTATACACAGTTCTAGGATGGCGGTCAACGGCGCGGCGTCACGGAGGGCTTACGGCCAATGGCCATCGAGGAGAACGGCAACGGCAGCGGCAGCGGGCTGCCCGCGGGCATCGCGGCCGCGTGGGGGCTGCGCGAGCGCCGCACCAAGGGGCCCAAACCGGGGCTGACCCTGGACCGGATCGTCGACGCTGCGGTGAGGCTGGCCGCCTCCGACGGCCTCGGGGCGGTCTCCATGAGCCGGGTCGCGGCCGACCTCGGCGTCTCCACGATGTCGCTGTACCGCTATGTCGCGGCCAAGGACGAACTGCTGCTGCTGATGGAGGACGCCGCCTTCGGCGCGCCCCCGCCCGGCCCGGCCCCGGACGAGGACTGGCGGGCGGGACTCACCACCTGGGCCTGGTCGCTGCGCGCCGCCTTCCACCGCAACCCCTGGGTGCTGCGCATCCCGACCAGCGCGCCGCCCTCGACCCCCAACTCGGTGGCCTGGATGGAGCGCGCGCTGGCCTGCCTGCGCGATACGCGCCTGAGCGAGGGCGCGAAGATCTCCGTGCTGCTGCTGGTCACCGGCTTCGTACGGAACGAGGCGCGGCTGTCCGCGGATCTCGCGGCGGCCGCCGAGCGCACCGGGGACGGCACCGAGCAGTCGATGGCGTCCTGGGCCCGGCTGCTGGGCAAGGTGACGGACGCCGAGCGCTTCCCCGCGGTGACCGCGGCCCTCGCGGTGGGCGAGCTGGAGACCCCGGGCGGTCCGGACGACGAGTTCGTCTTCGGCCTGGCGCGGACCCTCGACGGCATCGAGGCCCTGGTCAACGCCTGACGCGTGCCGTGGGCGGCGTCGCGGCCGTGCCCCAGCGGGCACTGGCCAGATCCTCACACATCCTGGCCATCCGGCCACTCGTCGCCCCCGCCGCCGCGTTGCGACGCTGGCCGGTATGAACGTGCTGTGGATATTCGCCCACCCCGAACCGCGCTCCCTCAGCGGCTCCCTGCGCGACGAGGGCGTGCGCGCCCTGCGGGAGCTGGGCCATGAGTGCCGGGTGTCCGACCTCTACGCCATGCGCTGGAACCCGGTCGTGGACGGCGCCGACTTCCGGCACGACGGCGGGGACCGCCTGATCGTCGGCGCCTCGTCGCACGACGCCTACGACGCCGGGACGCTGAGCGAGGACATCCGCGCCGAGCAGGAGAAGATCGCCTGGGCCGACGCGCTGATCGTGCAGTTCCCGCTGTGGTGGTACGGGATGCCCGCCATCCTCAAGGGCTGGTTCGACCGCGTCTTCGTGAAGGGCTTCGCCTTCGGCGTCACCGGCCCCGACGGCCGCACCCTGCGCTACGGCGACGGCAAGCTGGCCGGAAAGCGCGCCATGGTCCTGCTCACCGCCGGGGCCCGCGAGGCGGGGCTCGGCCCGCGCGGCGTCAACGGCGACATCGAGCACCTGCTGTTCCCGCTCCAGCACGGGACGCTCTGGTACAGCGGCATGTCCGTCCTGCCGCCGCACGTCGTCTACGGCGCGGACCGGCTCTCCGCCGAGGAGTACCCGGACCAGGCCGCCGCGCTGCGGGAACGGCTCGCCACACTGCCGACCGCCGCCCCGATCCCCTTCCGCCGCCAGAACGGCGGGGACTACGACGAGAACCTGGTACTGCGGCCCGGCGTCATGCCGGGGCGCTCCGGTCTGGCGGTGCACTACGCAGCTCCAGCCGCCAGTCGTTGCACCGGATGAGGGAGCCCGCCGGATACTCGAGGTCGCACTCGCCGAGCAGCGTGAACCCGGCCTTGCGGCACACCCCGTTCGACGCGGGGTGGCCGACCGACGGATAGGCGTGCAGCTGGCGGTGGGCGCCCTCCGCGGCCGCGGCGCGCGCGACCTCCCGGGCGGCCGCCGCCGCGATGCCCCGGCCCTGATGCGGCGGCAGCACGCCCCAGCCCGTCTCGTAGACCGTCTCCCCGCGCCACTCCCGCTCCCAGAAGCCGATGACGCCCACCACCTCGGCCTCCCGCGCCAGCACGATCCGGTACATCCGACCGCCGCCCCGCCCGGGCAGCTCCGCATAGCGCCGATGGCGCGCCGCCACCTGCTCCTCGGTCTCCGGCCCGCCCAGGTGCTTCATCATCTCCGGGCTGTTGTTGCGCCGCAGCAGCTCGAGGTGGGACGGGGTGTCCGCCCACGGCTCCAGCCGCACCCCCACCACACCGCTCCCCTGAGACATCCGCCGCCTCCCGCCGTCGCGTCGTCCTCCCTCATTCGACCACGGGGGTACGACAACGGGTCGGTGAGAGCGGGTCGGTGGGTCGGTGACAAGGGGACGGCGCCACATGCCGCACCCGGTTCCGCGCCCGTGCGCTAATGTCCCGACATCGATCAGGAACGAACACAAGTTCCATAAGGGGTGGGGTATATGGGCATCTTCGTGCGCACCGGACCGGACAACAGGCGCCGCGGCGCGGGGGCCGCGGCACTCGCCGCCGTACTGCTGTGCGCCGGGGCGGTGGGGTGCGGCTCGGCGGAGTCCGGCGGCGGCAAGCGCGCGCACCGGGCGGCGAAGGAGAAGGAGCCGCGCATGGCACCGGCGGCGGCCGTGCGGGCGGCGGCGAAGAAGACGGACAAGCTGACCTCGCTCCGCTACCGGATGACCGGCCAGACCCTCGACGAGGGACGCGTCGAGGGCGAGGGCGCGATGGCCTTCGACCCGCCCGTGGCCCGGATGAAGATGCGCGCGCTCGACGGGGGCAAGGCGGGGACGGTGGAGTACCGGCTCACCGGCGGCGTCATGTACCTGGGCGGCAGCGCGGTGGCCGCCGGGATGGGCGGCGACAGTGACCTCCCCGAGCTGGACGGCAAGCGCTGGCTCGCGCTGGACGCCAAGGAGCTGGAGAAGCGCGGATCCGGCTCCCAGGGCGCGGGCTCGCTCTCGGGCCGGGCGAAGACCAACCCGGCCGACGAGTCCGCCTTCCTCTCCGACGCCGACGACCTGCGGCGCATCGGCTCCGAAACCGTCGACGGCGTCCGGACCACCCACTACCGCGGCACGGTCACCGTCGACCAGATGCGCGCGAGCCTCAAGGACGAGAAGTCCGCGAAGCGCGCGAGCCGCGAGAAGGCCCTCAAGACGTACGAGGAGTCGGGCATCGACCACCTGGACATGGACATGTGGATCGACCAGGACAGCCACACCAAGCGCTTCCGCATGCGCGGCGACGCCGACAAGGGCCGCCTCGATGTGACGATGACCTTCCTGGACATCAACAAGCCGATCACCGTACAGGCCCCGCCCGCGAACGAGACCTTCAGCCTGTCCGACCTGGCCCGCAGCGCCCAGAGCTGACACCGCCGAGTGCCACGCGACGGACCGGCGTCACGTGGCACACGCCACTCTTGCAAGCACCTTGCTTGCAATAGTTAGCACTCCTGGTGCAGCATCGAAGACATGGCATCACTGAACGTCGGCAACCTCGGCGACTTCCTGCGGGAGCAGCGGCGCAATGCCCAGCTCTCGCTGCGGCAGCTGGCCGACGCCGCCGGGGTGTCCAACCCGTACCTCAGCCAGATCGAGCGCGGTCTGCGCAAGCCGAGCGCGGAGATCCTCCAGCAGCTCGCGAAGGCGCTGCGGATATCCGCCGAGACCCTGTACGTACAGGCGGGGATCCTCGATGAGCGCGATCGGGAAGAGACCGAGGTGCGCAGCGTGGTACTCGCCGATCCCACGATCAACGAGCGGCAGAAGCAGGTGCTGCTCCAGATCTACGACTCCTTCCGCAAGGAGAACGGACACGGGATCGCCTCGGACGACACCCCCGCCGACGCCGACGTCGCCACACCCTCGAACTGATCCGGGAGGACCAGCACCATGGCCATCACCGACGACGTACGCAAGACCCTCACCGACCCGACCCCGCTCTACTTCGTGGCGGGCACGGCCGACCTCGCCGCCCAGAAGCTCAGGGAGGTGCCGACGCTGGTCGAGAAGATCGTCGCGGAGGCCCCCGACCGCTTCAACCAGGTGCGCAACACCGACCCGAAGGCCGTTCAGGACCGGGTCACCCAGCAGGCGAAGGACGCCCAGGGCAAGCTGAACGAGGTGCTGGGCTCCCTGGACACCGACCTCAAGCGGCTCCGGGACTCGGCGCAGGACCTGGCCCTCCAGGGCGTCGGCCGCGCCGCCGAGCTGGCCGTCAAGGCGCGGGAGCGGTACGACGAGGTCGCCGAGCACGGCCAGGAGGTCGTGAAGACCTGGCGCGGCGAGGCGGCCGACGAGGTCGTCGACATCGCCTCGGCGATCGAGCCGGCGGAGGAGAAGAGCCAGCCGAAGGCTCCGGCGCAGCCGGTCTCGGTGGACTCCTCCAAGGAGGCCCCGAAGGCCACGGCCAAGCCGGCCGCCCCGGCGAAGAAGGCCCCGGCCAAGAAGACCACCACCGCCACCGCCAAGAAGACGGACCCCAGCAAGCCGTCCCACTGAGGTCAGGGTTTTGTCGGGGGCGCACAAAGGGGCCGGGTACGCACGTGGCGTGCCCGGCCCCGTCAGCGGGTACGGTGGCCCGTAACGCTCATCCCTCTTACTTATCTCTCAGCGTCTCTTCTAGGCGGTGGACAGCGTGCTGGTGCAAGGTTTCGGCGAGTTGCTGTACTGGGTCTCCTGGGGCCTTCTCCTGTTCAGCCTGTTCGCCTTCGTCGACTCGGTGATCCGCCGCCAGGACGCCTACAAGGCCGCGGACAAGCAGACCAAGCCGTTCTGGATGATCATCCTGGGGCTCGCCGCCGCGGTGAACTTCTTCATGGGCATCATGAGCTTCCTGCCGATCATCGGGCTGATCGCGACGATCGTGTACATGGTCGACGTACGACCGGCGCTGCGGCAGATCTCCGGCGGTGGCCGCGGCTGGCCCGGCGGCGGCCGCGGTTCCAGCTCGGACGGGCCGTACGGGCCCTACAACGGCGGCCGGTAACGCCCTCAGCGCCTCAGCCGCGGTCCAGCAGGAGCACGGCCAGGTCGTCCGTCAGCTCGCCGCCGTTCAGCGCGCGCACCTCGGTGACCGTGGCGTCCAGCAGCTCCTCGCCGCGCAGCCCGGTCGCCATCTGACGGGCGACGATCTCGACCATCCCCTCCTGGCCGAGCCGCTGCACCCCGGCCCCGACGCGGCCCTCGATCAGCCCGTCGGTGTACATCATCAGGCTCCAGGCGCCGCCCAGCTCGACCTGGCGGCGTGGCCAGCGGGCGTGCGGCAGCAGGCCGAGCGCGGGGCCGTTCTCGTCCGTGGGCAGCAGCCGGGGCGCCATTCCGGGCCGTACGGCCAGCGGTGAGGGGTGCCCGGCGAGGCAGACCCCGGCCCGCCTGCCGTCCGGGGCGATGTCGACGGTGCACAGGGTCGCGAAGATCTCGTCGTCCGGGCGCTCGTTCTCCAGCACCTGCTGCAGGGTGCCGAGCAGCTGGTCGCCGCAGAGCCCGGCGAAGGTCAGGGCGCGCCAGGCGATCCGCAGCTCCACGCCGAGGGCGGCCTCGTCGGGGCCGTGGCCGCAGACGTCGCCGATCATCGCGTGCACGGTGCCGTCCGGGGTGCGGACGGTGTCGTAGAAGTCGCCGCCGAGCAGGGCCCGGCTGCGGCCGGGCCGGTAGCGGGCGGCGAAGCGCAGTCCGGAGCCCTGGAGCAGCGGAGTGGGGAGCAGCCCGCGCTCCAGCCGGGCGTTCTCCTGGGCGCGCAGCCGGGACTCGGTGAGCTGGCGCTGCGCGAGGTCGGAGCGTTTTCGCTCGACCGCGTACCGGATGGCGCGGCTGAGGATGCGGCCGTCCAGCTCGCCGCGGAAGAGGAAGTCCTGCGCCCCGACCCGGACCGCCTCGGCGGCGCGCTCGGCGTCGTCCTCGGCGGTGAGGACCAGGACGGCCTGGGTGGGCGCGAGCTTCAGTACGGAGCGCAGCGTGTCGAGCGCGTCCTCCGCCTCGTGCTCGGGGCCGGGCAGGGCAAGGTCGAGCAGGATGCACTGCACCCCGTCGGTGAGCAGCCGGGAGGCCTCGGTGAGGTTACGGGCCGTACGGATACGGACCCGGTTGCCCTCGGTGTCCAGCATCTCGGGGACGTTGAAGGCGCCGGCCGGATCGTCCTCGATCACCAGCAGGGTGAGCCCGCTGTCGGGCAGGGCGGCCGGCCGGACTTCGGTGGCCAGTGCCTCCCGCTGCCTCGGCACGGGTACGGACATCGCTCGATTCCTTCCCTCCCCCCGAGGGCGCGGCGCCCGCCGCCGACCGGCGGACCGCACGAACCGGCTCACACACCGACTGGTCGGTTTCAGGGCGTGGAAGCCGAATACTGCCAGGCGACTTTAGCGCTCGGTCCGGGCCCCGTGGAATGACCTCCCCGACGCCACTTTTGTCATATGCCCCACGCCCTGGGCGACTTGGGGGAATCCGGGCACGGGGCGGGATGACAAACGTCACGCGAACTCGTCGCCTTTTTGTGGAACCGCACACGGATACCGCGATTCCCGCCCCAACCACACCGGGGCGGGGCGGACATACCAGGCGAATGACTCCCGGCGCGTGAAAACTGCCCGAATCAGGAGCCGTCCGGGCGCACCACGCCCAGGATCGGCATCGACCCCGCCCCCGCCAGGGTGATCTGGCGGCCCGGACGCGGGGCGTGGACGATCGCGCCGTCGCCCACGTACATCCCCACGTGGCTGGCGTCCTTGAAGTAGATGACCAGGTCGCCGGGGCGCATCCGCGCGGTGTCCACCTTCGGCAGCAGCCGCCACTGCTCCTGCGAGGTCCGGGGGATGGACCGCCCGGCCGAGGCCCAGGCCCGCTGGGTCAGCCCCGAGCAGTCGTAGCCGTCCGGGCCCACGGCGCCCCATACGTAGGCCTTGCCGATCTGGGCCGTCGCGAAGTCGATCGCGCGGCGCCCGACGGAGCTTGAGCGTCCGCCAACGTCCCGCAATATGCCGGTCTTGAGCCATTTCGTCTGGGATGCCCGGTCCCGCTCCTCCTGGAGCCGCCGCAGCCGGTCCCGCTCCTTGCCCTCCAGCCGCGACTCCAGCCGCCGGGCCCGGGCGAGCTTCTCGGTGATCTCCGCCCTCGCCGCCGCCTTCCTCGCCCGGCTCCGGTCGAGCCGCTCCCACTCCTGGGAGGCGGAGGCGGCGTACCGGTCGAGCGCCGTCTGCGTGCGCTCCAGCCGGTTCATCAGCCCGCGGGCCGCCTTCTCGCCCTTGCGCGCGAGGGTGAAGCCGTCGAGGAAGCCGCTGGGGTTGTCGCCGAGCAGCAGCCGCGCCTCGGGCGGCATCCCGCCGCGGCGGTACTGGGCCCGCGCCAGCGCCCCGGCGCGCTCCCGTAACCCGGTCATCTCCTCCTGCGCCTTCACCACGGCCCGCGCGATCCGGACGATCGACTTCTCCTGGCGCGTCTGTTTCTCCCGCGCCAGGTTGTAGGCGTCGGTGGCTGATTCCGCTTGCCGGTAGAGGCGGTCCACATCCGAGCGGACCTTCTCCAGCCGACCGGCGCCCGAGGCGGTGCCGCCCGCGCCGTCCGCCTTCGGTTCCGGTTCACCGGGCGCGGCGTACGCCGTCCCGGGTGCGGCCGGCGCTCCCAGCGCGCAGACCAGCGCGGCGGCCACGGCGGCGCCCGCGCCCCTCCCTCTCCCGTCCCGACTCACCCCACCGGCCTCCTCTCGTCCAGGTAGGGACGGATAGTGACATGCCGTACCTCAATCCGACAGAGCCACGCGCCGGTCGGCCGCGCACGCGACGCGATCCGGGGTTTCGAGAGGACGAAAGTAGACGTAGGCGATCGAAAGCGGAGGGAAGCGGAGGGAAGGCGACAGAGCGAGCGGAGGCCCCGACCGCGACCACGCCGTGACCCAGCCGTTACCCGGCCACCACACTGACGGCCGAGGTTCACCGCTCGTTAACTCTTCCCCTTCGGTCGCTTCATCTGATCTGCCTAATTTCAGCCCTACTGAGTGCGTGCCGAGCCCCATGCCCGGCTGCGCGCCCAGCGCACATCCGTCCCTGCGCACCACACGTTCGCGCGCCGTCCCCACCGGCGGCTTCTGGAAGGAACCCCCGAAAGTGAAGCTTCAGCGCAACAACCGGCTTCGCGCCATCGCCGCCGGTGCCCTCGCCCTGTCCGGCGCCTTCGTCCTCACCGCGTGCGGTTCGGACAACAACACCGGCGGCGGTGGCGCCCAGTCCACCGGCGACATCAAGTGCGATGGCAAGGGGCAGCTGCTGGCCTCCGGCTCGTCCGCGCAGAAGAACGCCATGGACCTGTGGACGAAGAACTACGGCGCGGCCTGTAAGGACGTCAAGCTCAACTACAAGGCCACCGGCTCCGGCGCGGGCATCCAGGAGTGGCTGCAGGGCAAGACCGCCTTCGCGGGCTCCGACTCGGCGCTCAAGCCCGAAGAGGTCGCGTCCTCCAAGAAGATCTGCAAGGGCGGCCAGGGGATCAACCTGCCGATGGTCGGCGGCCCGATCGCGGTCGGCTTCAACGTCCCCGGCGTGGACAAGCTGACGCTCGACGCCGAGACGCTGGCCAAGATCTTCAACTCGGACATCAAGACGTGGGACGACCCCGCGATCAAGGCGCTCAACAAGGGCGTCAAGCTCCCGAGCCTCAAGATCCAGGCCTTCCACCGCTCGGACGAGTCCGGCACCACCGACAACTTCACCAAGTACCTGAAGGCCTCCGCCCCGAAGGCGTGGCCGCACGAGCCGGGCAAGGCGTGGGAGGGCAAGGGCGGCCAGTCCGCCGACGGTTCCTCCGGTGTCTCCTCGCAGGTCAAGCAGGTCCCCGGATCGATCTCGTACTTCGAGCTGTCGTACGCGACCGCCAACAGCATCAAGACCGTCGACCTGGACACCGGCGCCTCGCAGCCCGTCCCGGCCACCGTCGAGAACGCCTCCAAGGCCATCGCCGAGGCCAAGCCCAAGGGCACCGGCAAGGACCAGGCCCTCGACCTGGCGTACGACACCAAGGCGGCCGGCGCCTACCCGATCACGCTGGTCACCTACGAGATCGCCTGCGACAAGGGCAACAAGGCCGGCACCCTCGCGGCCACCAAGTCCTTCCTGAACTACGCGGCGAGCGAGGGCGGCCAGTCCGCGCTCAAGGAGCTGGGCTACGCCCCGCTGCCCGACGCGATCGCCAAGAAGGTCCGCGAGAGCGTTTCCAGCCTCTCCTGACCTGAAGTGTGCGGCCTGTTCCGCCTCGGCCGACCGGCCGGGGCAGAGCAGGCCGCACCGTCCGGTGCACCGCCGCACCAGGAGCCACACCCCATCCGGCTCCGCAGACCGGAGAACCCATGAAAACGGATATAGAACCCACATCCTCATCCGCCGGGTCACAGCCCAAGGTCGCGACCCGCTCCACCGGCCGGGCCGGTGACAAGATCTTCCTCGGCCTCTCCCGGGGCTCCGGGATCGCCCTCCTGGTGATCATGGCGGCCATCGCGGTCTTCCTCGCGTACCGCGCCGCCATCGCGATCTCCAAGGACGAGGCGAACTTCCTCACCGCCTTCGAGTGGAGCACCGGCACGACGCCGATGCGCTTCGGCATCGCGGTCCTCGCCTTCGGCACGGTCGTCAGCTCGATCATCGCGATGGTCATCGCGGTCCCGATCGCCGTCGGCATCGCGCTGTTCATCTCGCACTACGCTCCGCGCCGCCTGGCCACCCCGGTCGCGTACGTGATCGACCTGCTCGCCGCGGTCCCCAGCATCGTCTACGGCCTGTGGGGCGCGCTCTTCCTGGTGCCGCACCTGACGGGTCTGTACACCTGGATGGACAAGTACCTGGGCTTCACCGGCGTCCTCTCCTACGAGGGCGGCGCCGCGCGGTCGCTGTTCACCGTTGGCATCCTGCTGGCGATCATGATTCTGCCGATCGTCACCAGCGTGAGCCGCGAGGTGTTCCGGCAGGTCCCGAAGATGCACGAGGAGGCGGCGCTCGCGCTCGGCGCGACCCGCTGGGAAGTCGTCCGCATGTCGGTCCTCCCCTTCGGCCGCTCCGGCATCATCAGCGCCTCGATGCTCGGCCTCGGCCGCGCGCTGGGCGAGACCATGGCGGTCGCCACCGTGCTCTCCCCCAGCTACCTGATCAACGTCAGCCTGCTGGACCCGGGCGGCGGCACCTTCGCGCAGAACATCGCCAGCCACTTCAAGGAGGCGAACGGCAACGGGCGTGACGCCCTCATCGCCTCCGGTCTGGTCCTGTTCGTCATCACCCTGCTGGTGAACGGCGCCGCGCGAATGATCATCGCCCGCCGCAAGGAGTACTCGGGGACCGCAGCATGAGCGACACGACCACCGACACCAACACGCCGCGCGCGGCCGCCCTCCAGCAGGCGCGGCTGCCCCGCTGGGCACCGCTGGGACTGGCCGCCGTCGCGATCGCCGCGGGCGTCGGCATCGGCACCGCCGCGGGGCTCGGCAACACCATCCAGTGGGGCCTGATCGCCGCGCTGCTCTTCGTCGTCCTCTCCTACGGCGTCACGGCCGCGGTCGAGGGCGGCCGGCAGGCCAAGAACCAGCTGGCCACCAGCCTGGTGTGGCTCTGCTTCCTGATCGCGATCGTCCCGCTGTTCTCCCTGATCTGGGAGACCGTCAACCGCGGCAAGACCGTCCTGGACGGCTACTTCCTCAGCCACTCCATGGACGGCGTCCAGACGATCCTGCCCGGCGGCGGCGCGTACCACGCGATCCTCGGCACCCTGGAGCAGGTCGGCATCGCCACCCTCATCGCGGCCCCGATCGGCCTGCTGACCGCCGTCTACCTGGTGGAGTACGGGCGCGGGAGTCTCGCGAAGGCCGTGACCTTCTTCGTCGACGTCATGACCGGCATCCCGTCGATCGTGGCCGGTCTGTTCATCCTCAGCTTCTGGATCATCATCCTGGGCTTCGACTACTCCGGCTTCGCCGGTGCCATGGCGCTGGCCATCCTGATGATGCCGGTCGTGGTCCGCTCCACCGAGGAGATGCTCAAGCTCGTCCCGGACGAGCTGCGCGAGGCCTCGCTCGCGCTGGGCGTGCCCAAGTGGCGCACCATCCTCAAGGTGGTGCTGCCCACCTCGATCGGCGGGATCACCACGGGTGTGATGCTCGCGGTCGCCCGTATCGCCGGTGAGTCCGCCCCCATCGTGCTGCTGGTCTTCGGCTCCCAGGCGATCAACCCGAACCCCTTCGAAGGCGCCCAGTCGTCGCTGCCGTACTACATCTACGAGCAGTGGCAGCTCGGTAACGAGGCGTCGTTCAACCGCGCCTGGGCCGCGGCGCTCGTGCTCATCGCCTTCGTCATGATCCTGAACCTGGTGGCCCGCGGCATCGCCCGCTGGAAGGCCCCGAAGACCGGCCGCTGAGGCCAAGAAGAAGAGAAGTGATTCACATGGCCAAGCGCATCGACATCAGCGGGCTGACCGCCTACTACGGCAGCCACAAGGCCATCGAGGACATCTCGATGACCGTCGAGCCCCGCTCGGTGACCGCCTTCATCGGCCCCTCCGGCTGCGGCAAGTCGACCTTCCTGCGCACCCTCAACCGGATGCACGAGGTCACCCCGGGCGGCCGGGTCGAGGGCAAGGTGCTGCTCGACGACGAGAACCTGTACGCCTCCGGCGTCGACCCCGTCTCCGTGCGCCGCACGGTCGGCATGGTCTTCCAGCGCCCCAACCCGTTCCCGACGATGTCGATCTTCGAGAACGTGGCGGCCGGGCTCAAGCTGAACGGCTCGTACAAGAAGAGCGAGCTGCAGGACGTCGTCGAGAAGTCCCTCAAGGGCGCCAACCTGTGGAACGAGGTCAAGGACCGGCTGAACAAGCCGGGCGCCGGCCTCTCCGGCGGTCAGCAGCAGCGGCTGTGCATCGCCCGCGCCATCGCGGTCGAGCCCGACGTGCTGCTGATGGACGAGCCCTGCTCGGCGCTGGACCCGATCTCGACCCTCGCCATCGAGGACCTGATCGGTGAGCTGAAGGAGCGCTTCACGATCGTCATCGTGACGCACAACATGCAGCAGGCGGCGCGCGTCTCGGACCGTACGGCCTTCTTCAACCTGGCCGGTGTCGGCCAGCCCGGCAAGCTCATCGAGATCGACGAGACCGAGCGGATCTTCTCCAACCCGTCCGTCCAGGCGACCGAGGACTACATCTCCGGCCGCTTCGGCTGACCAAGACCCCTCGCCCACGGGCGAGGAACGGCGTCCTGCGGTGCTGCATGGCGGTGCCACCGCACGACGAAAAGGGCCCGCCCCTGGCTCCCGGGGGCGGGCCCGCTCCGTATCCCTTACGTGCGGGGGTCAGCCGAAGGCGAGGTCCACGATCCAGTAGCTGAGGGCCGCGACCCCACCTGCCGCGGGCATGGTGATGAACCAGCCGAGGATGATGTTCTTCGCGACCCCCCAGCGCACCGCGTTCACGCGCTTGGTCGCCCCGACACCCATGATCGCCGAGGTGATGACGTGGGTCGTCGAGATCGGCGCCTGGAACATGAACGACGCGGTGTACATGACCGAGGCCGCCGTCGTCTCGGCGGCGAAGCCCTGCGGCGGGTCCAGCTCGATGATCCGGCGGCCCAGGGTGCGCATGATGCGCCAGCCGCCCGCGTACGTGCCGAGCGAGAGCATCGCGGCGCAGGCGATCTTCACCCACACCGGGATCGCGTCGCCCTGATCCTCGACACCGCCGATGACGAGGGCCATCACCACCACACCCATGGTCTTCTGGGCGTCCTGGAGACCGTGGCCGAGCGCCATGGCGGCGGCCGACACGGTCTGGGCTATCCGGAAGCCGCGCTTGGCCTTGTGCGGGTTGGACTTCCGGAACATCCAGAGGATGCCGACCATGACGAAGTAGCCGAGCACCAGGCCGATGAGGGGCGAGAGGACCATCGGGAGAACGATCTTCTCCACCACCCCGCTCCAGTGAACGGTGCTGGAACCGGCGAGCGCCGCGCCCACCAGGCCGCCGAACAGGGCGTGCGAGGAGGAGGACGGCAGTCCGTAATACCAGGTGATCATGTTCCAGGCGATCGCGCCGATCAGCGCGGAAAACAGGATGATCATGCCCTGTTTGCCGGTCGGGGTGGCGATCAGCCCCTCGCTGACGGTCTTGGCGACCCCGCTGCCCAGGAAGGCACCGGCGAGGTTCATCACCGCGGCCATCGCGAGCGCGGCCCGGGGGGTCAGGGCCCGGGTGGAGACCGAGGTGGCGATGGCGTTCGCCGAGTCGTGGAAGCCATTGGTGTACGTGAAGAAGAGCGCGACCGCGATGGTCACGACGAGCGCGAAGGTGTCCATGCCGGGGCTCAGGACTCCTTGACGGCGATGGTCTCGACCGTGTTGGCCACATGCTCGAAGGCGTCGGCCGCCTCTTCCAGCACATCCACGATCTGCTTGAGCTTGAGCACGTCCATGGCGTCGTACTTGCCATTGAAGAGGTGGGCCAGCAGCTTGCGGTGGATCTGGTCCGCCTGGTTCTCCAGCCGGTTGACCTCGATCCAGTACTCGGTGAGGTTCGTCATGGTGCGCAGGTTCGGCATCGCCTCGGCGGTCAGGTCGGCCGCCCGGGCCAGCACCTCGATCTGCTGCTCGACACCCTTGGGCAGCTCATCGACCTGGTAGAGGACGACCAGGTCGACGGCCTCCTCCATGAAGTCCATGATGTCGTCGAGGGACGAGGCGAGGGAGTAGATGTCCTCGCGGTCGAACGGCGTGATGAAGGAGACGTTCAGCTGATGGAAGATCGCGTGCGTGGCGTCGTCTCCAGCGTGCTCCGCGGCCCTCATCCGCTCGGCGATCTCGGAACGAGCGGCGGAGTCCGCCCCGAGCAGTTCCATCAGGAGCTTGGAGCCGGTCACGATGTTGTCCGCGGAGGCGGCGAACATGTCGTAGAAGCTCGTCTCCCTGGGGGTCAGACGAAAGCGCACTGGGGAATCCTCGGGAAGCGGCGGATGGGGACTCGACGATGCTAGGCGCATCTTCCGGCCACGGTAACCGGCGTCCCCAGTGTCGCCCATCGGGCGGTGTGCTCTTCACAGGGGCCCGGTTCGGCCGGAAAAGCCGTTACCATATACCCACTGGGGGTATATGCGCACCGATAGTGAACAACGGGAGGACGCCATGACCACCACGGCAGCCGGCACCACCGCGCCCACCGGCGGCGATGAGCGGGGCCAGGCGTCCGGCCAGGCTTCCCCTACCCACGGGGGCCACGGGTACGCCCACCACAAGGACCAGCACCTGAAGCGGCTGCGCCGGATCGAGGGCCAGATCAGGGGCCTGCAGCGGATGGTCGAAGAGGATGTCTACTGCATCGACATACTCACCCAGGTCTCCGCCAGCACCAAGGCCCTGCAGTCCTTCGCCCTCCAGCTGCTCGAAGAGCATCTGCGGCACTGCGTGGCCAGCGCGGCCGTCGAGAGCGCGGCCAAGGAGGGCGGCGAAGGAGCGGACGAGGTGGACGCCAAGGTCGCCGAGGCGACGGCGGCCATCGCCCGGCTGCTGCGGACCTGAGACGGCGGACCTGAGACGGCGGGCCTGAGACGGCGGGCCTGAGGCCGCGGGCCCGCCGGGCGGGCCCGCTTACCGGGCGTCCGGACCGTCGTTTTCCGGACGCTCCGGGCGCTCCGACCGCTCCGTACGCCCGGCCTTCCGGTCCTGCGAGCGGTTGGCCGAATTCGATCGGTCACCTGAGCGATGAGCCGACCGGTCAGCCTCCACCCGGAGCACCTCGTCGATGCGGTCCGGACTGAGCCGTTCCTCGTCCGCGCTCGCTGCAGCGATCATCAATTCACCGTAGAGATCGATCTCGACGAGGGCCACGGGGTCCGGGCCCGGTGAGCCGCGACGCGCAACCACGTGTTTCACCTCCTCCTTCGAGCACCTTCGAGCACCTTCGAGCAGCGGCTTCCCAGCGTAGGGATCGGTACACACTCCGCGCATGGCACGGATGGGCCATTTCGAAGGGGAGAGCGGACCCCTCCGACTACTTCTGAGGCGATCCGACCTTTCCTGTGTAGATATCCGCGGGCTTGGGGAGCCGAACCGCGGCCGCCACCCCGAAGTCGTACAGCTCCGTCGTCGAGGCGACCCCCATCGCGCTCCGCCCGTCCGCGCTCCCGGCGGGCCGCGTACCGCTCGCCCCGCTCGCCCCGCTCACCCCGCTGGTCACGGTGAAGCGGTGGCGCACCTCACGCAGCCGCCCCAGCCCGTCCAGATACGCGTCGAAGGGCACCAGGGAGTCGGTGAACCCCCGCGCCGCGGCCCGCAGCGGCCCCCGTACGCCGTGCGAGGCCACCCGGGCCGCCCGGCCGATGTCCGTGGTGCCGCGGTAGTGCCGCACCTGGGCGCCGCCCAGCCCCACCTCCCCGACCAGGCTCGCCCGCCGCACCCCGCGCAGCAGTTCGGCGGCGGTCAGCGGATCGGTCGCCCCGCCGGTGACCAGATTGCCGTCCGGAATGCCCGCGGTGTCCACCCGTACCCATTTGTCGCTGGGGATGCCCGCGCCGCGGTTGCGCATGAAGAGCGCGCCGGGTGCCAGCAGTTCGGTGATCGGACCGTGCTCGGCCGCGCCCGTCGCGTCCCTCGGCAGCACCAGCCGCAGCCGCCCGCGCCGCCGCTCGAAGTCGTACGCCCCGCTGCCCTCGATCGACACCCGGGTGCCACCGGTCGCCGTCTCCAGGGTCGTCCGCACCCGTGAACTCCCGGAACTCACCAGCACGTCCGCGGCCTGCCGCAGCACGGCGACCGCGGCCGCCGCCCCGGGGGCACCGCCCGGGCGCTCGTCCGCCACCGTCTGGGACGAGCAGCCGCTGACGGTCGCCAGCAGCGCGGCCAGCAGACCACCCGCCACGCATCCGGCGACCGCCTTCGCCCGTCTCCTTCCACCGCGCCGCTGAACCACCATCGACCGTCGACCCCCTGGCCACGCTCGTCCACGCCTTGATACTTGTTCGTTTAACGACCCGTTCCGGCCACCCGTCACGGCCCGGTAGCGTGGTCATGTGCTCGACTCTGGCGACATAGGCCCCGAACAGGCCCGCACCACCACCGTGGAGAAGGGGGCCTTCTGCCTCGCCCGATGCACCTGCGGCTGGACCGGTCCGGCCCGCCGCTCCCGGCCCCTGGCCCGCGACGACGCCAGCGCCCACTCGACGGACCGTCATTCTTCCGCCACAGACGCAACCCCGCAGCCCGGCATGACCTCTGACCAGGAGACCGGGCGGCATACGCGGTAGGGGCGGTGGCCCGGTCGACCAGTGGGACACAAGGTCGACAGGGAGGGGACACCGCCATGAACCGGCGGACACTGCTGGCAGCGAGCGCGGGGCTGGCCTCCACGGCCACCTGGGCCGCCGCGTGCAGCAGCACCACCACGGGACACGCCGCCGGCGGCCGCACGTCCCTCGGCACCGTCTCGGGCAGCGGGAACGGGGGCGGGAGCGGCAGCGGCAGCGGGCTCGCGGCGAGCGCGGGCAAGCCGAAGGCCGCGGACTGGACCGCGCTCGCCAAGACGCTGCACGGCGACCTGCTGCGCCCCGGCGACGCCGACTACACCGCCGCACGGCGCCTGTACAACACCCGCTTCGACCATCTGCGGCCCGCCGCCGTCGCCTATATAGGCAATACGGCCGACATCGCCGCATGTCTGGACTTCGCCCGGCGCCAGGGCACCCCCGTCGCCATCCGCAACGGCGGCCACAGCTACGCGGGTTATTCCAGCGGCGACGGACGCCTGGTCATCGACGTCTCCGCGCTCGACTCCCTCCGTACCACCACCGGCGAGGCCCGCATCGGCGGCGGCGCCAAGCTCATCGACGTCTACACCGGGCTCGGCGCCCGTGGCGTCACCGTCCCCGGCGGCTCCTGCCCGAGCGTCGGCATCTCCGGGCTCACCCTCGGCGGCGGCCACGGCGTGGTCTCCCGGGCGTACGGACTCACCTCCGACCACCTCACCGGCGCGACCCTCGTCACCGCCGACGGCAAGACCCTCCAGGTCTCCAAGGACCGCGAGCCCGACCTCTTCTGGGCGCTGCGCGGCGCGGGCGGCGGCAACTTCGGCGTCGTCACGGAGCTGCGCTTCCGTACCCGCAAGACGGGCGACGGCGTCACCGCCTATATGTCCTGGCCCTGGTCGAAGGCGGCCAAGGTGCTCAGCGCCTGGCAGAAGTGGGGCCCGGACCAGCCCGACGAGATCTGGTCGGCGCTGCACCTGTCGGCCGCCCCCGGCCGCACCCCCACCGTCTCCATCAGCTGCTTCTCGCTCGGCACCTACGGCGATCTGCAGAACGCGGTCGACCGGCTCGCCGACGGCCCGGGCGGCCCCGGCCCCGCCTCCCAGGTGACCCTGCGCCGCCGCGGGTACGTCGACGCGATGCGCATGTACGCGGGGTGCGGCGACACCTCGACCACCCGCTGCCATCTGCCCGGCGACCAGCCCGGCCGCAGCACCGACGGGGTGCTGAAGCGGGAGACGTACGCGGCGCGCTCCGACTTCTTCGACCGCTCGCTCAACCAGGCGGGAGTGCGCGCGATGCTCGACCAGGTCGAGCGCTTCGGGCGGCGCACCAGCGGCGGCGGCGCGGTCAGCATCGCGCTCACCGCGCTCGGTGGCGCCGTGAACCGCGTCGACCCTCAGGCCACCGCCTTCGTCCACCGCCGCTCGCGGTTCCTCGCGCAGTACACCGCGTCCTGGGCGGCGGGCGGCGCGGGCACCCCGCAGAACGCCTGGCTGGACGCGGCGCACACGGCGATGCGGCGCTACGCCTCCGGGGCGGCGTACCAGAACTACACCGACGCCTCCCTCAAGGACTGGCGCTCGGCGTACTACGGCTCCGGCGCGGACCGGCTGGCGCGGCTGAAGAAGCGTTACGACCCGAAGCGGCTCTTCGACTTCCCGCAGGCGCTGTGAGCGCACGTGCCTGATGTACGCGAAGGGCGGCCCGGCATCGCGCCGGGCCGCCCTTCGTTCGCGTACGTGTGCGTATCAGGCCGCGAGGTCCTTGCTGCCGCGCTCCGTGCCCGGCGCCCGGGTCTCGGGGAACTCCGGGATGCCCTCGCCCGCGGCGGCCGGGGCGGGGCGCCGGGCCTGGATCAGCCAGCCGGCCCGCGACCCCGCGATCGTGGTGGTGAGCGGCGTCAGCAGCATCATCGCGAGCGGCGCCAGCAGCAGCGCGACCGCGGTCCCCAGCGCGAACCCGCCGATGACGTCCGTCGGGTAGTGCACGCCCATGTAGACGCGGCAGAAGCCCTCCAGCAGCGCGAGCCCGATCGCGGCCACCCCGAACCGCCGGTGGGCCATGAAGACCCCGACGGCGAGCCCCATGGTGAGCGTCGCGTGATCGCTGACGAAGGAGAAGTCGGTCTTGCCCGCCACCAGGACTTCGAGCCCCTGATGGTCCCGGAACGGCCGCGGGCGCTGCACGAAGCCCCGGATCGGGATGTTGGCGATCAGCGCGATCCCGGCGGCCAGCGGCGCCCACATCAGCCCGGCGACGGCCGACGGCGCGTCCTGCGGCCGCTTGCGCACGCTCCACCAGGCGCCGAGGCCCACCAGGGCGAGTCCGAGGACGATGCCGAACTCGCCGACGAACTCCATCACGCGGTCGAACCAGTGCGGGGCGTCTTTGGCGAGCCCGTTGATGTCGTAGAGAAGGCTGACATCGGGGTTCGACCCGTCCAGTGCGAGTCCAGCCATGTGCCGCGGCCCCTTATCTCTCACCTGTCGCTGCGTACAGCTGCCGACCCCCGTGCTTCCCCACGACCGACGGCCCCGGCGAGCGATGCCGAAGGGTGTGCCGCCGATCCACCTCCAGGAAACGCCCTCATCGCGCCAGGCGTTCCGTTCGCTACCCAACGATCACCGGGACGTTATCGAAGGGTGACCCGTCGTCGCAGCTCAGAGGGAATCCTCACGCGGCGTTGGACCGGGGCAGCGCTTTTGCGCCATCCTGCGTCACCCTCGTCGCCCCGATGTAGTCCGGGGAATCGATGGGGTCGAAGCGGATCACGGCACCAGTGTAGGGCGCGTTGATCATCTTCCCGCCGCCCACGTAGATGCCCACGTGGTGGATGGATCTCGGGTCGTCGAGGTCGTACGCGAAGAAGACCAGATCGCCGGGGAGCAGCTCGTCCCGCTTGGGATGCGGTCCGGCGTTCCACTGGTCGTTGGCGACGCGCGGCAGGTCGATCCCCACCGTCTTGTACGCCGCCTTCGTCAGCCCTGAGCAGTCGAACCGGCCGTCCTGCTCCGGGGTGCCGTTGCCACCCCACAGATACGGCTTCCCCAGCTGCTTCTGCGCGAAGTAGATCGCCGCGGCCGACTGCCGCGACGGCTGCACGGTCTGGGTGGGCGCCTCGAAGCTCTTGGCCAGGTTGGTGATGGTCTTCACGTAGTTCTGGGTCTCGCGGTACGGCGGCACGCCCTTGTACTTGAGCACCGCGTACGCGCCCGCGTTGTAGGACGCCAGCATGTTGTGCGTGGGATTGCCCGGCACGTCCTTCACATACTTCGCGAGCGAGCAGTCGTAGGCGGCCGCGGACGGAATCGCGTCATTCGGATTCCAGATGTCCCGCTTGCCGTCCTTGTCGCCGTCCACCCCGTGCGATGCCCAGGTGGCCGGGATGAACTGGGCCAGCCCCTTGGCGTTGGCCGGGCTCTGGGCCTTCGCGTTCCAGCCGCTCTCCTGGTAGAGCTGCGCGGCGAGCAGGGCGGGGTTGATCGCGGGGCAGGAGTTCCCGTACCGCTGGATCAGCGGCGCGTACGACGCCGGGACAGACCCCTTCGCCAGTCCGACACTGCCGCCGCCACCACCGCCCGCGAGGTTCCCGGCGACCATATAGGTGCCGAGAACGAGCAGGACGACGAAGGAAAAACAGACTCCGATACCGACGCTGACGCCCAGCCAGACCTTACGCACCCGGCCATCCTCCCCCATCAGCCCGCGGTACGAACGTCTTTCCGTACGCACGGCGAAAATCAGCCGCTCGCCAGCCGAAACCCTACGGGCGACCGGGACCGCTCCCGGCCCGCCTCCCTGCGGAGCGCGTAAAGTCCGGCCCGTCCGAGCACCTCACACCCCATGGACCCCAAGGAACACGGATGACGCAGCTGGACTGGCAGCGGGCCTCGACCGACGAGGACGAGGAGGCGGGCGCCTACCTGGAGGTGGCCGCGGGCCCGGACGGTCAGATCTACATGCGCGAGAGCAACGACCCGGAGACCGTCGTCGTCACCTCCCAGGCCAAGTGGGACGCGTTCCTCAAGGGGGTCAAGGCGGGCGAGTTCGACGACTTCGCGGAGGAACCGGGGGAATAGGGGCCTCCGCTACCGATCGTTGCCCGGCGCCCACCCGCGTGATACACAGAGTGACCATAAGGCGCCTGAAGGCACCTGATGGACATGGCTCATCCTCCTGCCAGGCCACCGTGGTCCACAACACGTACGAGATCCGCCAAGAAATGCCGCCCAGTCGACATGCGGAGGCGGAATCGTCAGCGAAGATAGAGACTGACCCACGCCGGTGCGGCGGGGCACACAACTACCCATAAGGGGCGGTGAGTTCACTATGTTTCTAGCGGCCGAAAAGGGCGACATCAACACCATCATCGGCGGAATCGCCCCAGACTGGGGCCCCTTCGGAAGCCTGGGCAGCGAGGCCCGCGTGATGATCGAGGTCGTCATGGCCATCGCGCTGCTGCTGTGCTTCGGCATCGCGATCTGGGGCGCGGCCAAGCAGCGCATCGGCGCGACGGCGCTGCGCGACACCTTCAGCGCGGAGCAGGGCAAGGGCCTGATCGTCGCGGGGCTGACCGGCGTGTTCATCATCGGCTCGCTGGGCACGCTCTTCACGATCGTGTACGGCATGGCCATCTAGCCACGCCCCCGCCCGCTCCGGCCCGCGCCCCCGCGCACCGGAGCCGACCCCCGCGCGCGGCGCACGCCCCCGCCGCCGAGCCTCCGCCCCCGATCCCCCCTACCGGCCCCACCCTCCGTACCCGAGGCTGCTCCCTGATGCCCGCACCCGCCGCCCCCGTCGCCGAGGTCGTGTCAGTCTGATGTCCACTCACACCACCACGCCCACACGTCGGTCCGCGCCGCTACCGTCGTACCAGCGTGGCGGAACAGCGACCACGGACGGCACGACCGGCACAGCCGGAACGGTTGAAGGGGCGAACACGCGATGAGTCACGGCGACGGCGGCTACGGCGGTGACTACGACGGCCACGACACCGGCCGCACCCGCGGCACGGCACCCGGCGGCCATCTGACGCGCACCCGCCTGCCCGAAGGCGACGAGGACCCGTACGGCCCGCCCCGCCGCGGCCCCGGCCGGACCGCCAAGCCGAGCCGCAACCTGATCACGGTCGTCGGGGTCGTGGTCCTGCTCCTCGCCGCCATCGCCTTCGTCAACCGCGGCGGCCAGGACGACGGCGGCTCGTCCGACCCGGACTCCGGCGGCACCAACGCCGAAGCCCAGCCCACCGCCCCCACCGGCACCCGCCCGGTCACCGGCGAGAACGGCACGACGGGCATCGCGTCGGGCTTCGCGAAGACCCAGCAGGGCGCCCAGAGCGCGGCGGCGAACTACGCGGTGGCGCTGGGCTCTGCCGACATGCTCAACCGCGAACAGCGTCATGAGATCGTCCCGCAGGTCTTCACCACCACGGCCGCCGCACCGCTCCAGACCAGGCTCGACAAGGCCTACTCCACCAACGCTCTGGAAAAGATCGGGCTGGACGCGAACGGCAAGGCGCCCGACGGCATGACCTACATCTCGCGCACCGCCCCCCTGGGCACCAAGGTCTCGAAGTACGCGAGCACCGCCGCGACGGTCGAGGTCTGGTGCACGGGGGTATTCGGAACGGCTGGCGAGGGTTCCAAGAATCCGGTCACCAACGACTGGTTCACCATGACCCTCAAGCTGCGGTGGACGGACAACGACTGGAAGGCCGAGAGCTTCTCGCAGAAGAGCGGCCCCGCCCCCGTCAACAGCGACAACACCGCCTCCACGGCCGATGAGATCGCCAAGGCAGTCGAGCAGTACGGAGGGTTCACCTATGCCCGCTAGCACGAGCCGCCGCGCTCTCACGCTCACGGGCGTCCTGGCGGCCGTTCAGACGGCCGCCGTCCTCCTGGCGACCCGTGCTGCCGCTGCCCCCACCCCCACGCCGAGCCCGTCCGGCAGCGACAAGGACGATTGCAGCGAGCTTCTCGGCCAGGTCCGGGAAAACTGCGAGAAGGGTGACGGTGGCGGCGGCTCAGGCGCCCCCTCCGACCCATCGAACCCCCTGGACCCCGCCGCCTCCCTCGCCCGCGGCTGCGCCGACGCCGCCGCATGGCTCATCGGCAAGCTCTCAAAGCTCGTCAAAGAGACGGCCAACGTCGACTTCACGAACGCGGCCTTCCTCCGCCAGTACGCCGTCGTCTTCGCCGCCTCGACCGTCCTCACCCTCATCCTCTGGCTCCTCGCCGTCGCCAAGCGCGCCATCCGCGGCGTCCCGCTCGGCGAGGCGCTCTCCGAGGCCATCGGCTTCCTCTGGCTGACGGTCCTGGCCTCCGCCTTCACCCCGCTCATCCTCTATACGGTCGTCACCGCCACCGACGCCGTCACGGACGCCATCGCCACCGGCACCGGCGCCGACAACGACGCCTTCTTCGGCTCCTTCGCCCAGGCCCTCAAGCGGGACGAGGACATCGGCGGCGGCCCGATCATGCTCATCGTCGTGTCGCTCGTGACGATCCTCGCGGCCGGTGTGCTCTGCCTCGAGCTGGTCATCCGCGCGGCCCTGCTCTACGTCGGCGCGCTGCTCGGCACCGCCGTCTACGCCGGGCTCGTCGACAAGAACATGTGGGGGCACGTCCGCCGCTGGGCCGGGATCATGATCGCGGTGATCCTCGTCAAGCCGGTCATCGTGATCGTCCTCGCCCTGGCCGGCGCGCTCTCCACCTCCGGTAACGAGCCCGACGCCTTCTCGGCCGTCGTCTCCGGCCTCTCCATCATCATCCTCGCCATCTTCGCCAGCGCGATGATCTACCGCTTCGTACCCGGTTTCGGCGACGAGATCGTCAAGGCCCGCAGCGCCAGCGCCGACCCCGCGTCCCGTCAGGCCGCCGCGGTCATCAGCTCGCCCGCGGCCCTGGTGAAGCAGGGCATCAACACCCACAGCGCCCGCGGCGGGGGCGGCGGCGACGGAGGCGGCGGAGCCCGCCCGGCCCAGGCCAAGCCCGCCAACCCCGTCTCCGGCGGCGTCGCGGCCCACAGCTCCCGCGGCAGCGGTAACGGCGGTGGAAGCGGCGCGAGCCGCACCGGAAACTCCGGGGGCGGGTCCGCCCCCCGTTCACAGAACAACAGCTCAGGCAACAACCCGGGAGGTGACCGGCGGTGACGGTCGATGCCCAGTCCCACGCCATCGCACCGCGCCGCACGTATCTCATCGGCCGTGCCCGCCCCAACGCGATCGTCGGCAAGAACCGCGAGACCGGTGAGATCGCGCTGATCATCGCGGGCGCGTTCATCGGGATGATGTGCGGCCTGCTGGTGCCGATGCTGATGCTGCGCATCGTCGCCCTGGTCGGCTTCCCGACCATCGCGCTGGCCGCCGTGTACGTGCCGTACAACGGGCGCACGTTCTACCGCTGGTTCGAGATCAACCGCTCGTACAAGCGCAGCGTCCGCAAGGGCACCACCGGCTACCGCTCCGCCGCCGCCGAGGCCGGTACCCGGTCCGACGGCCGCGAGGTGGAGGTCGGCCCGCCGCCCGGCATCGGCCGGATCAACTGGCTGGCCGCGCCGTTCGGCCCGGACGAGATCGCCGTCCTGCTGCACGCCGACCGCCGCACCGTCACCGCCGCCATCGAGATCGAGGGCCCGGGCGTGGGCCTGCGGGACAGCGAGGACCAGGAGGCCCTGGTCGACCGGTTCGGCACCCTGCTCAAGCACGTGGCCAACGGCGACGGCTTCGTGACCCGGCTGCAGATGCTGGCCCGCACCCTCCCCGCCGACCCGGACGCGCACGCCAAGGACGTCGAACGGCGCGGCGACAACGGCTCCCCGGAGTGGCTCAAGGACTCGTACGACCAGCTGCAGTCGATGGTCTCCACCTCCTCCGAGCAGCACCGCGCGTACCTCGTCGCCTGCATGCACTACACCCGCGACCTGGCCTCCGAGGCGCAGGCCATCGCCCGCGCCACCCGGCGCAGCGGCGGCGGCCGGATCGACAAGGACGCGGGCCTGGCCGTGATCATGGCGCGCGAGCTGACCGACATCTGCGCGCGGCTCGCCGAGGCCGACATCCGGGTGCGCCAGCCCCTCGGGCAGGGCCGGCTGGCCTCGCTCATCCACTCCATGTACGACCCGGACCACCCCATCGACCACATCCAGGCGATGACCAAGCGCAACGCCTGGCCCGCCGAGCTGGACGCGATGGAGCCCACCTACCTCCAGGCGAAGACCCGCGAGTCCAGCACCCGCGAGCCCTGGTGCCACTCCACCGCCTGGGTGAAGGAGTGGCCCATGACTCCGGTCGGGGTGAACTTCCTCGCCCCGCTGCTCGTCCACACCCCCGATGTCATCCGTACGGTCGCCGTCTGCATGGATCTGGAGCCCACGGAGATCGCGATCGAGCGGATGCTGACCGAAAAGGTCAATGACGAGGCCGAGGCCAGCCGCGCCGCGAAGATGAACCGTGCGGTGGACCCGCGCGACATCGCCGCGCACGGCCGTCTCGACCAGCGGGGCGAGGATCTGGCCAGCGGCGCCGCGGGCGTCAACCTGGTCGGCTACATCACCGTCTCCTCCCGCTCGCCGGAGGCGCTCAACCGCGACAAGCGGACCATCCGGGCCTCGGCGGGGAAGAGCTATCTCAAGCTGGAGTGGTGCGACCGTGAGCACCACCGCGCGTTTGTGAACACGTTGCCGTTCGCGACCGGTATCCGCCGTTAGCCGACCGCGGCTGACCGATAGCCGTAGAGGCGACACAGAGACGCCGTAGAGACGACTGGGACTGGGACGATAGGGGCTCCGCCGTGGCCGATCCGATGACCGCCGTCACCGACGCGTTCACCAGCTTTCTGTTCGGGAAGGTGGAGACGACTCGGCTGCCGGTCCGTACGTCCACGGGGCAGGCGCAGGCCGTCTACCTCCCGACCGCGGCCCCGGGCCTCGGCGACTCGGGCGTCATCATCGGGCGCGAGGTGTACTCCGGGAAGGGCTACATCTACGACCCGTTCCAGCTGTACGGCCAGCAGCTGCCCGCCCCGCACTGGCTGGTGCTCGGGGAGTCCGGCAACGGCAAGTCGGCGCTGGAGAAGACGTACGTCCTGCGTCAGCTCCGGTTCCGCGACCGCCAGGTGGTGGTACTGGACGCGCAGGGCGAGGACGGGGTCGGCGAGTGGAACCTGATCGCCCAGGAGCTGGGGATAACCCCCATCCGGCTCGATCCGATGGCGGCCCTCGACGGCGGCATCCGGCTCAACCCCCTGGACCCGTCGATCACGACGACCGGTCAGCTGGCCCTGCTCCGGACGATCATCGAGGTCGCGATGGGGCACGGGCTCGACGAGCGCTCCGGCTTCGCCCTCAAGGTCGCCCACGCCTACGTCAACGAGACCATCACCGACCGTCAGCCGGTGCTGACCGACATCGTCGAGCAGCTGCGCCACCCCGAGCCGGAGTCGGCGGAGGCGATGAACGTCGACCTGGACGACGTACGGGCCTGGGGCCTGGACGTCGCCCTGGTGCTGGACCGGCTGGTCGACGGTGACCTGCGCGGCATGTTCGACGGTCCGACCACGGTCGGAATCGATCTCGACGCGCCGCTCATCGTCTTCGACCTGTCCCATATCGACCGCAACTCGATCGCGATGCCGATCCTCATGGCCATCGTGGGCGTCTGGCTGGAGCACACCTGGATCCGGCCCGACCGCAAGAAGCGCATCTTCCTGGTCGAAGAGGCCTGGCACATCATCAACTCGCCCTTTGTCGCCCAGCTCTTCCAGCGGCTGCTGAAGTTCGGGCGTCGGCTCGGCCTGTCCTTCGTCGCCGTCGTCCACCATCTGTCCGACGTGGTCGACGGCGCGGCGGCGCGCGAGGCCGCCGCGATCCTCAAGATGGCCTCGACGAGGACGATCTACGCCCAGAAGGCGGACGAGGCCCGCGCCACCGGGCGGGTGCTGGGGCTGCCGCGCTGGGCGGTGGAGATCATCCCGACGCTCTCGCCCGGTATCGCGGTCTGGGACGTCAACGGCAACGTACAGGTCGTCAAACACCTGATCACCGAGTCCGAGCGCCCCCTCGTCTACACCGACCGGGCGATGACCGAGGACGGGATCGCCGTCCAGCTGGCCGCCGAGGCGGAGGCCGAGGAGCGGGCCGCAGCGGCGGTCGAGGCCGCGGCGGAGGCGGACCCCTACGGCGGCCCGTCGTACGGCTCCACGGTGGCCTGACATGGCGCCGGGGCAGTACCGCGGCGGACCCGCGGAGCACGGCCACGGAAGACAGCGGCCCCCGGAGGGCGGCATTTCGGACGGCCTGCTGATCGGCCTCTTCGCCTTTCTGCTGGGGCTGATCGGGCTCGTCTGGTCGGCGACCGGTCTGGCCGGGCTCTTCGCGCACGGCGCCTGGCCGGACGGTCTGACGTTCCTGCACACGCCCCTGGCACTGCGCCATCTGGTGGAGGAGCCGCACAATTTGGCGGCGGCCTGGCCCGCCACCCCGATCCACCAGCTGTCCGGCTACGGGCTGTTCTGGGGCATCCTCATCGGCGAGCTGATGGTGCTGATCGTCCTCACGGTCTTCGCGGTCGGCACCCTGGCCCGCTACCGGCTGGTCCGCGCCAGGCGCCGCGCCGCCCGCGCGGAGGCGGCGTCGGGCATGGCCGATGGCACGGGTACGGAGCGGGCCCCTGGCCCCGCGTACGCCCCTGAGGGCCCGGCACACGGCGTTACGGCCGCTACGGCCCCATCGGCCCCCGAGGCAGCCCTCGACCCACCACCCCGCCACGGGACGGCGACGGGCCCCGGCAGACCAGGCGACGAGCACGTCCCGGCCGCCCGGCCCGAGACCGCCGCGCTGGGCCCCGCCAGCGCGCCCAGCACGGCCGATGTAGGCACGGCCCACGCGGGCGGCGCCGCCGCACACGACACCGCGACCGGCCCCGTCCCCACGGAACACATCGCCCCGCTCTCCCCGGCCCCCGACGGCCCGTACGGCCCCCAGGACCCGGCCGACCCGGCCGCCGCGTCGCCGCAGCCGCCGCCCGCTCTCGATGCCGACCTCGCCGCCGGGCTGTTCCGCCCCGGCGGGGAACCGGCCCGCTCCCGCGTCCTGTTCGGCGCCGAGCGCGGCGAAGCCGCCGCCCAGGCCGTTCTGGAGGCGGTCGGCCCGGTTCTCGTCCTCACCAGCGATCCCGGTCTGTGGGCCGCGACCAAGGATGCCCGCGCCAAGTTCGGGCCCACCCATGTCTTCGACCCGTCCCATCTCCTCGACACTCCGGCCCGGCTGCGCTGGAACCCGGCGGACGGGTGCGACTCCCGCGAGGTAGCGGCCGCCCGTGCCGCCGCCCTGCTGGCCCCCGTGCGCCCCGCGCACGCGATGGACCAGCCCCTGGCGCAGGCCGCGGAGACGATGCTGCGCTGCTGGCTGCACGCCGCCGCGGTGGACGGCCGCCCGTTCCGCCACGTCCACCGCTGGGCGCAGGGCAGTTCGGCGCATGAGCCGGTACGGATCCTCCGTACGCACCCCAAGGCGGCGGGCGGCGCGGCAGGCGAGCTGGAGGCCACACTCACCGCGCACCCCGAACGCCGCGATATGGCCCAGGAACTGACGGCCCGTGCGCTGGGCGCGCTCTCCTCGATCCATATCCGTGACGCGTGCAATCCGGGGCGAGCCGACGCGCTCGCGCTGGAGTCATTCGTCGGTGAAGGGGGAACGCTTTATCTGATGGGGGAATCCATCGAGGATCCCCGGTCCCACCCGGGTGCGATGCCCTTGTTGACCGCACTCGCCTCACACGTGGTCGAGCACGGCCGGCGCATGGCCGAACGGTCATCCTCCGGTCGGCTCGACCCACCACTCACCCTCGTCCTGGACGACGTGGCCGCCGTAGCACCGCTTCCGGCCCTGCCGGACCTACTGGCCCAGGGAGCCGCACAGGGGCTGCCCACGCTGGCGCTGATGCGCTCCCAGGAGCAGGCACGAGCCCGCTGGCCGCACCGCACGCTGGTCGGGTAACCGGAGAGACGGGTACCCGGAGAGACGAAGCCTCACCCACTGGCCCCCTGATCCACCGCCCCGCTGATCCACTGGGAATCTGGTGCTGAACGCAAAAATGCCTCGGTCCCGAGCATGAAATGCTCGGGACCGAGGCTAAAGATTGTTCGGCGGCGTCCTACTCTCCCACAGGGT
>NZ_JBSFGE010000031.1:0-105088 GCF_053596435.1 Streptomyces sp. NPDC001700
TTTGGGTGTGTGGTTGTCTGGCTGGGGCGCGGCGGCGGGGGGGCGCCCCCGCCCCCGCACCCCCGTCACCCCACCGGCGGAGGCACGGCTTCGGCCACCCCCGCCCCATACAACGCGTGCGCCACCCGCAAAACCACCGCATCCGCATGCCGCGCCCCCACCAACTGCACCCCAATCGGCAACCCCGACGCCGTCACCCCGCACGGCACAGACGCCGCCGGCTGCTGCGTCAGGTTGAAGGGGTACGTGAACGGGGTCCACCCCGTCCACCGCGCGTGCCCCGACCCCTCCGGCACCTCCACCCCCGCCTCAAAGGCGGTGATCGGCAACGTAGGCGTCACCAGCAGGTCGTACGCGGAGTGGAAGCGCCCCATCGCATGCCCGAGCGCCATCCGTACATCCACCGCCGCCAGATAGTCCAGCGCGCTGTACGAGGCCCCCTGCGCACACACCTCCCGCAGCCCCGGATCCAGCAGCTCCCGCTGCTCCTGCCCGAGCGGCTGCACGACCCGCGCCGCACCGCTGAACCACAGTGTGTGGAAGGCCTCCACCGGATCCTCGAAGCCCGGGTCGATCTCCTCCACGACCGCGCCCAGCCCGGCCAGCAGATCCACGGCCCGCCGTACCGACGCGGCCACCTCGGGATCGACCACAGCCCCGCCACCGAGCGCCGGACTGTACGCGACCCGCAGCCCGTCGACCGCGCCGCCACCCTCCGCACCCCCCGCGATGGCCTCCCGGAAGCTCCCCCCGAAGGGACCGAGCTGCGACCAGTCGCGCCAGTCCGCCCCCGTGATGACGTCCATCAGCAGGGCGGCATCGGCCGCGTCCCGGGTCATGGGCCCCACATGGGCGAGCGTCCCGAACGCACTGGCGGGATAGATGGGCACCCGCCCATAGGTGGGTTTGAGCGCGAAGATCCCGCAGAAGGACGCGGGGATGCGGACGGACCCGCCGCCGTCCGTCCCGAGGCTCAGCGGACCGGCCCCCAGCGCGACCGCCGCCGCGCTGCCGCCGCTGGAGCCGCCCGCAGTGCACCCGGGGTCGTACGGGTTGCCCGTCACCCCGTACACGGGGCTGTCCGTGACACCTTTCCAGCCGAATTCCGGGGTGGTCGTCTTGCCGAGAAACACCGCCCCGTGGTCCCGCATCCGCGCCACCGCGGGCGCGTCCTCGTCCCACGGCCCGTCCGTGCGCACCGTACGGGACCCGCGCAGCGTGGGGCCGCCGCGCATCAGCAGGATGTCCTTGACCGATACCGGAACGCCGTCCAGGAGCCCCGCCGGTTCGCCGCGCCGCCACCGTTCGGCGGACTCCTCCGCCTGGCGCAGCGCTTCCTCGTGGTCCACCCGGCTGTAGGCGTTGACCCTCGGCTGGATCTGCTCGATCCGGTCGAGGGCGGCTCGGGTGGCCTCGACGGGGGAGAGATCGCCGGAGCCGTACCGCTCGAGGAGTTGAACCGCTGTCAGGTCGTGCAGGTCGGTCATCCAGCTCTCCGTTCAGGTGGGTCAGGAAGGTCCGTGCGAATCAGTCCACCGGTACGTATCCAAGACGCTTGTCGACGATGTTGAGCAGGGGCTCTCCGGCGCTCCAGCGGTCGTAGTTGTCCTGGAACTGCTCGGCCAGGTGGTCGCGCCAGCCGACCGTGTCGCCGCTCATATGGGGCGAGACGAGGAGCCCGGGCACGTCCCACAGGGGGTCGTCGGGGGCGAGCGGCTCGTTCTCGAACACATCCAGCGCGGCACCCGCGATCTGCCGCCCGACCAGGGCGGACTTCAGATCGTCCTCGATGACGAGGGGACCGCGTCCGACGTTGATGAACCGGGCGGTGGGCTTCATCCGGGCGAAGGCGTCCCGGTTGAACATGCCGCGCGTGGCCTCGGTGAGCGGGGCCACGGAAATCACCCAGTCGGCCTCCGCGAGCAGCTCGGGCAGCTCGTCGTTGCCGCGTACGCCCGGGCGTGCGGTGCGTCCGACCAGGTCGGCCTTGATCCCGAGCGCGGTCAGGGTGGCGGCGATGGCCCGGCCGATGGGCCCGGCGCCGATGACGGCCGCGCGCGTCCCGGCCAGCCGCATCGTCTCGCGGTGCTGCCAGCGGCGCTGCCGCTGCAGTTCCCAGCTGCCCGGGAAGTCCTTGCCCATGGCGATGACCAGGCCCGCGACGTACTCGGCGATGGGCTGCTCGAAGACGCCGCGCGCGTTGGTCAACACGGTATCGGACGCGGTCAGTTCGGGGCTCAGCAGCCGGTCCACCCCGGCGCTCGCGGTGTGCACCCAGCGCGGCCGGGGGCCGTCGCCGGGCCAGGCGTCGCGTACCGCGTCGGAGGTGAAATCCCAGACCAGGAGGACATCGGCGGAGGGCAGGGCGTCGGGCAGCGTCTTCTCGTCGCACACCACGACCTGGGCCCGGCCGGTCAGCCGGTCCAGCCGGACCGGGGGCTGCTCGCCGAAGACGACAACAGTGCTTTCGGACATAGGCGGGAAACCGTTTCGAAACGTGGGTGAGTTTGGCTGACGAATGTCGGGGCAGGCGCCTTGGTTTCGGGATTGACCACGCTAGGCAGCGGAAACTACCGTCGTCAACAACGGATCTGTCCCGACGTCCCGGCATCAGGCCGGTGCTCTCTCTTATATCTCTGGCCAATGGTCCAGCCCTCCCTTTCTGTATTGGGGCTCGATATATGGACGTCTCCTTTCTGGGTGGCCCGCAGCCGCAGCGTGGCGTGGGCGTCGTCGCACCGTTCGACTTCGCGCTTGATCGCGAACTATGGCGCTGGGTGCCGGACGAGGTCTCGTTGCACCTCACCCGCACACCCTTCGTCCCGGTCGAGGTCAGCCTCGACCTGGCACGGCTCGTGAGCGAGCACGAAACCCTGCAGGACGCGGTGCGGGCGCTGAGCGCGGTCGCACCGGAAGTCGCGGCTTACGCCTGCACCTCGGGCAGCTTCGTCGGCGGCGTGGCCGGCGAGCGCGCGATGTGCGCGGCCATGACACAGGCGGGCGAGCTGCCCTCGCTCACCACCTCGGGCGCCTTGCTGGAGGCGCTGCGGGAGATCGGTGCCCGGCGGGTCGCGGTGGTGACCCCGTACACCCGGTCGGTGACCGACTCGCTGGAGGAGTACCTCGGCGAGGCCGGTATCACCGTGACGGGCCGGGCCTACCTCGGACTGACCCGGCACATCTGGAAGGTCCCCTACCGCGACGTGGTCGACATGGCGCGGGAGGCGGTGGTCGGGTCGCCCGACGCGCTCTTCATCAGCTGCACCAACTTGCCGACGTACGACGTGATTCCGCAGCTGGAGGCGGAGTTGCGGATGCCCGTGCTGTCGGCCAACCAGGTGACGGTCTGGGCGGCGCTGCGGCAGATCGGCGCCCAGGCGGTCGGCCCGTACCAGGCGCTGCTGGACCCGGCCGCGCGGCGGGGCCCGGCGGGCATGGCGTCGTCGACGGTGGCCGACCCGATGGCCTCGATGCCCCCGATGGCTTCGATGCCTCCGATGTCCTCGATGGCGGATCCGGCGGCGCACGCCGAGCCGGAGCCGGAGGCGGCGCTGGCCGGGGCCGCGTCACCGGGGCCGGACGTCGATCCGGCGGACGGGCTCGACCCGGGGTTCGGGCCGGGGATAGGCGAGGGCCCGTTCCTCGACGACTCGGGAGGTCCGTCTGCGATGTGAGGGAACCTGCCGGGCGGCTGCGGTGTATCACAAATGACAGTGCAGGGGCGGCGCCCACGGGGGCCGCAGGTAAGGAGGCAGTCATGACGGACGCGACGCAGCGGACGACGCACCAGGCGCCGGACACGGTGGGCTTTCTCTACCCGGGCTATTCCGCCGAGGACGACTATCCGCGCCTGGAGGGGATGCTCGGCGACAGTGTGCGGCTCCCGCTCGTCCACACCGACATCGGCGAGGACGCCCACCGGGTGGACGCCCTGCTGGAAATGGGGTCGGGGTCCCGTCTCGCGGCCGGGGTCGCCGAGCTGAAGGAGCGCGGCGCCCAGGCGGTGATCTGGGCCTGCACCAGCGCGAGCTTCGTCTTCGGCTGGGAGGGCGCCCGGGAGCAGGTGCGCGAGCTGGAGGAGACGGCCGCGCTGCCCGCCTCCAGCACCTCCTTCGCCTTCGCCCACGCGGTGCAGGCGCTGGGCCTGGAGAGGCTGGCCATCGCCGCCACCTACCCGGAGGACGTCGCGGAGTATTTCAGGGCGTTCCTGAAGGCGGCGGGCGCGGAGGTGGTCTCCACCCAGGGCAGCGGCATCATCACCGCCGCCGAGGTCGGCACCTGGGGGAAGGACGAGGTGCTGCGGATGGCCCGCCACGGTGACCATCCGGACGCCCAGGCGGTGCTGCTGCCGGACACCGCGTTGCACACCGCCGCCTGGATCGCCGACCTGGAGGCGGACCTGGGCAAGCCGGTGCTCACGGCGAACCAGGTCACGGTCTGGGAAGGGCTGCGGCTGCTGGGCCGCAGCCCGGTCCATGACCGGCTGGGCGCGCTGTTCGCCACGGGCGGCTGAGGGCCCGTGGACGGCTGAGGGGGCGGGCGGTGACGGCGGCGGAGAAAGGGAGCGAGTGGTGACGGATCGGTGAACCGGGCGGGAATTCCCTCTCTCCGGACGATCCCGACAGTATTCCGCATCCCGAAATCTGCTTAGCATGCAGCCGTGCGCCGCCTTCCTCCCTCCTTCCCCGGGTCACCACGCCCGCTGCTGGTCACCGCCGCGGTGACGGTGGTCGCGGCGGTGGCCGCGGCCACGCTGGCCACCGCCGGAGGATCGTCGGAGGGCGGGGGCCCGCGGGCTTCCGCTCCCGCGACCGACGGGCTGCGGCACACCTCGGTCGAGGTGTCGGAGGGCGGCTGCGGCAAGGGCTGGGCCCATCCGCATCGCGGCAAGCAGGTCTTCGACCTCACGAACACCTCCAGCCGGGCGGCCGAGGTGTATCTGACCGACCCGGCGAACGGCTCGGTGTACGGGGAGGTCGAGGGGCTGGGCCCGGGCACCAGCCGCCCGCTGCGGGTCACCCTCGGCGGAGGCTCCTACGCCTTCCGCTGCCTGCCCGACGACACGGACGCGGTCACCGGACCCACGGTGACCGTGGCCGGACCGGCGCGCGGCGGCGGCCCGGCCGCCGTTCCGGTCACCCAGCAGGACCTGATCCCGCCGACCATCGCCTACCAGGGTTACGTCCAGGGCCGGATGGGCGAGCTGGTGCGCCGCACCGACGTGCTGCGCTCGGCCGTCCGGGAGGGCGATCTGGCCGCCGCCCGCGCGGCCTGGCTGCCCGCCCATCTGGTGTACGAGCGGATGGGCGCCGCCTACGGCACCTTCGGCGATGCGGACGGGGCGATCAACGGCACCACGGCGGGGCTGTCCGGCGGTGTCCGCGATCCGGACTTCACCGGTTTCCACCGCATCGAGTACGGGCTGTGGCACGGCGCGTCCGCGAGCAGTCTGCGCGGTGCCGCCGACCAGCTCGACAAGGACGTCCGCGCGCTGCGGGACAGCTGGCCGCAGCAGCGGATGGATCCCGCGGACCTGGGCCTGCGGGCGCACGAGATCATGGAGAACACCGTGCAGTTCGAGCTGACCGGCCGCACCGACTACGGCAGCGGCACCAACCTGGCCACCGCGCGGGCCAACCTCGACGGCACCCGGGCCGTGCTGGACCGGCTGCGCCCGCTGCTGACCTCCCGTGACCCCGGGCTGTCGGAGATCGGCACCTGGATGGAGCGCACCGGGAAGGCCCTGGACGCCGCCCGCCAGGGGGACCACTGGATCCCGTTGGACCAGCTCGACCGGGGGCGCCGGGAGAAGATCAACGCCGCCGCGGGCGCGCTGGTGGAGCGGCTGGCCGATGTGGCGGCCCTGACCGATGTGCGGAGGACCCGGTGAGCGAGGTGCGGCGGCGGGGCTTTCTGCGGGGCGCCGCGGCGGGCACGGTCGGCGCGGTGGCGGGCGCCTCGGCCGCCCCGGCCGCCGCGCGGGCGGGCGGGTTGAACGCGGACGGTGCGAGGCCGGAGGGCGCCGGGAAGGAGGCCGGGGGAGAGGCGGCCGCGCGGGTCGCCTTTCATGGCGGACATCAGGCCGGGATCCTCACCCCGCCGCAGCGCGCCACCGTGTTCGTCGCCTTCGACGCCACCGCCGAGGGGCGCACCGAGCTGACCGAGCTGTTCCGTACGCTCACCGCGCGCTGCCGCTTCCTCACCACCGGCGGCACCCCGGATCCGGTGGGGATCACCGCCCCGCCCGTCGACTCCGGCACCCTGGGCCCCCAGGTCACCGCCGACCGGCTGACCGCGACGGTCGGCGTGGGCGCCTCGCTCTTCGATGGGCGGTACGGGCTGGAGGACCGCAGGCCCCGGCGGCTGCGCGCCATGCCGTCCTTCCCCGACGACGACCTCGACCCCGACTGGTGCCACGGCGATCTGAGCCTCCAGCTCTGCGCGGAGAACACGGACACGGTGCTGCACGCGCTGCGTGACATAGCCCGGCACACCCGGGGCGCGCTCCAGGTGCGCTGGCGCATGGACGGATTCATCAGCCCGCCCCGCCCCTCCGGCACCCCGCGCAACCACATGGGCTTCAAGGACGGCACCGCCAACCCGGACACCGGCGACGCCCGGTTGATGGACCGCCTGATCTGGGCGGGGGAGGGCTCCGGGGAGCCGGGCTGGGCGACCGGCGGCAGCTATCAGGTGGTCCGGCTGATCCGGATGCTGGTGGAGTTCTGGGACCGGGTGTCGATCACCGAGCAGGAGCGGATGTTCGGTCGCGGCCGGGAGTCCGGCGCACCGCTGGACGGTCGGCACGAGTTCGACACCCCGCGCTTCGCCCAGGACCCCAAGGGCGACATCATCCCGCTGGACAGCCATATCCGGATGGCCAACCCCCGTACGGCGCGCACCGAGGACCAGCGCATCCTGCGCCGCGCCTACAACTACGACCGGGGCATGGACGCGAACGGGAATCTGGACATGGGACTGCTGTTCTGCAGCTATCAGCAGGACCTGGCCCGGCAGTTCGAGGCGGTGCAAAAGCGTCTCGCGGGGGAGCCGCTGGTCGACTACATCACCCCGTTCGGCGGCGGCTATTTCTTCGCGCTGCCGGGTGTGCGGGACCATGCGGATTGGCTGGGCCGGGCGTTGCTGTCCTGAGCGTCCGGGGCTGTCCGGCCACTCCCGGTAACGATCCCCGTAACACTCCTGGTCAAGAACCTCTCAAGAATTCCTTGTGTTTTCCTGACCCGCTATTCATTCACCCTCCTCCATGGATTCCATCGGAATGACCTGCCCGCGGCCGAGGATCACGGCGAAGGCGTGAAACGGATACACGTGGAGGCATGGCATGGGCGGTAGACGACGAGCGAAGCGCTGGAGTGCCCTGGCCGGGGCCGCGGTGCTGGCGGTCGCGGGAGGGGTGGCGCCCGCGTGGGCCGTGCCCGCCAAGGGGGCGGCACAGCGGACCGCGACGCCCGTGAAGCATGTGGTGGTGATCTTCGACGAGAACGTCTCGTTCGACCACTACTTCGGTACCTACCCCCAGGCCGCCAACACCGACGGCACGAAGTTCACCGCCGCCAAGGACACCCCGAAGAACATCGACACCCTCGCCCACGCGGGCCTGCTGGAGAAGAACCCCAATCTCTACAAGCCCAAGCGGCTCGCGTCCTCGCAGGCGATGACCTGCGACCAGAACCATTCCTATGGCCCCGAGCAGTACGCGGCCAATGGCGGCAAGGCCGATAAGTTCGTCGAGAACACCGAGGTCAGCAAGTGCACCGGGCTGTTCGGCGAGCCCGGTCTGGTGATGGATTACTACGACGGCAACACGGTCACCGGGCTGTGGAACTACGCCCAGCACTACGCCCTGAGCGACCGTTCGTTCAGCTCGGGCTACGGCCCGTCCAGTCCGGGCGCCGTCGAGCTGGTCTCCGGTCAGACCCATGGCATCGTCTCCACCGACCCGAAGTCCTCCACCGAGGACCCGAAGCAGACCGACAAGCCGGATCCGGCGACCGTGTCCTCGCCGGACGCCCAGGGCGTCGGCACGATGATCAACGACCCGGACCCGGCCTTCGACGACTGCTCGGACAAGGACCACACCAGCAGCAGCGCCCTCGGCATGCTCAAGGGCAAGAACATCGGCGACCTGCTCAATGCCAAGGACGTCAGCTGGGGCTGGTTCCAGGGCGGCTTCCGGCCCAGCACCGCCTGGGGCGGCACGCAGGGCAGCTACGCCACGTGCTCCGGCACCACCCACACCAATGTCGGCGGCGCCTCCTCGGTGGACTACAGCCCGCACCACGCGCCGTTCCAGTACTACAAGTCCACGGCCAATCCGCATCATCTGCCGCCCAAGAGCGTCTCGGAGATCGGCCACCAGGGTCAGGCCAACCACAACTACGACCTGACCGACTTCGACGCCGCCCTCAAGACCGGCCATCTGCCCTCGGTCAGCTTCCTGAAGGCCGCCGAGTACCAGGACGGCCACGCGGGCTACTCCGACCCCGTCGACGAGCAGCACTTCCTCGTCAAGGAGATCAACGCGATCCAGAAGTCGCCGCAGTGGAAGGACACGGCGGTCGTCGTCGCCTACGACGACAGCGACGGCTGGTACGACCACGCGTACGCCAAGCCCACCAACGGCTCCCGCGACACCACGGCCGGTTCGGACGGCAAGGCGACCGACAGCCCCGCCTGCCAGTCCGCCCCCCGGCCCGCGCGTGGCTACCAGGACCGCTGCGGTCCCGGCCCGCGCCAGCCGCTGCTGGTGATCTCCCCGTACAGCACGTCCAACAAGGTCGACCACACCCCCACCGAGCAGGCGTCGATCACCCGCTTCATCGAGGACAACTGGCACACCGGCCGGATCGGTGACGGCTCCTTCGACACCCGGGCGAACGCGCTGTCCGGCATGTTCGACTTCCGGCACCCGAACAACACCCAGGTCCTGCTGAAGCAGGACGGCTCGGTGGCCTCGGTGCACCGGTCCGGGCACTACACGACCAGCGCCCTGGCCGCCAGCGCCCCGATCTCCGACGCCCTCACCCCCCACCGCCTCGCCACGACCGGGAGCGCGGGTGCGGGCGACTCGGCCGTCCTGCCGATCGGCATCGGCGCCGGTGCGCTGGTGTTCGGCGCCGCGGCCACCGTCCTGGTGCTGCGCCGCCGTACGGCCTGACCCACCCCCGGCCCGGCGGCCCGGAACCCCCGGGTCCCCGGGCCGGGAATAAAGCGGAGCCTTCATCCGGTTGATGGTGCGCGGTAGACGATGCAGTACCGCAGTGCGATCAGGGAGGCGGGCCACCGTGGCCGATGAGCGGGACCGGCGAGACGACCAGCGCGACCAAGGCCGCGCCGAAGAGCGCGAGACCATCCGGGCCAGTCCCCGGGGCAGCGCGCCCGTACCGCTGTCGGTGCTGGACCTGGCGACCGTCGGCAGCGGGCTGACCGCCACCCAGGCACTGCGCACCACCACCGAGCTGGCCGGGCTCGCCGAGCGGCGCGGCTTCCACCGCTTCTGGGTGGCCGAGCACCACTCCATGCCGGGCGTCGCCAGCTCCTCCCCGGCCGTCATCCTCGCCCATGTCGCCGCGCACACCGAGCGGATCCGGCTCGGCTCGGGCGGGGTGATGCTGCCCAACCACGCCCCGCTCGTCATCGCCGAGCAGTTCGGCACCCTGGAGGCGCTCGCCCCCGGCCGGATCGACCTCGGCCTCGGCCGCGCCCCCGGCACCGACGGGGCGACCGCGGCGGCGCTGCGCCGCACCGAGCGGCTGCGCGAGGGCGCCGACGAGTTCCCGCAGCAGCTCGCCGAGCTGACCCGGTTCCTGGACGACGACTTCCCGGACGGCCACCGGTACGCCCGTATCCACGCGGTGCCCGGACCCGTCCAGGGCACGGTCCCCGGCGGGGTGCAGTCCGCCGACCGCCCCTCGGTGTGGCTGCTGGGGTCCAGCGGGTTCAGCGCCCGGCTCGCGGGCCAGCTGGGCCTGCCGTTCTCCTTCGCGCACCACTTCTCCGCGGCCAACACGATCCCCGCGCTCGACCTCTACCGCGAGTCGTTCCGGCCGTCCGCGGTGCTGGACCGGCCGTACGCGTCGATCGGCGTCTCGGCGTTCGCGGCCGAGGACGAGAAGGCGGCCCACCGGCAGGTGCTCACCGGCGCCCTCTCCATGCTCCGCCTGCGCACCGGGCGCCCGGGTCTGGTGCCGTCGCCGGAGGAGGCCGAGGCCCACGAATTCAGCGAGATCGAGCGCGACTTCGTCAACAGCTGGCTGGCCAACGTGGTGTACGGGACGGCGGACGAGGTGCGCGAGGGGCTGGACGACCTGGTCAAGCGGACCGGGGCGGACGAACTCAAGATCACGACGACGGCGCACGGCCGGGAGGCCCGGATCCGTTCGTACGGCATGATCGCGGACGCGTACGGCCTGCCGGACGCGCCCGCGGCGTAACCCTCAGGGGGAGAGCGGGCAGGCGGGGAGCATGGGAGGGATGCGGTCGGGTGGGACCGGGCGGGAGTAGAACCAGCCCTGCCCGGTGTCGCAGCCGATCCGCCCCAGCCGCTCCGCCTGCTCCGCGCTCTCCACGCACTCCGCCACCACCGTGAGCCCCAGCCGGTGCGCCAGCTCCACCAGCGCCCGGACGATCGTCTCGTCCGCCGGATTGGGGTGTTCCTCGGCCCGGAAGCCCTGGACGAAGGAGCCGTCCAGCTTGAGCGTGGAGACCGGCAGCCGGCTCAGATAGGCGAGGTTGGAGTAGCCGGTGCCGAAGTCGTCGATCGCGATGGCCACCCCCATGTCGCTCAGCTGCTGGAGCGCCTGCAGCGGACGGCCCGCCGAGCCCATGACCGCCGACTCGGTCAGCTCCAGCTGGAGCAGCCGTGGCGGCAGCCCCGTCTCGGCGAGGATCGTGCCCACGTCGGCGACCAGGTCGGAGTCCCACACCTGACGTACGGCCACATTGACGCTGACCACCAGCGGATGCCCCGGATGGGCCTGCTGCCAGGCGCGGGCCTGGCGGCAGGCGGTACGCAGCACCCAGCGGCCGAGCGGCACGATCGCGCCGTTCTCCTCGGCCAGCGAGACGAACCGATTCGGTGAGAGCCGGCCGAACTGCGGATGGTCCCAGCGCACCAGCGCCTCGACGCCCCGGACGACCCCGTCGACCAGGCCGACCAGCGGCTGGTAGTCGAGCACGAACTCCTCCCGCTCGACCGCCGGTCGCAGCGTGCTCGACAGCGCCTGACGGGTCATGCGGTGGGCGTTGCGCTCGGGGTCGAAGAGGGTCCAGCGCGCCTTGCCGTCCTCCTTGGCCCAGTAGAGCGTGGTGTCCGCGGCCTGCATGAGCCAGGTGGTGTGGGTGCCCGCCGCGGGCCGCTCCACCACGCCGATGCTCGCCGACACCGACAGCCGCTGCCCGCCCACGTCGAACGGCCGCTGGAGCGCGGCCAGCACCGAGCGGGCCAGCTCGCACACCTGCTCGGTGCCGCTGGACTCCCGCACCAGCAGCGCGAACTCATCGCCGCCGAGCCGCGCCACCAGATGGTCGCCGGGCGCCGCGCACTCGGTGAGCCGCAGCGCGACCGCCCGCAGCAGCCGGTCGCCGACCCGGTGGCCGAGGGTGTCGTTGATCGCCTTGAAGCCGTCCAGATCGAGGTAGCACAGCCCGATCCGGCCGGTGCCCGCGCGGTCGTACGCCCCCGCCTCCAGCGCGGCGGCCAGCCGCTCGAAGAAGAGGTTCCGGTTGGGCAGCCGGGTCACCGGATCGTGCATCTGCAGATGGCGCAGCCGCCCCTGGAGGTCCCGGCGGTCGCTGATGTCGGCCATCGACAGCAGCAGACTGCAGCTGTCCGGGGCCGGTTCGACGGTGATCTCGGCCCATAAGGCATGGCCGTCGGAGTGATGGAGCCGTCGGGTGCACGTCATCCGCTCGCGGCGGCCGAGCAGCACCTCGCGGTAGTCGTTCCAGGTGCGCGCGTCCTCGCGCAGCTCCGCCAGCTCGGCGGCGCCCCGGGTGGCCAGCTGGGCGGGCTCGGCACCCAGCAGGGCGCCCAGCGCGGGGTTGGCGTCGAGCACCTTGCCCTCGCGGTCGATGACCGCCATGGCCAGCCGCGCGGCGTTGAACGCGGCGCGGTAGTCGGAGGGCGCGGCACCCGGCGGTGCGCCCGGGGGCGTGTTCGGGGGCGCGCCCAGGGGCGTGCCCGGGGGTGCGCCCAATGGTGCGCCGGGGGGCGCGCCCAGTGGTGCGCCCCGCTGCGCGCCCCGTGGCGTACCCGGGGGCGCGTCGGCGCCCGCCCCGATGGGGGAAGCGCTGGGGGGTACATCACGCTCAGTGATCGTCGGCAGCGTCGCGCCAGGCGCGCGGCCCTGCCAGTCGGGGGTTCCGCTCACCGCTCGCTCCCGCATGGCGTTTGTCTGATCCAGGTATGTCATCTGTGTTGTACACGTCTCGTGCATCTCTCACACCGGGTGCCGGGCAGGCGCCAAGAGCCCGCCTGAATAGGTAATCCCCGCTGGAAATGTGCCGATCATAGAGGCTCGTACTCCGCGCGTTCCATCGACGCCATCGCGATCACCGCCGCCTTGACAAGGTGTTTGGTCGTATCTGTTCGACTCTGCGCGGGCGCACTGCCCGCTTGACCGGATGTGACCGTCTGTTACGTACCCGCATCCCGGCCTCTTCACTCGACCGGTCCAGCCGAACAGGGCGTACCGCGCCAATCCGACCCAGGGTGGAGTGGGTGTTCCCTCTACGCCCGGGAGGTCGGCATGGCGCGTCCTCAAGCGGCCGTGTGGGCGCCGCGGCCGCCCCGGCTGCGCCGGGCCCAGGCCGTCCTGACCTCGCTGAGCGCCCTGATCGCCACCACCGTGGTGGCCGGTCCCGCCACGGCCGTGGGCGCGGGCGGACCGTGCACCCTGGAGCGCACCGGCGCCCACCACTCCGAGGGGCTGGACAGCTGGAACGGTAACTATCCCCGCCCGGTCCGCTCGCTCCGCGCGGCCATGGTCTTCCTGTCCTTCCCGGACGCCGCCCCCAAGGTCACCCCCGCCCGGCTGGCCGCCGACCACACCCCCGCGACCGGCGAATTCTTCCAGCGCGCCTCCTACGGACGGTTCTCGCTGCGCGTCCACCCGATGCGGCGCTGGATCACCATGCCGAAGGCGTCCACCGCGTACGCCATACAGCGCGACTGGCACTCCGCGCGCCGGGCCGCGTATCTGCGCGACGCCATCCGCGCCGCCGATCCGCACGTGAACTTCAGCCGCTACGACATCGTCTACCTCGTCGCCGACCCCGACGCCCCGGGCGTCGACGCCGACGCGACCAAAGTGGTCAACTTCGAAAGGCCGCTGCGCGCCGACGGTACGGATCTACGCCGTCTGGTGACCGTCTTCGAGCACCATCCGCCCGATCGCAACGTCCTCGCCCATGAGACCGGGCACGTCTTCGACCTGCCCGACCTCTACCACCGGCCCAGCACGACCGACAACAGCGGCGACTGGGACACCTACGTCGGCGACTGGGACCTGATGGGCAGCCAGTTCGGTCTGTCCCCGGACCCCTTCGGCTGGCACAAGTGGAAGCTCGGCTGGCTCACCGGGCGGCAGGTGGCCTGCGCCCGCGCCCTCGGCCCGAAGATGTACACCCTCCAGCCCCTCGGCGCCCCCATGGAAGGCCGCCCCGGCACCGACACCCGCACCCGGCTGGTCGTCGTCCGCACCGGCCCCACCACCGCCCTGGCCATCGAGGCACGCGGCGCGTACGGCAACGACGCGGGCACCTGCACCGAAGGCGTCCTGGTCTACCGGGTGCGCAACGACGCCGCCTCCGGTGAGGGCCCGGTCCGGGTGCTGGACGGCCACCCGACCACCTCGGCCTGCTGGAACGAGTCCGTCTACCCCGAGCTGGCCGACGCCCCGCTCGGCGTCGGCGACTCCCTGCTGGCCCGGGAGGAAGCCGTCCGTGTGACCGTCACCGGCCGCGCCACCGGCGGCTCCTGGGCCGTCCAAGTGACGCGCGGCGAACGTACGTAACGGGTACGCCCCGTGCGACGACGGCGAGCGAACCTAGTCCGTCGCACCGTAGCGCGAGCAAGGGCATCCGAACGGTGATCAAGCAGTGTTCGAGGTGGCGTACCGAAACTGTGGCCTCGTTTTGATCTCCGGCGCCCGGGAGCGACCATGCCACGACACGCGAATCTGGCCGAGGCACTGAGAGAGCGGGCCCGGGACGGCGGGGCCCACACCGTCGCGCTCGCCCATCCGGACGGAGGCGGCGGCGAGCGGCGGATCTCCTACGCCGAACTCGACGACCGCGCCACCGCCGTCGCCGCCTGGCTGCGCGGACGCGACGCCGCCGGGCGCCGGGTGCTCATCGTCATGGACCCCGGCCCGCACATCGCCGCCGCCCTGCTCGGCTGCCTGTACGCGGGCGCCGTCGCCGTCCCCGTCCCCGCGCCCACCGCGTCCCGCACCGCCGCCGAGCGCACCGCGGCGATCGCCCGGGACGCCGCCGTGGACCTCGTCCTCACCGAAACCGCGCACGCCACCGAGACCTCCCGCCGCCTCTCGCTCGTCGGCCGCGCCGACCTCACCTGCCTGCCCGTCGACAGGCTGCAGCCGGACCGTGCCGCCGACCGCGCCGCCGACGGGCCCGCCCCGCCCGCGCGCACCGACCCCGACAGCCTCGCCCTGCTCGCGTACGACTCGGGGCCCGCCACCGCCCCGCGCGGCGCCCGGCTCACCCACGGCAACCTGCTCGCCGCCATGCACGCCCTGCGGGCCACCCTGGGCACCGGCCCCCGCTCCCGGATCGGCGGGTGGCTGCCCCGCCGCCACGCCCCCGGCCTGATCGGCCAGGTGCTGCACCCGCTGTGGCTGGGCGCCACCGCCGTCCCGCTGCCCGCGCGCCCGTTCCGTACCGACCCGGCCGCCTGGTTACGGGCCATCAGCCGCCACGGCATCACCGAGACCGTCGCCCCCGACACCCAGTACGCACGCTGCGCCGCGCTCGCCGCCGACGAACAGCCCGCCGGGCTCGACCTCTCCCGCTGGCGGACCGCGCTCAACGCCGGGGAGCCGGTCTCGCCCGCCACCATGGCCGCCTTCGCCCGCCGCTACGCCGCCGCGGGGCTGCGCCCCGGAACCCTGGTCGCCGGATACGCCCCCGCCGAAGGCGCGCCGCTGCTGATCGCCGAGGGCCGCACCCCGGTGCCCGGCGCGGAGTTCGGCGTCGTCGACCCGCAGACCTGCCGCCGACTGCCCGAGGGGACGGCCGGGGAGATCTGGGCGCGCGGCGCCGCCGTCACCACCGGCCACTGGGGGCGGCCCCTGGACACCGTGCCGCTCTTCGCCGCGCGCGCCGCCGACGGCCCCGGCGGCTTCCTGCGCACCGGCGACCTCGGCCTCGCCGCGGGCGGCGGCATCCGCATGACCGGCCGGGTCCACGACGGCCTCCTGGTCGACGGGGTCACCCTGCATCCCCAGGACGTCGAGCGCGAACTGCTCGGCTGCGGGCGGGCCCTGGGGTCGGCCCGGGTGTTCTGCGCGGGGCCCGGCGCCGGGCCGCTGGTCGTCGTCCAGGAGGTCCGTACGGCGAGCGCCGCCCGGACCGGCCTGCCCCGGCTCGCCGCCCGCATCCGGGCCCGGGTGGCGGAGGAGTTCGGCGTCACCACCGGCGCGGTGCTGCTCGTACGCCCCGGGACGGTGCGCCGGGACGGAGCGGTGAAGGTACGCCGTTCGATGCTGCGCGACTGGTATCTGCGCGGCGAACTGCGCGCCCTGCACGCGGAGTACGCGCCGGTCCCCACCGAACCGTGCCGGGGCGGCGCGGCCTGAACCGCGGCTGGATATCAAGTCGGCGAACAATACGTCTGTTCGACAGAGGGAATCAGACGGAAAAGGCCGCGACCCCCGGAAACGTGAGGGAATAATCGTCGGCGGGGGCCGGTGGGGAAGGGGCGGGGTGACATGGTCAGAGTGCTCATTGCCGAAGACATGCATATGCTGCGCAAGGCGCTGGTGGCCCTGCTGGAATTCGAACCCGATATCGAGGTCGTGGCCGAATTCTCCAGTGGCGCGGACATTCTGCCCCGGGCTCGTCAGCTCCGCCCGGACGTCGCGATTCTCGACATCGACCTGCCCGGAGTGGACGGGCTGACCGCCGCCGCCGAGCTGCACACCGCCGTTCCCGAATGCCGGACCATGATGCTCACCAGCCTCGGGCGGCCCGGGAATCTGCGGCGCGCGCTCGCGGCCCGGGTCTCCGGATTCCTGCTGAAGGACAGCAGCCCGGCCACCCTCTGCGACGCCATTCGCGCGGTCGCGCGGGGCGAGCGGGTCATTGACCCCCAACTCGCCCTGGCCGCACTGGACGACGGCCCGCAGCCGCTGACCCCGCGCGAACTGGAGGTGCTGCGGATGGCCTCCGAGGGCGAGGAGGCAACCCGTATCGCGGCCCGGCTCTTCCTGTCGGTGGGGACGGTACGCAACTACCTGACCTCGGCCGTCACGAAGCTTGACGCGCGCAACCGGGTCGACGCCATCCGGATCGCCCGCGAGGCGGGCTGGCTCTGAGGGGTCACGCCCTCTGAGGCGTCACGCCGTCACCGCCGGGCCGAACTCCTCCTCCGTGCCGCGCCCCCGCCCGCCCCGAGGTGGCTGTGCGGACACCTCCAGCTCGGCCCGCAGCTCGAACCAGCCGTCGGCCCGCGCGTCCGCGTACAGCCGCCCGCCGAGCCCCGCGAGCCGCACCTGGAGGTTGCCGATCCCGCTGCCGCCGTCGCCTGTGGCGGAGCCCGCGACGCCGTCGGCGCGCAGGAGGGTGGACGCCTTGCCCACCCCGTCGTTCACCAGCGTCAGCCGCACCGTGGCACCCGCCCGCCGGGCGGTGATCGCGCAATGCTCGGCCTTGCTGTGCCGCAGCACGTTGGTCAGCCCCTCGCGCAGCACGCTCGCCAGCACCGTGTCCACCCGCTCGGGCAGCGGCCCGCAGCCGATGTCGGCGGTGGCCCGGATGCCCGCCGCGGCCAGCATGGACCGGGCCGTCTCCGCCTCCGCGGACAGCGACATCTTGCGGTAGCCGCTGGCCACCGCCCGTACGTCGGCCAGCGCCTGACGGGACGTCTGCAGGATCTCGGCCAGCTCCTGCTGGGCCCGGTCGTTCTGCCGGGGCACCAGCCGGTGCACCAGCTCGCACTTGAGGGTGATGGTGGAGAGGCTGAGGCCGAGTAGATCGTGCACGTCCCGGGCGAACCGCAGCCGCTCCTGGGCGACCGCCAGCCGGGCCAGCTCCGCGCGCGACCGGGAGACCTCGGCGACCAGCCCGGAGAGCCGGGAGAGGCCGAAGACCACCAGCCCGGTGATCGTCGTGGACACGGTGGTGTACGCGACCTTGTCCCAGCCGAACCCCACCTGGAACAGCAGCACATCGGTGATCACCAGGATCACGGCGAACGCGGGCCAGGCCACCGCCGGGGCCAGCACCAGCAGCGCGGAGCCCGCCAGGAAGCCCGGCATGCCCAGCCACGCCTGCTCGAAGACGGCGAACGGCAGGAAGGTCAGCACCGCCTGGAGCAGCAGCGTCCAGTGCCGGGCGGCGGCCAGCCGGGGCGCCAGCGCCGGGAAGGAGTGGGTCAGTTGGATGCCCAGCAGCACGGCGAGCACCGGCAGGATCTCCAGCATCCGCACCACGGCGTCCACCACGCTCCCCGGGGGAAGCCCTTCGACCACGTACGTCACGGCGACGGCGAAGTAGAGCAGGAGCACCAGCACCGTGATCACCACGGCCAGACGCGGCGCCAGGTCGTCATGGTCGCGCGGTGGCTTGTTCCCGGCATCGTCGGGCAAGAGGCTCCCCTGCACTCGTCCTCCGGATGGTCGGGCCGGATTGGGCGGCTTGCCCGAGAGTATCCGATCTTTTGCGGGGGAGGAGGGGATGCGGAGAAGGCTCATGCTGTACACAGAGTTACGGGTTGTCACCGGCAATCACAGGAGGAATCACAGGAAAAGGGGAATGGGGTTCAGCGCGCGGTACGGAGTCGGCCGCCGCAGCCGTCCCAGGGCCACCGGGACGTCGTAGAGGCGGCCGGGGGCGAACCGGGGCCAGTGCGGGCGCAGTCCGGGCACCAGCACCTTGGCCACGGGCAGCCCCACGTCCGGCCGGGTCTGGTCCAGCACCAGCAGCTCCATCCCGCGCGCGCGGACCGCCTCCCGGACGGCCGCCAGGGCGTCGCCGTCCGGCGGCGCGGCCATCGCGGGCGGTGGCGCCGCGTCCGGACCGGGCGTCAGATAGGGCTGGTTGGCGATGGTCGCGGTACGGAACCAGCGCAGCGCCTCCGGGTCGGCCGCGCCGTATCCGCCGCCGTCGGCGCGGGCCTCGACCACCGCGGGCAGCATCTGGTTCAGCTCCGCGAAGGCGTGGCACAGCGCGGTGTGCCGGTCGAAGTGGGCGCCGAAGCCCAGGGTGATGTCCTCGGCGGGCTTGTCGGTCCGCCGGGAGAGCGCGGCGACCACCGGGATGCCGAAGTCGGTGGTGAGGTCCAGCGCCCACACCTCGCGCCGCAAACCGCCGTGGGCGCGGCGCAGTTCGGCCAGCCACGGGTCGTCGAGGCCGTCCAGGGCGAGCGCGGGCTGACGGGTGCGGTTGTACCACCACAGGGCGACCGCGTCCCGCTCCACCAGCTCCAGGAAGCCCCGTACGACGGCGTCGGCCAGGGTGGACCCGGCCGCCGCGCCGTTGGAGTCCGCCCGGCAGCAGCGCTGCCCCGGGGGCTGCGGGGCGCCGTAGTACAGCAGCGCGGTGGGCAGCAGCCGGTGGCGCTCGGCGGTGAGCGACCACACCGGCGTCCAGTCGAGTTCGGCGTCCTCGTCGAACGGGTCGGGGATGTGGTGGCGCGGCGCCCCCTGGCCTGGGAACTGCCGCGCGAACTGCCGTGTGTCCATGAGCTGGACGGTGTCCGGATGCACCGCCTCCGCCGGGTCCAGCGCGCGGTAGCGGGCGCGCTGGCGCGGCTCGTCCCCCTGGAAGTGGCCGCTGTAGTGCTCAAGGGCCTCGCACAGGGCGCTCGCCCGGGCCTGTTCGGCGGTCCGCCCCTTGCCGTGGGCGGCGGCCCGCAGCCCGGCGCGCACGGCGTCCAGGCCGCTCGGCGGGGTGGGCGCTCCGGCGTGCGCGGCGTACGAGGCGTAGACGGCGTACGAGGCGTACGAAGGGTGGCGCGCGTGGTAGCAGTTGAGGAACGCCGGACCGCGCGGATCGCGGCGGATCTCGGTGACCAGCCCGGTGACGGGGTCCACCAGATGGCCATAGCGCTCCATGACGCGCAGCGGTGAGGCGTCTTCGGCGTCGGCGTCGGCGTAGTGCGGCTCGCGCCGGGACGGCAGGGCCAGCGGCGCCCGTATCCGCTCCGCGACCAGCAGTGGATTGCCGCACCCTGCGCACTGCGGGCGGCGGGAGAGCGGATGGTGGTCCACGGTGGCGGTGAGGCTGTCCAGGGTGCACAGCGCCCGCTGGCCCGGATGCCGGTGCCCGGCCAGCCACTTGGCGGCCTCCAGCGCGGCCAGCTGGAGCGCGGCCGCGCGGCTCGCGGGCAGCGAGGCGGGCGGCCGTGGCACCGGCCCCGGGCGGCCCAGCCTGCGCTGGAGGTACGCCTCGGCCTGCCGCCCCCGCCACAGCCGGTCGGCCAGACACGCCCAGCACGGGTCGTCGGGGGCGCCGAGGAACGGGCCCAACCAGGCCCGGGTGCCCACCGGTTTGACGGGCAGCCAGCGGCGGCCCGCGGCGCGATGGGCGGCGTCGACGGCGGCGAGCCGTGGATCGAGGTAGTCGTCGCACACCACAAGGGTGAGTTCGGCGGCGCCGTGTTGACGTGGGCCCACTTGACGAACGGCCCATCGGCACTCCCGGCCCTGCGCGGCCGGAGCCGCCGCCCGGTCGTACGGCCCCTCGTCGGCCTGGTCGCCCTCGTCAGCCGTGTCCGTCTCGCTCACCCCGGCCGCCGACCGCAGCCCCGCCGCCCGCAGCGCCCGGACGACTTCGGCGGGATCGGCCGACCCCAGGATCACCGACGCCACCGACGCCGCGGAGGCCCCGGCCGGGCGCGCGGCCGGGCGTATGGAGCGGCCGTCACCGCCGCTGTCGCCGCCGCCCAGCCCGGCCAGTTCCCAGTACGCCTCCTCCGGTCCGGGGGCGTGCGTACGCTCCCGCTCGGACACCAGCCCGGCCGCCCGCAGCCGCGCGATGACCCGCTCGGCCTGCCCGGCGGGCAGCGCGCCCGGGCGGCCGGGCGCGCGGGCGGCCTCGGTGAGGATGTGCGCGAGGTCCCGCGACCCGTCCAGCAGCGGCGCGAGTGCCGCGATCGCCCGCCCGTGCAGCGCGGTGACGCCGTGCTCGGAGACCAGGTAGACGGCCTCGCCCGGCACCGGCTCGACCCGCAGATGCGGGGTGAAGCCCAGTTCGCCCGCCATGTGTCCCCGCCCCCTCATTCCCCGCTGACCGTGCAGATGCAGATGCGCGGCGCGACGGCCTCCCAGGAGGCGGTGGTCAGATCCTCGATGACCAGGTCGTCCAGGTCGTGCAGCGTGTCCAGGCCGTGCAGACCGTGCAGGTCGGCGGTGCCGTCCGGCGACCGCGTGGGTTGCGGGGGGATGGAGGCTTCCGTCATCACAGGCTCTCCAGGGTGTGAATTTGTCATGGGTCGAACTGCCAGGACTCATACCGAGTTCGGTAGTCCGGCACTGGTCGGATGCACCGCTCACCCGCGAGTCTTTTCTGTGCCTCGATGGCACGGCCGCGCGGCCAGGAGGCACCTGACGGACCGTTGACGGAGGTACAGGACCATGGACATCAAGGTGTTGGGGCCGCTGAGCGTCGAGGCGTGCGGTCAGTCGATCGTGCCCAGCGCGGGCAAGCCGCGGCAGATCCTTGCACTGCTTTCCGTCTACGCCAACCAGATGCTGCCGGTGCCCACTCTTATGGAGGAAATCTGGGGCACGCAGATGCCGCGCAGTGCGCCCACCACCTTGCAGACCTACATCCTCCAGCTCCGCCGCAGGCTGGCCGCCGCTTACGGCCCCCAGGCGCCCCAGGCGTCGAAGGACGTGCTGGCCACCCGGTACGGCGGCTATGTCCTGGAGGCGCAGCCGGGCGCGGTTGACATCCATGAGTACGACCGGCTGGTGGCCGCCGGGCGCGACGCGCTCGACGCCGGGGACGATGTCGAGGCGTCCCTGCTGCTGCGCGAGGCGCTCGCGGTCTGGCGCGGTCCGGCGCTGGTGGATGTGCGGGTCGGTCCGGTCCTGGAGATCGAGCTGGCCCGGCTGGAGGAGAGCCGGCTCGGCGTTCTGGAGCGCCGTATCGAGGCCGATCTGCGGCTGGGCCGCCATGCCGAGCTGCTGACCGAGCTGACCGAGCTGACCGCCCGCCACCCGCTCCACGAGGGGCTGCACGCCCAGTGCATGGCCGCGCTGTACCGGGCGGGTCGGCCCTGGCAGGCGCTGGAGACCTATCAGGGGCTGCGCGCCCGGCTCGTCGAGGACCTGGGGCTTGAGCCCTCGCCGCGGCTGCAGAAGCTCCAGCAGGCGGTGCTCGCCTCCGACCCCGCGCTCGACCTCGACCTCGAAGGGCAGTGGCGCCGACCGGTGCTCGACCTGTTCGCCGCCTGACCCGCCCCGCCGTACGGTCCGCCCTCCCCCCGAAACGCCCGGCGCCGCCCTTCAGCCGGGTCTGCTACGGCTCCGCTGCCCGATCCCCCCGCGCGGGCAAGCGGAGCCGTAGTGCATTTCCCGCCCACCGCCCGTCCGACCCACCGCCCGTCCGACCACCACTCGTCCTCCGACACCAGCCGAGGGGGTGCCTTGCGCATCGTCGATCTGTCCGCACCGGTGGACGCCCCCGCGCCCGGTGGTTCCACCGGCGTGTGCGGGATGTCGCGCGTCATCGACCGGATGCCGATGGAGTGGTTCCTGCGCCCGGCCCATGTCCTGGACATCACCGGAGCCGACCCGGACACCCGCACCGCCGGGGTCGAGGACATCGAGAAGGCGCTCGCCCGGACCGGCTGCCGCCCCCGCCCGCTGGACGTCGTCCTGCTGCACACCGGCGCCGCCTGCTGGGCCGGTACGCCGCGCTACTTCACCGACTTCACCGGCCTCGACGGCCCCGCCACCGACTACCTCCTCGACCTGGGGGTCCGGGTGATCGGCACCGACGCGTTCAGCCTCGACGCCCCCTTCCCCCAGATGATCCGCCGCTACCACGCCACCGGCGACCGGTCGGCGCTGTGGCCCGCGCACTTCGCGGGCCGCCGCCGGGAGTACTGCCAGATCGAGCGGCTGGCCCGGCTGGACACCCTGCCGCCCACCGGCTTCCGGGTCGCCTGCTTCCCCGTCAAGATCGCGGGAGCGGGTGCGGGCGCGGGCTGGACCCGCGCGGTGGCCCTGCTCGACGAGGGGTGAGCCCGGTGGTGACGGCACATCAAGAGGTCGACACCGAGGTCTGTGTGGTCGGCGGCGGCCCGGCCGGGCTCGTCCTCGCGCTGCTGATGCTGCGCTCGGGGGCGCGGGTGACGGTGCTGGAGCGCGCCCGCGCGCACGAGCGGGAGTCCCGGGGCGAGATCCTGCAGCCCGGCGCGCTGGCGCTGCTGGACGAGCTGGGGGTGCTCGCCGGGGCGCGGGCGCGCGGCGCCCAGGAGCACGACCGGTTCCGGCTGTTCGAGGGCCACCGGATGCTGCTGGAGGCCGACTACCGGCTCCTCCCCGCCCCGTACGACCATCTGCTGTCCCTGCCCCGGACCCATCTGCTGGACGAACTCCTCGCCCACTGCCGCCGCTCGCCCGGCTTCCGCTATCTGCCCGGCCGGAGGGTCGGCGGTCTGGTGTGGCGGGACGGGCGGATCGCCGGGGTCACCGCCGACGGCCCGGACGGCCGCTGCACCGTGCGGGCCCGGGCCGTGATCGGTGCGGACGGGAGGTACTCCCGGGTCCGTCGGCTCGCCGGAATCGGCGCGGGCCGCACCGAGGCGCTGCACCAGGTGCTGCTGTGCTGCACCCTCAGGACGGGCGGCGCGGACGCCCCGCCGCTCCGCGAGGTGCGGGTGTTCCGCACCGGGGACGGCCCGGTGGTGGTCTACGGCTCCTGGCCGGACCGCGTCCACCTCGGCTGGACGCTGCCGCTGCACGGCCACCGCGCCCTCACCGCGCTCGGCCCGGACCGGATCAGGGAGCGGCTGGCGCGTGCCGTGCCGCCGTACGCGACGGCCATCCGCGAACAGGTCCGCCCCCTGGGCGACCTCGGCCTGCTGGACGTCTTCTCGGCCCGCGCCCGGCGCTGGGTGGACGACGGTCTTGTGCTGATCGGCGACGCCGCCCACACCCATGGCCCGATCGCCGCCCAGGGCATCACCCTCGCCATCCAGGACGCGGTGGTGCTGCACCCCATACTGGTCGGCGCCCTGGCCGCGGGCGACCTCGGCGCGGATCGGCTCGCCGCCTTCGAGGGGCGCCGTGGGCCCGATGTCGCGGCCGTCATACGGATGCAGACGCGGCAGAGCCGGGCCCTGCTCTCGGGCAGCGCGTTCGCCACCCGTGTGCGCCCCCATCTCGCGCGGGCGCTGCGCCACACCCCACTGCACCGCAAGATGCTCCAGCGCATCGCGTTCGGCGGTCCGCCGATCCGCGTCATGGACGACAGGGCGGCATCCATGCGCCCCTGACCCGGACCGGGTGCCCGCAGCGAGTGACCCGATCGGGTGACCCGGATCGAGGCGGGCTCAAGTCACGGCGGCGACCATGGCTGTTCTCACCAGCACCCCGCCGGGAACGACCGCGAGGAGGGCGCCGATGGTGCCGAGGGTGTCACACGCAGCCGGGCCGTCCGTCGTGGTGCTGGGCGGCACCGGCGCCCTGGGCGGTGCGGTCCGGAGCGCGTTCGAGGCCGTGGGAGCCCGGGTGCTGGTGGTCTCCCGCCACGAACCGGAGCCCGGCGAGACCGTCTCCTGGGCGGGCCTGGATCTGACCCGCGCCTCGTCCGGCCAGCTTGCCGCCGTCCTCGCCGGGACCGCCCCGGACATCGTGGTGAACGCGGCCGGGCTCACCCGCGGCGGCACCGAGGAGGAGCTGGCCGAGGCCAACGCCGGGCTGGTGCGCACCCTGGTGGAGGCCGTCGCGGCGCTGCCGTACCGGCCCCGGCTGGTGCAGCTGGGCAGCGTCCACGAGTACGGCCCGGTGTGCCGAGGCGTCGGCATCACCGAAGACCTGCCGCCCGCGCCGGTCAGCGCGTACGGCCGCGCCAAGCTGCTCGGCGCCCAAGCCCTGCTGCGCGCCACCCGGGCCGGTGCGGTCGACGGCACGGTGCTGCGGATCGCCCAGGTCTTCGGCCCTGGCGCGCCCCGCGCCGACCTGCTGGGCACCGTCGCCCGCCATCTGGCCTCCCACCGCCCCGGACCGCTGCGGCTGGAACCGCTGGCGGGGCGCTGGGACTTCGTGGACGTCCGGGATGCCGCCGCCGCGGCCCTCGCGGCGGCGACGGCGCCCCGGGCGAGCGGACAGGTCGTCAACATCGGCTGCGGACAGGCGCTGAGCGTGCGGCGGCTGGTGGAGCGGATGATCGTGCTCAGCGGGCTCGGCGTGCCGCTGGTGGAGGAGCCGGGCGCTGGAGGCCATGGAGCGGGCCCGGCCTGGCAGCGGGTGGACATCTCCCGGGCCCGGCTGCTGCTGGGCTGGCGGCCGAGGTTCGGCACGGTCCGGTCGCTGCGCGACCAGCTGGCCGAGGCGGGCGCCCCGGACCGGGCGGCGGTGGCGCGCTCATGATGGACCTCGGTCTGGACGGGCGTACGGTCCTGGTCACCGGCGCCACCGGCGCCATCGGCCAGGCAGCTGCCCGCGCCTTCGCCGCGCAGGGCGCGCGGGTGGCGCTCGCCTACCGGAACCGCCGCGAGGCCGCCGAGGAGCTGGCCGCCGAGCTGGCGGGCCCGGACGGCAACCGGGCCTTCGCCGTGCCGTACGCGCTGGAGGACACCGCGTCGCCGCGCTGGGTCGTGGCCGCCGTCGAGGAGCGCTGGGGCGCGTTGGACGTATTGGTGGCGAACGCCTGGCGGCGGGGCGCGCGATCCGACGCACGCGCCCGTTTCGAGGACATCCCCGAGGGGGACTGGCTGCCGGTCGTCGCGGACAGCCTCGCCCCTGTGATCCGCACGGTGCAGTGCGCCGTCGTCGGGATGCGGGAGCGCGGCTGGGGCCGGATCGCGCTGGTGTCATCGCGCCGGGTGCCCGACGAGTTCCACGGCGCGGCCGAGGCCGGGCTGCACGGTCTGGCCCGAGGCCTCAGCGGGCAGGTCGCGGCGGACGGCGTGCTGGTCAACGCGGTGTGCCCGGAGGGCGCGCCCTCCGGGGCCGGGGCCGCCGCGCAGACCCTGCTGTTCCTCTGCTCGGCGGCCAACACCCATCTCACCGGCCACACCCTCACGCTCACAGGCGGCTGACCGGGGAGGGATCGTGCGCGTCCTGTTCACGACCTGGGCCCCGGGCGGGCATCTGATCGCGCTGGTGCCGCTCGCGCGGGCGTTCCTCGCGGCGGGGCACCAGGTGCGGGTCGCGGTCCCGGGCGGCTGCGCGGCGGCGGTCGCCCGGGCCGGGCTGATGCCGGTCCCGGCCGGTGTGCTGCCGCGCGCGCTCGGCGTGCCACCGGCCGTGGCGCGCCGCTCGCGCGGCATCTGGCCCGCGGACTGGCCGGTGCGGCCCGGGGTGCTCGGCCCGGAGCAGCACGGGGTGCTGCGCGCCCTCGGCGACCAGCGGGTGGCCATCGCCGAGGCCATGGCCCAGGGGCTGGTGGCCTACGCCCGCTGCTGGCAGCCGGAGCTGGTGGTGCACGACGCGAGTACGTACGCGGGCACGGTGGCCGCCGCGGCGCTCGGCGTGCCCGCGGTCGGTCAGCTGTGGGGGAGTACGGCGCTGCCGCGCCTCGACCGGCAGCGGCTGGACGGCCCGCCGCTGCCCGGCTACGCACGCCTGATGCGGCGTTACGGGGCGGACCCGGCGCGCGAACCGGAGCTGTGGCTCGACCCCTGCCCGCCGAGCCTGGTGCTGCCGTCGCCGGAGCGGCGTCTTCCGGTGCGGTTCGTCCCGTACGAGTCCCCGTATGAATCCCGGTACGAACCCCGGTACGCATCCCGGTACGAGCCGCCGTGCGGGCCGCCCCAGGAGGCCCCGTACGAGTCGTCGCACGGGGCGTACGAGGGGGCGTACGACGCGGCGGGCGAGCCGTCGTGCGATTCCGTCCGCCCCGGGCCCGCCCGGATCTGCGCCGTATGGGAGGACGCCGCGGGCCCGCCCGAAGCCGTGCGGACGGCGCTGCGGGCGGCCGAGGCGCGCGGGGTGGAGGTCGTCCGGCTGGGCAGCGCCGCCCAGGGGCGGCCGCCCGCCGGACCGCTGCACCGGGTGCTGCCGGGCTGCCGCGCGGTGCTCCACCAGGGCGGCGGGGCCGCCGTCCTGGCCGCGGCGGTGGCCGGGGTGCCGCAGCTGATCGTCGCGCCTGGCCCCGAGCAGCAGCTCAACGGTGTGCGGGTGGCCATCACCGGTGCCGGGGCGCATACCCCCGCCGACCTGCTCGGCGGTTCGCCCCGCATCGCCCGGGCGGCCGGGGCCCAGCTGGCCCGGGACCTCTTCGCGCTGCTGGAGCAGCCGTCGTACGTGGTCGCGGCCCGCGCGCTGCGGGAGGAGGCCCGCTCGATGCCAGGACCGGAGGCGGCGGTCGCACGGTTGACGGGCCGCCCCGAGGGCACCCGGGGCACACGAAAGGCCCCTCACGCTCGGTGAGAGGCCTTCCGTATGTCGGTGCGCCGCCAGGGACTCGAACCCCGGACCCGCTGATTAAGAGTCAGCTGCTCTAACCAACTGAGCTAGCGGCGCCTGCTGACGTAGAAGACCTTAGCACCCGGGTCAGGCGAAGTGAAAATCGATATCTTTCAGCCCGGAAACAGGGCGGGTTCGCTGGTCACAGCCGTGCCGTCGGCGTCCGCACCGGCCGTGGCACGCAGCGTGCGGGCCGCTCGGACACAGGCCCACAGCAGCACCTCGGGCCCGGGCAGCCAGGGGCTGCGGACGTCGGGGGCGACGAGCCAGCGGGGTGAGGGGGCGTCGTACGAGGCGATCTCCGCCGGGGGCTCGGGCTCCGCCGCGCCGGGGTCCTGGGGGTACAGGGGCGGTACGGTCACCGTGTCCCCCCAGCCGTAGCAGAGCAGCGGGGGTGCCGTGCCGCCCCACTCCTCCCAGCCGAGCAGCGCGGGCAGCCGCTGGGCCGCGCCCGGGGTGGCGAACAGCAGGACCCGGCCGCCCTGGGCGGCCACCGGACCGGTGCCGGGGCCATCGGTCCATAACCGGCTCACCACCCGGCGCCCGAAGAGCGCGTCCATGCTGACGACGTCGAACGCGGTGCCGCACGGCAGCGGGACCGAGGCCGCCGGATGCCGCGCCCAGAGCGCGTGGATGCCGCGGGGGGACCGGCTGGCGGAGGCGAGCCAGTCCGCGCCGGCCGGGGTGACGTAGGCGGCGGTGTGAAGTGAGTCCCGAGGCGTTCTGCTCATGTTTCTACAATTACCGTCGGCAGGAGAGGTATCGGGGGATGCGGCAAAACCAGGACATGGCGCGGGGTGATGGGGTACCTTCCCCTCGCATATGCCCCCGGCGCATGATCGCGGCAGGACGCGGCCCGTTCGTGCGGGTTTCCCGTGCGGAGTACGCCCATCAGTCCGGCAGCTCGCCGCTTTGTATCAGTTCGCGACCGAACTCGATCATCTTTTTGGCGTAGTCCTCGGTCCACTCCGCCCGCTCGGCGATCACAGCGGGGGTCAGCCGGTCGAACCGTCTCGGATCGGCGAGCTGCGCGGCCGCCATCGCCTGGAACTCCATGGCCCGGTCCGTCGCCGCGCGGAACGCGAGCACCAGCTCGGTCGAGCGGGCGAGGAGTTCGCGCGGATCCTCGATCGACTCCAGGTCGAAGAAGTGCGCCTCGTCCTTGACGGCGGCGGCCGGTTCGAAGAGCAGCGCGGCCGGTTTCATTCGCCGTGGCGCGGCGCTGGTCGGGCCTTGAGCCGGATCCGGCTCGGGCATGTGATCTCTCCTCCTGGGTCGTGAGACACGTTCTGTTCGCGGTGCGTCCTGCTCCCATTGTCGCGCGGGAGGCAAGACCGCCGCCCCCACCAGGGGTGTCTCCCCACCGACCCCACCTCCGAACCCAGCGCCCCGGTCCGGACCCCCGGGCCCGGCGGGACTTTCGCGGGCGCGTCCTTAAGGCCGCCAGGAGACGCGGTGTTCGGCCAGGTGCGACAGGACGGCGTGGTTCGCCTCCCAGCCGTCCGGGAACTTCACCGTCACCCCCAGCTGCACCGGTTCCGTCGACGGATGCTCGTCCAGCAGCTCCGCCACCCCCGCCCGGCACACCACCACACACGCGTGCCGGTGCCGCGACGCCAGCACGCACAGCCGGCCGGTCTCCAGATGGAACGCGGTCGCGTCCGGGCGGCCGGACAGCGGGTGCAGCACCACCGTCAGATCGAACTCACGTCCCTGGAGGCGGTTCGCCGTATCGACGGTGACGCCCGACACTCCGAGCCCCGCCAGCGCCGCCCGCACGGCCGCCGCCTGGTCGCGGTGCGCGGTGCCGACCGCGATCCGGTCGGCGGTCAGCGGCACCGGCTCGTCGGCGCGCTCGCTGACCGCCGCACCGCCCCGGTCCAGCGTCCGCCGGACCACCTGGGCCACGGCCGCCACCGCCTCCGGGTCGGTGCGCGGCGTACGGCGGGCCGGAAGCTCCAGCAGCCCCCACCCGGAGACGGCGGCCTCGTCCAGCACCCGGTCAGGACCCGAACCGTCCGAGGGCACCCCGAAGCTCAGCCGCCGGTCGCCGTGGTCCGTACCGCTGCGGAAGGGCGTGTACGGATAGAACGCGTCCGAGACCAGCGGCGCGGCCGACGCGGGCAGCCGCCAGGACACCGGCAGCCGGTGCTGCGGAAGCCGCGGATTGTGGGCCAGGAGCGTGGTCACCGCGCTGGCCGACGGGTCGTACGAGAGCCCCGCCCACTGATCGGCGCCCACCACGCTGAACGGGTCGAGCTGCCCGGGGTCGCCGACGAACAGCGCCCGCTCGAAGAGCCCCGCGACGGCCAGCAGCGCGTCCGAGCGCATCTGGTACGCCTCGTCCACGATCGCGTGGCTCCACGGCTCGACGTTCTTCACATGCCCCCACTTGGCGGCCGTGGAGACCACGATGCCCAGCCCCGCCAGATCCGCGACCTTCGCCGAGCAGCGCACCGCCGGATGCTCGTCGAGCACCGGATCGTAGGGATGCGGATCGCTGCTGTGCAGACGGCCGACCGGAAGGTCCGGGTCCGCCGTGGCGAGCCGGTCCACGAGGTCGTCCACCTGCGCGTTGGTCTGCGCGACGACCATCAGCGGCCGCCCGGCGGCGGCCAGCTCCCGGGCCGCCCGGACGACCAGCGTCGACTTGCCCGCGCCGGGCGGGGAGTCCACGACGACACCTCGGTGGGTGCCGTGCAGGGTGTCGTGCAGGATCGCGTCGGTCGCGCGCGCGGCCGCGGCCGACGGGTCGAACGGCTCGCCCTTCCCCGCACGGGCCGCCCGGTCCGTGGCGATCACCGTGAACCTCCGAGGATGCCCCGGCCATCAAGCCGGGAGGAATCGGACGAGATGGCTGGTACGATGTCCGATGTGCTGAGCGAGAACCAAGCCAGCACAGCGACTCCTTTGCTTGTTGTGCCAAACCGGGCTGGTTCCAACCCGGCTGGTGTTGATCGTGTAAGACCTGTCGACCCGCAGGGCCGCAGGCGACGTGAGCCAGGAATCCCCCTGCCTTCAGCTGGGGGAGGGCTCAAAGAAAGTCCTCCTCGGTCACGGGGTCGGCGTCCTGCACGGCGGCGTCCGGCGGGCCGCCGTGGGTCCACGGGGTGCTCTCGGGGTCGGGCAGCTCCGGACCGCCGCGCGGGGCGTGCTCGAACAGCGTCCAGCACACCCGGTCGCCCGGCTCGGGCACCGAACCCGGCTCCGGCTCCTTGCCCCGGCCCATGCCCCCGGTCAGCCGGACCACGAACGCGGCGGACGCGCCCCCGGGGCCCTCGGCGGGCTCCTCCACGGGCTCGGCGTCCCCGGCGAACTCCCCGGTCTGCGTCCGGCCGTCGTCCATCACCCGGTACAGCTTGATCCGCTCGGCCAGGTGCGGGCGGTCCTCGGTGCGCACCGTGACCAGCGGCCGCGGGCGTGGCACCTTCGCCTCCGACCAGGCCATCTCCACCTCGGTGACCTCGCCCGCGAACGCCTCCCCGGACAGCCGCCGACCCGCCATGACCAGCGGATCGTCCAGCGCCTCGTGCGCGTCCAGCTGGGCCTGCGCGGTCTCGCGCGCGGCGAGCTTCTGCGCCGCCGTCACCGCGTCGTCCCGCTTCGGCTGGGGCGGCTCACCGGCCCGGACGCGGTCCCGGTGGCCGGTGTACGACCAGCGGTCGCGCTTCCAGCGGTCCGCCACCCGCGCGCCCTCCGGCAGCTGACGCAAGCGATCCACACCCCGCCACAGCGCGTCCCAGGTGGGCGTCAGCTGGGACGCGATCAGCTCGCGCAGCTCCGCCTCGGCCGCCCGCAGCCGCGCCTCGCCCCCGGCCACGCCGCCGGTCACCTCGGAGCGCGCCGCGTCGTACCGGGACATCGCCGGGGCCAGCAGCTTGTTGTCGAAGGCCGGGTCGGTGGCGGGGCCCGCTGGCGGGTACAGCAGCTGCCCGTCCCCGTCCCGCGCCGACTCGGTGTGCAGCGCCGCCTCCGCGCCCGGGACGCCCTCCGGCGGGTCGATCCAGGCCAGCAGCGAGCCCAGGTGCTGGTCCTCCAGATTGCTCTGCCCGGTCGCCCAGTGCCGCCCCAGCAGCTCGGTCAGCGACAGCAGCAGCGAGGAGCCGGGCACCCGGGACCGCTCCCCGTAGTGCGTCAGCCACCGGCCGAGCAGCGGTACGCGCGCGGGCGCCGGGAACGGCGTCTCCGGGTCCTGCTCGGCGGTGCGCCGGAACCGCATCGACCGGCCCAGCAGCCGCACGAACGCCACGCCCGAGGCGCTGGGCACCAGCAGCTGCGGCGCGTCCGCGCACAGCTCGACCTGGACCGGCACCTTCTTCCCGGTCTCCGGGTCGGTCTCCTTGCGCTCCTCCAGCTCGACGTCGTCCGCGTACCCGTCCAGGTACGGAAGCATCTCCTCCGCCAGCTCGGCGAGGAACGCGAACCGCAGATCACGGTTGCGCGGCTGCGCCACGATCAGCAGCCGCGGCGCGTCCCGGTCGGTGCCCACCAGCGCGCCGAGCGGCGCGCCCGTCTCGCCCGCGGTGGTCAGCGGTACGAACGCCAGTGGCCGCTGGGACAGATGCCGGTGCCGCACCGTGGTCAGCGGCCGCGCCCGGCCCTCCCGGACGGCCTCCATCCGGGCCAGCGTGGTGATCAGCGACATACCGCCTCCGCAGGCCGCGCGGCGGTGGCCAGGGCCTCGGCGCGCAGGGCCGCCGCGCGCCGCAGGGTGTCCACGGCCGGGTCGCCGGTGGGCTGCGGACCGCCGGATTCCAGGGCGGCCGCGAGCACGGCCTCCACCGTGGTCAGCCCGCCCAGGTCACCCCGTACGCCGCGCCCCAGCGACTCGACGGCGCCCGCCGCCCGGGCCCGCTCCCGGCAGTGGAGGGACAGCTCACAGGTGGACAGGCACTCCGGCGCGTACGCCGCGTCGACCGACTCGACCGCGGCGGTCAGCTCCCCGACGGGCCGGGTCGCGGTCTGGCCGTCCTCGGTGAGCCGCAGGTCGAAGGTGGTGCCCTCGGGGAGGGCGGCGGCGATCTCCTCGATCCGGGTGAGGCGGCCCAGCTGCCGCCGGGTCACGGCGAGCTGCTTGCGCACATCCACGAGTTCGGCGGTCGGCAGGTTGGAGAAGTCCTTGGGGCAGACGAGCAGCACCTGATGCCGCACCCGGGCCCGCACGCCCTCCTGCTTGCCCTCCGGGCCCTCGGTGACCTCCCCGAGGTGGGCCGCGATCCGCTCCAGGGCCAGGGCGTAGACGGCCGACTGCCGGGCCGCCGCGCCGACCTTGGCCGGGTCGGCCGCGCCGTCCACCATGGGGAAGGACTTGATCTCGACGACCGTCCAGGAGCCGTCGGGGTGCACCACGACCGCGTCCGGCTCCAGGAAGGCGGGGGAGCCCGCGACGTCCAGGCTCACCATCGGATGGTCGAGCAGCGCCCACCGCCCCGCCGAGGTGGCCTCCCGCAGCGCCAGCGCCGTACGGGCCGTACGCCCTTGGGGACCGGCCGCGGTCAGCTCGGGGGTCGCGGTGGTGTCCGGATCGGGCGCGGCCGAACCGTCGGCCAGCCGCTCGTGCAGCAGCCGCGTGAGCAGCGCGCCGCGGTCGGCCTTGACGTGGGCCTCGAAGGTATTGCCGCGCTGGTGGGCGAACTGGGACTGGCCGAAGGGCGCGGGCGCTCCGAGCGCCCGCGCGAGCGCCCCCTTGTCGACCCCGGCGCCGTCCAGCAGCGCGCGGCGGCGGCAGCCGGGGTTGGCCGCCAGCGCGGCCAGCGCGCGGGCGTCCATCGGATGCGGAACGGCGGAGGGGCCGCGCAGCTCAGCGAGCTGGTGCCGCAGCGCCGTCGCCCGCACCGGCTCCCCGGCCGTGGCCGGCACCGGCACCGGCTTGCCGTCCGCCGCCGTCGCCGCCACCCGTACGTTGCGTGTCCGCGCCCCTGCCCTGCTGTCGGGGGATCCGTTCCCGTTCCCGTTCACGGGCCGAAGTCTCGCACTTGTCACTGACATTCGCGGCAGCGCCGGGGATTCCGGCGGCGGTTCCGGCGGCGGTTCCGGTAGCGGCCGCGCCCGTGGCAGCTTCGGTGGCGGCGTCGGCGGTCCGGGTCGCGATGGCGGCTCGGGCCGGGTGGAAGCGGTCGCGGACGGCGTCCGCGAGCCGCAGCGCGGGCCGGGTCAGCAGCGCCCCGGCCCCGACGGCGGCGGCACCCGCGGCCGCGTCGAGGAAGTAGTGGTTCGCGGTGCCCATCACCACGAGGGTGATGACCAGCGGATAGACCACGGCGACGATCTTCGACCACACCGAGCGCCCCTGCCACCACAGCGCTATCCCGCACCACAGCGCCCAGCCCACATGGAGGCTCGGCATCGCCGCGTACTGGTTGGTGAGCCCGCCCATGCCACGTGGCGCGGACGCGTCACCGCCCCACCAGCCGTAGGCGCTGTATTGAGCCATCGTGTCGACGAAGCCCTGGCTCGCCTCCAGCAGCCGCGGCGGGCACGTCGGCACCACGACGAACCCGACCAGGCCGATCATCGTGGTGACCAGCAGCCAGGTGCGGGCGAAGCGGTAGTCCGAGTTCCGGCCGCGCCTCCACAGCCACACCAGGACCGCCGGGGTGGCCGCGTAGTGCAGTGACGCGTACAGGAAGTCGGCCGGTATGCCTATCCAGGCGTGCTTGGTGAACAGGTCGTTGAGCGGCGACTCGAAATCGATGTTGAGCTGCCGTTCGAAACGGAGGATTCCCAGGCCGTGGTCGACGGCGGTGGACACATCGCCTTGGCCCAGCAGCCGACCGCCCGCGTACGCGAGGTACACCACCGCGATCAGCGGCAGCTCGGTCCACCAACGGGCCCGACTGCCCAGTGTCGCTCCGTCACGGGGCGCGGTTTGGGGCATCCGGACGCTCTCCCAGTCAAAAGTCAGGCGGCCACAACATGGCGCGCGGTCAACCGTACGGTGTCGTCGAGGCGGCCCCCGCACCGCCCCCGGGGACCCACGGTTGATAACCGCGCGAGCAGGAAGACGTCAGGAGTCCCCCCAAGGTTGCCTCTCGATCACGTGCGCGATGATGGATGGACAACGAACGGACAGAGATCCGTTCCCCAGAGCGCGTAGAGCGCAGGTATTCCGCGGGCGGTCGCGTGGCATGGCGCACGGGGCGCGCGGCAGGCACGTCATCCGGTGAAAGGCGACCCCATGGCACCACGCATCCTCCTGGCCCGGCACGGACAGACGCAGTGGTCGCTCCTGGGCAAGCACACCGGCCGTACGGACATCCCGCTGCTGGACGAGGGGCGGCGCGGCGCCAAGCTGCTCGGCGAGCGGCTCCACCAGACCCCCTGGGCGGGCCTGCCGGACGCCGAGGTGCGCACCAGTCCGCTCGTACGCGCCCAGGAGACCTGCGACCTGGCGGGATTCGGCGACCGGGCGCAGGCCTGGGACGCCCTGCTGGAGTGGGACTACGGCGCCTACGAGGGGATGACCCCGGCCGAGATCAAGGCGGACCGCCCCGGCTGGCTCATCTGGCGCGACGGCGTCCCGGAGGGCGAGTCGCTCGCCGCGATCACGGCCCGGGCGGACGCCGTGGTGGAGTGGGCGCGCTCCGCCGACCGGGATGTGCTGGTCTTCGCGCACGGCCACATCCTGCGCACCCTGGGGGCCCGCTGGCTCGGCTACGACGTCTCCTTCGCGGCCCGGATACGCCTCGACCCCACGTCCCTGTCGATCCTGGGGTGGGCGTACGGCGAACCGGCCATCGAGCGCTGGAACGACACCGGGCACCTGGGCTGACCTCCCGCCGCCGCGATCGCACGGTCAGACCGGGCTTTCGCGGTGGGCCTGCTGGTAGCGGGCGAGGAAGTCCGCGACCGACGCGTTACGGCCGTGCGGGCGCAGCAGCCGGGCGGTGTCCTCCAGCATGCGGCGGATCCGGGAGGACGTGACCTGGTTCAGCAGGCCCAGGGCGCGGCCCGCCGCCACGGCGGCCGCCTCCGGCTCGCCGTCCGCCACCAGGTCGTTCGCCAGCTCCGTGGTGAACAGGGCGATGTTGCGGGTGAAATGGGGCTTCTGGAGGGAGACCGCGCGGCGCGCGTGCTCCGCCGCGCGCCCCCAGTCGCCCAGTGCCGACCAGCACTGCGCCTCCAGGCCCTCCAGTTCGGCCTCGCCGAAGAAGGTCATCCACTCCGGGTCGTCGTCGCAGGGGCCTCGGCCGAAGAGCGACTGGGCGCGCAGCAGGGCCCGTTCGCAGCCGCCGCGGTCGGCCAGCCAGGCCCGGCCGCCCGCCTCGCGCAGCGCGATGAGCGACAGCAGCCGGGGCGAGGCCAGCCGCCGTGCGGCCCGCTGCGCGGCCTGGGCGGCGCGTACGGCCTCGCGCGGGCGGCCCGCGTCGCGGGCCAGGAAGGCGGTGTTGCAGAACGCGTGGGCCTCGAGGGCGGGATCGCCCGTGACGCGCGCGGTGGCCAGCGCCTCCGCGTAGTGCGAGCGGGCGTCGGTGAGCCGCCCGGAGTCATGGGCCAGCCAGCCCACCGAGATGGCCAGCTCGCCCGCGCCCGCGTGCAGCCGCTCCACCACGGAGCGGCCGTAGCCGCCCGCGTCGAGCAGCGCGTACGCGGCGCTCAGCGGGCGCGCGGTGTGCACGTAGAGGCTGTCCGCGCCGTGCCGGTCGTCCAGCAGCCGGATGCGGCGCACGGCCTCCTCCACGGCGGCCGCCTCGGCCTGTCCGGCCCGCCGGGAGGTCCGCACGGCCTCGGCGGCGGCCACCGCCCCGCCCGCCATGAACGCACGCCGTAGCAGTTCGCTCTCCTCGAAGATGTCGATGTCGGCCGGGGCGCGGGGCTCCGGCTCCGGACGGGGTGCCGGAACGGCGGCGGGCCCGACCGGGCGGCCCCGGACCGCCTCGCGCGGGGTGAACCCGAGGTCGGTGAGGGCGCGGCCGGGGAACATATGGCGGAAGACGCGCTCGTACGCGTAGTTGGGGCAGCGGATCGCCCCCGACTCGACGCGGCCGATATAGCGCGCGTCACAGGAGACCTGTTCGCCGATCTCGCGGGCCGCGCGCCGTACGGACGCCGCGAACTCGGCCGGTGAGAGCTGCCCGCGTAACAGCCGGAACGCGGTGTTCGGGCGGGGGGACGTGACTGGCGAGGCTGGCGAGGATTCCGGAAGCGGCCTCATGGTGACCCTCCCTACGGTGCTGCCGTGTCGGCGGGGGAGAACCGTACCGGTTACGACGTTCCGGACATTTGGATATTCCCGGCAATAAAGACAAGTCACCCTCGATCTGCCATGAACTGCCATCCTTTACGGCGGCATTCGGCCGTAGCCGTTGACACTGCCGAGCGTTGAACCCTGAGCAACCCGATGAAGAGGGAGGCCGGAGTGGATATCAGCCGCTCGCGGACGACTGCCCAACATCACCCGCGCCAGGAGTGTGATCTGGTCACCGTGCCCGCCCGCCAGGGGCTGGAGGCGGTGGACATCCTGCGCCGCGGCTGCGACGGCCTCGGCCCCGTGATGCACGACAACGCCTGCGACACCCTCGGCTTCCTGGTGCCGCCCGGCACCGCGGACGGCTGGGACATGCCGGGCAGCGCCTGCACCGAGACGGCCGGGCGCGGCATGCGCATAAACGACGGCGGCGCCGTGGGGCAGGGCGCCACCCACTGGCTGGTGCCACCGGACGCCGCGTACACCGGCGCCACCGACCCCGCCGAGCTGCGGGCCGCGCTCGGTGAGGCGGCCCGTACGATCGAGGCCGTCGACCGCTGTCAGTAGCCCTGTGACCAGCCCCGATGCCGGGCGGTGGACCGGCTGTCGGTGGCCCGGCCCATACTGGGGCACATGGCGAAAGGCACGAAGAAGCGAGCGGCGGAGCGCGGGCGCGCGGCGGGCCGGGGGCGCACCCCCGAGCCGGTCACCGCACCCGTCGACGGGGGCCTCGCCGAGCTGGTGCCGGACCGCGACCGCCCGCGCGGCTGGACGCTGCTGCTGGACGGCAAACCGCAGTCCCATGTGGACCTCGACGACCCCGCGTATCTCGACTTCGAGTACCAGCGGCGGCTCGGCCACGCCGCCGATCTCGCCGCCCCGCCGGGGCGCCCGCTGCACGCCGTCCACCTGGGCGGCGGCGCCTTCACGCTGGCCCGCTACATCGCGGCGACCCGGCCCCGCTCCACCCAGCAGATCGTCGAGATCGACGCCCCGCTCGTCCAGTTCGTACGGCGCGAGCTGCCGCTCGGCCCCGGCGACCGGATACGGGTGCGGGGCGCCGACGCCCGGGCCGGGCTCGCCAAGGTGCCCGAGGGCTGGGCCGATCTGATCATCGCGGACGTCTTCAGCGGGGCCCGCACCCCCGCGCACCTGACCAGCCAGGAGTTCCTGGCCGAGGTCCGCCGGGCGCTGCGCCCCGGCGGGCTGTACGCGGCGAACCTCGCCGACGGGCCGCCGCTGGCCCATCTGCGCGCCCAGATCGCCACCGCCCGCGCCGCGTTCGCCGAGGTGTGCCTGACCGCCGACCCGGCCGTGCTGCGCGGCCGCCGCTTCGGCAACGCCGTCCTGCTGGCCGCCGACCACGAGCTGCCGGTGGCCGAGCTGACCCGCCGCGCCGCCGTGGACCCGCACCCCGCCCGGGTCGAACACGGCCGCGCGCTCGCGGACTTCACCGGCGGCGCGGCCCCGGTAACCGACGCGACAGCCACCCGTTCCCCGGCGCCCCCGGCGGCCGTCTTCGACTAAATCTGTCGCATTCCACAGATCTGGTCGTGCGTCCCCGATCCGATCGCTAGCGTGCCCCCCGTAGACCACCCAACTCCGTACGCAGGGCAGGCAGATGATGAGCCGCAGGTACCGCCGTCGCCGCACCGTGGGCCGGGGCACGATGGCGATCGGCGCGACCGCCGTCGTCCTCGTGGCGGGCGGGGCGGCGTTCGCGCTGAGCGGCGCGGTCGGCGGCGGCGAGTCGGTGAACGAGGCGCCGGACCTGGGCGCGGGTACGGGACCGGGGACGGGACCCGGGACCGCGCCGGGCGGGACCCCCAGCACGACACCGGGCACGCCCCCGGGCACGACGCCGGGGCAGCAGGGCAACGGGGAGGGGGTGGCGGCCGCCGCGCGCTTCGCGCCGTACATCGACACCTCGCTCCACGTCCCCTACGACATGGTCGGCACCGCGCAGAAGACCGGCGTCAAGGAGTTCACGCTCGGCTTCGTCTCCCCCGGCGGCGGCTGCACCCCCGAGTGGGGCGGCAGAACCGCGCTCGGCGGCGACAAGGTGGCCCGGCAGACGAAGGCGCTGCGCGCGGAGGGCGGCGACATACGCGTCTCCTTCGGCGGCCAGTCCGGGAACGAACTGGCCCTGGCCTGCTCCTCGGTGGACGAGCTGGCCGAGGCCTACGGCGAGGTCGTGGACCGGTTCAAGCTCACCAAGATGGACTTCGACATCGAGGGCAAGGCGCTGAAGAACGCCGAGGCCAACACCCGCCGGGCGCAGGCCATCGCCGCGCTGCAGAAGGAGAACCCCGGCCTGGACGTCTCCTTCACCCTGCCCGTGATGCCCACCGGCCTCACCCGGGACGGCGCCGAGCTGGTCGCCGACGCCGAGAAGAACGGGGTGAAGATCTCCGCCGTCAACATCATGGCGATGGACTACGGCACCTTCTACGACGGCGACATGGGTCAGTACGCGATCGACGCGGCCACCGCGACCCAGAAGCAGCTGAAGCGCGCGCTGAAGCTGAGCGACGAGGCGGCGTGGAAGGCCGTCGGCGTCACCCCGATGATCGGCGTCAACGACGTCAAGGTCGAGATATTCACGGTCGAGGACGCCACCCAGCTGGTGCGGTTCGCCCGGACCAAGGGGCTGGGCAAGCTGTCCATGTGGTCCGCGACCCGCGACAAGCAGTGCGCGGGCGGCGCCCAGAAGTCGGCGTCGGCGATCTGCAGCTCGGTCGAGCAGGACGCGCTGGCGTTCACCAAGGAGCTGGGAGCGTATAGCGGCTAGTGGTGGGGGGTCTCCTGCTGCTCCCGGTACTCCTCGGCCGTCGGCTTGGCGATCTGGCCGCCGTCGCCGAAGTAGAAGCGGGACAGCCGCGCCCGCAGCCGCACCGAGCGGGACAGTTTCCGTTCGACCCCGGCGCCGTCCACGGCCGGTGGCAGCTCCAGGGGCTCGTACTGCTCGTAGGCCGTCAGTGTGTACCGCTCGCCCGGTGACAGCGGCTCGTGCACCTCGATGTACTCGCCGTGCGGCAGCCGCTGGATGATGCCGGTCTCGCGGCCGTGCAGCACCATGTCCCGGTCGCGCCGCTGCAGCCCGAGGCAGATCCGCCGGGTGATGGCGAACACCACGAGCGGCACCACGAAGAAGCCGATCCGCCCGGCCCAGGTGATCGCGTTGATCGACAGATGGAAGTGGGTCGCGAAGAGGTCGTTGCCGCCGCCGATCAGCAGGACCGTGTAGAGGGAGATCCAGGCGGCGCCGAAGGCGGTGCGGGTGGGGGCGTTGCGCGGGCGCTGGTTCAGATGGTGTTCGCGCTTGTCGCCGGTGATCCACGCTTCGAGGAACGGATAGAGCCAGATGGCGAGCAGCACCATCGGGAAGACCACCAGGGGGATGAAGACTCCGAGGACCAGGGTGTGGCCCCACAGATTGATCTCCCAGCCGGGCATCAGCCGGATCAGCCCCTCGGAATAGCCCATGTACCAGTCGGGCTGGGCGTCGGTGGAGACCTGGTCGGGCCGGTAGGGGCCGTACGCCCAGATCGGATTGATCTGGGCGATGCCCGCCATCAGGGTGGTGATGCCGAAGACGAGGAAGAAGAACCCGCCGGATTTGGCGACATAGACCGGCCACAGCGGGGGACCCACGATATTCATGTTCTTCTTGCCGGGCCCGGGCCCGTGGGTGTGCTTGTGATAGACGAGCAGGATCATATGGAGGGCCAGCAGGCCGAGCATGATACCGGGAATGAGCAGCACATGGAGGGTGAAGAGCCGGGGGATGACGATCGTCCCGGGGAACTGCCCGCCGAAGAAGAAGAACGACAGATACGTGCCGACGATCGGCACCGACAGGATCGCGCCCTCCATGAAGCGCAGCCCGGTGCCGGAGAGCAGGTCGTCGGGGAGCGAATAGCCCATGAAGCCGTCGAACATGCCGAGAATGAGCAGTCCGGCGCCGGAGAGCCAGTTGATTTCGCGTGGCTTGCGGAAGACGCCGTTGAAGAACGTCCGCATCATATGGGCGATCATGCTCGCGATGAAGAGCACGGCCGCCCAGTGGTGGATCTGCCGCATGAGCAGGCCGCCGCGCACGTCGAAGCTGATGTCCATGGTGGACTCGAACGCCTGGGACATGCGGATGCCGTTGAGCGGCTCGTAGCGGCCGTGATAGACGACCTCGTTCATGGCGGGCTCGAAGAACAAGGTCAGGTAGACGCCCGTCAGAATGATGATGACGAACGTGTACAGGGCGATCTCGCCGATCAGGAAGGACCAGTGGTCGGGGAAGACCTTCCGCAGATTGGCCTTGGCCATCGAGAAGAGGCCGACCCGCCCGTCGAACCACCCGGCGAGTGCCTCGCCCTTTGCTTTGCTCATATCTCATGCATTTACCAGCACTGTCCGCCGTTCGCCCCGTCGGCCGGGCGTGTGGACCACGCCGTAATCCATTCGGGCCAGTGCCGGTTGCGCGCGGAATGAAAAGGCGGCTCCGCCCACCCCCCACAGGCTGGGCGGAGCCGCGGTCTTTTCCCGCGGTCCGGATTACGCGTCCGGCAGCATCACGCGTCCGGCAGCTCCCCGGTGCGCGCGACCTCCGCGTACCAGCGGGCGCTGGACTTCGGGACGCGGGCCTGGGTGGGGTAGTCGATGTAGACCGCGCCGAAGCGCTTGCTGTAGCCGTACGCCCATTCGAAGTTGTCCATCAGCGACCACAGGAAGTAGCCGCGCAGATCGGCGCCGTCCGCGATGGCCCGGTGGGCGGTGGCCAGATGGGCGCGTACGTAGGCGATCCGCTCCGGGTCGTGGACGTGGCCGTCCGCGTCCGGCTTGTCGTCGTACGCGGCGCCGTTCTCGGTGATGTAGAGCGGCACTCCCGGCGCCTCCCGGGTGTAGCGCATCAGCAGGTCGTACAGCCCGGTCGGGTCGACGGTCCAGCCCATCTCGGTGCGCTCGCCCGGCGTCTGGTGGAAGGCGACCCGCTCGGAGCCCGGCCAGGGGGAGTGGGCGCTGGCCCCGTGGCCGTCGTGCCGGGCGGCCCGGCCCTCGTTGTCGGTGGGGGCTGATACCAATGAGGGCGTGTAGTAGTTGATGCCGAGCGCGTCGAGGGGGTGCTTGATGACGGCCAGGTCGCCATCGCGGACGAAGGACCAGTCGGTGATAGCCGCCGTGTCCTCGATGAGGTCGTTCGGATACGCGCCGCGCAGCAGCGGCCCGCTGAACACCCGGTTGGCCAGCGCGTCGATACGGCGCTGAGCGTCCAGGTCGGCCGGGTCCTGGGTGAGCGGGCGGACCACCGCCGGGTTGAGGCTGATGGCGATCTGGGCGCGGGCCGGGAGGGCGGCCCGCAGCGCCTGGGCGCCGAGGCCATGGGCCAGGTTCAGGTGGTGGGCGGCGCGCAGCGGGGCGAGCCGCTCGGTGCGGCCCGGGGCGTGCACTCCGGAGCCGTAGCCGAGGAAGGCGCTGCACCACGGCTCGTTGAGGGTCGTCCAGTACTCGACGCGGTCGCCCAGCGCCTCCGCGACGATCCCGGCGTACTCGGCGAACCGCTCGGCCGTCTCGCGTTCCGGCCAGCCGCCCGTGTTCTCCAGCTCTTGGGGGAGGTCCCAGTGGTAGAGGGTCAGGACCGGCTGGATTCCGGCGGACAGCAGCTCGTCCACCAGCCCGCGGTAGAAGTCCAGCCCGCGCTGCACGGCGGGTCCGCGGCCGGTGGGCTGGACGCGTGACCAGGAGACCGAGAAGCGGTAGGCCGCGAGGTTGAGGTCGGCCATGAGCCGGATGTCCTCGCGGAAGCGGTGGTAGTGGTCGACCGCGACATCGCCGGTGTCGCCGCCGAGCACCTTGCCGGGGGTGTGGCTGAAGGTGTCCCAGATGGACGGGGTGCGGCCGTCCTCCTGCGCGGCGCCCTCGATCTGATAGGAGGCGGCGGCCGCGCCCCACAGGAATCCGGGCGGGAAGGAAAGACTCATGGAAGCGCTCCCATTCGAGGTCGTGATGTGGGGAGGGACGGGGGAGAGGGGAGGCGAGGGCGGTGCGGATGGGTGGTCAGCCCTTGACCGCGCCCTGCATGATGCCTCCCACGATCTGCTTGCCGAAGAGCACGAAAGCGATCAGCAGCGGCAGGGTGCCGAGCAGCGCTCCCGCCATGATCACCGACTGGTCGGGGACGTAGCCGCGGCCCAGTCCGTTCAGCGCGACCTGGACGGTGGGGTTGCCCGTCTGGGTGAGCGCGATGATCGGCCAGAAGAAGTCGTTCCACGCCTGGACGAAGGTGAGCATCCCCAGCACGGCCATGGCCGGGCGGGCCGCCGGGAAGACCACGTGCCAGATGACGCGCAGGCTGCTGGCGCCGTCCATCCGGGCCGCCTCGATCAGCTCCGTCGGCAGCGCCTGGCTGAGGTACTGCCGCATGAAGAACACCCCGAAGGCGGTTACCAGCGTCGGCAGGATGACGGCCTGGAGCTGGTCGGTCCACTCCAGCTTCGCGACCACCATGTACAGCGGCACGACGCTGAGCTGGGGCGGCACCATCATCGTCCCGATGGTGAGCATCAGCAGCAGGTTCTTGAAGCGGAAGCGCAGCTTGGCGAAGGCGAAGCCCGCGATGGTCGAGAACAGCACGGTGCCGGTCGCGATGGTCCCGGCCACCACGGTCGTGTTCAGCAGCGCCTTGCCCATATTGGCGTCGTTCCACGCCACATCGAGGTTGTGGAACAGGTTCCCGCCGAACCAGAACGGCGGCGGGGTCTCGGCGAGCCGGGTGTTGGTGCGGGACGCGGCGATGGCGGTCCACACCAGCGGGAAGAGCGACCCCAGGGTGAACAGGGTCAGCACGGCATAGGTGATCTTCCCGCCGTGCAGCTGCTTGCCCGCGCGGTTACGGCCCTTCCGCCCGGCCGGGGGCGGTGCGGGCGGTGCGGTGGCCGGTCGGGAAGACACGGTGGCGGTCATGGTGGTCCCTCGTCTCCCTCACTGGCTCTTCCGCAGCCGTCGCTGCACCAGCCAGTTGGCCGCGGCGATCAGCAGCAGGATCAGGAACATGGCCCAGGCGATGGCCGAGGCCCGGCCCAGGTGCTGGTTCACCCAGCCCTGCTCGTACAGGTAAAGACCCAGCGTCTGGAACTGGTGGTCGCCCCCGCCGGTCGCGCCCGCGCTGCCGTTGAACAGCAGCGGCTCGCCGAAGAGCTGGGTCGCCCCGATCGTGGACACCACGATGGTGAACAGGATGGTGGGCCGCAGCGAGGGGATCGTGACGTGGAGGAACTGCTGCCAGCGGGAGGCCCCGTCGAGCGACGCCGACTCGTACAGATCGTGCGGCACCGCCTGCATGGCGGCCAGGTAGATCAGCGCGTTGTAGCCGGTCCAGCGCCAGATGACGATCGTGGACACGGCGAACTGTGAGGACCAGGTGCCGTTCTGCCAGTCGATCCCGTCGACGCCGATCAGGCCCAGCGCCCAGTTGATCATTCCGTAGTCGCGCCCGAAGAGCAGCACGAACACGAGCGTGGCGGCGGCGACGGAGGTGGCGTACGGGGTGAGGATCGCGACCCGGAAGAACATCGAGCCGCGCAGCTTGTAGTTGAGCAGATGCGCCAGCCCGAGCGCCATGATCAGCTGCGGCACGGTGGAGATCAGCCCGATGGTGAACGTGTTCTGGAGCGCGTTCCAGAAGAACTCGTCCTCCCACAGCCGGGAGAAGTTCCGCATCCCGACCCACTCCATATGGGTGGGGTCGGTCAGCTCGACCCGGTGCAGCGCGGACCAGCCCGTGTAGACCAGTGGGAAGAGCCCGAACGCGGCGAAGAAGACGAAGAACGGGGCGACGAAGGCGTACGGACTCCACTTCACGTCCCAGTGGTGGCGGCGGGAGCGCCAGGCGCGCCGCCGCCGCTCCCGGGGATCGAGGGGCGCCACCGGAGTGGCGCGGCGCGGGGCCGCGCCCCCCTGCCCTGCGGGGGGCGCGGCAGTACCGGAGGTGGTGGGCATTCCGGTCACTGGTCCAGCGCGTTGTCGATCGTCTTGGTCGCGGCCTTCCAGCCCGCCTCGGGCGACTTGCCCTGCTGGTCGACCTGGAGGAGGCCGATGTCCACGAGGTTCTGATTGATGATCTGGTCCTTCGCGCCCAGCACCTGGACCGGGATGCCCTTGGCGGCCTCGGTGAAGATGGAGCCGATCGGCGCGTTCGCGAAGTAGGGGTGCTTGGCGTCCTTCACGTCCGGCAGGGAGTACGACGCCTGGGAGCTGGGCCAGCTTCCGCGCTCCTTGAACAGCTTCGCCTGCTGTTCGGGTGCGGTCAGCCAGGCGACGAGCTTGGCCGCCTCTTCCTTGTTCTTGCCCGCCTGCGGCACGCCGAGGAAGGTGCCGCCCCAGTTGCCGGGCTTGGGCGCGGCGGCCACGTCCCACTGGTCCTTCGCCTTGTCCCCGGCCTTGCTCTGGATGTAGCCGAGCATCCACGGCGGGCAGGAGACGGTGGCGAACTGCCCGTTGGCGTAGCCCTGGTCCCAGCTCTTCTGGAACTGCTGGAGCTTGGCGGTCATCTTCCCGGTGGCCGCCTTGGTGGCCAGCTCCCAGGCGTCCTTCACCGCCGGGCTGTCCTTGTAGATGATCTTGCCGCTCTTGTTGTAGTACCGCTCCGCGTTGCCCGCGACCGCCGCGTTGAAGACACCGCCGGCCGAGTCGACGAAGGCCGTGCCGCTGGGGGCCTTCTTCATGTACTGCTTGCCCGCGTCCAGGTACTTGTTCCAGTCCCCGGCCCAGAGCTGGGCGACCTTCTCACGGTCGGTGGGCAGCCCGGCCTTCTGGAACAGGTCCTTGCGGTAGCAGATCGCCATCGGGCCGATGTCGGTGGCGAGGCCGACCGCCTTGCCGTCCTTCGTGATGCTCTGCTGCCATTTCCAGTCGAGCCAGTTCTCTTTCTTGACGCCCGCTGTCTTCGAAAGATCAACGAACTTATCCGCCTGGGTCTGGACGACCTCGGCGATGTTGGCGACTTCGATGCCCTGGACATCGGCCAGACCGCTGCCCGTGCTCAGGTGGTTGAGCAGCTGCGGGTAGTAGTTCTCGTTGCGCTCGATGACCGTCTGCTCGATCGTGATGTCCGGGTGCAGCTCCATGTACTCGTCGTAGAGCCCGGCTTCCTTGAAGCCCATGGTGCCGAAGAGGCCCATGATGATCTTGGTCTTTCCGCCACCACCGCCCCCGCCGCCCCCGCCTGACTTGGTGTCGCTGTCGCCGTCGTCGGCACAGCCGCTCAGCAGTCCGGCCCCTAACGCGGCGATGGCCGCGAGGGCCACCGCTCTGCTGCGGTACGTACCAGTGATCCTGCGCATTCCGTCCTCCTAGCGCCCTGACGTACCGCTCCCGGCCAAAAAGGGGGAATCCATGGGACTTTGAGATGCATCGGCACGGGCGGGCAGCGTGCGGGTTGTGTATGACTCAGGTACTGTGGGAGCGCTCCCAGGTTGATGTGTTGAAGGGTTGCGGCTCCCCGCTGGGGTGTCAAGGGACAGAGCGGAACAACTTCCGGAAACCGCACTGCTGTTGAATGTCCACCGCAGCCGCCCATGTGGGTGGATCTGCTGGGTACGGAGGCTGGAGGCGCGAGATGGCAGGAACCCGGCGGCGGCATGGTGCGGGGCGCGGCAGGCCCACCCTTGAGGAGGTCGCGGCCCGCGCGGGCGTCGGCCGCGGCACCGTCTCCCGGGTGATCAACGGCTCGCCGAGGGTCAGCGATCGCACCCGTACGGCCGTCGAGCAGGCCGTCGCCGAACTGGGCTACGTGCCCAACCGGGTGGCCCGCGCGCTGGCCGCCAACCGGGCCGACGCCGTCGCGCTGGTCATACCCGAGCCGGAGACCCGGCTGTTCGCGGAGCCCTACTTCTCGGACATCATCCGCGGCGTCGGCGCCGAGCTGGCCGACACCGATCTGCAGCTGCTGCTGACCCTCATCCGCACCCCCAAGGAGCGCCAGCGCTTCGCCGACTACCTCTCCGCGCACCGGGTCGACGGCGTTCTGCTGGTGTCCGTCCACGCGGACGACCCGCTGCCCGACCTGCTGGAGCGCCTGGAGATGCCCGCCGTGCTGAGCGGGCGCCGCTCGGCGCACGAGTCGGTGCCGTACGTCGACTCGGACAACACCGGCGGCGCGCAGTCCGCCGTGGAGCACCTCATCGGGCGCGGCCGCACCACCGTCGCCACCATCACCGGGCCGCTGGACATGTACGTCGCCCAGTGCCGTCTGGACGGCTACCGCGCCGCGGTCCGGGCCGCGGGCCGGGAGCCGGAACCGGAGCTGGTGGCGTCCGCCGACTTCACCGAGGAGGGCGGCCGCCGGGCGATGCGCCAGCTGCTGGAGCTGCGGCCCCGCCTCGACGCGGTCTTCGCCGCCTCGGACGTGATGGCCGCGGGCGCCCGCCAGGTGCTGCGCGAGTCCGGGCGGCGGGTCCCGGAGGACGTCGCGCTGGTCGGCTTCGAGGACTCGGCGGTCGCCCGCCACATGGATCCGCCGCTGACCAGCGTCCGGCAGGCGACCGAGGAGATGGGCCGGGCGATGGTGCGGGTGCTGCTGGAGGAGATCGAAGGCCCCTCGGAACGGCCCTCCAAGCGCCCCCAGGTGGTGCTGCCGACCCAGCTGGTGCGGCGCGAGTCGTCGTGAACGGGTAGGCCCCGCTCGCGTTCGTACGAACACGAGCGGGGCCTGTGGGAGGAGTTACAGCGCCGGGTAAGCGTTCCTCAGCAGCTGCTGGAACTGGGCCGAGAACCAGTGGCCCGACAGCGGCGCGTTCGCGAGCGAACCGGACATGTTGTAGCCGTTGCGCGCGTTGCCCGTGTACGTCGGGTCGCACATCCGGTCGAAGCCCTTGCCCTCGTCGTTCGGGATCTGCGAGCTGGAGCCGTCGGACTCGCCCGGGGGCTTCATCCACACGTACGCGTCGATCCCGGCGGCGGGCGATGCCTTGGGCCGCTCACCGAGCCCGGCCCCGGACTGGTTGCACCAGTTGCCGATGTGGATACGGCGGTCGTAGCGGCCGCCGTTGACGTACGTGTCGACGCTGGTCGTCGCGCCAGGGCCGGACGGGCGGGCCGAGCCGCCCCAGCCGTTGCGGGAGGTGTCGATGAGCGCGCCGACGTTCGACGGGAAGCCCACGTTCACCAGCTCCTGGCGGAAGCCCTGGGCGAACGACAGCTCGTCGACGTAGCGGTTCCAGTCCACCCACTTGGACTGGCGGACCGTGGTCCCGTTGACGTTGTCGTTGATGGTGAAGTTGTTTTCCTTCAGGGCGCTGTAGTTGGCGGTGTTGACGATGATCCCGGCCACCTTGTCGACCGTGCTGCCCTCGGCGGTCGCGGCCTGCTTGAGGACCTGGGCGGTGGCGTTGAAGTTGTCGTCCCAGCCGATCCAGCCGTGGTGTCCGGCGTCGATGTAGTTGTAGACGTTGCCGATGGCGCCGAGCTTGTTGACCGCGTAGCCGACGCCCTTCACGTAGTTGCCGTTGGCCTTCATGGTGTCGCACTGCGGGGTGGCGGTCGGGCGGCCGCCGGTGTTGGTGACCAGGTTCGGCAGCGAGTCGATCTCGATGGTGGTGACGATCCGCAGATTGGAGTTGGCGTACTTCGACTCGCCCAGGATCGACGCGATCGGGTTGATGTACTGCGTCTTGTACTTGTCGATCTCCGTCGGGCCCAGCTCGCCGTTGGACGCGAGCGCCGCGCAGTCGCGGCCGGGCAGGTTGTAGATGACGAGCTGGACGACGGTGGGGCTGCCGCCCGACTGCTGGAGCGCGGTGTCCAGGTGGGCGCGGAGGCCGCGGGCGCCGGAGGTGCCGTTGATCGCGGCGATGCGGTCCATCCAGACGCCGGTCGGCTGGTTGGAGATCCTGGAGCCGCCCGGCTCGGCGGCGGCCTTGGCGGACCAGTCCGGGTTCACGTACACCTTGGCGCCCGCGTACGGGTTGTCGACCTTCGCGGCGGCCTTGGCGGCCCCGTCGGCCTGCGCCGACGCGGTGCCCGCGAGCGAACCGACGGTCAGGGCGGTGGCGGCCAGCAGCGCACCGCCCGCGAGCGCGGCCGCGCGGGTGCGGCTACGGGGCTTCTGGAACGGTGGGGGAGGTGAGGGAATGCGGCTCATGACAGTCCTTTCAGGTGATCGCGGAGTCCGATGCCGAAAGCGGTGGGGGTGCCGTTGAAATCGCTGATCAGAGAGGGGCCGGACGAGCAGTCCCAGGTGTTCCAGGTCCAGCCGAGATACGAGGCGCGCCGGGCGTCCAGCCAGGCCATGACGCGGTCGATGTAGCCGTGTGAGCAGGTGTTCTCGCCGATCTCTCCCGCCACGAACGGGACTTGGGCGATCACCGGGGCCAGCTGCTCGTTGAAGCAGCTCTCGCTGGAGCAGGTGTTGAAGTTGTACGTGTGCCAGGCGGCGGCGAGGTTGCCCGCCGGGTCGCTCGGCTTGTACGCCAGCCACTGGCGCATGTCGTTGGAGTACGCGAGGCCGCCGAGCAGGATCACGTTGCGGGCGCCGGTGGCCCGTACCGCGTTCACCAGGCTCTGCATACCTGCGACCGGGAAGTCGATGCCGGGGCAGCTGCCGCCGTCCCGCCAGCACTTCCACGCCGCCGTGAGGTCGGAGGTGGCGCGGTCCGGGAACGGCTCGTTGAAGAGGTCGAAGACCACGGCCTGGTCGCCCTTGAAGGTCTCGGCGACCGAGGACCAGAACGCCGGGGTGTACTGGGCGTTCGGCATCGGCTTCTGACAGGTGGCGTAGGCGGTGTCCGGGCACTTGTTGTCGCCGCCGGTGTACTTTCCGTGGCTCCAGTGGAGTTCGAGGATCGGCGTGATGCCGTGGGCCTCCAGACGGGTGACGTACTCCTTCACCGCGTTGATGTAATTCGCTCCGCGATAGGCGGCGTTGATGTGCGACAGACCGAGCCAGCACTCCTCGTTGAGCGGGACGCGGACCGCGTTCGCCTTCCACCCGGCGATGGCCTTCACGGACGCGTCGTCCATCGGTCCGTCGAAGATGCCCCGCCCCTGCACGCACATGAACTCGCCGCCGGAGCGGTTGACGCCGAGCAGCCGCCGGGTGGCCCCGTTCTCGTCCACGAACGCGTTGCCCGCGACGCGCAGCTTCGGCGGGGTGCCGCCCTGGCCCGGCGGGGGATCGGTCGGGTCCGTGGGATCCGTCGGGCCGGATCCGCCGTCGCACGCCACGCCGTTGAGCTTGAAGGCCGACGGCACCGGGTTGGTCCCGGACCAGGAGGCGGTGAACCCGGCGCCGACGCTGCCGCCCGTCGCGATCTTCCCGTTCCAGGCGGCGTTGACCGCGGTCACCGTCGTCCCGGACTGCGACCAGGTGGCGTTCCACCCCTGGGTCACCTTCTGTCCGGCGGAGAAGTCGAAGGTGAGGGTCCAGCGGTCGAGCGCGGCTCCGTTATTGGTGATCGTGACGTTGCCCTGGAAGCCGTCGCCCCACTGGCTGGCGGCGGTGTACGCCACGGTGCAGGCGGCCGCCGCCCGTGGTGCGACGGAGCTGTCCCGTGGTGCGACGGAGCTGCCGGACGCGGCGGCGGTGCCCGCGGTGCCCGCCAGGGTGAGCGACGCGGCGGCCGCCAAGGCGTAAAGGCGCGGTGGTGCTCGCATGGAGCGACTCCTCGGGTGCTCGCGCCGTCCCGTGCGGCGCTGACTGCTGGAACCGCTCCCACTGGTTGAGCTGACCGTAGCGCCAGTGGCGTACATGTCAACAGACTCGTTCAGAGATTTATCGGTCGAAGGCGTTCTGTCAGGCCGTCTTGTTCAAAGACTTGACACTTCCTCAGATGGAACGGACGCTTGGGAGCGCTCCCACTGGTTCGCACATCCCCCCATTTCCGAACCCGCGTGGAGGTCCCCCATGCGCGTACAGCGAGGCTCACCCTTGTCAGGGGCGCGTCGGCGGATGAGACGGCTGGTGACCGCGCTGGCCGCGGCCCTCTCGCTGCCCGTGGCCATGACCGCCGCCGGTGGCGCCGCCCCCGCCCACGCCGACACCGCCGCCGCCGTGCAGTGCAACGTCGACTACAAGACGAACGACTGGGGCTCGGGCTTCACCGCCGATCTCACGATCTCCAACCCCGGCACCGAGGCCATCAACGGCTGGACCCTGACCTACGACTACGCGGGCAACCAGAAGCTCGGCAACGGCTGGAACGGCACCTGGTCGCAGTCCGGCAAGACCGTCACCGTCAAGAACGCCGCCCACAACGCGAACATCGCGGCCGGTGGCAATGTCACCACCGGCGGCCAGTTCAGCTACAGCGGCGCCAACGCCGCGCCCACCGCCTTCGCCGTCAACGGCGTCACCTGCCGAGGCGCCCACCAGCCGCCCATCACCGTCCTCACCAGCCCGGCCCCGGGCGCCGTCTACTCGGCGGGCGGCACCGTCCCGATGGCGGCCACCGCCGCGGCCGCCGACGGCGCGAGCATCACCAAGGTCGAGTTCTACAGCGACACCAAGCTGCTGGGCACCGACACCACGTCGCCGTACAGCTTCGACTACGCGGACGTCCCGGCGGGCGACTTCTCGCTGTACGCCAAGGCTTACGACAGCCAGGGCGCCGCCGCCGAGTCCACCCCCGTCGGCATCCATGTCGCGGCCGGTCCCGCGCTGGTCGCGAGCCCCGCTCAGCTCGGCGTCGAGCAGGGCAAGACCGGTACGTTCGCTCTCCGGCTGTCCACCCGGCCGTCCGCCAACGTGACGGTCGCGGTGGCCCGTACGTCCGGCAACACGGGCCTGACCATCTCCTCCGGCGGCAGCCTCACCTTCACCCCGGCCAACTGGAACACCGCCCAGCAGGTGACCGTGGCCGCCGCCAGCTCCGGCACCGGCTCCGCGACCTTCACCGCGACCGCCTCCGGCCACACCAAGGCCGAGGTCACCGTGACCCAGCTGGCCGCCGCCAAGACGTACGACGCCCGCTTCCTGGAGCTGTACAACAAGATCACCGCACCTTCGGCGGGCTACTTCTCGCCCGAGGGCATCCCGTACCACTCCGTGGAGACCCTGATCGTCGAGGCCCCCGACCACGGCCATGAGACGACGTCCGAGGCGTACAGCTATCTGATCTGGCTCCAGGCGATGTACGGCAAGGTCACCGGCGACTGGGCCAAGTTCAACTCCGCGTGGGACATCATGGAGAAGTACATGATCCCCACCCGCGCCGACCAGCCGACGAACAGCTTCTACAACCCTTCCAAGCCCGCCACCTACGCGCCCGAGTGGGACCAGCCCTCGCAGTACCCGGCGAAGCTCGACGGCAACGTACCGGTCGGCCAGGACCCCATCGGGGCCGAGCTGAAGAGCGCGTACGGCACCGACGACGTCTACGGCATGCACTGGATCCAGGACGTCGACAACGTCTACGGCTACGGCAACTCGCCCGGCAAGTGCGAGGCGGGACCGTCCGACACCGGCCCGTCCTACGTCAACACCTTCCAGCGCGGCCCGCAGGAGTCCGTCTGGGAGACCGTGACCCAGCCGACCTGCGACGGCTTCAAGTACGGCGGCAAGAACGGCTATCTGGACCTGTTCACCGGTGACGCCTCCTACTCCAAGCAGTGGAAGTTCACCAACGCCCCCGACGCCGACGCCCGCGTCGTCCAGGCCGCCTACTGGGCCTCCGAATGGGCCAAGGCGCAGGGCAAGGGCAGCCAGATCTCCGGGAACATCGCCAAGGCCGCCAAGATGGGCGACTACCTGCGCTACGCCATGTACGACAAGTACTTCAAGAAGGTCGGCAACTGCGTCGGCGAGACCACCTGCCCGGCGGGCAGCGGCAAGAACAGCTCCAGCTATCTGCTCTCCTGGTACTACGCCTGGGGCGGCGCCACCGACACCTCCGCGGGCTGGGCCTGGCGCATCGGCTCCTCGCACGCCCACGGCGGCTACCAGAACCCCATGGCGGCCTGGGCGCTCAGCTCGTACGCCGACCTCAAGCCCAAGTCCGCGACCGGCGCGAGCGACTGGTCCACCAGCCTCAAGCGGCAGGTCGAGTTCTACCGGTGGCTGCAGTCCAGCGAGGGCGCCATCGCGGGCGGCGCCACCAACAGCTGGCAGGGCCGCTACGCCACTCCGCCCGCCGGAAAGTCCACCTTCTACGGGATGTACTACGACGAGAAGCCGGTCTACCACGACCCGCCGTCCAACCAGTGGTTCGGCTTCCAGGCGTGGTCCATGGAGCGCGTCGCCGAGTACTACAACCGCACCGGTGACGCCTCGGCCAAGGCCGTCCTCGACAAGTGGGTCACCTGGGCGCTGTCCAAGACCACCATCAACCCCGACGGCACCTACCAGTTCCCGTCCAACCTCCAGTGGTCCGGCCAGCCCGACACCTGGAACGCGTCCAGCCCCGGCGCCAACACGGGCCTGCACGTCACCGTGACCGACTACACCAACGACGTGGGCGTGGCCGCCGCGTACGCGAAGACGCTGTCGTACTACGCGGCCAAGTCGGGCCACACCGCCGCCAAGAACGCCGCCAAGGCGCTCCTCGACGGCATGTGGAACCACCACCAGGACGCGCTGGGCATCGCGGTCCCCGAGTCCCGCGCCGACTACAACCGCTTCGACGACCCGGTCTACGTCCCCAGCGGCTGGACCGGCACCATGCCCAACGGCGACAAGATCGACTCCAGCTCGACCTTCCAGTCGATCCGCTCCTTCTACAAGAACGACCCGGCCTGGTCCAAGGTGGAGGCGTACCTGAAGGGCGGCGCGGTGCCGAGCTTCACGTACCACCGCTTCTGGGCCCAGGCGGACATCGCGCTGGCGATGGGCTCGTACGGAGAACTCTTCGAGTAGCGGAACCCATCGTGCGGACCGGCGGGGCCCTCAGGGTCGGGGGCCCCGCCTCCCCATCCCCGGGATTCGCCCATCTGGGGCATCCAGGGGTGCGACGACGGCGCCCCGGCCGCAGCGTGGAGCCATGACCGAGAGCGAGAGCCCGCGCGTCACCCGGCCGACGATGGTGGTGCTCGGCGTCCAGCACGGCGATCCGCCCTACCGCCTGGTGGAGGTCGCGGGGGAGCTGGTCGGCAAGGCGCACTCGGTCCTGGACGTCATCGAGATCGCCCGTCAGCTCGGCCTGGCCGACATCGACCTGGACGACCCGGACGTGGTGCGCTGGGTGGGCGGCGACAAGTTCACCTGGACCCCCTGGTGGCCCCGCCACCCACCGCAGCACGAGGGGCGCGCCTAGCCCTGCTGTGCAGAAGGCTGCGCCGCGGCCTTCAGCTGCGCACGGAAGCCTAGACCGCGTCGAAGAACGCCCGCATATCGGCGGCGACATCACCCGGCCGCTCCATGGCCACGAAGTGGTGGCCGCCCGGGTTGTCGGTGGGCCAGTGGACGATCGTGTTGTGCCGCTCGGCCAGTCGGCGGATGCCGGGCGGGCCGCTGTAGACGCCCGTCGGGGCCACCGCCTGGCCCTCCGGCCAGCCGAAGCCGGTGCTGTCGTACATGGGCCAGGACGAGGAGCCGAACGTGCCGGTGAACCAGTAGAGGCTGAGGTTGGTCAGGAACAGATCCCGGTCGATCAGCTCCTGCCACCCCTTGCCCGCCGTGGTGAATTCCTTGAACTTCTGCGCCATCCAGGCGAGCGCGGCGGCGGGGGAGTCCTGCCATCCGTAGGCGAAGGTCTGCGGCGCCGCGCGGAGCAGCGCGTGGTGGTCCACGCCGTGGAGCCAGTCCTGCTCCTGGAACCACGCGTACGCCGCCCGCTCGTCCTCGGTCAGGTCGGGAACGTCGGCCTCCGTCGGGAAGCCGAGCCCGCCGATGACGTAGACCCCGGCCACCCGTCCCGGCGCGGCGGCCCTGGCCACCTCCGGGGCGACGTACGCGCCGAAGTCCCCGCCCTGGGTGCCGTACCGGTCGTAGCCGAGGCGTTCCATCAGCTCCGCCCAGATCCGCGCCACCCGCGCCGCGCTCCAGCCGGTCTCGCGCGGCGGCGCGGAGAAGCCGAAGCCGGGCACCGAGGGCACGACCACGTGGAACGTGCCGGTCAGCTGGCCGATGAGGTCGGCGAACTCCACGAAGGAGTTGGGCCAGCCGTGGGTGAGGAGGAGCGGCAGCGCGCCGGGGTCGGCGGACCGGATGTGCAGGAAGTGGATGTCCTGGCCGTCGATCTCCGTCATGAACTGAGGGAACTCGTTCAGCCGCGCCTCCTGCCGACGCCAGTCGAAGCCCTCGCCCCAGTACCCGGCCAGCTCCTTCAGCTCCGCGACCGGGACGCCACGGCTCCACTCCTCGCCGGGAAGCTGCCGAGGCCAGCGGGTGCGGGCCAGCCGGTCGTTCAGGTCGTCCAGGTCCGGCTGCGGGATGTGGATGCGGAAGGGACGTACCTCGGTGCCGCTCATGGCTCTCCTCGGGGCGGGCTTCTTCGCGATGACGTGCCTGACCCTAGGAACCCATGAGGACAGCCCGCGTCCTCAACGCACGCCCTCTGTCTCTGCCTCTGCCCCTGTCTCTGTCACGTGCTCGCGCGGCCCTGCCTCCGGGCGCGTCCGGCCGGGCAGGGCGGTGGCCAGCAGCGCGCCCAGCGCCGCGACCGCCGCGAGGGCGGCCAGCGCGGGGCCCATCGCGGCGGCGAAGGTCGCGCCGCCCGGCAGCCGCAGCAGCATCGTCGCGGCGGCCACCCCCAGCGTCGGCCCGATGTTCATGGCCGTCTGCTGGAGCCCGCCCGCCACCCCCGCGTGCTCCAGCGGCGCGTGGCGTACGACGACGGCCGTCGCGGTCACCATCACGGTGCCGAAACCGGCCCCGAGCGCGAAGAAGCAGCCGCCGATCTCCGGGACGGTCGCCGCCCGGTCGAGCCGGGAGAGGAGCAGGATGCCGAGTGCGAGGACGGCCATCCCCGCCACCGCCGTACGCCGTGGTCCGTACCGGCGCGCCAGGACCGCCGCGACCGGCGCGCCCAGCACCATCGTCGCGGCCAGCGGCAGCACCCGCAGCCCGCTCTCCAGCGGGTCCAGCGCGAGGACGTCCTGCAGGAAGTACGTGCCGACGAACAGCGCCCCGAACAGCGCCGCCGACGCCGCCACCAGCACGCCGAGCGCCGAGGCGACCGTCGCCGAGCGCAGCACGCCGGGCGGCACCAGCGGGTTCGGCGTACGGCGCGCGTGCCATACGTACGCGCCCCCGGCGGCCGCCATGGCCAGGAGGCCGGGCGCGGTGGCCGCCGTCCAGCCGGTCTCCGGTATCGCGGCGAGCGTGTGGACCAGGCACACCAGGGCCAGCGCCAGCAGACAGGCACCGGGCAGGTCGAGCGCCACCCCGGTGCGCGGTCCGTCCAGCCCGTCCAGCCCGTCCGGCCCGTCCGGTCCGTCCGCCGGGACGCGTACGACCAGCGCCAGCACGCCCACCGCCGCCGCGGGGACCACGCTCAGGAAGAAGACCGACCGCCAGCCGAACTGCGCCGCGAGCGCCCCGCCCACGATCGGCCCGGCGGCGGCCGCCACCCCGATGGCGCTGGTACGCAGCGCGATCGGCATCCCGAGCCGGTCGCGCGGATAGGCGGCGCGCAGCATGCCGAGGGTCGCGGGCTGCAGCAGCGCGCCGAACACGCCCTGCGCGACGCGCAGTCCGATCACCCAGCCGATGCCGGGCGCCACCCCGATGCCCGCCGACGCGGCGGCGAAGCCCAGCGTGCCGACCGCGAACACCCGTTGGTGGCCGTACCGGTCGCCGAGCCGCCCGGCGAACACCAACAGGCTGGCGACGGCGATGAGATAGCCCGTGCTGGTCCACTGCACCTGCGTGAACGAGGCGTGCAGATCGCGCTGCAGGGCGGGCTGTACGACGGTCAGTACGGTGCCGTCGAGGGCGACGACGACGGCGCCGGTGACGCTGCCGACGAGGATGAGCCGCTGCCGTCGCCGTGACGTCGTCGTCATGCCGCCCCCAGATGGGCGTCCATCGCCGCCCGCAGCAACGGCTCGACGTCCTCCGTACCGGTGGCGAGCGGGAGGCTGCCCCACTCCCACAGCTGCGCGATGCCGTGCAGATTGGCCCACAGCGCACCCGCGACGACACCCGCCTCCGCCTCGGGGCGTACCCGGCGGACCAGCCCCACCAGCACCTCGAACAGCGGCAGACTGGTCTCCCGCAGCCCCAGTTGGTTGCTCTCCAGCAGATCGTGCCGGAACATCAGCTCGAACATCCCGCGGTTGGTCCGCGCGAACTCCAGGTAGACCCGCCCCAGCGCCATCAGCTGCTCCCGGGGCTCCCGCCGCCCGTCCCCGATCGCCGCCCCGGCCTGCCCGGCCAGCTGGTCGAAGCCGCGCCGCGCGATGGCCGACAGCAGGGACAGATGTGTCGGGAAGTAGCGCCGGGGCGCCCCGTGCGAGACCCCGGCCTGCCGCGCGATCTCGCGCAGCGACAGGGCCGCCGCGCCCTCCCGGTCCACCAACTCGACGCCGACATCGACCAGTCGGGCCCGCAGGCCCCTGTCCTCTTCGCTCATAGACAGTGTCTACCAGTCAGAAGTAGACACTGTCTACTGTCAACCACGAGTTGACACACCGAAGACTGTCAACCCATAGTTGACACATGACGAACCCGGACGCGAACGCGCAGCCCACCGGCATGACCAACCCCGTACGCCTCGACGAGCTGATCGATGCCATCAAGAAGACCCACACCGACGCCCTGGAGCAGCTCACTGACGCGGTCATCGCCGCCGACCACCTCGGTGACGTGGCCGACCACCTCATCGGCCACTTCGTGGACCAGGCCCGCCGCTCCGGCGCCTCCTGGACCGACATCGGCAAGAGCATGGGGGTGACGCGGCAGGCGGCCCAGAAGCGCTTCGTCCCCAAGGGCTCCGCCGCCCAGGACCTCGACCCCAGCCAGGGCTTCGGCCGCTACACCCCCCGCGCCCGGAACGTCGTGGTGTCCTCCCAGAACGAGGCCCGCGCCGCCTCCAACGACGAGATCCGCACCGAACACCTCGTCCTCGGCCTCCTGGCCGAGCCCGACGGCCTGGCCGCCAAGGCGATCGTCGCGCAGGACGTCCTCCTGGACACCGTCCGCCAGGCCGCCACCGCCGCCCTCCCGCCCGCCGCCGACTCCATGCCCGCGCTGGTCCCCTTCGACGCGAACGCCAAGAAGGTCCTCGAACTCACCTTCCGCGAGGCCCTGCGCCTGGGCCACAACTACATCGGCACCGAGCACATCCTGCTCGCCCTCCTCGAACACGAGGACGGCTCGGGTGTGCTCGCGGACCTCGGCATCGCCAAGGCGGGTATCGAGGCGTCCATCGTCCAGATGCTGGAGCGGATCCAGGCGGACTTCTCCGAGAAGGAGTCGTAACCCGCTGACGCGCCCCCTCAAGCGCCGCCCGCCGAACGTGTAGCGCGGGCGGCGTGGGGCGAGCGGTACGCACATACGCCCGAAGCGTCGGACTTATGATCCAACGCGTGGACATCCCCGACAGAATCATCGCCCTCCAGCAGTCGGCGGACGCCGAGCACGCCAAACTGGCAGGTCTCGCCGACGCCGACCACACGACCCAGTGGAAGCACTGGTACGACGCCGCCGTCGCCGTGCAGGCCGCCGTCACCGAACACGCCCGGGACGCCGGGCTCAGCCGGGCCGCGCTGGAGGCCGCAGTGAAGAAGGCCGTACGACATCCGGCTCCGGCCGACGGCTGAGCCGCACGTTGAGCCGCACCCCTCCTGGCCCGGGGAGTGTGAGCCGCGCGACCCCGTCGCGTATTCCCTCCCCGGGACCGGCTGAGCGACGATGAGGACGGCGGCCCGGCCCCCGAGGCCGGGCGCCGCACCCCGCGCCCGCTCCCCGGAAGGACGCCCCCCGCTCATGCGCCTCCTGCTCGTCCGCCACGGCCAGACCCCCTCCAACGTCATCCACGCCCTGGACACCGACCTGCCGGGCGCGGACCTCACCCCCCTCGGCCGCCAGCAGGCGGAGGCCCTGGTGGAGCGCCTCGCGGTTGAGCGGATCGACGCCCTGTACGCCTCCCCGCTCCACCGCGCCCAGCAGACGGCCGCCCCTCTCGCCCACGCGCGCGGCCTGGAGGTCGTCATCCGCGAGGGCATACGCGAACTGCGCGCCGGTGACCTGGAGATGCGCGACGACAGCGAGTCCGTGCAGCTCTACCTCAAGACCGTCATGGCCTGGTCCGCCGGTCAGACCGACCTGCCGATGCCGGGAGGCGACACCGGCGAGGAGGCCCTGGCCCGCTACGACGAGGTGATCGAGGAGATCGCCGCCTCGGGGGCGGAGTACGTCACCGTCATCAGCCACGGCGCGGCCATCCGCACCTGGGCCGCCGCCCGCGCGCTCAACATCGACGCCGCGTTCGCCGCCCGCAACCCCCTGGAGAACACCCAGACCGTCACCCTGACCGGCGACCCACGAAGCGGCTGGACGGTCACCCACTGGGGCACCGACCCCATTGCCTGACGTACGGGGCTTACGTGCCCTGCTGACCGGCCGTCAAGGCCTCGCGCGCGGCGGTGAGGATCTGGTCGGAGAGTGGGGAGCCCTTGGTGGCGCGGGCCAGGACGAGGGCGCCGAGCATCGTGCACAGCCGGGTGAGGCCGTCCTCGCCCTCGGTGTCCTCGGTGTCCTCGGTGGCGAGCCACTCGGCGAAGTCGCCCACGCCCTCGGTGTAGACGCGGCGGGCCTCGCGGTCCTCAGGCTCGCGCGCCATGTCGGCGGCGAGCGCGGCGGCGGGGCAGCCGTCCGCCGGGCTGTCGCGGTGCTCGGTGGAGAGGTACGCGTCGATCAGCGCGCGCTGGGCGGCCTCGCGCTGCCCGCCGTACTGCTCTAGCCCGTCGTCGCGCTGCCGGGTCAGCCCCTCGAAGGCATGGGCGGTGGCTTCGCCGATGAGCGCGTCCTTGGAGGCGAACTGCTTGTAGAAGCCGCCGTGGGTCAGACCGGCCGCCTTCATGAGGTCGGCGACGCTGAGGTGGGTGCCCTGCTCCCGGAACAGCCGGGAGGCGGTGTCCACGACCCGCCTGCGGTTCTCCTCCGCCTGCGCCTGCGATACGCGGCCCATCAGCTACCTCCCGTTTGGATGTCGATTGACATCCATTCTAGGGCGTGCTTTAGATTATGAACGTAATCTAAATTACGTGAACGCAAGGAGCGGTCATGGAACTGAAGGACGCGGTCGCGGTCGTCACCGGCGCCAACCGGGGGCTCGGGCGGCACCTGGCCGCCCAGCTGGTGGAGCGCGGGGCGAAGGTCTACGCGGCGGCCCGGCGCCCCGAGGCGGTGGACCTGCCGGGCGTCACGCCGCTGCGGCTGGACGTGACGGACGAGGAGTCGATCCGGGCCGCGGCCCGCACCGCGTCCGACGCGACGCTGCTGGTGAACAACGCGGGCATCTCCACCCCCACGCCGCTGATCGCGGGCGGCCCGGACGCCGTGCGCCAGGAGATGGAGACGAACTTCTACGGTCCGCTCGCCGTGACGCGGGCCTTCGCCCCCGTCATCGAGGGGAACGGCGGCGGCGCCGTACTCAACGTCCTGTCCGTCCTGTCCTGGCTGCACCCCGCCCCCCTCGGGTCGTACGCCGCGACCAAGGCCGCGGCATGGGCGCTGACCGACGCCGCCCGCGAGGAACTGGCGCCGCGCGGCATCACCGTCTCGGCGCTGCATGTCGGCTACATGGACACCGACATGGCCGCGGGCGTCCCCGCCGACCAGAAGGCCGACCCCGCCGAGGTCGCCGCGCAGGCCCTGGACGGCGTCGAGACGGGCCTGCGCGAGATCCTCGCCGACGAGGTCACCCGGCACGTCAGGCAGTCCCTGGCGGCCTCGCCGAACGCCGCCTGAGGCGCACCCCTCTGACGACCGGCTCGCCGCGTCCTGTGTCACTCGCCCGAGCCTGGGCACACGGGGGTGGTCCCGAGGGGGGAACCTCCCGGAGGAGCACCGCCGTGATCAAGAAGCTGCACGACATGGGCCTGCGCAGCGAGCACGCCTACACCGCCGCCGTCGCCTCCATCGGGCTGTCCCTGCTGACCTGGGCCGCCTCGCTCCGCGCCGAGCCCGGCCGGGGCATCGACCGGGCCGACCGGTGGGGGATCTTCGTCGGCGAGTGGGCGCCCACCTTCTTCGGCCTCGGTATCGCCCTGTCCCACTACGAACAGGAAGAGGGCTCGCTGATGGACAAGGCGCACGCCAACGGCGAGCGTCAGCGACAGATGGCGGGCACCGCGTAGACACGACGAAGGGCTGACCTGGTCTCCCAGGTCAGCCCTTCGGTCGTTCAGGGTGAGTAACGGGACTTGAACCCGCGACATCCTGGACCACAACCAGGTGCTCTACCATCTGAGCTATACCCACCATGACCGCTGCTTTCCGCACCGGCCGAGAAAAACTATACAGGGTCGGCGGGGGTGCTCGCTCCCGGCTTTCGTGTGTGCCGGGAGCGAGTCGCTACGACTGCCGGGCGGGCAGGACGTGGCGGGCCGCGATGGTCTTCGCGGTGTCCGAGTCCGGGCCGGGCTGCGGGACGAAGACCGCCTCCCGGTAGTAGCGCAGCTCGGCGATCGACTCATGGATGTCGGCGAGTGCGCGGTGGTTCCCGTTCTTCTTCGGGCTGTTGAAGTAGGCCCGCGGATACCAGCGGCGGGCCAGCTCCTTGACCGACGAGACGTCGACGATCCGATAGTGCAGGTACGCCTCCAGCGTCGGCATGTCCCGCAGGAGGAAACCGCGGTCGGTGGAGACCGAGTTTCCGCACAGCGGGGCCTTGCCGACGTCCGGGACGTGCTCGCGGATGTACGCCAGGACCTGGGCCTCGGCATCGGCCAAGGTGGTCCCGCCGTCCAGCTCCGCGAGCAGTCCGGAAGCCGTGTGCATCTCCCGCACCACCTCGGGCATGGTGGTCAGCGCCTGGGCGGGCGGCCGGACAACGATGTCCACTCCGTCGCCCAGGATGTTCAGCTCGGAGTCCGTGACCAGCGCGGCCACCTCGATGAGCGCGTCGTCCGACAGCGAGAGCCCGGTCATCTCGCAGTCGATCCACACCATGCGATCGTTCATACGTCTCACCCTACGGGGCGTTCCCGCTGGCCGGGCAGGGTCGGACGGCCCGGGGCGCGGCCCGTGGCCTGCTCAGGCAGGCGTGGGGCGTACGCATCGGATTCCGGCTTGCCCGGTTCCGTACCGCCCGGTGGATGCGGCGAGTGCGGAGGGTGATGGTGGTGTCCCGAATGGGTGACGGGCGCACCGGGGCGGCGCAGCGGCATCGCGTGCTCACCGGGGCGCTGGTCGAGCACCTCGGTTCGCTCGCCGCCACCGAGCCGTTCGGCCCGCTCCAGCCGGTCCAGCCGGTCCGGACCGCGCTCCGGGGCGCCGCCCTGGGGCCTGCGGGCCCGGTAGGCGGCCCGGTAGGCGGCCGGGGAGGACCCCAGCTGCCGCCGGAAGTGCCCGCGCAGCGCCACCGGGGACCGGAAGCCGCAGCGCCCGGCGACCTCGTCGACCGAGTAGTCGGAGGTCTCCAGGAGCCGCTGTGCCTGGAGCACCCGCTGGGTGATCAGCCACTGCAGTGGAGCGCTCCCAGTGAGCGACCGGAAGCGGCGGTCGAAGGTGCGTCGGCTCATATAGGCGCGGGCGGCCAGGGCCTCGACGTCGAACTGCTCGTGCAGATGCTCGAGCGCCCACGCCACGACCTCGGCGAGCGGATCCGCGCCGATCTCCTCTGGTAACGACCTGTCCAGGTAGCGCTCCTGCCCTCCACTGCGGCGCGGCGGCACGACGAGCCGGCGGGCCAGGGCCCCCGCGGCGTCCGCGCCGTGGTCGGTGCGCACGATGTGCAGGCACAGGTCGATCCCGGCGGCGGTGCCCGCCGAGGTCAGTACGTCGCCGTCGTCCACGAACAGCTCGCGCGGATCCACGTGGACGGATGGGTAGCGCTTGGCGAGCGTCGGCGCGTACATCCAGTGTGTGGTCGCCGGGCGGCCGTCGAGCAGCCCCGCGGCGGCCAGTACGAAGGCCCCGGTACACAGGCCCACGATGCGCGCGCCCTCCTCGTGCGCGCGGCGCAGCGCGTCGAGCGCGGCGGCCGGTGGCGGCTGGGTGATCGACCGCCAGGCCGGTACGACGACGGTTCCGGCCCGGGACAGCGCCTCCAGGCCGTACGGTGCGGTCAGTTCCAGTCCGCCAGTCGTTCGCAGTGGCACATCTTCGCCCGCGCACACCAGCAATCGGTACCGAGGGACTCCGGCGTCCTGCCGGTCGATACCGAAGACGGAGAGCGGGATGGAGCTTTCGAAGATCGGTCCGCCGCTGAACAGCAGCACCGCGACGATTTCTCGTCGGCGGCGTCCGGAGAGCTTGCGCGAGGTCTCCGGTACGGTCGTGGAGTCCTGGCTCATGGCTCTAAGCCCCCCTCGGTGGTCGCGTCCTCTCGGTCCTGCACGTTTCCCCTCGGTCCTGAACGGTTCCCCCGCCGGTCATGGCCAAGATCGAATCTACTGTGTCGCGTGTGGTCGCCGTGACCAGTTCACCACCCGCCACTATGTCGACATGACAACTTGGCGCGAAGCATTCGATCACGAAGCGTTGCACTCGTAGCCCTCGCTGTGAAGTGGGCCTCCTGCTGACGCCCACTTCCCGTAGGGGGTACGGGTGGCTCGTACCCCTTTCCACGCTGGCCGGAAGGGGGTTGAGCATGGCGTTTGCCAAGGGAAGAACTGGGATGCGAAGTTGGCCGAAAACCAGCGGGCGCAGACGTGCGGATGGGTCCTTCGACCGGCGTACGACCGGCTCATGCCGCGTCGCGGTCGTGTCTACGGAGTACGACGTGGCGCGCTTCCGGGGGCGCCCCAGGACCCTGCCGGGGCCGCGCCGGACGCGCCGGGCCGGGCCCCGGCGTCAGTTCCGCCGACCGCCCCGGTGCGTGCCGATCCCGGTGCGGCTGTGCCGCCCGCGGTGCGGGCTCGCGGCACCGGCGTCGAACCGGGCGGCCGCGCGTTCGTAGTAGCGCAGAAGGGAGCGGCTGGCGGCGGTCACGGCGGCCAGGCCCACGGCGGCGCCCGCCGCGCCGCTCAGCGGTGAGCCACAGAGCAGGAGGACGGCCGGGACCACGGCGCAGCCGAAGGCGGACCAGCGGATGACCTCGTTCACGGGGTCGCGGCCAGGGTCACAGCCGGGGCCGTCGCCGGGCGCGATGCCGGGCGGGACGCCGGGGGCGTCGTACTCACGGGTGCCTGGCACGGTGGCGGCTCCTCTCGCACGGTGGACAAGCGGTGGAGGGCAGTGGACGGCGGTGGACAGATGGTGGACGGATGCGGGGAAGACGGGTCGGCGGACGGTGGAAGCGCGGTAGAACGGGGCTCCGGCGCGGGTCGTCCCCGGCGTCCGCCGGGGCCCGTGGGGCGGTCGTAGCGGCGACCGGTGCGGCCCGTCCGGCCTGTTCTGTACGGAGGCCATCGCTCCGCGGCTACTACAACGTCCCGCCTGCCGACAGGTCACTGCCGGGCGACCGCACGGCGTACGGGAGGGGTCGGCGGGGCCTGAGTCGGGACCACTTGGGGCATTGCGTTACGGGCCGCCCTCCGGCATGCTCCGGGGAACGCTTCGGCCGCTCCGCTGCCGGGGCAACCTCTGGGCAGGCGAGGAATGGCGCCGTACCCTTGGGGGTAAGGGCTTGAAAAGATGAATCCCGGACGGATTTTTTTCGTTCGGCACTCGTCTCAAGCTCCAGCGGAGTTCTAGTCCCCCGCCAACTTCAACCTGAGTCCCCGCCGTATTCCTCCGCACGAGGACACCCTTCGCCGAGACACCGATGGCCGGTCACGAAATCCCCGAACCCGCGGACCGCAAGCGGGTCGCCGATCACCTGGCGCACCCCCAAGCGGCGGAAGAAACACGTCATTCCTGCGATCCAGCCTTCCAGCACGGCGTCGTGGTCGGATTCGACGGTTCCACATCGAGCGAGCGCGCCCTCGCGTACGCCATCGGCATGGCCGGGCGCTCCGGCTCAGGTCTGATCATCGTCCATGTGGCCAACCGGCTGCCGACGACCGTATGGGCGGGCTGCGAGCCCCCCGTTTTCGTCGACGTTCCCGATCACCGCACCGAGGTGCTGGGCCTTGAGCTGGCCTGTGCCGAGCACCTCACCGAGGTGCCGTGGATCCTCGTCGAGCGAGGCGGCGACATCTGTCATGAGCTGGAGGAGGTCGGCCGGGAGTACGCGGCCGACGCGATCGTGGTCGGCTCCACGCATGGGCTGGTGGGGCGGATCTTCGGCTCGGTCGCCGGGCGGCTCGCGCGGCGCGCGCAGCGGCCCGTCGTCGTCATCCCCTGAGCCCGGACTCCGAAGCCCGAAGCTTTTCTCCAGCAGCCGCGCGCTGAAACCTCCGCATGGGCACCCGCCCGGTCGGACGTTGAGAACTGGACAGCCTCAACTCCCCTTCCCCTCGGCCGAGATGGCCCCAGGACCGGCTTGACACCCGCCGAAACTACCCGCGCGTAGAGGTGGATTGGGCACGTGTACCGGGCATAAACCGTTCGGCGTGGCGCCGGGCGGGAAGTGACGGTTCCCGCGCGGTGGCCAGCGCCGGCGTAAGGGCGACGCCGGCCCAAGGGGCGGCCCCCGCGTGCGTGGTGGCACACGCGGGGGACCGCCGAGCGGCGACTACTCCACGGTCACGGACTTCGCCAGGTTCCGGGGCTTGTCGATGTCCCGGCCGAGCGCCAGCGCCGTGTGGTACGCCAGCAGCTGCAGCGGGACGCCCATCAGGATCGGGTCCAGCTCGACCTCGTTGCGGGGTACCACGATCGTGTGGTCCGCCTTGTCCTGCACCTGGTGCGCGACAGCGAGGATCCGGCCGCTGCGGGCCTTGATCTCCTCCAGCGTCGCGCGGTTCTTCTCCAGCAGATCGTCGTCCGGCAGCACCGCGACGGTGGGCACCTCGGGCTCGATGAGCGCGAGCGGCCCGTGCTTCAGCTCCGAGGCCGGGTACGCCTCGGCGTGGACGTAGGAGACCTCCTTCAGCTTCAGGGAGGCCTCGCGCGCCACCGGGTAGCCGCGCACCCGCCCGACGAACATCATGCTCTTTGCATTCGCGTATTCCGCGGCGAGCTTCTTGATCTCGTCCTCGCCGCGCAGCACCTCCGCGATCTGCTCGGGCAGCTTGCGCAGCCCCGCGATGATCCGCTTGCCGTCGGCGACCGAGAGGTCGCGGATGCGGCCGAGGTGGAGGGCGAGCAGCCCGAAGGCGACGGCGGTGTTGGTGAAGCACTTGGTGGAGACGACGCACACCTCCGGCCCCGCGTGGACGTACACGCCGCCGTCCGTCGCGCGGGCGATCGCGCTGCCCACGACGTTGACGACGCCCAGCACCCGCGCGCCCTTGCGCTTCAGCTCCTGGACGGCGGCCAGGGTGTCGTACGTCTCGCCGGACTGGCTGACCGCGATGTAGAGGGTGTCCGGGTCCACGACCGGGTTGCGGTAGCGGAACTCGCTCGCGGGCTCGGCGTCCGCGGGGATCCGGGCCAGCTCCTCGATCAGCTGCGCGCCGATCAGGCCCGTGTGGTACGCCGAACCGCAGCCGAGGATCTTGACCCGGCGGACGCCGCGCGCCTCGCGCGCGTCCAGGTTCAGCCCGCCCAGCCGGACGGTGGAGAAGCGGTCGTCGATCCGGCCGCGCAGCACCCGGTCCACGGCGTCGACCTGCTCGTGGATCTCCTTGTGCATGTATGTGTCATGGCCGCCCATGTCGTACGACTCGGCCTCCCACTCCACCGTCTCCGGCGCGGGGGCGGTGCGGCTGCCCTCGGTGGTGTAGGTGCGGTAGTCGTCGGCCTTGATGGTGGCCATCTCGCCGTCGTCCAGGGTGATCACCTGGCGGGTGTGGCTGACCAGCGCGGCGACGTCCGAGGCGACGAACATCTCCTTCTCGCCGATGCCCAGCACGACGGGGGAGCCGTTGCGGGCGACGACGATGCGGTCCGGGAAGTCCGCGTGCAGCACGGCGATGCCGTACGTGCCCTCGACCAGGGCGAGCGCGTGGCGGACCTTCTCCTCCAGGGTGTCCGCCTGCGAGCGGCCGATGAGGTGGGCGAGGACCTCGGAGTCGGTGTCGGAGATCAGCTCCACGCCGTCGGCGGCGAGCTTGGCGCGCAGGTCGTCGGCGTTGTCGATGATGCCGTTGTGGACGATCGCGACCTTGCCGTCCGCGTCCAGGTGCGGGTGGGCGTTGATGTCATTGGGCGCGCCGTGGGTGGCCCAGCGGGTGTGCGCGATGCCCGCGGTGCCCGCGAAGCGCTTGGGCAGCCTGGCCTCCAGGTCGCGGACCCGGCCCTTGGCCTTGGCGGTCTTCAGCCCGGCGGCGCCCTGCCCGTTCTGCGCTCCCTTGACCGGCTTGGCCTGGACCGCGATGCCCGCCGAGTCGTAGCCGCGGTACTCCAGCCGCTGCAGCCCCTCCAGCAGCAGCGGTGCCACGTCGCGTTTCCCGATGTATCCGACGATTCCGCACATGGTGTTCAGGCCCTCCCGATTGAATCGATCACGAATGCTCGCCCTGGTCGCTCCGGCGGTGGCGGCCGCGGCTCCGGGCGTGGTGGTGACGTCAGCCGTAGACGATGCGGCGCAGCTGGCGCAGCGAGAGTTCGGGCGGTGCCACCGCGCGGTACGGCAGCTCGGCCGTGATCCGCTCGAAGATGTCCGCGTTGGTCAGTCCGCCGGACTGCAGCTCGCGGTGGCGTCGCCGGATGAACTCCTCCGTCGTCTCGTCGAAGTACGCCAGTACGTCCAGCACCACCCGGGCCGCCTCGCCGCGGCTGAGCGGCGTGCTGCGGACCAGATGGTCGATGAGGTCATCGTGGGACATACGGCGATCGAGCATCCGTAGATACTGCGGTCCCTCGGGGTGTTTCGCAAGATTCCTGCCCGATATCGGGCAGGCTCGAGTTCTAATGGCGAGAAAACTGACGAAGGACGGCTTGTTTGGCGGTGATGAACTCCTCCTCGGTGAGCACCCCGCCCTGGTGAAGATCGCCCAGCTCGCGCAGTCGTCGCAGCAGGGTGTCGTGATCCGCGTCACTCGCTTCGGGGTTGGTGGGTCCGGCGGGGGCCGCGTCCAGGGTCGGGGGTGCATCAGTGCGTACGTCGGCGGGCTCCGCCGGGGCGAACGGATGCGGCAGCCGGGCCGTGACGGCGGCCGCGACCAGCGCCATCAGCGGGTCCCTCCGGAAGCCGTACAGGACGACGGCGTGCGGGTCGTACTTGGGCGCGGCCGTAGCCGTCGCCTTGGCCACGGTGAAGCGGAGGAAGCCGTTCTCCAGTCCGGCGGCGGGAAGCCACTCCACCGCCGCCAGATCCGCCAGCGGGATGGTGCGGGGCCCGCCCGACTTCTTCGACTCCTCCGTCTTCCAGTTCCATTCCAGCCGGATCCGCTCGCCGTCGAAGGACACGGTGGCGTCACCCGCCGTCGCCGACAGCGGCACCGGCGGACCGGGTAGCAGATAGCGGTCGGACGGGCCGGACGGCACCTGGTCGAGCAGCAGGGCCTGCCGGACCTCGTCGACCAGGTACTCGGCGACACCGGCGCGGTCCGCGCCGACCGACAGCTGATACGGATCGGCCGCGTCCGGCAGCTTGCCGCCCGTGGCCTGCGCCAGCGGATCGGCGCCCGGACGCAACCGCAGCCGCAGCCGACCGGACTTCCGCCCCGGTTCGTACGCGACGCCCGCCAGCGCCTCCAGGGGCACGGTCAGTTCGCCGAGCGCCTGCCGCACAGGGGGCACACTCTTGTCCCGCCCTGGGATGATCCGTACCGACTCTCCGTCAAAGGTCCACATGCCGTCGCGCTGGGTGATTTCCGCCATGAGGTGGATTCTGGCAGCCGCACAGCGGACACATTGGTCTACACCTTGACCCCAACTGGGCGTGGCGGTACGCAAGATGTCGCGGTACCCACGATGCGACGCTTCGTTGAAGGGAACCCCTTTGACCGCTCCCCCGACTGATGGCGGGGGATTCCTGGCTCAGGCTGCCTTCCGGACCGGCGGTCCGGGAGGTCTTGCGCCCTCGGCACCAGCCGGGTTCAGACCAGCCCGGATGAGCATCACGCGGGCGGAGTTCTTGTCCCTGGGGGATATGGCTCCGCACGCGACGCAGGTGTAGGTACGTTCCGAGAGGGGTAGTGCGTGCTTGGTTCTCGCTCCGCACCGCGCACAGTCCATGGTGGTGTGCGCAGGGTGCACCAGCCGGATGACCCGTTGGTGCTTGCGGCCCATCTCGATCAGGGCCGCCTTCGTGGCGCCGATGGCGGCGTCGGCCGCCTTACGCGCCATCGACGTCCTCGCCAGGAACTTCGGCCGGAAATCCTCCACCGCCACCGCGTCATGGTCACGCACCACCTTCTTCGCCCATTTGCGGGCAGTGTCCTGCCGCTGCCGGGCGATCTTCTTGTGCAGCTTGGCCGCCTGCCGCTTGGCTGTGCGGTAGCTGTTCGAGGGCGGCTGGCCCTTCGGCGCGCGGCGGCGGGCCATCATCCGCTGGTAGCGGCCCAGCTTCGCCGTAGCCTTCCGGCCGTGTTCAGCGTGGGGGAGGTCGTGGGCGTCGGAGGTGGTGGTGGCGGCCTCCTTCACGCCCCAATCCACGCCCAGCACACGGCCGGTTACGGGAAGCGGCTCGACCTGGGCGGGGACGACGAACGACGCATACCAATGACCGACGCTGTCCCTGTAGACGCGCACGCTGGACGGGTCGGCCGGAAGCGCGCGCGACCACACCACCCTCACTACGATGCCGCCCGCCAGGTGCAGGCGCCCGTCTATCAGACGGAAGCCGCGCCGGGTGTAGTTCAGGGTCGGGCCAGCGTCCCGCTTCCTCTTCCAGCCCGGCATCCCGGCCCGCCGATGCATGGGCAGCCGGTCTTTGACGTCCTTCAGCGCCTTCGCACGGGACCTGCCGAAGTCGCGTATGAGCTGCTGCTGAGGAACCGACGAGCCCTCCCTCAGCCAGGGAGTGATACGGCGGGCCTCAGTCAGCATTTTGTCGAGCGCGGCCGGACCGCACCTCTCCCCGCCCCTGTGGGCCTTCTTCGAGCGTGCGACGCACTCGTTCCACACCCACCGGCACCGGCCCCACTCCGCCTCAAGCGCCGCCCGGGCGCCGGCGGACACACGAAGCCGATAGGTCCACCGGGCAAGCCCGGTGTCCTCGCTGGTCTTCGCTTCCACCGTCACGATCGCCAATCTAACCGGGAGGTACGACAGTTGAGTGTTCCTGGCCTGAATGGCCCGCTCCAGCACGGTGCGGGGTGGATGCCGAAGCGCCCTACCGGCGATTCGTCCATCCCTGCCCTGCTCCGCAGGAGTCCGATTTCTCCCCGGCCTGAAGGTCGGGGCATCCTGGGAGGAACCCTGTGAGACGACGCCGTGCTCGACTGCTGTGCTCCCTCCTGCTGACCGTGGCGGCCGGGGCAGGGGCGGGGGCCGCCGCCACCGCCGCGCCTTCCTCCTTAGCCGCCTCCGCTTCCGGTTCCGCCGCCGCGCCGGTCCCGCTGGACCGGGTCGTGCCCGCGCCCGCCTCCGTACGGCCCGGCAAGAGCCCGTACACGCTTCGCTCGGCGACCCCGATCCGGGTGGGCCAGTCCCGTGCCGCGCGCACGGCGGGCGACTATCTGGCGGGCGTGCTGCGCCCCTCCACCGGCTACCGCCTGCCGGTCACCGCGCGCGGGGGCGCGGACGGCATCCGGCTGCGGCTGGTGGGGGACGAGCGCGGCGCGGAGGGGCCCGGTACGAAGGGTACGAAGGGGCTCGGCGCGGAGGGCTACCGGCTGGAGGTGAACCGGCGCGCCGTCACCATCAGCGCCCGTACGTCCGCCGGGCTCTTCCACGGCATCCAGACGCTGCGGCAGCTGCTGCCCGCCTCCGTCGAACGCGCCACCCGCCAGCCCGGCCCCTGGCGGATCTCCGGCGGCACCATCACCGATGTGCCGCGCTACGCCTGGCGGGGCGCGATGCTCGACGTCTCGCGGCACTTCTTCACCGTCGACCAGGTCAAGGCGTACGTCGACCAGCTCGCCCTCTACAAGATCAACAAGCTGCACCTCCACCTCTCCGACGACCAGGGCTGGCGGATCGCCATCGACTCCTGGCCCCGGCTGGCCACCTATGGCGGCTCCACCCAGGTCGGCGGCGGGCCCGGCGGCTACTACACCAAGGCCGACTACCGGGAGATCGTGCGGTACGCGGCCTCCCGTCACCTCACCGTCGTCCCCGAGGTCGACCTGCCCGGCCACACCAACGCGGCCCTCGCCTCCTACGCCGACCTCAACTGCGACGGCGTCGCCCCGCCCCTCTACACCGGCACCGAGGTCGGCTTCAGCTCGCTGTGCGTGCCCAAGGAGGTGACGTACGACTTCGTGGACGACGTCATCCGCGAACTCGCCGCCCTCACCCCCGGCCGCTACCTCCACATCGGCGGCGACGAGGCGCACTCCACCAGCCACGCCGACTACGAGGCCTTCATGGACCGGGTCCAGCCGATCGTCGCCAAGTACGGCAAGACCGTGCTCGGCTGGCACCAGCTGACCGGCGCCCGGCCCGCACAGGGGGCGATCGCCCAGTACTGGGGGACGAGCGGAGAGGAGAAGGAGGTCGCCGACGCCGCCAAGAACGGCACCCGCCTCATCCTCTCGCCCGCCAACCGCGCCTACCTGGACATGAAGTACGACCCGACCACCCCGCTGGGGCTCAGCTGGGCCGGATACGTCGAGGCGAAGCAGTCCTACGACTGGGACCCGGGCAGCTACATCGCCGGTGCCCCGCCGTCCTCGGTCCTCGGCGTGGAGGCCCCGCTGTGGTCGGAGACCCTCTCCACCAGCGACCACATCGAGTACATGGCCTTCCCCCGCCTCCCCGGCATCGCCGAACTGGGCTGGTCGCCGCGGTCCACGCACAACTGGGACGACTACCGGCTGCGGCTCGCCGCGCAGGCACACCGCTGGGACGCGATGGGCATCGACTACCACCGCTCCCCGCAGGTGCCCTGGCCTGCCGCCGGGTGATCAGTTGCTGGTGATGGAGGGAATCGCCGTCGGCGCCCGGACCGGATCGAACCGGAAGACCTGGCCCGTGTCGTCGGCGGCGCAGGGCAGTTGGAGCACCGGGTCTCCCTTACGGGTCGATCCGCCGGGCACCGACACGCACTGGTCCGTGTGGACCGGCCGGATCCGGTAGCCGCTCACCGGCTTGGTGACCCGCTGGATGCGGAACCACTCGGCCGTGCCCCGGTGGTCGCAGTAGTCGTCCATCATCTGCGTGCCTCCCTTGGTGCTGCCCTGGCCCACTCCGAGACATCCGTAGCCGAAGACGGGGTGGAGGGACCGGAGCCGGACGGTCGCGTCGCCCGACTCCTCCAGGGCGTACACCGGAATGCTGCGACGGCAGTCGGCCTGGAAGATGCTGCCCCCGCTCTTGCTCTCCACCTCGGCCAGGCACAGCGAGGAGACGGCGGAGCGGATGCGGTAGGTGCCGGGGGCGGGGGTGGCCGGAGCGGACCGGGCGGACGGCGCGGCGGTGCCCCGCGTCCGCGGCTCGCCGTCGTCGGCCGTCATGGCCACCGCGAGCGAGGCCGCCGCGCCCACGAGCACGACGGCCAGCGCCGCGCCCATCAGTTTGCCGCGCGGCAGCCGTTGGCGGCTTTCCGGCGGTTGTTCACTCCGTTCCGCGATGCCGTGATAGATCTCCAGCCATTCCGCGGAGCGATCTTCCTCTCCGCAGGCGCGGAGAAAAGCCATCAGCGTTTCGGTGCGCGGCAGAGCATCCGTACGTAGCGCATCGGCCAAGGTGCTGCGTGCCAGCACGTCGCCGCGCTCGGCGGCACGCTCCTCCAGCTGCCGATAGGTCAGTCCCGATCTTTCTTTCAGCTCCCGCAGCAGCGCGACGAATTCAGCGGAATTGCGCGCAGAGCGCGGCCCCGATTCCCCCTGGCTCCCCATGCTCCGACATGGTGACGGTGCGCTGCTCGGGTAACAACGCCCTTTCACGCCACAAAGGTTGCCCCGTCAACCACGCGCTCAGCTCGCGAACCCCAACTCCCGTGCGATCAGCATCCGCTGCACCTCGCTCGTCCCTTCACCGATTTCCAGGATCTTGGAATCGCGCCACATCCGGGCCACCGGATATTCGTTCATGAAGCCATATCCGCCGTGGATCTGGGTCGCCTCGCGCGCGTTGGTGACCGCGACCTCCGAGGAGTACAGCTTGGCGATCGACGCCTCTTTCTTGAACGACTCGCCGAGCACCAGGCGGGAGGCCGCGTCACGCCAGGCGACGCGGGCCATATGGGCGCGGGTCTCCATGTCGGCGATCTTGAACTGGATGGACTGGTTGGCGCCGATCGGGCGGCCGAAGGCCTCGCGGGTCCTGGCGTACGACACCGACTCGTCCACGCAGCCCTGGGCGAGCCCGGTGGCCAGGGCGGAGATGGCGATGCGGCCCTCGTCGAGGATGCGGAGGAACTGGGCGTAGCCCCGGCCCAGGTCGCCCAGCAGGTTGGCGGCCGGGACACGGCAGTCGGCGAAGGACAGCTCGCGGGTGTCCGAGGCGTTCCAGCCGACCTTGGAGTAGGGGGCGGCGACGGTGAGACCGGGGGTGCCGGACGGCACGATGAAGGAGGAGATCTTGGGGCGGCCGTCCTCGGTGCGGTCGGTGACGGCGGTGACGGTGATCAGGGCGGTGATGTCCGTACCCGAGTTGGTGATGAAGCACTTGGTGCCGTTGATCACCCACTCGCCGGTGGCCTCGTCCAGCCGGGCCGTGGTGCGGGTGGCGCCCGCGTCGGAGCCGCCGCCCGGCTCGGTCAGGCCGAAGGCGCCCAGGCTCTCGCCGGAGCACAGCCCCGGCAGCCACCGGCGCTTCTGCTCCTCCGTCCCGTAGAGGAAGATCGGCATCGCGCCGAGCGAGACCCCGGCCTCCAGGGTGATCGCGACGGACGAGTCCACCCGGGCCAGCTCCTCAAGGGCCAGGCACAGCGCGAAGTAGTCGCCGCCCATCCCGCCGTACTCCTCCGGGAAGGGCAGCCCGAACAGCCCCATCCGGCCCATCTCGCGGATGATCTCGTACGGGAACTCATGCTGCTCCCAGTACTCCCCGATCTTCGGGGCGACCACATCGTGCGCGAACGCCTCGACGGTGCGGCGCAGTTCCTCGTGCTCGGGGGAGAGACGATGGTCGATCGCCATGACTCACATCTCCTTCTGGGAGGTCTGGGAGTTCTGGGAGAGGGCGCGGACGGTGCGGGACGGGCTGGGTCGGCCCAGGTGCCGGGCCATCCACACGCTGGTGGCGGTGAGACGGCGGATGTCGACCCCGGTCTCGATACCGAGGCCGTCGAGCATCCACACCAGGTCCTCGGTGGCGAGATTGCCGGTGGCGCTCTTCGCGTACGGGCAGCCGCCCAGGCCGCCCGCGGAGGCGTCGACGGTGGTCACGCCGTACTGGAGCGCGGCGAGGGTGTTGGCGAGGGCCTGGCCGTAGGTGTCGTGGAAGTGGACGGCCAGCCGGTCGGCGGGGATGCCCGCCTCGCCCAGCGTGGCCAGCAGCTCCCGCACATGGCCGGGGGTGGCCACGCCGATGGTGTCGCCGAGGCTCACCTCGTCGCACCCCATGTCGATCAGGCGGCGGCTGACCGAGACGGTCTGCGAGACCGGGACCGGGCCCTCCCAGGGGTCGCCGAAGCACATCGACAGATAGCCGCGCACGGTGACGCCCGCCTCGCGCGCCGTGGTGACCACCGGCTCGAACATGGCGAGCGCGTCGTCCACCGTCCGGTTGAGGTTGGCCTTGGCGAACGACTCGGTCGCGCTGCCGAAGACGGCGATCTCGCGGGCGCCGAGCGCGAGCGCGCGCTCCAGACCGCGCTGATTGGGCACCAGCACCGGCAGTCGGGCGCGCACATCGTCGATCAGCGGCATCAGCTGCTCGGCGTCGGCCAGCTGCGGTACCCACTCCGGGCGGACGAAGCTGGTGGCCTCGATGGTGCTCAGCCCCGCGTCGGCCAGCCGCCGGATGAACTCGGCCTTCACGGCGACCGGCACGAGCGTCTTCTCGTTCTGCAGCCCGTCCCTCGGCCCCACCTCGTGGATACGCACCCGGGTGGGCAGCCCCGGGGCCGGGATGGTCATGGGGAGGGTCATCACTCACGCTCCTCGGTTACGCGCGGGGTGACGACCGCCAGCAGCTGGTCCATGGCGACGGTGCTGCCGGGGGTCACCTCCAGCTCGGTGACGGTCCCGTCGTGCGGGGCGGAGATCAGGTGCTCCATCTTCATCGCCTCGACCACCAGCAGGCCCTGGCCCGTGGTGACCTCGTCCCCCACGGCCGCCTTCACGACGGTGACGGTGCCGGGCATGGGAGCCGTCAGCTCCCCGGCGTGCGCTGCGGTGGCCCCGCCGCGCAACGCCTCCTCAATGGGGTCATGCCCCGCCACCCGCCAGGCATCCCCGCCCCGCCCCAGCCAGTGGCTGACGCCGTCGGCGACATGCCGGAAGCGATGGGTGACCCCGCCGAGGTCCAGCAGCACCGAGCCGTCATCCATCCCCACGAGCCGCGCCGCGACACCCGAGGCCGAGCCGTCGGCCTCGGCGGCCCCGCTGCCGCCGCCTGCGGCCGCCGCGCCCACGGGGTCGGCCGGGCCGCCGGGTCGGTTGCCCGCACCGGCTGCTGTCACGGTGCTGGCGCCCGCGACCGCCGCGGTGCCGCCGCCGGTCCCGGACGCGTGGCCGCCCGCGGGGCGCCGCGCGTCGTCCGCCTCCGCCGCATCCGGGCGCTCGATGCGCACCCGCGCCTCGTGGGCCCGGCCGCGCACGCGGACCGTCACCGGGTTGTGGCCGGGGATCCGCAGCCGGTGGACCGTCCAGGCGGGGGCGGCGCCCAGGCGCCACCCGGTGGGCACGGCGAACGGATCGACCCAGACGCCCGCACCGGACCCGCCATCGCCCCGCAGGGCAGACGGCTCCAGCGCCGCCTGGCGCAGCAGCGCCGCCGCCGCGTAGACCTCGTCGGGGATCGTGGACGGGACGAGCGAGGCCGCCGCGCGGTCGACCAGACCGGTGTCCAGCTCGCCCGAGACGACGTCCGGGTGGGCGGCCAGGCGCCGCAGAAAGCCGGTGTTGGTGTCCACACCGAGGACGGTCAGCGACCCGAGGGCGGCGCGCAGCCGCCGCAGCGCCGTGGGGCGGTCCGGGCCGTGGGCGATGACCTTGGCGAGCATCGGGTCGTACACCGTGCCGACCTCCGTGCCGGTGCTCAGCCCGGAGTCGACGCGCACCCCCTCGCCCGCCGGTTCGTCCAGGGCGAGCACCGGACCGGCCGAGGGGAGGAAGTCCACCCGGCCGTCGCCCGCCACCCGGGCGGTCTCGGCGCAGATACGGGCCTCCACCGCATGGCCGCCGAAGGCGATGTCGTCCTGCCCGTACGGCAGCGGTTCGCCCGCGGCGACCCGCAGCTGCCACTCCACCAGGTCCAGCCCAGTGATCAGCTCGGTGACGGGGTGCTCGACCTGGAGGCGGGTGTTCATCTCCATGAAGCAGTACGCGGACGGGTCGGCGCCCGGCACGATGAACTCCACCGTGCCCGCGCCCACATAGCCGCACGAGCGCGCCGCCTGCACCGCGGCCTCGCCCATCAGCGCCCGGGTGGTCTCGTCCAGCAGCGGGCTGGGCGCCTCCTCGATGATCTTCTGATGGCGGCGCTGCAGTGAGCATTCGCGCTCGCCGAGGTGGATCACCTGGCCGTGGCCGTCCGCCAGGACCTGGATCTCGATATGGCGCGGCCGGTCGATCCAGCGCTCGACGAGCAGCGTGTCATCGCCGAACGCGCCGCGCGCCTCGCGCCGGGCGGCCGCGATCTCGTCGGCGAGCAGCGCCTCGTCCCGTACCAGCCGCATGCCCTTGCCGCCGCCGCCCGCGGACGGCTTGAGCAGCACGGGGGTGCCGATCTCCCGGGCGGCGTCGATGAGCTGGGCGTCCGTCAGCCCACTGCCGGAGGAGCCCGGCACCACGGGCACCCCGGCCGCGCGCACGGTCTCCTTGGCGCGGATCTTGTCGCCCATCAGCTCGATGGCCCCGGCCGGGGGGCCGATGAAGACGAGCCCGGCGTCGGCGCAGGCGCGGGCGAACGCCGCGTTCTCCGCGAGGAAGCCGTAGCCGGGGTGGACGGCCTGGGCGCCGGTGCGGGCCGCCGCCTCCAGCAGCCGCCCGATCGACAGATAGCTCTCCGCGGCGGCCGCCGGGCCGATCCGCACGGCCGTGTCCGCCTCCCGGACGTGCCGGGCGTCCGCGTCGGCGTCGCTGTACACGGCGACCGAACGGACGCCGAGCCGCCGCAGGGTGCGGATGACGCGCACCGCGATCTCCCCGCGGTTGGCCACCAGGACCGTGTCGAACATCGCATGCGCCGCACTCATCGGGTGCATCCCCTCACATCCGGAAGACGCCGTAGCCGGGCGCCGCGGGTTCCTTGGCCGTGCGGTCGGGCAGCGGGGCGCCCGCGCACGCGGTGAGGGCGAGGCCGAGCACCGTACGGGTCTCCAGCGGGTCGATCACCCCGTCGTCCCACAGCCGGGCCGTGGCGTAATAGGCGCTGCCCTGCGTCTCGTACTGCTCGCGGACCGGCGCCCGGAACGCCTCCTCGTCCTCCTCGCTCCACTTCTCGCCGCGCGCCTCCAACTGGTCGCGCTTGACGGTCGCGAGGACGGAGGCGGCCTGCTCGCCGCCCATCACGGAGATCTTGGCGTTGGGCCACATCCACAGGAAGCGCGGTGAATAGGCGCGGCCGCACATCGAGTAGTTGCCCGCGCCGTAGGAGCCGCCGATGACGACCGTCAGCTTGGGGACGCGGGTGCAGGCTACGGCGGTGACCATCTTGGCGCCGTGCTTGGCGATGCCGCCCGCCTCATAGCTGCGGCCGACCATGAAGCCCGAGATGTTCTGCAGGAAGACCAGCGGGATGCCGCGCTGATCGCACAGCTCGATGAAGTGGGCGCCCTTCTGGGCCGATTCGGAGAACAGGATGCCGTTGTTGGCGACGATGCCCACCGGATGGCCCATGATCCGGGCGAAGCCGGTGACCAGCGTCGTCCCGAACTCGGCCTTGAACTCGGCGAACCGCGAGCCGTCCACCACGCGCGCGATCACCTCGCGCACGTCGTACGGAGTGCGGGAGTCGACCGGGACCGCCCCGTACATCCCCGCGGGGTCGACCGCGGGCTCCTGGGAGGGCGTGAGCGGCCAGGGCGGCGCGCCCTGCTGGGTGGGGGAGGGCGGCAGGGTGGCGACGATCGTGCGGACGATGCGCAGCGCGTGGGCGTCGTCCTCCGCGAGGTGGTCGGTGACGCCCGAGACCCGGGAGTGCACCTCGCCGCCGCCCAGCTCCTCCGCGGTGACGACCTCACCGGTGGCCGCCTTCACCAGCGGCGGCCCGCCCAGGAAGATCGTGCCCTGGCCGCGCACGATGACGGCCTCGTCGCTCATGGCCGGGACATAGGCCCCGCCCGCCGTGCAGGACCCGAGCACCGCCGCGACCTGTGGGATTCCGGCGCCGGACATCCGCGCCTGGTTGTAGAAGATGCGCCCGAAGTGGTCGCGGTCCGGGAAGACCTCGTCCTGCATGGGGAGGAAGGCGCCGCCGGAATCGACCAGATAGACGCACGGGAGCCGGTTCTCCAGCGCGACCTCCTGGGCGCGCAGATGCTTCTTCACCGTCATCGGGTAGTACGTGCCGCCCTTGACGGTGGCGTCATTGGCGATGACGACCACCTCACGGCCCGCGATCCGCCCGATCCCGGCGATCACCCCCGCCGCCGGGGCCTGGCCCTCGTACAGCCCGTCGGCGGCGAGCGGCGCCAGCTCCAGGAACGGCGAGCCCGGGTCCAGCAGGGTGTCCACCCGGTCGCGCGGCAGCAGCTTGCCGCGCGCGGTGTGCCGGGCCCGCGCCTTCTCGCCGCCGCCCAGCCGGGCCGCGGCGAGCTTCTCGCGCAGCCGCGCGGCCAGCTCGCGGTGCGCGGCCTCATTGGCCTGCCAGGCGTCGGACCCCGGGTCGGCGCCGCTTCGCAGCACCGGTGCCTGCTCCATCGCTACGGCCCCCCTCGCGGTTAGTGGTCGTTAACTCACCCATCAGGTTAACGACCACTAACCGCGCTGTCTAGAATTGCTTCCATGAGCACGCAAGCCCCTGCACCGACCCGCCGCGAACAGATCCTCAAGGAGGCCGCCCGGCTCTTCGCCGAGCGCGGCTTCCACGGCGTCGGCGTCGACGAGATAGGCGCGGCGGTCGGCATCAGCGGCCCCGGCCTCTACCGTCACTTCGCCGGGAAGGACGCGATGCTGGCCGAGCTGCTGGTCGGCATCAGCGGCCGGCTGCTGACGGGCGGCAAGCGGCGCAGCGCGGAGGCGGCGGAGGCCGGGGACGCGCCGGCGGTGGTGCTGGACTCGCTCATCGAGGGCCACATCGACTTCGCCCTGGACGACCGCCCGCTGATCATCCTCCACGACCGCGAGCTGGACCGGCTCCGGGACACCGACCGCAAGCTGGTGCGCTCGCTCCAGCGGCAGTACGTGGAACTGTGGGTCGAGGTCGTCCGGCAGGTCTATCCGGGGCTCGCCGAGGCCGACGCCCGGGCGTGTGTCCACGTCGTGTTCGGGCTGCTCAACTCCACCCCGCATCTGGGCCGCCCCGGCGCCCTCCCCGGCCGCGAGGCCACTGCCGCCCTGCTGCACCGCATGGCCCTGGGCGCGTTCGGTGCGGCCCATGATGCGGACGGCTCTGGACAGCCCCAGTGACCGGGCGGTAACTTCGGCTGAGCAAGCGCTTAGCCAGAGGGAGGCCGCAGAGATGCGTCGCACCGTGTTCAACGAGGACCACGAAGCATTCCGGGAGACCATCCGCGACTTCATCGCCGCCGAGGTCGTGCCGTACTACGACGAGTGGCGGGAGGCCGGTCAGGCCCCGCGCGACTTCTACAAGAAGCTCGGCGAGCTGGGCATCTTCGGCATCGAGGTCCCCGAGGAGTACGGCGGCGCGGGCGAGACCAGCTTCAAGTTCAACGCGGTCATCACCGAGGAGTGCGCCCGCGCCGGGGTGAGCTTCGGCGGCAGCAGCGTCCACACCGCGCTCTGTCTCCCGTACATCCTCAAGTACGCCAACGAGGAGCAGAAGCGGCGCTGGCTGCCCTCCTTCGTCTCCGGCGACCTGATGACCGCCATCGCCATGACCGAGCCGGGCACCGGGTCGGACCTGGCGGGCATGAAGACCACCGCCAAGCTGTCCGAGGACGGCACCCACTACGTGCTCAACGGCGCCAAGACCTTCATCACCGGCGGCGTGCTCGCCGACCGCGTCCTGGTCTGCGCCCGGACCGCCCCCGCCACCCCCGAGGACCGCCGCGCGGGCATATCGATCCTGGTCGTGGACACCAGGAGCGAGGGCTACGCGGTCGGCCGCAAGCTGGAGAAGCTGGGGCTGAAGACGTCCGACACCGCCGAGCTGTCGTTCACCGACGTCAAGGTGCCGGTGGAGGACCTGCTGGGCGAGGAGGGCAAGGCCTTCGGCTACCTCGCGCACAACCTGCCGCAGGAGCGCCTGGGCATCGCCGTCGGCGCGTACGCGCAGGCCGCCGCGGCGGTCGAGTTCGCCAAGGCCTACGTCCAGGACCGCGAGGTCTTCGGCAAGAGCGTGGCGACCTTCCAGAACACCAAGTTCACGCTGGCCGACTGCAAGGCCGAGGTGGACGCGATGCAGGCGGTCGTGGACCGGGCCCTGGACGCGCACGACGCCGAGGAGCTGACCGCCGCCGACGCCGCCTCGGCGAAGCTGTTCACCACCGAGCGCGCGGCCGTCGTCATCGACAAGTGCCTGCAGCTGCACGGCGGTTACGGCTACATGATGGAGTACCCCATCGCCCGGCTGTACGCGGACACCCGCGTCACCCGCATCTACGGCGGGACCAGCGAGGTCATGCGGTCCATCGTCGCCAAGTCGATGGGGCTGTGACGGTCGTCATGTGCACGCCCATCGGCAACGGTGTCGCAACACGGGTCTGCAAGACTGCTTGAACCATGAATGACGCACTACAGAGCCTGCTCGACCTGCTCGACCTCGAACAGATCGAAGAGGACATCTTCCGCGGCACCAGCGATGCCGCACCTCTCGTGCCGCGGGTCTTCGGCGGCCAGGTGGCCGCACAGGCCCTGGTCGCCGCGGGCCGCACGGTCCCGGAGGACCGTCCGCCGCACTCGCTGCACGCCTACTTCCTGCGGCCCGGCGACCCCGGGGCGCCGATCGTCTACACGGTCGACCGGATCCGCGACGGCTTCTCCTTCACGACCCGCCGCGTGGTCGCCGTCCAGCACGGGCAGCCGATCTTCCATCTGTCCGCCTCCTTCCAGCTGTACGAGGAGGGGCTGGAGCACCAGGAGCCGATGCCGGAGGTACCGGATCCGCTCTCGCTGCCCACCGCCGAGGAACTGCTGCCCCGGTACGAGCACCTGCTCGCCGGGCCGGGGGTGGTCGACCGGATGCTGCAGGCCCGGGCCGCCGTCGACCTGCGGTACGTGGACGCTCCGCCGTACGGCAGCGTCGGCCAGCCCCGTCAGCCGAAGTCGCAGGTGTGGTTCCGGACCGACGGCAAACTGGACGGCGTCGCCGACGATCCGCTCCTGCACGTCTGCCTGGCCACCTATGTGTCCGACATGACACTGCTGGACTCGGTGCTCCTCGCCCACGGCCGAGGCGGCTGGGCGGTCGGGGACATCGTCGGCGCCAGCCTCGACCACGCCATGTGGTTCCACCGGCCGTTCCGGGTGGACGACTGGCTGCTGTACGACCAGGAGAGCCCGTCCTCGTCCGGCGGCCGCGGCCTCGCCAAGGGCCGTATCTTCACCGCCGACGGGCGGCTGGCCGTCTCGGTGATCCAGGAAGGGGTCATGCGGGTCCCGCGCCCGAAGAAGTGATCCCCGGGAGGGGTGAGGTGACGCGCGTCGACACCGGCGTACGGCCGGTCTGACGCGCGTCCCGGGGGCGGCGCGTCAGAACTGGGCCGTCAGCCCCGCCGCGTCCAGCAGGTAGGCCGTCATCGGCGCGTAGAACTTCGGATCGGTGACGTGGTCGTCCAGCGGGACCACCGCCTGGAGCGTCCCCTCCGCCTCGCCGAGGAACAGCGCCGGGTCGTTGCAGTCCGCGTACCCCACCGCGTCGATGCCGCGCTGCCCCGCGCACCCCGCCCAGCCGTGGTCGGCGACCACCAGGTCCGGCAGCGGCCGCCCCTCCCGGGCCAGCCCGTCCAGGATGGCCGCCATGGGGGCGGGGGAGTGGGTGTGCCACAGCGTGGCGCCGCGCTCCAGCATGGCCACGTCACAGAACTGGAAGACGTACCCCTCGTCCGCGTGCAGCCCGCCCGGAATCTCCACGATCTCGCACCCCGCCGCGTGCAGCGCCGACGCGGTGGCGCTGTGCACCTCCAGCAGCCCGCCCGGGTGGCCGGTGGCGAACAGCACCCGCTCCCGCGCCTCGGCCGCCTTCCGCAGCACCGACGCCATCCGGTCCAGCGCGCCGACGGTCAGCTCCGGGTCGATCGTGTCCTGCCCGGTGCGGTGCTCCGGGGCGTCGATCACTCCGCACCGCTCCGCCATGACGGCCAGCACGTCCTGCTCGTCCACCCAGCGGTCGCCCAGCTCCAGCCCCAGCCAGTAGTGGCGGTCGCCGTTCGCGAGCTTGCGGTAGTGGGAGAGGTTGTTCTCGCGCGGGGTGGCGACGTCACCCGCGATGCGCGTACGGACGAGATGGTCGATCAGTTCGGCACGGCTGGGCACGGTACTGGGTATCGGCATGTGGCCCATTGTCGCCCCTGTGTCAGGGAAATGGGGCGCATTGCTCGCCGTGTGGACGTGACGCGGTCATGGCGAGCCGGGGCGCCCCGGGAGCCCCCGGTAGGGGCGCGCCGGGCCGCCCCTACCGTCAGGGACGGTGACTACCGTCAGGGACGGCGGCTACGACCGGCCCCGCCGCCGGAGCCACGGCCCGACGCGCCGCCGGAGCCACGGCCCGTAGCGCCACCGGATCCGCGCCCGGCACCGCCGCCGGAACCCCGGCCCGATCCGCCACCGGAACCGCGTCCGGCGCCGCCGCCTGAGCCGCGCCCACCGCCGCCGCCGGATCCGCGCCCGCCTCCGCCGCCGCGGCGCGTCTGCCGGGGGCCGGACGCCTGCCGCTGGGCGGGCGGGGCGCTGATCGTCACCGGGACGCCCGACGGCTCCTGGGCGCCGGTGATCCGGGTCAGCTCTTCGTCGGTCGAGTGCACCCGGGCCGTGTTCGGGGTGATGCCCGCGGCGGACATCAGCCGGGTCATCTCGCGGCGCTGGTCGGGCAGGACGAGCGTGACGACGCTGCCGGAGCCGCCCGCGCGCGCGGTGCGCCCGCCGCGGTGCAGATAGTCCTTGTGGTCAGCGGGCGGATCCACGTTGACGACCAGGTCGAGGTCGTCGACATGGATGCCGCGGGCCGCGACGTTCGTGGCCACCAGCGCGGTGACGTCGCCGGTCTTGAAGCGCTCCAGGGTCTTGGTGCGCTGCGGCTGGGACTTGCCGCCGTGCAGCGCCGCCGCCCGTACGCCGTTGGCCAGCAGGTGGCGGGTCAGCCGGTCGACGGCGTGCTTGGTGTCCAGGAACATGATCACGCGGCCGTCCCGCGCGGCGACCCGGGTCGCCACGGAGCGCTTGTCGGTGTCCGCGATGTGCAGCACATGGTGCTCCATCGTGGTGACCGCGCCCGCCGAGGCGTCGACCGAGTGCAGCGCCGGGTCGGTCAGGAACTCGCGCACCAGGCGGCTGATGGCGCCGTCGAGGGTCGCGGAGAACAGCAGGCGCTGGCCATCGGTCGGCACCTGCCGCAGCAGCTTGGTCACCTGGGGGAGGAACCCCATGTCGGCCATCTGGTCGGCCTCGTCGAGGACGGTGATGCGCACCTGGTCCAGGCGGCAGTCGCCGCGGTCGATCAGGTCGTGGAGGCGGCCCGGGGTCGCGATGACCACCTCGGCGCCGTTGCGCAGATCGTTGGCCTGCCGGTTGATCGACATGCCGCCCACCACGGTGGTCGGCCGCAGCCGCAGCCGCCGGGCGTAGGGCGTGAGCGCGTCGGAGACCTGCTGGGCCAGCTCCCGCGTCGGCACCAGGACCAGGGCGAGCGGACGCCGGGGCTCCGCGCGCTGTCCGGCGGTGCGGGCCAGCAGCGCCAGGCCGAACGCCAGGGTCTTGCCGGAGCCGGTCTGCGCGCGCCCGAGGACGTCGCGGCCCGCGAGAGCGCTGGGGAGGGTGGCCGCCTGGATCGGGAACGGCACGGTGACGCCCTGCTGCGTCAGCTCTGCGGCGAGACCGTCCGGAAGGTCCAGCTCCGCGAACGTGGCGACGGCGGGCAGCACCGGGGTGGTGCCGGGCGGCAGGGCGAATTCGTTGCCGCCGTCGGAGGGACGGCTGGTACGAACGGGGGAGCGGGAGTGTGACCGGGGCTTACGGGGCGAGCGGGCGTAACGGCTCATGCGGCGCCTTCCTGGAACGGGCGGGGATCGGCCCGCGGAAAGCGGGCACGAGCCGGGGCCCGCACCTCTTCAGGTGCGGGCCCCGGCTCGCGGTATGCGCTGCGTCAGGCGGGAACGATGTTCTCGGCCTGCGGGCCCTTCTGGCCCTGCGTGACGTCGAACGACACCTTCTGGCCTTCCTGCAGCTCACGGAAGCCCTGGGTGGCGATGTTCGAGTAGTGGGCGAAGACGTCGGCGCCGCCGCCGTCCTGCTCGATGAAGCCGTAACCCTTTTCCGAGTTGAACCACTTCACGGTGCCGGTAGCCATGTCATTTCTCCTTCAATGGGGGTCGATCCGGATTCCACACTGCGCGGAACCCGCGTCGCCGCATTGACTCCCATCCGGAAATGACCGGTTAAAACAAAAATGCGCCTGAGGCTACATCCCGTCAGGCGCACATAACGTTCATGGGTACCAAAACTGCAACTACCACGACTCTAACACGGGCGGGGCCGCACGGGGAGGTACGGATGGGGGCGGACGGGGGGAGACGCCGGTCACTCGGCAGCCGGTCGCGCGGCAGTCGCGCGGCAATGGACGCGGTGTCCAAAACGCCCGGGCGTGGTGCTGGGGAACGTACATGTGGTGGAGCGGCGGCCCTGCCTACGCTCGCATGCATGACCGCAGCAGACCGTGAGCCCACCGCAGCCCCCGTAGGCCCCGTCGACTCATCCCGCATCCCGCGCTACGCGGGCCCCGCCACGTTCGCCCGGCTGCCGCGTGTCGACGAGGTCGGCGGTACCGCGGACGTCGCCGTGGTCGGGGTGCCCTTCGACACCGGCGTCTCCTACCGCCCCGGCGCCCGCTTCGGCGGCAACGCCATCCGCGAGGCGTCCCGGCTGCTGCGCCCGTACAACCCGGCGCAGGACGCGTCCCCCTTCGCACTCGCCCAGGTCGCCGACGCCGGGGACATCGCCGCGAACCCGTTCAACATCGACGAGGCGGTGGAGACCGTCCAGGCCGCCGCCGACGACATCCTCGACAGCGGCGCCCGGCTCATGACCCTCGGCGGCGACCACACCATCGCCCTCCCGCTGCTGCGGTCCGTCGCCCGTAAGCACGGCCCGGTCGCCCTGCTCCACTTCGACGCGCACCTGGACACCTGGGACACCTACTTCGGCGCCGAGTACACCCACGGCACGCCGTTCCGCCGCGCCGTCGAAGAGGGCATCCTCGACACCGCCGCCCTCTCGCACGTCGGCACCCGGGGTCCGCTGTACGGCAAGCAGGACCTGGACGACGACGAGAAGATGGGCTTCGGCATCGTCACCTCCGCCGACGTCATGCGGCGCGGCGTGGACGAGGTGGCCGACCAGCTGCGGCAGCGCATCGGGGACCGTCCGCTCTACATCTCCATCGACATCGACGTCCTGGACCCGGCCCACGCCCCCGGCACCGGCACCCCCGAGGCGGGCGGCCTCACCTCCCGCGAGCTGCTGGAGATCCTGCGCGGCCTGGCCGGCTGCCACCTGGTCTCCGCCGACCTGGTCGAGGTCGCCCCGGCGTACGACCACGCGGAGATCACCGCGGTGGCGGCGTCCCACACGGCGTACGAACTGACGACGATCATGGCCCGCCAGATCGCCGCCTCGCGCACCGCCTGAGCAGGTACGGGGGTACTGGTGCCGTCCTCCACGGGGCCTCTAGCGGCTGCCGCTCCAATGGCCTCCCCGATCAAGGGAATCGGGGGAAACGGAGGTGCTGACCCCAGCTGATCCCTCGCGGTAGTCGCACTCACCGTGCCGCCCCGGTCGCCGTCTCCTCCCCCGACGGCCGCCGGGGCGGTGTCGTCATGTGCCGGTCCCGCCCGTGTGGCCAGGGGGGCAGGGGATCAGGGCGTCTCCGGGAGGTCCCGTGGGCCGTACAGCGCCGCCGGGGCGCCGGTGTGGAGGGCCCAGTAGCGGTCGCCGTAGGACCAGTGCCACCACTCGGTGGGGTAGTTGACCAGCCCGGCGGAGGTCAGCGCCGCGCCCAGGGCGTCCCGGTGGGCGCGGGCGTCGGTGGGGATGTTCGCCGCCTGCGTGTAGCAGGCGCGGGCGCTCTCCTCCGGGGTCGCGTCCCAGGGCGTGCCCATGTCCAGCTCGCGCCCGTCCGCGTCGGCGAGGGTGAGGTCGACGGCGGCGCCCGCGCTGTGCGGGGCGAGTTCGGGCGGTGATACGTAGCGGCTCGCCGCTGCCCGGATCTCCCCGCCGGACCAGGCGGGGTGCGCGGCGCGCAGCCGGGCCGAGTAGCGCTCGAAGTAGTGCCGCTGCAGCTCGGGTGGCCGGTAGCCCTCGATGAACAGCAGCCGTGTCCCCGGCGGCAGCGCCGACTGGGCCGTCAGTAGCCGCTCCAGCAGGCCGCGCCGCAGATGGGCGTACGCCCCGGCAGGGTCCGCCGCCCGCCCGTCGACCAGCAGCCGTGGCTCACGGCGTACGTCCGCCAGTGGCTCCCCGCACTCCCTGACCGGGATGGCCGCGACCCTCGGGTCGGACATCAAGGTGATTTCAGACATGGGGTGATCGTCGCAGGTGTGGGTGGTGCCCCCGCGCGATGCGCCCCCGCGTCGTACCCGTAATACCTGAGAGCTAGTTGGCGAGTGCACCCCCTGGAGTGACGCCAACTACCCGCCCTGCTCCCTACCTTCCTTACATACGACATCCGGTACGGAAGGGGGAAAGCGATGGCATTCCGTGTGCGCGGCCGCCTGCGTCGCACTCTGCTAGGTGTGCTCGTCGCCGCCTCGGTGGCCGTGCCGGTGGCGGGGGCCGCGCGGCCCTCGACGGTCCCGGCGCCCGCACCGTCGGCGCTGCCTCCGCTGACCGCCGCGACGCCCGCCGCCCTCGACGCGCGCTATGCGGCCCACCGCGCGGACATACGGGCCGCGGAGCGAATGGCCGCCGAGCACGGCGACCGGCGGCGGGCGGCCGCGCTGCGGGGGATGGCGGGCGGCGCGCGGCAGTTCCTGTCCTTCGACGGGCGGGACGGGGGCCGTTCCGTCGAGGTCTTCGGGGATCTGTCGCGCGCCACGCGGGTCGCGGTCCTGGTGCCGGGCTCGGACACCAGCCTCGACCGGTACGGGCGCCTGCGCGCCGGGGCCGTCGCGCTGCGGCACCAACTGGGAGAGCGGGGTGCCGTCGTCGCGTGGCTCGGGTACGGGACGCCGGGCACGGTGAGCCCCGAGGTGCTGACGGCGGGGCGGGCCGACCGTGCGGCACCCGGGCTCTCCTCCTTCGTCGGGGAGTTGGCCACGGCCGTGCCCCGGGCCCGGATATCGCTGCTCTGCCACTCCTACGGTTCGCTGGTCTGCGCCCGGGCCGCGTCCGGGGTGGCGGTCGCGGCCATCGTCCTCTACGGCAGCCCCGGTGTCGGCACCGACAGCGTCGGCCAGTTGCACACCCGGGCCGCCGTCTGGGCGGGCCGGGGCGCGCACGACTGGATCGGTGGCGTCCCGCATGTGCGGATTCCGCTGCTGTTCACCACCGTCGGGCTGGGCACCGATCCCGTCTCGAAGGGGTTCGGCGCCCGGATATTCGACGCGGGCGGCGGCGGCCACAGCGACTACCTGAGGCCCGGTTCCACCAGCCTGCGGAGCCTGGCCCGGATCGTGGGGGACGGCCGTGCGTGAGCTGATCCGGCGCATCGACGCCGCCACCCCGCCCGACCGCGACCGCGCCGTGGACGCGCTGCGCGCCTTCGCCATCCTCGGCGTAGTGCTCGGCCACTGGCTGGTGACCGCTCTCGTCGCCGACAGCGGCACGGTGCGGGCGGCCAGTCCGCTGCTGTACCAGCCCCATCTCGTCCCGATCTCCTGGGTGTTGCAGACCCTCGCGGTGTTCTTCCTGGTGGGAGGGCAGATGGGTGCGCGCAGTCAGGCGTGCGCGCAGGCCAGGGGAGTCACATACCGGCAGTGGCTGGGCGCCCGGATGGCCCGGCTGTTCCGGCCGGTCGCGGCGGTGCTGGTGGTGTGGGCCCTGGCGGCGGGGGCGATGCTGGCCTCGGGGGTGGGTCTGACGACCCTGCACACCCTGCTCAAGCTGGTGCTGTCACCGCTGTGGTTCCTGCTGGTCTTCGCGGCGCTCACGGCGGCGACCCCCCTGGTCGCGCGGCTGCATCCGCTGTGGCCGCTCGCCGTCGTCCTCTATGTCGACCTGTACCGCTTCGGCTTCGGCGGGCCCGCCTGGCTCGGCTGGATCAACCTGGCGGCGGGCTGGCTGGTCCCGTACTGCCTGGGCGCGGCATGGGCGCGCGGAGGGCTGCGGGGGCGCATGACCGGATGGGTGCTGCTGCTCGGGGGCGGGGTGGCCACGGCTGGTCTGGTCCTGTTCGGCGGCTATCCGGCGGCCATGGTCGGGGTGCCCGGCGCCCCGATATCCAACCTCAACCCGCCGACCCTGGCCGCCGTCACCTTCGGCCTGGCCCAGTGCGGGGCGGCGCTGCTGCTGCTCGCCCCGCTGCGGCGGGTGCTGGCACGGCCCGCCGTATGGGCGGTGGTGGCGCTGCTGAACGTCTCCGCGATGACCATCTTCCTGTGGCACCAGACCGCGATGATGGCCGTCACCTCGACCATGCTGCGGCTCACCGGCCCGCTGCCCGGTCTGCACACCGTGCCCGACGGGCCGGGCTGGCTGGCGGCCCGGCTGATATGGCTGCCGGTGTTCGCGGCGGCGCTGCTGGTGTGCCGGGCGGCGTTCGGCGCGTACGAGCAGAGCAGACCGCGCCCGGGAGGCCGGGTGGTGCGCGAGGGCCGCCCGGGGGCGGCCGTGAGGGAGACACGGAGGGGGAGCGGGAGTGGTGCGGCGTGGATAAGGTCGCGTCCATGAGGGGGCGGGGGCGGGTGGTGAAGGTGACGCGGGGGCTGCGAGCGGTTCCGGGCATCCTGCGCGAGGACCTGTGGACGACGGCGGCCGATCCGCTGCCGCGCCGGGGCGGACCGAGCTGGCTGGACTGGCTGCCCGCGTTCGCACTCCCGGTCGTGCTGGGCGCGGTGGTGCTGTTCATCGCGTGCGTCGACAAGTACGGGGAGTTGTACGGGTTCGGCCAGGGCGTCGGCACCCTGCTCGCCGCCGTCCAGTCCGTGGCGCTCGCGGCGGCGCTGTTCCGGCCGGTCCCGGCGTGGTGGGCGATCACGGCCGTGACGGTGGTGATCGCGTGGTTCAGGTCCGGGGCCGTCCCCGAGGCCACGTTCCCCTGGTCCGGCGAGGGGCTGACCGTGCAGGCGCTGGTGCTGTTCCTGCTGGCCCTGCGCACCCGCCCCCGGATCGCGGCCGAGGTGCTGGCGATCAGCCTGCTGGTGTGCCTGGCCTGCCGCGCCTTCACCGCCCCGGCGCCCGTCCCCGACTCCGACCCCGGCTTGGTCATCTCGGTCCTGACGACCGCCGTGGTGGTCGGCACCGCGCTGCGCGGACGACGGGTGGCCCGGGCGCGGCTGGTCGAGCAGGAGGAGATCACCGCCGAGGAGCGGGCGCGGCGCACCCTGCTGGAGGAGCGCAACCGCATAGCCCGGGAGCTGCACGACGTCGTCGCCCACCACATGTCGGTGATCTCCATCCAGGCGCAGGTCGCCCCGCATCTGGCGGAGAACCCGTCCGACGAGTTGAAGGAGAACCTGGCGGGCATCCGCCGCAGCGCGGTCGAGGCGCTGACCGAGCTGCGCCGGGTGCTGGGCGTGTTGCGCTCCGAGGACGCTCTCGCCGATGGCGTCCGGCACGCCCCGCAGCCCACCCTGGACCGGTTGGACGAGCTGGTGGACACGGTGCGGGGGACCGGGGTCGCGATCACCACCGAGATCTGCGGGGAGCGGCGGTCGCTGCCGCCGGGCATCGAGCTGTCGGCGTTCCGCATCGTGCAGGAGGCGCTGAGCAATGTGATGCGGCACGCACCGGGCGCGGAGGTGCGGGTGGAGATCGGGTACCACCCGGACGGGCTCACCGTCTGGGTCGTCAACACCGCCCCGGACCGGCCCACCCCGCCCTCGCCGGGCGCCGGGCACGGGCTGCTCGGGATGCGGGAGCGGGTCGCGATGCTGCGGGGTGAGCTGGCCACCGGCCCCACCCCGGACGGGGGTTACGAGGTGGCCGCCGTGCTGCCCATGCGCCACGCCACCGAAGCCGCCCCGGCCACCGAAGCCGCCACGGCCACCGAGACCGTCGAGGATCCCGTATGACCATGAGCATTCGCGTCCTGATCGCCGACGACCAGAGCATGGTCCGCCAGGGCTTCACGGTGCTGCTGAACGCCGAATCCGGCATCGAGGTCGTCGGCCAGGCCGTGGACGGGGAGGAGGCCATCGCCCAGGTCGCCGAACTCGCCCCCGATGTCGTCCTGATGGACATCCGCATGCCCGGGCTCGGCGGCATCGAGGCCACCCGTCGGCTCACCGAACCGGCCGGTGCCACCGTCAAGGTCCTCGTCCTCACCACCTTCGACCTCGACGAGTATGTGTACGAGGCGCTGCGCGCGGGCGCGTCCGGGTTTCTGCTGAAGGACGCGTCGGCCGAGGAACTGGCCCATGCGGTACGGGTGGTGGCGGCCGGGGACGCGCTGCTCGCCCCGAACATCACCAAGCGCCTGATCACCGAGTTCTCCCGGGTGTCCGCCGCCGCCCCGCGCGCCCCGCTCAAGGACCGCGTCGGCGATCTGACGGAGCGCGAGACCGAGGTGCTGGCCCTGATCGCGCAGGGTCTGTCGAACGGGGAAATCGCCACCCGGCTGGTGGTGGCGGAGCAGACCGTGAAGACCCATGTCGGCCGGATCCTCCTCAAGCTGGGCCTGCGCGACCGCACTCAGGCCGCGGTCTACGCCTACGAGACCGGTCTCGTGCGCCCGACGGCGTTCTGACAGCCCGCGTTCCGACCGCCGTGGTCCGACCTGTGAACGCGTGTTCAGTTAGTGAAGGCGTTGCTCCATCCATTGACCTGTTGTGTTCACCTCTTTATCGTCACTGCGACCGTCACCGGCGAACCACGACGGAGAACAATGACGTACTCCAACCCCCGGCTGCCGCGCGCCGCCCGGCTGATCGCTCCGCTGCTCGTCTGCGGGCTGATCGCCGCCGTGCCCCCGGCGTCCGCCGCTCCCGAATCCGACTCCTCAGCGGCGGCCCGTGCCGGCGGCGGGGGATGTGCGCGTGGGCCGTCCGACGGCTGGGCGCAGACCTCCGACCGCATCGATCCGAAGGACAGCTACCACGCGTACGTGGGCAACGGCTATCTCGGGCAGCGCGTGCCGCCGAACGGCACCGGCTACACGGGCGGCGGCGACAAGACCGGCTGGCCGCTTTTCACACCCCGGTACGACGGCTCGTTCGTCTCCGGCCTGTACGGGCACAACAAGAAGACCACCGAGAACCGGCAGGTCGCTGCCGCCATCCCCACCTGGTCCACGCTCAACGTGGCCACCGGGGGCAAGGGCTCGGAGACCTTCGGCTCCGACACGTCCGCCGGTCGCATCTCGCACTACCGGCAGACCGTCTTCCTGCGCTGCGGCTTCGTCCGTACGTCCCTCACCTGGACGGCGTCCGACGGCCGCGCCACCGACCTCACCTACGACGTGCTCGCCGACCGCAACGACGCCCATGTGGGCGCCGTGCGGCTGCGCATGACGCCGCACTGGAGCGGCGACGCCACCGTCACCGACCGCATCGACGGACGCGGCGCGCGCCGCATGACGCAGACCGGCGGCGGGACGCATGGCGACCGTACGGTCGATGTGGCGTTCCGTACGGACGGCACCAAGACCGACGGCGCCGTCGCCTCCACCCTGCGGCCCGGCCGTAACGTACAGAAGGCGAACGAGCAACGGCCCGAGGGGGACGGCACGTTGAGCGCCCGGCAGGGCGTCCGCTTCCCGGTGCGCCAGGGCCGGGCTTACGAGTTCACCAAGTACGTCGGCGTCGACACCGCGCTGACCTCCCACGCCCCGCGCGCCGACGCCGTCGCCGCCTCCCGCCGGGCCGCCGACCGTGGCTGGCCCGCGCTGTTCACCGAGCACACCGCCGCCTGGCGGAAGCTCTGGCGCTCCGACATCGAGATCGGCGGCCGCAGGCAGCGCGACCTCCAGGGCTGGGTGCGCTCCGCGCAGTACGGGCTGCTGTCCGCCACCCGCGCCGGTTCCCGCAATAGCATCTCCCCAACCGGGCTGACCAGCGACAACTACGGCGGCCTGGTCTTCTGGGACGCCGAGACCTGGATGTACCCCGGGCTGCTGGCGAGCCATCCCGAACTGGCCAAGTCCGTGGTCGAGTACCGCTACAAGACCCGCGCCGGGGCCCGTACGAACGCGCGCAAGCTCGGCTACCCCGGCCTCTTCTACCCCTGGACCAGCGCGAGCAAGGGCGGGCTGTGGAGCGAGTGCCACAGCTGGGACCCGCCGCACTGCCGCACCCAGAACCACCTCCAGAGCGATATCGCGCTCGCCGCCTGGCAGTACTTCCAGGCCACCGGGGACGCCGCCTGGTTGCGCGAGCGCGGCTGGCCGGTGCTCAAGGGGATCGCCGAGTTCTGGGCCGGGCGCGCCACCCGCAACGACGACGGCAGCTACTCCATCAGAGACGTCGCGGGCCCCGACGAGTACAGCAACGGCGTGGACGACGCGGTGTTCACCAACGCCGGAGCCGCCACCGCCCTGCGCGACGCCGCCCGCGCCGCCCGCGTCCTCGGCGAGAAGCCGCCCGCCGCCTGGGCCCGGATCGCGGACAAGCTGCGCATCCCGTACGACAAGAAGAAGCAGGTCTTCCAGCAGTACGACGGCTACAAGGGCTCGCTGATCAAGCAGGCGGACACCGTGCTGCTCATGTATCCGCTGGAATGGCCGATGTCCGGGGAGTCCGCCGCGAAGACGCTCGACTACTACGCGGCGCGCACCGACCCCGACGGCCCGGCCATGACCGACTCGGTGCACGCGATCGACGCCGCGTCCATCGGGGAGCCCGGCTGCTCCTCGTACACGTATCTGATGCGCTCCATCAAGCCGTTCGTGCGCGGCCCGTTCGACCAGTTCTCGGAGGCGCGCGGCGAGAAGGCGGGCGCCAACGACCCGCTGGCCGGGTCCCCCGCGCAGGACTTCCTCACCGGCAAGGGCGGCTTCCTCCAGGTCTTCACCCACGGCCTGACCGGGATGCGGATGCGCGAGGACGCGGTGCGCCTCGACCCGATGCTGCCGCCGCAGCTCCGCGACGGCGTCACGCTGCGCGGCCTGCGCTGGCAGGGCCGTACGTACGACGTGGCGATCGGCCCGCACGAGACGACGGTGCGGCTGACCGCCGGGGCGCCGTTCGACATCGAGACGCCGCAGGGCGGGAAGCAGGTCGTGAGCGAGGGCACCCCCGCCGTCCTCAAGACCCGCCGCCCGGACCTCACTCCGACCACCAACCTCGCCCGCTGCCAGGAGGCGACGGCGAGTTCGCGGGAGCCGGGCATGGAGCCGGGCGCCGCCCTCGACGGCAACGCGGCCACCGCCTGGGTGCCCGACGCCGCCCGGGGGACGCTCACCGCCGACCTGGGCCGGACCGTACGGATCGGAGAGGTGACCCCGGAGTGGACCTCCACCCGGCCCGCCGCGCACCGCACCCAGACGTCGCTGGACGGCAGGCACTGGCGCGACGGTGCGACGGGCCCGGCCCGCTACGTCCGCGTCACGCTGCGCTCGGCGGACGACAAGAAGCGCGCGGGCATCGAGGAGCTGAAGGTCACCAAATAAGGCACGCGTGCAGTGCACGGAACATCAAGGACTGTGCACTGCACGCCAACGACATCCGGCCGCCGACGGTCCATCCTGAACAGGGAAGGTGAGCAGGGCTTCGACGGGGGGAGGCCCTGCTTATTTCCCCCCGGGCGTGCCCTGTAGTTCGAGGCCTCCCTGCGACAGGGCCGTCCGGCGGAATTCCCGGGGCGGCATGCCGTACGTGCCGCGGAACGCACGGCTGAAATCGGCCGCGTGGCTGAAGCCCCAGCGCGCGGCGATGGCGTGGATGGGGGTGCCGCCCAGCGCGGGGTCGGCCAGGTCCTGGCAGCAGCGCTCCAGCCGCTGGGCGCGGATCCAGGCGGCGACGGTGTGCCCCTGCCGCTCGAAGAGCCGGTGGAGGTAGCGCACCGAGATGTGGTGGGCCGCGGCGATCGAGGCGGGGGTGAGATCGGATGTGTGCAGGTTCCGTCGCGCGAAGTCCTGGATCCGCAGGACGAGGGCGTTCCGGTGGCTCTCGGGGGCCATCCGGAGGGTGGCGGGCCCGGTCTCCGCGTCGCTGCCGTCCAGCTCGTGCGCGAGCAGCGCGGTGAGCAGATCGGCCACGACGGTGCCCAGGCGCTGTGCGTCGGCCGGGCGGTACGCGGCGTGCTCCGCGCCCAGCCGGATGAGGACGTCGGCGAGGAGGGCGCCGATCCCGGTCCGCCCCGACAGCTGCCGTCCGAGCAGCTGGTTGAGATCGGCCACCGGGAACGGCAGCAGGGACGGCGGGATGCCGATCGTCAGCTCGTCCGTCCTGCCGCGCGCGATGGCCCCCTCGTACGGCAGGGAGGTGCACGTGAGCATGAACTGCCGGTCGCCCAGCGTCGTCGTCACGCCCCCATGCACCATGTCGGCCTCGCCGCGCAGGTTCAGCTGGAGGTGGTACAGCTCCGGATCCGACCGCCGGATATGGGTCTTGGTCCGCTGGGTCCACAGCGAGGGGAAGGACGACCCGGCCACCGTGACCCGGCCCAGGTCCATGCCCCACATGGTCGCCCGGAAGTCGTCCTCGTGGGCGCTGCGCAGTTCCATCGGGACCATCGGCCCCTCGCACAGGGCACGCCAGGCCGCGAACCGTTCCGAGGGCGGGATGTCGTCGATCTGGAGGTCCATATCGATCATCACCCTTCTGCTGTGCGGCGATCGCCTGGTACGACCCTAGTCGGCCTCCATAAGTGTTCGCTGAACGATCCGGTAGTCAACCGTCCGTATGGGTACGGGATCTGTGTGCCCCTCAGGGCGCGGTGAGCACGCGCGGGCCGTCGTCCGTGATCGCCACGGTGTGTTCGTTGTGCGTCGCCCGGCTGCCGTCGACCGTACGGAGCGTCCAGCCGTCGTCGTCCTCCCGGTACGCGTCCTGGCCGCCCGCCATGAGCATCGGCTCGATGGCCAGCACCAGCCCGTGCCGCAGCCGGTAACCGCGCCCCGGCCGACCCTCGTTGGGCACCGGCGGGTCCTCGTGCATCTCCCGGCCCACGCCATGGCCGCCGAAGTCCGCGGGGATGCCGTAGCCCGCCGCCCGGCCGACCGTGCCGATGGCATGCGCGATGTCGCCGATCCGGGCGCCGACGACGGCCGCCGCGATGCCCGCCTCCAGGGCCTTTCGGCCGGTCTCCACCAGCCGCTGGTCCTCGGGGCGCGCGGTGCCGACGATGAAGCTGATCGCGCAGTCGCTGGCCCAGCCGTCGACGACCGCGCCGCAGTCGATGGACACCAGATCGCCGTCGCGCAGCCGGTAGCCGTCCGGGATGCCGTGCACGATCGCGTCGTTGACCGAGGCGCAGAGGGCCGCGGGGAAGGGGGTCGAGGCGAAGTGCGGCCGGTAGCCGAGGAACGGGGAAGTGGCCCCGGCGTCCCGCAGCACCTCCCGGGCCACCTCGTCCAGTTCGCGCAGGCGCACGCCGATGGCGGCGGCCTCGCGCGTCGCCGTGAGGATGCCCGCGGCGACCCGGCCCGCCTCCCGCATGGCGTCCAGCGACGCGTCCGTCTTGATCTCTACCACGGTGTGGCCTCCCTGCGTGCTACCCAATTCTTATACCGGTATTAGTATCACGGTCATGGTGCGCACTCCTCTCACTCCGCTGGAACGTGAACGCGGCCGCTTCCTCGGCGTCCTGCTCCGGCAGGCCCGTGGCGAACGCTCCATGGCGGACGTCGCCGCCGGGGCCGGGATCTCGGCGGAGACCCTCCGCAAGATCGAGACCGGCCGGGCCCCGACCCCCGCCTTCTTCACCATCGCCGCCCTCGCCGCGACCCTCGGTCTGCGGCTGGACGACATCGCCGCGCGCTGTGCCGCGGCCGTCGCCCCGGAGGAGGGGGCGCGCGACGAGGCGGCGTAGCGACCCCGCGTGAACCCCCGCGCCCCGGCCGGTTTGTTGCGGAAGGATGAAATCCGCACGCCTGTGCGTTGGGTCTTCCGGTAGCAGTGGAAAACCGGGAGGTCACGAGTGGCGGACGGCAAGGGCGACAAACGCGACGAAGAGAACAAGCGCGGCAAAAGCGGCCATGCGGATGTGGGCGCGGACGCGGACCAGGGCTGGGCGCGGCGGCTGACCCGCCTCAGCCTGCGGTACCGCCGCAACGTGCTGCTCGCGCTCGGATCCTCGCTCGCCGGGATGGGCGTCATGGCGCTGGTCCCGCTCGTCACCAAGCTGATCATCGACGAGGTGATCGTCCAGCACGACCGGGCGCTCGCGCCCTGGGCCGTCCTGCTGATCGTGGCCGCCCTCGTCGTCTACGCCCTCACCTACGTCCGCCGCTTCTACGGCGGACGGCTCGCGCTCGACGTCCAGCACGATCTGCGGACCGACATGTACGAGTCGCTGGTCCGCCTCGACGGCCGCCGCCAGGACGAGCTGTCCACCGGCCAGATCATCGGCCGCGCCACCAGCGACCTCCAGCTGATCCAGAGCCTGCTCTTCATGGTGCCGATGATGATCGGCAACGTGCTGCTCTTCCTGGTCTCGATCGTCGTGATGGCGGTGCTCTCCCCGCTGCTCACCGTCGTCGCCCTCGCCGTCGCTCCCGCCCTGTGGGTGCTCGCCTCGCGCAGCCGCGTCCGGCTCTTCCCGGCCACCTGGTACGCCCAGGGGCAGGCCGCCGCCGTCGCCGGGGTCGTGGACGGGGCGGTCACCGGCGTCCGCGTCGTCAAGGGCTTCGGCCAGGAGGGCCAGGAGACCGGCAAGCTCCGCGAGGTCGGCCGCCGCCTCTTCGCCGCCCGGCTGCGCACGGTCCGCCTCAACGCCCGCTACACCCCCGCCCTCCAGGCCGTCCCCGCCCTCGGCCAGGTCGCGATGCTGGCCCTCGGCGGCTGGATGGCCACGCGCGGGCAGATCACCCTCGGCACGTTCGTCGCCTTCTCGACGTATCTCGCGCAGCTCGTCGGCCCGGTGCGGATGCTCACCATGATGCTGACCGTCGGCCAGCAGGCCCGGGCCGGAGTCGAGCGGGTCTTCGAACTCATCGACACCGAACCGGTCATCCAGGAGCGCCCGGACGCGCGCGAACTGCCCACGGACGCGCCCGCGACGGTCGAATTCGATCACGTCACCTTCGGCTACGACCCCGACCGGCCCGTGCTCTCCGATGTGTCGCTGCGCATCGAACCGGGCGAGACGGTCGCCGTGGTCGGCGCCTCGGGCAGCGGCAAGTCCACCCTGTCGCTGCTGCTGCCCCGCTTCTACGACGTGACGGACGGCGCGGTGCGGGTCGGCGGCCACGATGTGCGCGAGCTGACGTACGCGTCGCTGCGCGATGCCATCGGGCTCGTTCCCGAAGACAGCTTCCTCTTCTCCGACACCGTGCGCGCCAACCTCGCCTACGGGCTGCCGGACGCCGACGACGAGCAGATCCGGGCCGCCGCCCGGGCCGCCCAGGCCGACGGCTTCATCTCCGCCCTCCCGGACGGCTACGACACCGAGGTCGGCGAGCAGGGCCTCACGCTCTCCGGTGGCCAGCGCCAGCGCATGGCCCTGGCCCGCGCGATCCTCACCGATCCCCGGCTGCTCGTCCTCGACGACGCCACGTCGGCGGTCGACGCGCGCGTCGAGCACGAGATCCACGAGGCGCTGCGGGGTGTGATGGCTGGGCGTACAACCCTTCTCATCGCCCACCGCCTCTCCACCCTCGCCCTCGCCGACCGCATCGCTGTCCTGGACGGCGGCCGTCTGGTGGACGTCGGCACGGACGACGAACTGCGCAAGCGCTGCGAGCTGTACCGCCGCCTGCTGACCGACCCGGATGAGCTGAGCGGCATCACCCGCGACCCGGCCGGGCACCTCGCCGTACGGCCGCGCGGCGGCGACGATCCGGAGCACGCGAACGCCGTCGGGCTCGCAGGGTCCTTCGGCGGTGAGGCCTCCGCCACGGGGCTCGCCGAGCCGTGTCTCGATCGCGCCGCCCATACGAACGGCGACCGACCGCCGTCGCGCGGCGGCGACGACCCCGCGCACGCGGCACCGGGCACCGCCGAAGGCGGCGTCACCCCGGAGCTGTGGGTGCGGCGCGACGGGGACGGCCGCACAGAAACGCGAACCGCGCCCACCGACGGGATGCCCGCCACGCCCGAACTGCTGGCCAAGGTCGAGGCCCTGCCGCCCGCCACCGACACGCCCGATGTGGACGAGGCGCGGGCCGCGCAACCCGAAGAGGCGTACGGCCTGCGGCGGTTGCTGCGCGGGTTCGGGGCGCCGCTGCTGTTCTGTCTGCTGCTGGTGACCATCGACGCGGGGTCAGGGCTGCTGCTGCCCGTGCTCATCCGGCACGGCATCGACCAGGGCGTCCAGCGCCTCGCGCTGGGCGCGGTGTGGGCCGCGTCCGGGCTGGCGCTGGTCGTCGTCCTGGCGCAGTGGGCGGCGCAGTGGGGGGAGACGAGGCTGACCGGGCGCACCGGCGAGCGCATGCTCTACTCCCTGCGGGTCAAGATCTTCGCGCAGTTGCAGCGGCTCGGACTCGACTACTACGAGCGCGAGCTGACCGGCAAGATCATGACGCGGATGACCACCGATGTGGACGCGTTGTCGACGTTCCTCCAAACCGGTCTGGTCACCGCCGTGGTCAGCCTGCTGACCTTCTTCGGCATCCTGGTCGCGCTGCTGGTGATCGATGTTCAGCTGGCGCTGGTGGTGTTCGCCACCCTGCCGCCGCTGATCGTCGGCACGTTCGTGTTCCGCCGTAAGAGCGTCAGGGCGTACGAACTCGCCCGTGAGCGCGTGGGCACCGTCAACGCCGACCTCCAGGAGAGCGTGGCCGGGCTGCGCATCGTGCAGGCCTTCCGGCGCGAGCGCGTCGGCCGCGAGCGGTTCGCCGGGCGCAGCGACGCGTACCGGCAGGCGCGGGTACGGGGGCAGTGGCTGATCTCGGTGTACTTCCCGTTCGTGCAGCTGCTGTCGTCCACCGCCGCCGCGCTGGTGCTGATCGTCGGCTCCGGGCGGGTCAGCGAGGGGACGCTGACGGCGGGCGCGCTGGTCGCCTATCTCCTCTACATAGACCTGTTCTTCGCGCCCGTGCAGCAGCTCTCCCAGGTGTTCGACGGCTATCAGCAGGCCACGGTGTCACTCGGCCGCATCCAGGAGCTGCTGCGGGAGCCGACCACCACCCCGGCGCCGGAGAGCCCGCGCGCGGTGCGGACGGTGCGTGGCGAGGTCGCCTTCGACGACGTGCACTTCCGTTACGGGGATGGCGAGGAGGCCCTGTCGGGCATCGGCATCACGATCCCGGCCGGGCAGACCGTCGCGTTCGTGGGGGAGACGGGCGCGGGCAAGTCCACGCTCGTCAAGCTGGTCGCCCGCTTCTACGACCCCACCGGTGGCGCCGTGCGGATCGACGGCACGGATCTGCGCGAGCTGGACCTCACCGCGTACCGCAACCGGCTGGGCGTCGTCCCGCAGGAGCCGTATCTCTTCCCCGGGACCGTGCGCGACGCCATCGCCTACGGGCGTCCCGGCGCGAGCGACGCCGAGGTGGAGGCGGCCGCGCGGGCGGTCGGCGCCCACGCCATGGTGGCCTCGCTCGACGGCGGTTACCTCCACGCGGTCTCCGAGCGCGGGCGCAATCTGTCGGCCGGGCAGCGCCAGCTGATCGCGCTCGCGCGCGCCGAGCTGGTGGGCCCGGACATCCTGCTGCTCGACGAGGCCACGGCCGCGCTCGACCTGGCCACCGAGGCCCTGGTCAACCAGGCCACGGACCGGCTGGCGGGCCGTCGCACCACGCTGGTCGTCGCGCACCGGCTGACCACCGCGGCCCGCGCGGACCGGGTGGTGGTCCTGGATCACGGACGGGTGGTCGAGGACGGTACGCACGAGGAGCTGGTGGCGCGGCCGGGTGGCCGGTATGCCGAGCTGTGGCGCACCTTTACGGGAGAGACGGCCCCGGTGGGGGCGTAGACCTGGTCGCCGGATGGTGTCCGGTGGCCAGGGAAGGTGGCGCCGCCCGGCCGTGACGATAACGGTATACGGCCGGTAACTCTCGGCGTTCGCCGCATATCACGTACGGTGACGTCACGGTTCCATGCCGCTCGCCCTCGCGATGCCCTCCACCTCGCGCCGGTCCGCCTCCCGCTGCTCCGCCTCGGCCGCCACCCGCTGCTTGTGGCGGTGCAGGAAGTCCGGGTCCTGGGCCCGCTCCTGGGGCACCAGCACCTTCATGCCCTTGGCGTGCGGGCTGTCGCCGAGGTCGACGACCACCCGCTCGTCCTGGGAGGTGAGCAGGCCGAACAGCACCAGCAACTCGGCCTGGAGTGCGGGGGTGAACAGCTCTTTCTCCTCGGGCCCCATGCCGAGTTCGTACGTCCCCCCGCGGACGGCCGGTGAGGTGCTCAGCTCGCGCAGCAGCCGCATGAGCAGCTCCAGCGAGCGCGGATCGATTCGTTCCTGCAATTCGGTCAGATACTGCGTCAGCCGCTCGGCCCGTTCGCTCCGGTCGTGCCGTTCGTCTCGGTCCATGTCAGCAGGATGCGCCATCACAGCCCGCTACGAAAGAGGGTGACGGTAACAACTCTCCGTATTCGGCGGCAGGTTGGCGTGATCGGACGCCTCTAGCCACTCCGTCTGTGCCCCGATAGGTTTCCGGCGACCTGTGTGAATCATGTGCATACAAGGGGAGGGCGAATGGGCAAGGCGCTCAGATGGCTGTTGTCGCTCGTGATAATCGTGGGGGCGGTCGGCGCGGGTGCGGGTGGCGCACCGGCCGCAGCGGCCGCCCCCGCGACCGGCACGGCCGAGCCGGACATCAAGGAACGCGTCCTGGCGATACGCGGGATGAGCTTCGTCGAGGAACAGCCGTACGACGGCTACCGCTTCCTGGTCTTCACGTACCAGCAGCCGGTCGACCACCGGCATCCGTCCAAGGGCACCTTCAAGCAGCGGTTCACCCTGCTGCACAAGGCGACCGACCGGCCGACGGTGTTCTTCACCTCCGGCTACAACGTCAACACCACGCCGCGCCGCAGTGAGCCCACGCAGATCGTGGACGGCAACCAGGTGTCCATGGAGTATCGGTTCTTCACGCCGTCGCGGCCGCAGCCCGCCGACTGGTCGAAGCTCGACATCTGGCAGGCCGCCAGCGACCAGCACCGGCTGTACCGGGCGCTGCACCGCGTCTACGGCAAGAAGTGGCTCGCCACCGGCGGCAGCAAGGGCGGCATGACCGCCACGTACTACCGCCGCTTCTACCCGGACGACATGGCGGGCACCATCGCCTACGTCGCCCCCAACGACGTGGTCAACAAGGAGGATTCGGCGTACGACCGCTTCTTCGCGGGCGTCGGCACCGCCGAATGCCGCACCAAGCTGAACGCGGTCCAGCGCGAGGCGCTCGTGCGGCGCGACGAGATCGTGGCGCGCTACCAGAAGTGGGCCGACGAGGAGAAGCAGACCTTCAGGGTCGTCGGCAGCGCCGACAAGGCGTACGAGAACGTCGTCCTCGACCTGGTGTGGGCCTTCTGGCAGTACCACCTGCTGAAGGACTGCGCGGACGTCCCGGCGGCCACGGCCTCCACCGATGAGCTGTACACCTTCATCGACGAGATCTCCGGATTCTCCGCCTACACCGACCAGGGCCTGGAGACCTACACCCCGTACTACTACCAGGCGGGCACCGAACTGGGCGCCCCCACCTTCAAGACCCCCCACCTGGACGGTCTGCTCCGCTACCCCGGCATCTATAACCCGCGCAACTACGTCCCGCGCGACATCCCGATGCGCTTCAAGGCGGGCGCGATGCGGGACGTGGACCGCTGGGTCCGCCATGACGCGAAGCGGATGCTGTTCGTCTACGGCGAGAACGACCCGTGGGGCGCCGAGCCGTTCCGCCCCGGCAAGGGCGCGCGCGACTCCTACGTCTACACGGCCCCCGGCGGCAACCACGGCGCCAACATCGCCCAGCTGACGCCCGCCGAGAAGGCGAAGGCGACGGCCGCGGTCCAGAAGTGGGCCGACGTCCCGGCCAAGTCCAAGCCCCTGGCCCCCCACGACGCCAAGCTGGACCGCCGCGAGGCAGACCGCGACCCGACCCTGAGGCCGTAACCCCCGCGAGGGTCGCCCCCCGCCCCGCCTCTCGCCCCGGCCCGCCGGGACGCCTGCTCCCGGCGGGCCCGACGCCTGCGCCCGGCCCGCCCGGGCACCTGCGCTCGGCGTGCCGAGGCCCCCGGCCCCGTGCCGAGGTTCCCGGTCCGGTGTCGAGGGTCCGGGTTTCGGTGCCGAGGGCGCTGCCTCGTGGGTCCTGGCCGTGTGTCGAGGGTTCCGGTCCCGTGCCGGGCCTCCGGATACGTGCCGGGGGCGAGGGCCCCGGCTTGGGCACAGCCCCGGCCCGCTGCCCGCCCCCGGCTCCCGTGCCACCGGGGCGGGCAGCGGGCCGTCCCCGCCTCCGTCGCCGGAGCCCGCAGCGGCCGCCCCGGCTGCCCCGGCGCCAGCCCTTGGCGGATGCCGGAGACGGTATGTCCACCGAGGCCTGGGCGCGCCCCGGGCCGTCGTCCGCCCGGGGCCAGGCGGGGTGGGGCCCAGGCTCGTTCGGGCGCGTCAGCGTCGCGCGACGGGGCTTGGGCCTCAGACCGGGCCCGCGCAGGGGCGAGCCGGGGCGCCCCTGGGGTGTGGTCCGGCCCGGGGCAAAGGTGGGTTGGGGCATCCCAGGCTCGGCCGGGCGGGCGCTTCAGCGCAGTGGTGGGGCCTGGGCCTCAGCCTCGGCCCGTGCCGGGGCGGGCGGGCAGCGGGCCGTCCCCGCCTTGCCGCTGGAGCCCGCATGGGCCGCCCCGGCGCGAGCCCTTGGCCGCCGGGGCTTGGGCGTTCCCCGGGCTGTTGTCTGCCCGGGCCAGGCGGGCTGGGGGCCTCCGCCCCGGCCCCTGCCGGGGCGGAGGCTGTCGCCCGGCTCGCTGTCGAAGTCCGCGTGGGCCCATGCGTCGGGCCTGGGCTCAGCCCGGGGGTCCGGGGGTCCGGGGGTCTCCCCCGGTTTCGGGAAGGGGCGGGGTGGGGGAATGCCACCCCGCCCCATCCGCCTCAGTACGAGAGGCCGTGGCCGAGGGGGTAGAGGGCTCGGGACGGCGCGTCCGCGCGACGGACCGCCACCGGCAGGCGCCCGCGCGGGTTCCGCTGACCGGCGATGACCCGGGCAGCGGCCCGCACCTCGACGTCCGTCCAGCCGTAGGTGGCCAGCGACGCGCCGGGGTCGTTGCCCAACTGGGCGATGTCGTACGGGTCCTTGAGTGCGACGTGGACCACCGGCACCCCCGTCGCGGACAGCTCCGAGACCAGCCGCCGCTGGCCGGACCCGGCGTCGACGTCGCGGGTCAGGACGATCACCGCGTCCCGCTCGCGCGCCGCCGCGACCGCCTCGTCGATCCGCCCCGGGGACGGATCCGGCGCGCTGCCGGTGCCCGTGGACAGGGCCTTCGCCGTGAAGCCGAGGGCGCCGAGGGCGCGGGCGAGGACGGCCGTCGGCGGGCCGCCGGTGCCGGTCGGGGCGGCGGGGTCCACCCCGACCACGAGCAGCGCGCGGTGGCGGCGCCGGGACAGCGGTAGCAGCCCGCCCCGGTTGGTGATCAGCGTCGTGGTGCGGTCCGCGATCCGGGCCGCGGTGGTGGCGTGCGCGCGAGTGCCCACCGTACGGTCCACCGCGCGGCCGCTGGTGTACGGATCGTCCAACAGCCCACGGCGCGCCTTGAGTTCCAACACGCGCAGCACCGACGCGTCGAGCCGGTCCTCGCTGATCTCGCCCTTCCGTACCGCCGTGTGCACGCTGTTCCAGGCGGCGGGTAGATCGGGCGGGGTCAGCAGCTGGTCCACGCCCGCCTTCAGCGCGAGCACCGGCACCCGGGCGTCCCCGTACTTCTCGCGCACGCCCTGCATGCCGAGGGAGTCGGTGATCACGACGCCGTCGTAGCCGAGTTCGTCGCGCAGGACGCCGGTGATGATGGGGCGGGAGAGCGTGGCCGGGTCGTCGGCCGGGTCGAGCGCGGGGAACAGCAGATGCGCGGTCATGACGGAGTCGATCCCGGCGGCGATCGCGGCGCGGAACGGCGGGGCGTCCAGCCGCTCCCACTCCTTGCGGGAGTGGGTGATGGTCGGCAGCCCGACATGGCTGTCCACGGAGGTGTCGCCGTGCCCCGGGAAGTGCTTGGCGGTGGCCGCGACCCCGGCGCGCTGATACCCCTCGACCTGCGCCGCGACCAGCCGGGCGACCGCCTTGGGGTCGGCGCCGAAGGAGCGGATGCCGATCACCGGGTTGGCCGGGTCGACGTTGACGTCCGCGTCCGGCGCGTAGTCCTGCCGTACGCCGAGCGCGGCCAGCTCCGCCCCGGCGGTCCTGGCCGCCGCCCGTACGTCCGCCACGCTGCCGCCCGCGCCGAGCGCCATCGCGCCGGGGAGCAGCGTGGCGGGGGCCCCGATCCGGGCCACCATGCCGTGCTCCTGATCGGTGGAGATGAGCAGCGGCACGCCCGCTGGGCCCTCCAAGGCGGCCTTCTGCAGGCCGTTGGAGAGGGCGGCGACCTGCCGGGGGTCGCGGATGTTGTGCGCCCACTCGGTGTACATGACCCCGCCGAGGTGGTACTTGGCCACCAGCTCGGCGGCGCTGCCGACGCCGTACTTCTTGCGGTTGGCCGAGGCGTCGGCGGGGTCGGGCGCGGTGGCCGAGTGCCCGTACACCGACAGGACGAAGAGCTGGCCGATCTTCTGGTCGAGCGTCATACGGCCGAGGAGGGCAGAGGCGCGGTCCCGATCGCTGCGCCGGGTCGGGGTGGCGGGGCGGCGCGGAGCCGCCGATGTGGTCGTGGCGGAGGCGGACGCCGACGCGGATGTCGACGTGGTCGCGGACGTCTCGGGCGAGCTGAGCGTCCGAGGGCTGCAGGCGGTGGCGACGGCGGCGGTCGCCGCGGCGAGCAGGGTGCGGCGCGAGGTCGGCTGGTGCACCCGCACTCCTTCCATGATCTTTGGAGGGGGTTGGGAACTGCTGTCGGTTGAACGCGTTTGGGTGCGTTGTGGTGCGCGCGGGTGAGTATCGAGGACCGCGCGTCGAGCCGTGGAAGGGAACGGGAGTTCTCGCATCGTATGCGTGACCTTTTACGGGGTGTGCGCGTTGGGTGCGGTGAGGGGTTTTCGAGCCGGGCAGGGAGTAGCGGTGTGGGCGGGATGCGCGAGGTGGCTGCGCCGTTCGTGGTGCCTGGCCTGTCCGGGGTGGCCATCCGTGGCAGTCTCAAGGGGCTGACCGGGCAGGACGAGAAGGTCCTGCGCCTGGTCGGTGATCTGCTGGGCTCTCTGGCCT
>NZ_JBSFGE010000032.1:0-100049 GCF_053596435.1 Streptomyces sp. NPDC001700
CCGGCGAGGACGCTCCGGCCATCCTGCGGCGCCAGTCGCTGCGGGAGTCGGCCGCCCGCACCTACGCCCGGGCGCTGCCCATCGTCCCGGTGCGCCGCACGGGCGAGGGGCGGTTCGTCAGGCTTCCGGGACGTCGAGCAGGACGATCCGCTGGGCGCCCTTGGCCTCCCCCGGGTACCGGCTGACCAACTCCAGGCGGAGTCGTGAGGTGCGGACGGGGGTGAAGGTGATGACGGTCGGGGTGTCGGATGCCTCGGCCCAGGTGATGTGTGCGTCGCGGACCGGGGTGTAGCGGTGGCCGTCCCAGGCGGAGACGGTGACCGAGGCGGGGAGTGAGTGCGTCGCGTCGAGGGTGAAGGACACTTCGGCGCGGCGCACTCGGCGTTTCTTGGCCCAGGTCACCGAGACCCAGTCGGTCTTCCTGGCCCCGTTGAAGGCGGGCAGCAGCGCGGTGGCGGGCTTGGTGAAGGCGTTGGACCAGCCGGTGGCGGGATCGCCGTCGAGCATGGCGGCGGGCAGTGTGGTGAGCGAGCCCGAGTAGCTGGCGTCGGCCAGTGGATACACCGGCGTGGCCGGGCCGGGGTCCGGGGTGAACGGCTGGGGCGGGGTGACCTTCGCGGATGTTCCGCCGGTGGCGCGGAGGGTGGCGGTGGCTTTACGCAGTCCCGTCGAGCGGGCGGTGATGGTGAGGTGTCCGGGCTTGGTGCCGGAGCGGACGATGGCCAGGGCCTTGCCGTGGAAGGCGGTGCGGGTGCTGGCCTGGTACCGCTCGGCGCTCTCCTGACGGCCGTTGTCGACGCCCGCCAGCGAGCCTCCGGACACGTCGAAGGCGATCAGGTGCTCGGCGTCGGGAACCACCGTGCCGTGTGCGTCGACCACTTCGGCGGTGATGAAGCACAGGGAGCGGCCGTCGGCGGTGATGGTCTTGCGGTCGGGGGTGAGCCGTACGGCGTGGGCGCGTCCGGCGGTGCGGAGCACATCGGTGGCCACCACCCGGCCACCTCGTCGGGCCACGGCCTTCAGCTCGCCGGGTGCGAACGGGACCTTCCAGGTGAGGTGGAGTTTGCCCGCGCTGCCGTTCGGGCTGGTGTAGCTGCCGGGGTAGGCGCCGGTGGTGACGGTCTTGTCGTCGCCGGTGGCCTCGGTGGTCTCCAGGTAGGTGCGGCCGTCGGTGGTCTTCTTGGTGTCGAAGCGGCGTATGCCGAGCGAGTCGCCGTTGAGGTACAGCTCCACGGTGTCCACGTTGGCGTACGCCCAGACCTCGACCGTCTCGCCCGGCCGGTGGCCGGTCCAGTCCATGGGCAGCAGATGGACCATGGGCTCGCTGGTCCACTGGCTCTTGAACAGGTGGTACATGTCCTTGGGGAACCCGGCGGTGTCCACCGCGCCGAAGAACGACGCCTTCACCGGGAACACGTCGTACGGGGTGGGCTCGCCGATGTAGTCGATGCCCGACCAGAGGAACTCACCGGTGAAGAACCTCCGGTCGCGGTCCTTCTTCAGCCCGTACTCACCGCTCATGGTCCACGAGGCGAGGTTGTTGTCATAGGAGGAGGGCTCGCGCTTGCCGGGGGTGTAGTTCTCCCCGGTGTTGAGGTGTTCGGGCTCCTGATAGGCCCCGCGCGAGGACGTTTCGGAGGAGGACTCGGACTCGAACAGGAACAGCTGCGGATAGCGGGCGTGCAGGGCGTCCACCGAGGCGGCGGTGTTGTAGTTGAGGCCCAGCCCGTCCAGCTTGGCGAGCATCAGGTCGGCGGCCGATCCCGGGGACGGCAGCGAGCGGTACTTGTCCGAGCCGATCACGACCGGCCGGGTGTCATCGGCCTTCCTGACGGCGTCGATCAGCCGCTCCGCCATGCCGAGTCCGGCGGTGCTGGTGGAGTCGGGGATCTCGTTGCCGATGGACCACATGATGACCGCGGGGGAGTTGCGGGCGGCCCGCACCATCTCGGTGATGTCCGCCTCGCTGTGCTCGTCGAAGAAGCGCCCGTAGTCGTACGGGTTCTTACCGGTGCGCCAGCAGTCGAACGCCTCCACCAGCATCACGACGCCGAGCCGCTCACAGATCTCGATCAGCTCCGGTGCGGGCGGATTGTGGGAGGTGCGCAGGGCGTTGACGCCCATGCTCTTCATGATGGTCATCTGGCGCAGCGCGGCATCGGCGTTGAACGCGGCGCCGAGCGCTCCGAGGTCGTGGTGGAGGTCGACGCCCCGGATCTTGGTGTACTCGCCGTTGAGGGTGAATCCCCGGTCGGGGTCGATGGCGAAGTGGCGGAAGCCGAAGGGGGTGCGGTAGCGGTCGGTGGTCCGGTCGCCGACCCGCAGCTCGGTCTCCAGGGTGTAGCGCACCGGGGTGTCGAAGGACCACAACTTGGGTCGGTCGACGGTGAGTTCCTGGGTGGCATCACGGGTGGTGTCCGCGCCGACGGTCAGCGTGGACCGGGTATGGGCGACCGTCTTCCCACCCGGATCCTTGAGGGTGGAGACGACGGTGACCGGTCTCTCCCGGTCCGACGCGTTGACCACGCTGGTGCGCACGCGCACGGTGGCGTGGCTTTCGTTCAGGGTGGGTGTGGTGACGTACGTACCCCACCGGGCCACGTGCACGGGGTCGGTGACCACGAGCCGGGCGTGGCGGTAGATGCCACTGCCCGAGTACCAGCGGCTGCTGGGCAGCTGGTTGCGCACTCTGACCGCGAGGACGTTGGGGGTGGTGCCGTCGGTGTGCACCACGTCGGTGAGGTCGAGGGCGAACCCGGTGTAGCCGTAGGGGTGGTTGCCGATGAGCTTGCCGTTGCAGTACACGTACGCGTCCATGTAGACCCCGTCGAACTCGACGGAGATCCGCTGGCCCGCGATCCCGGACGGCAGGGTGAAGGTCTTGCGGTACCAGCCGAGCCCGCCGGGCAGGAAGCCGGTGCCGCCTGTGGTGCCGTGCTCGGTGGTGGGGGTCTGCTCGATGCTCCAGTCGTGCGGCACCGCGACCGTACGCCACGCCGAGTCGTCGTAGCCGGGCTGCCGCGCGTCCTCGTGAGCGCTGTCCGGCTCCGCGTTCCCGTCCGGGGTGACGAGGGTGAACCGCCAGCCGTCGTCGAGCGGGATGCTCCGCCCGCCGGTCGCCCGGGGCGCCGCGGCCGCCGGGGTGGCCGCGTGTGCGGGGATGCCGGTGGCGAGCGTCCCCGCCATGGGCGCGGCGCTGCCGGCGATCAGCAACGATCTACGAGTGACCGCCATGGCGATCCCCTTCTCTTCGATTATGTTGCTTCTTGGGAGTGTCGAACGGCCTCAACTCCCCTTGGCTGAACAGATTCTGACAGTTTCGAACAGGTTGATGTCAAGGCCTCTACAAGAAAGAGAGGTGGCCCCCGCCCATGGCGGGGGCCACCTCGTGTGGCGGGGGGAGTCGGCGTCAGATGTCGGCCTCAGAGGTGCCGATGGTGGTGATGCGCGTCGGGGTCCTCCACCACCGGAGGCGTCGCGGTCGGCGGGACCACCCGGCGGCGCTTGTAGACACTGACGTACGCGGCCATGCCGATGAAGCCCACGACCATGAGGATCAGGCCCACCAAATGCACATTAAATCCACTGCTGTTCCAGTCCGTCGCGAAGGTGAGGATGCCTCCGATCGCGACCATGAGGATGCAACCGCCCAAGCCCATGAGTAACGCCTCCGAACATCAGTTAGCTCTTTTCCGGGCCGGTCCGCTCCCGAGTACCCATCAAAAGCCGGTCCATTCTCATGAGCTGGCGGCCTCGGAGAACGCGGCACGCCCCGGGGAGAACCACTCCCTCGGGGCGTGCCGTCTCGTCCGTCCGGTCGTCGGTCGGCGCGGGTCAGCCGGTGGGCGCGCCACCGGGGCTGGCCGGGACCTTGGGCATCGGGGTGAACACGTCGAGCCCCATCACGGCCGCGATCAGCAGGCCGATGACGCCGAGCGCCACCGCACCCCAGGCCACGGCCGAGACCCAGGTGGCGCGCGTGGTGCCCGAGGCCGACACGGCGGTGCGCTGCCGCAGCAGCACCACGGCGGCGATGACCACGGCCGCGAGGCCGAACAGCCCGTTGAGGAAGGCCGTGGTGTGCCACGGCGTGCCGTAGACCGCCTCGATCTGGTTGGCGGCGGACCCGGACTGGGCCTTGATCTGGCCGGTCAGCTGCGCACGCTCCTGCAGCATGGTGCCCAGCCAGGTGCCGGTGAGCGACGCGAGCCCCAGGCCCGCGGCGGCCACCGCGGCGGCGCCGGAGAACACCCCGGCAGAGGCCGCCGGGGCGGCGGCCGGAACGATCGCGGGCTCGTCGGCACGGTCCTCGGCACGGTCCGCTGCAGGCTCCTCGGCGGGAGCCTCGGTGTGCGATTCCTTGGTGTCGGAAACAGCGTTCGGGACACCCTCCGCCGTTGCTTCTTCGGCTTCTGCGGGCTGCGCTGTGCGGTCGGTCGGTTGATCCGTCTTGGTGGTGTCCATGGGGCGGACCGTAGGTGCCGAAAATGAGAGTCCGCTGAGAATGAGCCCCACACTCCGGCCGGGTGCGGCCGACCGGTGCGCTCGGGCCACTGCGCATACGCTGGCCAGGCAGTCTCACGATGGCTGAAACTCTTCGCCGCCACCGACAGGAGCACATCGTGACCGGCTCTCCTCACGGCCTCTCCGCCCCGCGGGGCGGACCGCGGCACCGGCTGCGCGCGTGGCTGCTGGAGGGCCTGACCGACATGGCCAAGCGGCAGCCAGGACCGCACGCAGAACCGGAGAGCGCGGACCGGGGCCGCCCGTGGTGGCGGGTGATGTGTCTCACCGGTCTCGACTACTTCTCGACCCTCGGCTACCAGCCCGGTATCGCCGCCCTGGCCGCCGGGCTGCTGTCCCCGCTGGCCACGGTCGTGCTGGTGGTGGTGACCCTGGCGGGCGCGCTGCCGGTCTACCGGCGGGTGGCCGCCGAGAGCCCGCACGGCCAGGGCTCGATCGCGATGCTGGAGCGGCTGCTGACGTTCTGGAAGGGCAAGCTCTTCGTCCTCACCCTGCTCGGCTTCGCCGCCACCGACTTCCTGATCACCATCACCCTCTCGGCCGCCGACGCCACCGCCCATGTGGTGGAGAACCCGCACGCCGATCTGCTGCACGGCCACGAGGTGGCCGTCACCCTCGTCCTCATCGGGCTGCTCGGCGCGGTCTTCCTCAAGGGCTTCACCGAGGCCATCGGGCTGGCCGTCGTGCTGGTGGCCGCCTACCTGCTGCTCAACGCCGTCGTGGTGGCGGTGGGGCTGTGGCACGTCTTCACCGCGCCGCAGGTGATCACCGACTGGACCGCCGCGCTCACCGCCCAGCGCGGCAACCCCCTGGTCATGGTGGCCGTGTCCCTGGTGATCTTCCCCAAGCTGGCGCTCGGTCTTTCCGGGTTCGAGACCGGGGTCGCCGTCATGCCGCACATCGAGGGCAAGCCCGGCGACACCGAGGAACGCCCCACCGGCCGTATCCAGGGCACCCGGAAGCTGCTCACCACCGCCGCGCTGATCATGAGCGTCTTCCTGATCACCTCCAGCCTGATCACGACCCTGCTGATCCCGCAGCACGCGTTCGAGCCGGGCGGCGCGGCCAACGGGCGCGCCCTGGCCTATCTCGCCCACGAGTACCTGGGCTCCGCCTTCGGCAGCGTCTACGACGCCGCCACCATCGCCATCCTCTGGTTCGCGGGCGCCTCCGCCATGGCCGGACTGCTCAACCTCATGCCCCGCTACCTCCCGCGCTACGGCATGGCACCCCACTGGGCGCGCGCGGTGCGCCCGATGGTGCTCGTCTTCACCCTCGTCGCGTTCCTGGTGACGTGGCTGTTCAAGGCCGATGTGGACGCCCAGGGCGGGGCGTACGCCACCGGTGTCCTCGTCCTCATCACCTCCGCCGCCATCGCCGTCACCATCGCCGCGCGGCGCGCCGGGCAGCGCGGCTGGACCCTGGGCTTCGGGGCCATCGCGCTCGTCTTCATCTACACCACCGCCGCGAACGTCATCGAGCGGCCCGACGGCGTCAAGATCGGCGCGTGTTTCATCGGCGGCATCATGGCCGTGTCCCTGCTGTCCCGGGCCGCCCGCGCCTTCGAGCTACGGGTCACCAGCGTCACCTTCGACGACATGGCCCAGCGCTTCATCCGCGACACCGCCCACCGCACGATCCGCTTCATCGCCAATAAGCCGCAGGCCTGTGACGTGGCCGAATACCGCGACAAACAGCAGGAGATCCGCGCCGACAACGACATCCCGCCCGAGGACGACGTCATCTTCGTCGAGGTCACCGTCGCCGACCCGTCCGAGTTCGAGAGCGAGCTGCGGGTGTGCGGAAAGGTGATGCACGGCCGCTACCGGGTGCTCACCATGGAGAGCGCCACCGTCGCCAACGCGCTCGCCGCGATGCTGCTGGCGGTGCGCGACGCATCCGGTCAGCGGCCGCACATCCACTTCGAGTGGACCGAGGGCAACCCCCTCGCCCACTTCCTCCGCTTCTTCCTCTTCGGCCAGGGCGAGGTGGCCCCCGTCACCCGCGAAGTGCTCCGCGAGGCCGAACCCGACCGCAACCGCCGCCCCCACATCCACGTCGGCTGAGCGGGCCTCTCACACCACGTCGGCCCGCCACCGGATCTCGCCGTCCTGGCGCTCCCCGGTGGGCGCGAGACCGGCGGCCCTGGCGACGGCCGCCGAGGCCTGGTGGCGGGGGTGGACGTGCGCGACGACCTCGGCCACGGAACGGGCCGTGAGCCACCCCACCAGGCCCCGGGCCGCCTCCGTGGCGTACCCACGCCCCTGCCACGGCGTGCCCACGACCCAGGCCACCTCGGCCGTGCGGGCGGTCGTGGGGCCGCTGAGGGTCGCCTGGACGGTGCCCACCAGACACCGTTCGGCAACGGCGTGGAGCACCCAGTTGCACCAGGCCACCTCGGGGTCGGGCGAGCCCGCGACCAGGCGTTCGTAACGGGTGCGCAGGGCCGTGGCGTCCAGCGGGGCGCCGCCGATGAAGGTGTGCAGGCCGGGGTCGGACAGCACCCCGGCCATCTCCGCCGCGTGCTCGATCCGCAGCGGCCGCAGCTCCAGCCGCGCGGTGGGGATGACCGCGGATAAGCCCGTCATTCCGACGCCGCCGCGACCGGCTCGTCGGCCGACAGGCTGTCCATGAACGAGCTGACCGAGAACACGGCCCGCCCCGGCCCGGCCGGGCCGTACCCCGGGGGCGAGGTCAGGCCGTACTCCTCCAGCGTCGCCCGGTAGGTCTCCAGCAGCCGGATGTGGTACTCCAGCGGCGCGCCCTGCGGGTTGGCCTTGCCGAGCGGCGTGGTCGGCTCCGGGCACCAGGTGGTGAACCGGGGCACGACACCGTTCGACATGAAGAACCGCAGCCCCTCGGCGGTCGAGTCGATGGCCTCGTCCACGCTGGTGAAGCCGAACGGCTCGGCCATCTCCACGCCCGCCACGAAGTTGGGGATCACATTGCGCGCCCCGAACACCTCGGTCGAGTCCAGGATCCGCCGGTGCCACTCGTCCCGGCCGACGTAGCGCTCCTTGCCCGGGCAGTACAGCTCGAACAGCCGCCGGTCCCACACCTCGAAGTTGGGGTGGTAGATGCTGATGCCGTAGTCGTGGAACCGCTGGACGTCGTCGCGCGGCAGCGCCTGCGCCACCACCTTGCCGATCCACCGGCCCGGGAAGCGCTCCTCGATGGCCTTCGCGTAGTGGCCGTAGAAGTCGGCCTCGTCGCGACCGCCGACGTGCGAGGTGATCGAGCCACCGGTGAGGGTGTACGCCTTCGAGGCACCGGCGGTGTCGTGGCGGTCGATGATGTCCAGCGCCTCCAGCACCTCCTCGACCGGCTTGACCCCGGTGTACGGGCGGCCCGCCGCCTTGTGCTGGCGCCAGTTGTGGTTGATGTCGCAGTACCCGCACTCTTCCTTGGCGCCGAAGTACTGGCACACCCGGAACACCGTCAGATAGACCAGATAGCCCCACTGGATGGTCGGGGCGACCTCCATCACCGACTTGCCGTTCGACAGCGTGTGCCGGTAGTAGTCCGGCATCGGCGGCAGCCCGACGTCCGCGATCCGGGTCCCGTCCAGATACAGCCCGAGCGACCCGTCCTCACCGGCCCGCACCACATACGGCGAGTCCGGGTTGACGCGCACCGACACCACCGTGCGCCGCAGCCCGTACGGCCCGCCGGTGAGCACGATCTCCTCCGGCGGCCGGTTGAGCGCGGCCGCCCCCAGCTCGGGCAGGGTGCGGTGGTCGAAGGAGAAGATGAAGTACGACTTCGGCTTGACGTCCCCGTCGTCGCCGCCGCTGAGCGCGGAGTCGTCGAAGGCCATGCCGCCGCGCAGCAGGTCCTCCTTGATCACCGCCTCCGGTGGCACCTGCGGGAAGCGCCCCATCAGCTCCTCGACCAGCGCGGTACGGTTCGGGCTCGTCATCTGCTGCACCCTCCCTGACTCGATCAGACTCGCCGCCACCCTAGAACACCCCCTGGAACAGCCGCGCCACCTGGATCGGCCCGCTGCCGGGCGCCGCGCGCCGGGGCGCTCTACGGTGGGGAGGAGGATGCCTGTCAACCGGCTCGGCCTGGTCGTCCACCAGGCCCGCCCCGCCGCCGTCGCGGCGGCCCGTGAGGCGCACTCCTGGGCCGCGGCGCGGGGCGTGTCCTGCACCGAGATCGACGTATGGCGCGGAGACCATCCGCGGCGCAGCGCGCAGGAGGAGTCCGCGGCGGCCGGGCACCCCGATCTCATCGTCACCTTCGGCGGCGACGGCACGTTCCTGCGCGGGGCCCGGATCGCCGTCACCGACGGTGCCCCCGCGCTGGGGGTGAACGTGGGCCGGGTGGGATTCCTCACCGAGATCACCCCTGGCGACCTGCGGCACGCCCTGGACGCCGTGCAGACGGGCCGCACCACGGTCGAGGAGCGGATGATGCTCACCCTGCGGGCGTCGCGGCCGCTGGACATGCCCGCCGGGATGGACGCGCTGCTGCGGTACGGACGCGGGCCGGTGCTGCCCCCGCCGAAGGTACGGCCCGGCAGCCCCGAGGAGGTCGGCTGGGGCGTGGCGCTGGACGTCACCGCCCTCAACGACGTGGTGTTCGAGAAGCTGGCCCGCGACCGCCAGGCCGGGCTCGCGGTGTATGTGGCGGGGCAGTTGCTCGCCTCGTACTCGGCCGACGCCATCATCGTGGCCACCCCCACCGGCTCCACGGCGTACAGCTTCGCCGCGGGCGGCCCGGTCATCTCCCCGCACATGGACGCGGTCGTCTTCACCCCCGTTGCCCCGCACATCGCCTTCGACCGCACCGTGGTGGCCGCGGTGGACGAGGCCGTGGCCATCCGGGTGCTGCCGCACTCCGGTCGGGTGGCCGTCTCCATCGACGGGCAGCTGCGCGGGGTGCTGGAGCCGGGCGACTGGGTGGCGGCGTACCGCGCCCCGGCCCGGCTGCGGCTGGTACGGCTGCGGCCCACCGAGTTCTACCACCGGCTGCGCGACCGCTTCCGGCTCGCCGACTCGCCCGCCGCCGACCAGGCCCCGCCGTTCTACCGGCCCCGCAGCCCGGTCCCCGGCGACCTCGCCCACCTGCGACTGCCCCCGCCACCGGAGGCGCGCTGAAGATGCGGGGCCCTGAACCCGGTGCCACGCTGATGGCGTGACAGCTCAGAGGTTTCACACCGATCTCACGCTGCGTGTCAACGGCGCCGACCGGCCCCTCACCCTCGACAATCGCGTGACCCTGCTGGACGCCCTGCGCGAACACCTCGCGCTGACCGGCACCAAGAAGGGCTGCGACCACGGCCAGTGCGGCGCCTGCACGGTCCTGGTCGACGGCGAACGGGTGAACAGCTGCCTGGTGTTCGCCGTGACGGCTGCCGGCCACGACATCACCACCATCGAGGGGGTCGCGGACCTCAGTGCCACCGGCGATCTGCACCCGCTCCAGCGGGCGTTCCTGGAACACGACGGCTTCCAGTGCGGCTACTGCACCCCGGGCCAGATCTGTTCGGCCATCGGCGCGCTCGCCGAGGCGTCCCGTGGCTGGCCCAGCCACGCCACCGAGGACGTGGCCGCAGGTGTCCGCGCGCCCGACACCCTGGACGACGACGAGATCCGGGAGCGGATGAGCGGCAACCTGTGCCGCTGCGGCGCCTACCGGGGCATCGTGGACGCCATCCGCGAGGCCGCCGGGTCCGACGGCCAGGGCGTGCCGGGCGCGCCGGTCCGGGGCGGTGTGCGATGAAGCCCTTCGCGTACGAGCGCGCCACCCGCCCCGAGGCCGCCGCCTCCCTCGTCGCGGACTCCACCGAGGCGGTGTACCTGGCCGGGGGCACCAATCTGGTCGACCTGATGAAGCTCGGCGTCACCGAGCCCGCCATGGTGGTCGACATCACCGGACTGCCGTACGACCGTATCGAGCACCGCGCGGACGGCGGGGTGCTCATCGGGGCGCTGGTGCCGGGCAGCGACCTCTCCGGCGACCGTGGCATCCGCGAGCGCTTCCCCGCCCTCGCGCAGGCACTGCTGGCCGGGGCCTCCGGACAGCTGCGGAACCGCGCGACCACCGGTGGCAATCTGCTGCAGCGCACCCGCTGCGTGTACTTCCAGGACGTCACCAAGCCCTGCAACAAGCGCTCCCCGGGCACGGGGTGTTCGGCCATCCAGGGCAGCCACCGCGACCTCGCGGTGATCGGCACCTCCGACTCCTGTGTGGCCACCAACCCCTCCGACATGGCGGTGGCGATGGCCGCGCTCGACGCCGTCGTCCATCTGCGGCGCGCCGACGGCAGCCCGCGCACCGTGCCGCTCGCCGACTTCTATCTGCTGCCCGGCGACACCCCGCACCGGGAGACGGTGCTGCAGGCCGGCGACCTCATCACCGGGGTCGAACTGCCCCCGCCGCCACCCGCCGCCACGCACTACCGCAAGGTGCGCGACCGCTGGTCCTACGCGTTCGCCGTGGTGTCGCTGGCCGCCGTGGCCGCCACCGACGGCGGGGGAGCGCTGCGGGAGATCCGGCTCGCGCTCGGCGGGGTGGCCCCCAAGCCGTGGCGCGCGCACAAGGCCGAACAGCTGCTCACCGGGCAGCGGCCGACCGAGGACGCGCTGCGGACCGCGGCCCTGGCCGAGTTCACCGCGGCCCGCCCGCTGCCGCACAACGCCTTCAAGGTCGGCCTCGCCGTGGACCTCATCACGGCCACCGTGCGCGACCTCGTGGAAGGGGAGGGGCGATGACCACACTGGAGCGGACCGTGGGCGCCGCGGTGACCCGGATCGAGGGGCGCGAGAAGGTCACCGGCACCGCGCTCTACGCGTACGAGTACCCCGTACCGGACGCCCTGTACGGCGTGGCGGTGCAGTCCACCATCGCCCGTGGCCGGGTGCGCTCCGTCGACTCCGGCGCCGCCCTGGCCCTCCCCGGGGTCGTCGCCGTGCTGGACAGCGGCAGTGTGCGGCGGCTGCGCCCGACCGACGACCCGGAGCTGTCCGTCCTGCAGTCCGCCGAGGTGGCCTACCGAGGGCAGATCGTGGCGGCCGTGGTCGCGGACACCTTCGAGACGGCCGCTCAGGCCGCGGCCGCCGTACGGGTCGTCTACGAGGAGGAGCCGCACGACGTCGGGCTGCGCGACGGCGATCCGGACATCTTCGTGCCCGACACGGTGAACGCCGGATACCCGGGCCGCACGGAGTCGGGTGACGTGGACACCGCGCTGGCGGCGGCTCCGGTCACCATCGACGCCACGTACACCACACCGCCCGAGCACACCAGCGCGATGGAGCCGCACGCCACCATCGCGGTCTGGGAGGGTGACACGCTGACCCTCTACAACGGCGACCAGGGGCCCTGGATGACGGCGAACACCCTCGCCGCCCTGTTCGGGCTCCCCGAGGGCGCCGTACGGATCGTGGCGGACCATGTGGGCGGCGGCTTCGGCTCCAAGGCGGTGCCCCGGCCGCCCACCGTGCTCGCCGCGCTGGCCGCGCGCGCCGTCGGCCGCCCGGTGAAGCTGGCCGCGACCCGGCAGCAGATGTTCACCATGGTCTCGTACCGCACCCCCACCCTGCAGCGGGTCCGGCTGGGGGCCGAGCGCGACGGCAAGCTCACCGCGATCTCCCACAACGCGCTCCAGCAGAGCTCCCGGCTCACCCCGTACTGCGAGCAGACGGTCGCCGCCACCCGCATGATGTACGCGGCGCCCCACCGCCGCACCATCCACCGCCTGGCGCAGTTGGATGTGCCCACCCCGTCGTGGATGCGGGCGCCGGGTGAGGCACCGGGGATGTTCGCGCTGGAGAGCGCGATGGACGAGCTGGCGTACGCGCTCGACATGGACCCCATCGAGCTGAGGGTGGTCAACGAGCCGTCCGTGGACCCCGAGACGGGGCACCCCTTCAGCAGCCGCAACCTGGTCGCCTGTCTGCGCGAGGGCGCGGCCCGGTTCGGCTGGGCGGGGCGCGACCCCCGCCCCGGCCGCCGCCGCGAGGGACGGTGGCTGGTGGGCACGGGTGTCGCGGCGGGCAACTACCCCGCCATCACCTGGCCCGCCACCGCGACCGCCCGCGCGGAGCCGGACGGGCGCTTCACCGTGATGATCGCCGCCGTCGACATCGGCACCGGGGCCCGCACCGCGCTGACCCAGGTGGCCGCGGACGAACTCGGCGTGGCCCTGGACCGGGTCACCCTGGACATCGGCCGCAGCTCTTACGGCTCGGCCCCCTTCGCGGGTGGCTCCATGGGCACCAGCTCATGGGGGTGGGCGGTGAGCAAGGTGTGCCGGGCGCTGGCCAAGCGGGTCGACGAGGTGTCGGGCCGGATCCCGCCCGGTGGCCTGGAGGCCCACGCGGACACCACCGACGACATCCGGGCCCGGAAGAACCTCTCGCGCCACGCCTTCGGCGCCCAGTTCGCACAGGTGCGGGTGGACACGGACACCGGGCAGGTACGGGTCGACCAGCTGCTGGGGATGTTCGCCGCCGGGCGCGTCATCAACGCCCGCACGGCCCGCTCGCAGCTGCGCGGCGGCATGTGCATGGGGCTGTCGATGGCGCTGTACGAGAACCTCGAACTCGACCCGAACTACGGCGACTTCGCCAACCACGACCTCGCCAGTTACCACGTGGCGGCACACGCCGATGTGCGTGATGTCGAGGCGCACTGGATCGAGGAGGAGGACGACCAGCTCAGCCCGATCGGCGCCAAGGGAGTCGGGGAGCTGGGCATCGTCGGGACGGCCGCGGCCATCGCCAACGCCGTCCATCATGCGACGGGAGTGCGGGTGCGCGACCTGCCGATCACCCTGGAGCGGGTGCGCACCGACCTGACACGCTGACCTGACGCCCTGACCTGGTGCGCTGACGTGGCACACTGAACGAGGCTTTTCGGTCAACCGTGTTGAAAGGCCCCGCCCGGGTGTCCCGCGGTAACGGCGCGGGACACCCGGGCGTGACGGTCAGCCGTGGGGCGGACCGTCCTACTGGGCGGCACCGCCACCGGCACCGCCGTCGCCGATGGTGGCGCCGACCGCCTCCAGCGCGGTGGTCACCGGCTGGAAGAACGTCTCACCGCCCGAGGTGCAGTCGCCACTGCCGCCCGAGGTCAGGCCGAGCGCGGACTCGCCCGCGAAGAGCGCGCCGCCGCTGTCGCCGGGCTCGGCGCAGACGTCGGTCTGGATGAGCCCGCTGACCGAGCCCTCCGCGTAGTTGACGGTCGCGTTGAGAGCGGTGACCGAGCCGCCGTTCAGCCCGGTGGTGGAACCCATGCGCTGCACCTCCTGGCCCACCGTGGCCTCGGCCGCCTCGGTGATGTTCACCTTGTTGCCGCCACCGGTGTTCACCGTGCTCGGGGCCTCGGTGGCGGGGTCGTCGTAGGTGGCGAGCGCGAAGTCACCGGTGCCCGGGAAGGTGGCGTCCTGGATCGTGGCGACCGGGGCGCCGTCCTGGGTCTCCGACCATGCCTCGGTCGCGACACCGCAGTGTCCGGCGGTCAGGAAGCCGGGGTCGCCGCTGTCGGTGGTGACGTTGAACCCCAGCGAGCAGCGCGAACCGCCACCGAAGATGGCGTCACCGCCCTCGGCGACGGTCTTGAACGTGCCCTTGGAGCGCGTGACGTCGGCCATGCCCGCGCCCAGCGACTTGACGGTCGACTCAACGGTGTCCCACTTCGCGCCCTTGACGGTGCTGTCCGCCGTGACCTGAAGCTTGTTGGTCTTGGGGTTGATGGCCCAGGCGGTGCCCGCCACAGAGGCCTTCTCCTTCAGCGTCGCCTCGGCCGCCTTCAGCGACTTCATGCTGTTCTTGGCTTCCTTGGCGACGGCCCCGGCGCTCTGGATCGCGGCGACCTCGACGTTGTTGTTATCGCCGATGACATTGACTATGACCTGCTGCTGCTCCTTGTCGTACCAGCCACCGCCGAACGCCTCGCCCAGGCTCGACGCGAGCTGCGCGATCACGTCCGAGGCGGACTCGGAGTTGAACGCCTTGGGCTTGGCGTCGATGGCCTCGGACTTCTTGTCCTGAGAGGCATTGGCGTTGGGCAGCACAATGGCGGCACCCACGACGGCGGCGGCCGCGGCAGCCCCAATAATGATCTTTGTCTTGGGGGCGCGCTTGTGACTCCGGCTCAACTTATGACCTCCTGTGGGGCGCACGGGGTCGTACGCAGGGGACGGGTTCGCTACGGCAGTGGGTACGCACGGGCCGCCGGTTGTGTTCAGATCAATTTTCCGGCTCGGCGGTGACAGGTCTCACATCTGGCGATGAGGAGCGGCAATGGCCGCATTGGTGCCCGTGTGCGGGGTACCGGCCGTCCATGTCCCCTTCCCGGCGAGTAAGGAGCGCATCGTGACCGGCGACAAGCGACCGGAAGCCCCCGGAGAGAACGGCCCCGCCATCCCCAGGGACCTGCCCGACCAGCAGGCGCAGGGCGGCCCGGACCCTCTGGACATCAACGGCGGCACACCGCACGCCACCCCGCCCCACCGCCCGCAGGACGTCCCCGACCTGGACGAACCCGGCACCCGCCGGCGCGGAAAGCCGCACAGCGGAGGCGTACACCCCGAACAGCCGGTACCCGACGAGCCCTCCGGGTGATTGCCCCGGAAGACGCCCCCGGAAGCCGGTGGAGCAGCCTTACTTCCCGCTCGTGGCCTTCCCGGTTCCCGCGCGCCGGAACGCCCACTCCATGCGCGGTTCCACCACTCCACGCAGGACCCGCCGCACCGGAGCCGTGCACAGCACCGTGATCATGGCGACGGCCGCGGCGGTCACCGCCACCTCGCCGAGCGGGGTGTGCAGCCACGAGTGCTCGTACCAGCCGCCGAAGCGGGATGCCTTGATGATGAAGCCGTGCAGCAGATAGCCGTACATCGTCCCCGCGCCGAGCGCCGTGAACCAGGTGCGCCGCCCCGGCACCCAGGCCAGGAAGCAGGCCGTCAGCACCAGCGCGCCGACGAAGAGGATGGGGGTGGACAGCAGCCCGGCCCACTCCGGTACGCCGTCCAGGGCCGCCACGCTCTTGCGGTGGTAGAACCACTCCGAGTTGAACCACGGCGCCACCGCGTACGCCGTGACCAGCGCCATGAGCCCGACCGGCAGCGCGATCCACCGCGCCCGCCAGGTGCGCAGCCAGGCGAAGTGCTGCGGGCGGAGGGTGAGCCCGAGCACGAAGAACGGCAGGAACGCCAAGGTGCGCTGGAGCGAGAGGTCGCCACCGGTCTCCGGCGACAGCGAGCCGAGCGCGGCCACGGCCAGCGCGATCGGCACCGGGTAGCGCAGCGCCAGCCACAGCGGGGTGGTGATCCGCCAGATGAACAGCGCGACCAGGAACCACATCACGTACCACGGGTCGAGCAGGCTGAACGGCTCGTCCGGGTTGTCCTGGGCCCAGCGGGAGAAGAGGGTGTACAGCACCTCGAAGACGACGTACGGCACGACCACACCGGTCACCAGGCGCTGCAGCCGCTTGGGGGCCATGTCGAAGCTGCGCGAGAAGTAGCCCGATATCAGCGCGAAGGCGGGCATGTGGAACGCGTACACCAGAAGGTAGATGGCCATGGAGGCCCGGCTGCCGTACGTCAGTGGTTCCCACGCGTGGCCACAGGCCACCAGCACGATGGTGAGGTACTTCGCGTTGTCGAAGTACGCGTCGCGGGGCTTGCCTTGAGCCGGGCCCTCGCCCCGTGCCGGTCGCTCCGCGGTGGACTGCGGCGTTGTCACACGGGTGGGGGTGTCTTGATGCACTACTTCTCCCGGTCGAGCCAGCGAGGTTTCCTGATTCGCCTGCCCGACGCGGCCCCGCTCATGACTGTCCACGCTAGTGGCAAATGACACCCGTCATGCGCGTAACCGCCCGAGTTCGAGGAACCTCACTAAAGGATCAGTATTCGGCACCCCGATGCTCGGGAAGTCTGCTAACAGTGGTGAGTTCGCCGTCGGCCGAGGCGAACAGCAGCGCCACGGCCAGGGCGCCCGGGTCGGGGACGCCGACCGCGTGGTCGCCGGTGTAGCTGGCCCGTCCGCGCCGGGCGCGCAGATAGGCGGTGGCCCGGGCGCCGCGGTGGGCCGCCACCGCCGCGAGCCGCAGCGAGCGGGCCGGTTCGGCGGTCGGCGGGCACTCGGCGAGCGCCTTCGCGGCCGGGATCAGGGCGTCGACCATGGTCTTGTCGCCGACCTCGGCCTCGCCGACCCGCTGGATCGCGGCCGTCCCGGCGGCGATCCCGGCGGCCAGCTCACCGGTGCCGGGCGGGGTGGGGGCGGCCTCGGCGACCGCGTCGGCCATCTCCTGGAAGAGCAGGCCGAACAGCGGGCCGCTGGTGCCGCCGACCTCGTCGAGGAAGACCCGGGCGGCGACGGCCAGCGGCGCCTCCGCGGTGTCCTCGCCGACCGCCGGGGTGGTGGACAGACGTTCCAGGTCGCGGCGCACCCCGTCCATCCCGGTGGCGATGTTGGCGCCGAAGTCACCGTCGCCCGCCTGCTGGTCGAGGGCGGTCAGCTCGGGTTCGACGGCCCGTACGGTGGCGGCGAAGCGCAGCAGCCAGGCGGTGACGGTGGCACGGGTCAGGGAGCGCGGGGCGGGGTTCACGGTCATGGGTGCTGGGCTCCTTGAAGTTTCGGGGACCGGCGGTCGGGTCACAGGGGCCAGGCCGCGGTGCGGGCGGGGGCGTCCCACAGCCGCAGCACCTCGTCGTCGGTGGCGACCAGGGTCAGTGAGAAGCCCCGCATGTCGAGGGCGCTGACGAAGGTGCCGGTCAGGGACCGGTCGAGGGCGGTGCCCCGGGCTTCGAGGGCCTTGGCGAGGACGTGGTGGATCCCGTACAGCTCCAGGGACGTGACCGACCCCAGACCGTTGACCAGCGCGAGCACCCGGGGCCGCGGGCCATGGGGGAGGGCGGCCAGCAGCCGGTCCGTCATCGTCTCGACCAGCTTGCTGAGCGGCGCGTGCGGCACGGTCTTGTCGGCGCGCTCACCATGGATGCCGACGCCGAACTCCAGCACGTCCTCGGGCAGGTAGAAGGCCGGGGAACCGGAGGCGGGGGTGGTGTGCGCGGCGGACGCGACGGCGAGGCTGCGGGAGCGGCGGGTCAGATCGACGCCGAGCGCCACGAGGTCGTCCAGGCCGCGCCCCTCGTCGGCGGCGGCGCCGAGGACCTTCTCCACGACCAGGGTGGCGCCGGTGCCGCGCCGGCCCACGGCGATCTCGTCGGAGTCGGTGGCCAGGTCGTCGTCGATCAGGACCCGCTCGCAGCGGATGCCCTCGTGGTGGAGGCGTTCGGCGGCGATACCGAAGTTGATGCGGTCGCCGGTGTAGTTCTTGACCAGGTGCAGCACGCCGTCGTCCCCGGCGACGGCGCGGCTGGCCTCGAAGATCTGCCGGTTGTGCGGCGAGGCGAAGATCCGGCCGGGGCAGGCGGCGTCCAGCATCCCGGCGCCGACGAATCCGGCGTGCAGCGGTTCATGACCGGACCCGCCGCCGGAGACGAGCGCGACCCGGCGGGCGGGCGAGGTGATACGGGACCGGAAGTACCCGTGACCGGGATGGTGCTCGACGAGGGCGGCGTGGGCGGTGGCGAAACCGGCGTGCGCGTCGGGAACCAGTGATTCCGACGAGTCGGCGAAATAGAGCGGCATGGTCGTGGCTTCCCTGGAGGAGTGGGACGGACAGGGACACTGGCTTCGATGGTCCGCCGCGATCCATGGGCCGGGCGCGCCGACCGACCCCAAACGGCCTACACGCATAGGCCGGTCGTGCGACGGGGTAGGGCTGCTCACCAACCGCGGCGAACACACCGCGGCGCACAAGCACACCGGCCCCAAGGAGCCCGTCATGCACCTCGACGACTTCGACCGCCATCCCCTGCTCTTCGGCCCCAGCCCCGTCCATCCCCTCGACCGGCTCAGCGACCATCTGGGCGGGCCCCGTATCTGGGCCAAGCGCGAGGACTGCAACAGCGGACTTGCCTACGGAGGCAACAAGACCCGCAAGCTCGAATACCTGGTCCCCGACGCGCTGCGGCAGGGCGCCGACACGCTGGTGACCATCGGCGGGGTGCAGTCCAACCACACCCGCCAGGTCGCCGCCGTGGCGGCCCGGCTGGGGCTGAAGGCCGTCCTGGTGCAGGAGAGCTGGGTGGACTGGCCCGACGCGGTCAACGACAAGGTCGGCAACATCCTGCTGTCCCGCGTCATGGGCGCGGACGTACGGCTGGTCGACGCCGGGTTCGGCATCGGGTTCAAGGACAGCTGGACCCATGCCCTGGACGAGGTGCGGGCCGCGGGCGGTACGCCGTACCCGATCCCGGCCGGTGCCTCCGACCACCCGCTGGGCGGCCTGGGCTTCGCCAACTGGGCGTACGAGGTCGAACGGCAGGAACGCGAGCTGGGCGTGTTCTTCGACACCATCGTGGTGTGCAGCGTCACCGGCTCCACCCAGGCGGGGATGATCGCGGGGTTCGCGGGCCAGGACCGCCCCCGCCGGGTGCTGGGCATCGACGGCTCCGCGAAGGCGGCCGAGACCCGGGCTCAGGTGGAGAAGATCGCGCGGAACACCGCCGAGCTGACCGGCCTCGGCCGGGGGCTGCGCGACGAGGAGATCACCGTGCTGGAGGGCTGGGCGGGCGACGCCTACGGCGTCCCGGTGGCCTCCACCCTCGACGCCATCCGGCTCACCGGCGGCCTGGAGGGCGTGATCCTCGACCCGGTCTACGAGGGCAAGTCCATGGCCGGGCTCATCGACCTCGTACGGAACGGCGACATCCCCAAGGACTCCACTGTGCTGTACGCACACCTCGGCGGCCAGCCCGCCCTGAACGCGTACAGCGGCGCCTTCTAGCGACCGCCAAAGGAGGTACGGGAGCGGCGGGCGGGCGATCATCGGCCGCCGAGCGGGTACCCCACCCCTTGGACGACGCGGACCACTCGCGGACCAGGGAGCACAGGTGACGGACCCGAACACCGGTGACGGCGGCGTGCTGGTCGCCCGCCGTACCGACCGGCTGGAGGAGCTGGCCTCCGGCATCCGGGACCTGGGCCGCGCCTGTGTGCCGCTGACCGCCGATCTGCGGGACGCGGCCCAGGCGCGGAGCTGCGTCGACGAGACGGCCGAGCGGTTCGGGCGGCTGGACGTGCTGGTGAACAGCGTGGGGTACGTGGCGGTCGCGGGCGTCGAGGAGGGCGATCCCGAGAACTGGGAGCGCATAGTCGACCTGAACCGCAAGGCCGTCCTGCACACCTCGCAGCAGGCGCTGCCGCATCTGCTGCGCGCGGCGGCGGACGGCCCGCGCGGCGTCGCCGACCTGGTGACCCTCAGCTCGGTGGCGGGCCGGGACAACCCCACGACCGGGACCGTCGCCGCCGGGATGCCACAGGAGGACTGGCTGCACGCCGAGGACATCGCCCGCTGCGTCGGCTTCATGGTGACCCAGCCCGCGCACGCCGCCGTCAACGAGATCCTGGTGCGCCCCACGGCCCAGGAACACTGAAGGGTCGGCGTTCCCGGGCCGGTGTTTTGGGGCTACTTCCCCAGGGCCTTCTTCAGCTGGGACTTGTTCATCTGGGACCGGCCCTCGATGTTCCGGCGCTTGGCCTCGGCGTACAGCTGGTCCCGCGTGGGGCCCTGCGAGCCGGTGTGCGACCGCTTGCCGCCACGCCGCGAAGACGACATGTCCTCGGTGGAGATACGGCTCGCCGTCCTGGCCTCTCCGGAGCGGGCGCGCTCCTTGTTCACCGTCCGGGCGGCCATCTCCTTGGCCCGGCGCTCGCTGGCGCCGCGCTTCTTCGCGCTGTCCTTGATGTGTTCGTACTGTCTCTCTCGCTTCGAGCTCGATCCCCTGGGCATGGTGCGCACCTTTCTCCAGAGACCAGCACAACGGAGACAAGCACCACTATTTTCGCTCCGGACACCCGGCCCGCGACAGCGATTGGGCCCATCAGGTGAGATGTGCTCCGGGGGCGGTCGGACCGCCCTGCTGGTGCTCGACCTGCCCCGCCTCTGATGACAGCGTGGGCCGACATGGAGCACAGCCCTGGACCGCAAAACGTGCGCGCGAGGCTGCTGCTGGCCAGCGCCACCATGCTCTTCGTCGAGCTGGCGCTGATCCGGTGGACCGGCGCCAATATCGTCCATCTGAGCTATTTCTCGAACTTCATCCTCCTGGGCTCGTTCCTCGGAATCGGCCTCGGATTCCTCCTTCCCGCCGGCCGCGGGCAGTGGCTCACCCGCTGGGCGCCCCTCCCGCTGGCCGTCCTCGTCGTCCTGGTCCGGGAGTTTCCCGTCCAGGTGCGGCAGAGCAGCGGCGAGGTCATCTACTTCACCGCCGTGAAGACCACCGGTCTGCCGCAGTGGGTCACCCTGCCCGTGCTGTTCGGGCTGACCGCGCTCATCATGATGGCGATCGGCAAGATGACGGCCGACCAGTTCCGGCGGCTGCCGTCGCTGGAGGCGTACCGCTTCGACCTGCTCGGCTCCCTCACCGGCTCGGTGTCCTTCGCGCTGCTGTCCTGGCTGCGTGCGCCGTCGGTGGTGTGGGGTGTGCTCGCGGCGCTGGCGATGCTGGTGCTGGTCGGGCGGCGCAACCTCATCCGGTCCGCGATTCCGCTGGCCGTGATGGTGGCGGTGCTGGCGCTGGAATCGGCGGCCACCGGTATCTCGTGGTCGCCGTACTACAAGATCGAGGTCAAGAAGTCGTCCTCGTCCGCCCGGGACTACAACATCGCCGCCAACGGTGTTCCGCATCAGTCCATCGCCCCGCTGAAGGCGCTGACGAAGCCCGGTTCACCGTATGAGCAGCCCTACCGCGAGACGCCGCGCAACTCCCACCGCCGGGTGCTGGTCATCGGCGCGGGCAACGGCAACGACGTGGCCCTCGCCCTCGCCCACGGGGCCCGGCGCGTGGACGCCGTGGAGATCGACCCGAGGCTTCAGGAGATCGGCGCCTCCCTGCACCCGGCCCGGCCGTACGACAACCCCCGGGTGCACGTCCACATCAACGACGGACGGGCCTTCCTGGAGCAGACCAAGACCCGCTACGACCTGATCGTCCTCGCGCTGCCGGACTCCCTGACCCTGGTGTCCGGGGCCAGCAACCTGCGCCTGGAGAGCTATCTGTTCACCCGCCAGGCGTTCGAGGCGGCCCATCGCCACCTGGCCCCCGGCGGCGCGTTCGCCATGTACAACTACTACCGGCAGAACTGGCTCATCGACCGCTTCGGCGGGACGCTCACCTCCGTCTTCGGACACGCCCCCTGCATCACCCACTACGGCAACCAGCGGGCCGCGGTCCTCGTCGCGGGCACCACCCCGGCCGCCCAGTCGTGCGGGGCCACGTGGAAGGCGTCCGGCCCGGTGCCGAAGGCCGCGAGCGACGACCACCCGTTCCCGTATCTGCTGCACCGCACCATTCCCACCCTCTACCTCGGGGTGCTGGGCGCGATCCTGCTGGTGACCCTGGCGTCGGTGCGGCTGACCGGCGTACGGCTGCGGCGGACCTTCGGTTACGCCGACATGTTCCTGCTCGGCGCCGCCTTCATGCTGCTCGAAACCAAGAACGTGATCGGCTTCGCGCTGTACTTCGGCACCACCTGGCTGGTCAATGCCATGGTGTTCGCCGGTGTGCTGCTGGCCGTACTGTCCGCGGTCGAGGTACGGCGGCGGATGGGCAAGCTCAACCAGCTGGCCCTGCAGCTCCTGCTCTTCGCCACGCTGGCCGTCTCCTGGCTCATCCCGGCCGATCTGGTGCTCGGACTGCCCTTCGCGGGGCGCCTGGCCGCCGCGATCGCGCTGGCCTTCGCCCCCATCTTCTGCGCCAACCTCATCTTCTCCGACCGGCTGTCCATGGCCTCCGACCCCACGGCGGCCTTCGGCGCCAACCTGCTCGGCTCGCTGGTCGGCGGCACCCTCGAATACCTCGCGCTGGTCACCGGCTACCAGGCCCTGCTGCTCGTGGTGGCGGTGCTGTACGCGGGTGCCTGCGTCCTGATGCGCTTTTCCCGGCCCGGTACGGGCGAGCGCGCCGAACACGAACCGGTCTCCGTGGCCACCGCGCCACGGACCTGACCCGGCGGATCCCATGAAGCCGCCCCCGGTCCCTTGGGCCGGGGGCGGCTTCACACGTGTCATTCGATCCGCGTGTCACTCGAACATGACGTAGTCCGGCCGGGGCCGCAGGGCCAGCACTTCCTTCGGGGTCATCAGCCGACTGACCTCGGCGTCCTCCTCGTAGAAGAGCTTGAAGCCGGTGCGCACGCCCTCCGGCTGGTCCTTCACGAGCTGCCGCCAGGTGTCCCGCTTCATGCCCGGCGAGCCGATGCCGTCCGCGCTCTTGATGACGACGACTCCGGGCTGCGGGCGCAGCGCGGACTGGTCGGGGACCACGGACACCGCCACCTGGTGGAAGACGAGCGGCTTCTCCGGCAGATCGTGTTCCTCGACTATCCCCGAGAGATAGCGCGCCACGTCGGTCAGCTCCTTCCCGCTGGTGCTGCCGTAGGTGTCGCCCGGCACCTCTCCCGGGCCCATGTCCCACTCGGGGTCCAGCGCTATGCCCACATCGGGCTTCACGAGCCAGTCGCGCAGCGCCTTGACCTCGTCCAGCATCGACGCCCGGCCGGGCTGGATGTTGAGCAGCAGCATCGCTTCATGGCGCCGGGCCGCGTCGTGGAAACGCTGGATGGTGTCGTCCGGGACCCGGGTGCGGTAGGTGCCGTCCGGTCCCGCGGAGCTGTTGGTGATGGTCGCGAGCAGTTCGAGGACCGGCAGTGGCTCCCGGTCCGCGGCGTAGTCGCGCGCGGTCTTCTCGATCTCCTTGACCCGCTGGTTCAGGTCACCGGTACCGAGCCGGCCGAGTGCGGCGGCGCCGGGCAGTCCGCAGTACCCCACCAGGCGGTACCGGGACAGATCGCGGCCGCCACGCGGGAGTTCGGGCCGTCGCTTCGTCGGCTTCGGCGACGGGGAGCGGCTGGCCTTGTTGTCGGAGCCCGCGGCGGAGGTCCCGCCGCTCTTGGCGGGCGTGGGGCTCCTGGAGGGACTGGACCAGTCGGTGTTCTGCTCGCCGCATCCGGCGAGCAGACCGAGACCGGCCGCCGCCGTTACCGAGAGCAGCCCCCGCCGGGTCGGCGGGGTGCTCTGCCCTGAGGTGTTCTCCCGGATCCGTTCGGCGCCGGTGCCCTGACCTGGTGTGGTGTGCGCCACGTTCCCCTCCGTCTGCGGGCCGATGTGTTTTTCCCCGTCCTCTGCGGCTTTCCGGCCGGAGGGAGGGTGAAACGGAGTGGTGGCCACCACTTACCTGACGTAACCCGCCTATCTGACGTAACCCAGCGCCTTGTCGACCACATTGCGCAGCGGGCGGCCCTCGGTCCTGCGGAGCAGGTTGTCCAGGAACAGCTCGGCCAGGTCGTCGCGCCAGCGGACCACCTCACCCGCGGTGTGCGGGGACACGATGACCCCCGGCAGCTCCCACAGCGGGGAGGTGGCGGGCAGTGGCTCCCGGGCGAACACGTCCAGCGCGGCACCGGCCAGCCTGCCGCCGGACAGGGCGTCGATCAGGGCCGCCTCGTCCACCAGCTGGCCGCGTCCTACGTTGACCAGCCGGGCGCCGGGCTTCATGGCCGCCAGCACCGAGGCGTCCACCATGCCGTGGGTGGCCGGGGTGAGCGGGGCGGCCAGCACCACGTAATCGGCCTCGCCCAGCCCGGTGTGCAGCGTCGCCGGACCGTGCACGGTGCCGAAGTCGGGGTCGGCGTCGCGCGGGGTGCGGCCCGCGCCGCACACCCGCATGCCGACCGCGCGCAGCAGCCGGGCGACGGCCCGGCCGATGGACCCGGTGCCCCAGACCAGCACGGTGCGGCCGCCGACGCGCTCGCTGTCGCGCGGCCGCCACTGACGGCCGCGCTGGTGGTCCCACATGCCGGGGAAGTCCTTGGCGAGGGACAGGATCAGCCCGAGGACGTATTCGGCGATGGGCTGGTCGTACACCCCGCGCGAGTTGGTGAGCACCACATCCGGGTTGCCGGTCAGCGCGGGAAACAGATACGGGTCCACGCCCGCGGCGGCCACATGCACCCAGCGGGGGGCCTTCGCGGGATCGTCCGGCCACGAGGCGGCGACGGCCGGGCTCAGCGGCCACCAGGCGAGCAGGGTGTCCGCGCCGGGGAGGAGGTCCGGCAGTTCCTCCTCGGTCGCGTACACGGTCCGCGCCAGGGACTCGACGCGCTCCCGGTTGTACGGCAGATGGTCGTTGTAGAGGACGACCAGCCGGTCACCCATGGCCGCCTCCCGGCGGGTCGCTCAGGTCCCCCGGGGGCTCACACCGGAGTGTCATGACGGTTCTCCCGAGGTCAGGAAGGGTGTGGATCGATTCCCACACCCTGACCGCAGCCGCGCTCCGGGGCAACGGGCACAGTGTCCGCCCCGGCGGGCCGTTGTGGACGCTGTGTCCCCGGCGGAACCGTGCCCCGGGACCAAAGTCCTGCGCAGCCCCGGTGCGGACCGGGCGTACAGAGTGTCCACCACCGAGTCGCCGATGGAACAGGATGGCCGTTGACGGTGCCGGACGGCTGAACCATGGTGATGGCCATCCAACCTCCCGTCACCTGCCCGTCCCCGGCAGCACACCCCGCGGCCCCTGCGGCGCCCCGCACGAATGCTTGACGCCCGATGCCCACCCCTTGTGCCGCATCGCCCAGCGCCCCGGCGCCACCTCCTCGTCCCCAGGAGTCTCAAGCATGTCTTTGTCCAGCCCGTCACCTTCGCAAGAAGCCACCACACGAACCGTGAGCCTCGACGAAGCCCCCGTCACCGGCTTTCACCGCAGGATGGTCGCCGTCGCCATGGGCGGTCCGTTCTGCGACGGCTATCTGCTCGGCATCATGGGCGTCGCCCTCACCCTGATCACCCCGGCGCTCAGCCTGAACACCATGTGGGAGGGGCTGATCGCCGCCTCCGTCCTGGTCGGCGTCTTCATCGGCGGCGCGGTCTTCGGTCCGATCACGGACCGGGTCGGCCGCCATCTGATGTATGTGCTCAACCTGCTGACCTTCGTGATCTTCTCGGCCCTCCAGTTCTTCGTCACCGAGGCGTGGCAGCTGCTGGTGCTCAGGCTGCTGATCGGCATCGCGATCGGCGCCGACTACCCGATCGCGTCCGCCCTGACCTCCGAGCTGGTGCCGCGCAAGATCCGTGGCCCGGCCCTGTCCGGCCTGGTCCTCGCCTGGTGGGTCGGCTACGGCGTCAGCTTCTGGGCCGGCTGGCTGCTGATGGGCACCGGCGACGACGCGTGGCGCTGGATGCTGGCCTCCGGCGCGGTGCCCGCCATCATCTTCATGTTCTTCCGGGCCGGAGTGCCCGAGTCGCCCCGCTGGCTGGCCTCCCGCGGCCGGGTGGACGAGGCCAAGGAGGTCGTACGCCGCCACCTCCACCAGGAGGTCAGCACCGAGGAACTGCTCGCCGAGAGCGGCACCCGGCGCGGCGGCTCGGGCCTGGGCAACCTGCTGGAGATCTTCCGCCGCGGCTACGCGATCCCCGTCCTCTTCTGTTCGGTGTTCTGGATCTGTCAGGTGGCGCCCGCCTTCGCCGTACGGTCCTTCCAGCCGCAGATGCTGGAGTCGTTCGGGGTGACCAGCACCTTCGGCGCCAGCGCGCTCATCACCACCATCGCGGTCGCGGGCACGGCGGTCGGGCTGCTCGTGGTCAACCGGATCGGCCGCCGGCCCCTGCTCATCTCCAGCTTCGCCTGCATCAACGTCTGCCTCATCGCCCTGATCGTGCTGCCGCTGCACTACGCGTTCCTGGTGGTCGCCCTCTTCGCCGGGTTCCAGTTCTTCGAGGCCGCGGGCAGTGGACTGCAGTTCGTGTATCCGAGCGAGCTGTTCCCCACCGACCTGCGCGCCACCGGCGTCGGCATCGCCACCGCCATGAGCCGGGTCGGCTCCGCCTCCAGCACCTTCCTGCTGCCCATGCTCACCGCCGACTTCGGCGTCCGCGGCACCCTCGCGATGGGCGCGGGCATCACCATCATCGGCCTCGTGGCCTCCATCATCCTCGCGCCCGAAACCAAGGACCTGGGCCTGGCGGAAGCCAGCCGCCGCGCCTGACCGCGCCCCGCCCCCTCATCCGAAAGGACCCCGCCATGCGCAAGCTCGTCTCCTTCGACTGCTACCGCACCCTCATCAACTTCGACACCCAGAGCGCCACCCACGAGATCGTCAAGGACCGGCTCGCCGAGTACGGCGTCGACCCCAAGCAGTTCCACCACGACGCGTACGTGATGCGGTTCCAGGGCGTCGTGGACCACTACCGCCCGTACCGGGAGACCGTCCGCCGCACCCTGAACAACGTCATGCTGCTGCACGGCCTGCCCTACCGCGACGAGGACGGCGAGGCGCTGATCGAGGCCATCAAGCGGTTCAAGCCGTTCCACGAGGTGCCCGACGCGCTGCGCCGCCTCAAGGGCGAATACGACATCGCCATCCTCTCCAACAGCGAGGACGACCTGATCTCCTACGCCGTCGACGAGCTGGGCGTGGAGTGGGACTACGTCCTCACCGCCGAGCAGGCGGGCGCGTTCAAGCCGCTGCCGCAGGCCTTCGAATACCTCATGAAGGCCACCGGCCGGGGCCCTGCGCACATCATCCACACCGCCCAGGGCTGGGAGTACGACATCATGCCGACCAAGCGGTACGAGGGCATGCGGCGGATCTGGGTCAACCGGTACGGCTTCCCCGGGTCGGCCGCCTACCAGCCGTACGAGGAGATCAAGGACCTGTCCGAGCTGCCCGGTCTGCTCGGCGTCTGATCCGGCTTCCCGGCCACCCCTCACACCGCGAGAGGACCCCATGTCCGCCACCACGGCACCGGTCAACGGGCGCGTCGCCCACTGGTTCGCCGAACTGCCCGCCCCCCGCCCGGCGCTGCCCGGCGACCGCGACGCCGATGTGTGCGTCGTCGGCGCCGGAATGACCGGCCTGTGGACCGCCTACTACCTCAAGCAGGCCGACCCGTCCCTGCGTATCACGGTCCTCGAAGCCGAGTTCGCGGGCTTCGGAGCCTCCGGCCGCAACGGCGGCTGGGCCTCCGGACTGATCCCCGGCGCCCGCGACCGGCTGGCCCGCATGTACGGCCGCGACGCCGTCCTCGACTGGCAGCGGGCCATGAACGAGGCCGTGGACGAGATCATCGCCGTCGCCGCCCGCGAGAACATCGACGCGGACATCGTCAAGGGCGGCACCCTGCGGGTCGCGCGCACCCCCGCCCAGGCCACCCGGCTGCGGCACAAGGTCGAGCAGGACCACGAGTGGGGTGTGGCGGAGTCCGTCCTGCTCACCCCCGCCGAGTCCGACCGGCACATCGCCATCGACGGGGTGACCGCGGGCGCGTACACCCCGCACTGCGCCCGGCTCCAGCCCGCCGCCCTGGTCCGGGGGCTCGCCGAGACAGTGGAACGGCTCGGCGTCACCATCTACGAGAAGTCACCCGTCACCGCCATCGAGCCGGGTCGCGCGCTCACCGCACACGGCACGGTCCGCGCCCCCGTGGTGCTCCGCGCGACCGAGGGGTTCACCTCGTCCCTCAAGGGGCTGCGGCGCGCCTGGCTCCCGATGAACAGCTCGATGATCGTCACCGAGCCGCTGCCCGCGGACGTGTGGAAGGAGATCGGCTGGGAGGGCCGGGAAACCCTCGGCGACACCGCACACGGCCATATGTACGCCCAGCGCACCCCGGACGACCGGATCGCCATCGGCGGGCGCGGTGTGCCGTACCGCTTCGGCTCCCGCACCGACGACTCGGGCCGGGTCAGCGACCGTACGATCGGCCAGCTCACCCAGACCCTCCAGCGCATGCTGCCGCAGACCACCGGCGTCCGGGTCGACCACGCCTGGTGCGGTGTCCTCGCCGTACCCCGCGACTGGTCGGCCACCGTCGGCCTGAACCGGGCCACCGGCACCGGCTGGGCGGGCGGCTACGTCGGCCACGGGGTGACCTCCACCAACCTGGCCGCCCGCACCCTCACCGACCTGGTGCTGAAGCGGGACACCCGGCTGACCCGGCTGCCGTGGACCGGGCACCGCCCGGGCACCTGGGAGCCGGAGCCGTTCCGCTGGCTCGGGGTGCGCGGACTGTACGTCGCCTACCGGCTCGCGGACCGGCACGAGGCGGGCGGCCGCACCCGTACCTCGCCCATCGCCACCGTCGCCGATCTCATTGCCCGGCGACCCTGAGATCCTGGAGTCCCGGCGCCCCGCCTCCCCGCGCGCCGCCGGGACTCCAGAGATCCGCCCGCCACGGCGGGCACCGTGCAGGGAGGAAGCGGGCCGGATGGCATTGCTCACCGTCGCCGACGTACTGCGGCTGCCCGTGATCGCCGCGGGACTGCCCCGGGTCATGGCCGGGGAGGACCGGCTGAACCGTCCCGTCCGCTGGGTCCACGTCACCGAACTGCTGGACCCGGCGTCGTTCCTGGAGGGCGGCGAACTCGTCCTCACCACCGGCATGCCCCAGCCCAACGACCCCACCCGGCTGCGCGGCTACGCCGACCAGCTCGCCGACGTCGGCGCGGCCGGTCTGGTCGTGGAGCTGGGCCGCCGGTACCAGCAGGTGCCGCCGGACCTGGTGGCCGCCTGTCGGGCCCGGGACCTCCCGCTGATCGTGCTCTCCCACGGCATCCGGTTCATCGAGGTCACCCAGACCGTCCACGCGCTGATCCTGGACGCCCAGGGCGAACTGCTGCGCCGCTCCCACCAGGTCCATGAACTCTTCACCGACCTGACGCTGCGCGGCGCCCGCCCGGAGGAGCTGGTCCAAGTCGCGGCCGACCTGATGGGACGGTCGGTGGTGCTGGAGAACCTGGTGCACCACGCCATGATCGTCTGTACGGCGGGCCGCCCCGGCGGCACGATCCTGGAGGCCTGGCAGCGCCGCTCCCGCGCCACGCCGACCCCCGACCACGCGGCGCCCAGCGGGCCGGAAGGCTGGCTGGTGGCCCCCGTCGAACACGACGGACAGCGCTGGGGGCGCCTCGTCGCGCTGCCCGACCAGACCGGCCCGGCCGCTGGCCCCGAGCACACCCTGACCCTGCGGCGCGCCGCGACCGCCCTCACCCTGGCCCGGATGACCGGCCACACCCAGTGGGACCGGCAGGCCCGCGCCTCCGCCCTGCTGGAGCTGCGGCACGGAAGCCATCTCAGCCGCACCGAATCCCGCATCCGGGTCGAGGCCCTCGGGCTGCCGACCGTCGGCCACCTCTTCATCGCCCTGGCCATCGGCCACCGGCCCGACGCCGCCGACCGGGCCGACCTGGACAGCCACCTCGGCGAGGACCTGCGCGGCGCCGGAATCCACGCACTGGTCGGCAGGCTCTCCCCGGACCGCACCGGCGTCCTGCTCACCCTGCCGCTCGCCGCCGCGTGGCAGCCCGTCGTGGAGCGCATCGGCCGGGTCGCCGAGGAAACCCTCGGAACGCTCGGCGAGGAGGCCGTCCTCGCGGTCGGCCCCGGCGTGACCGCCCTCGACCAGGTGGCGCGGTCGTTCACCCAGGCCGAGGAGGTCGCGGACGCCATCGGCCCCGGCACACCCCGGCGGCCGTTCCACATGTCAGCGGACCTCGGGCTGCCGGAACTGCTGTACACCCTGCGGGACGACGTCCGCGTCCAGAACTACGTGGAACGGCAGCTGGGCAGGCTGATGCAGCACGACGAGCGGCACGGCGGCGACCTGCTGGCCATCCTGCGCCAGTACCTCGACGCCGCGGGCAACAAGTCGGTCGCCGCCAAACAGGCCGGACTCTCCCGGCAGGCCTTCTACCAGCGCCTGCACACCATCGAGCGCCTGGTCGGCGGCAATCTGGAGTCCGGCGCCCAGCGGTCGCGGCTCCATGTCGCCGTCATGGCCCTGGACACCCTGGGCCCTGGTTCCGGCTGAGGCGGCTCATGGCGCGGTGAGGACCCGGACCGGCTCGCCCGCGAGATACGCGCGGATGTCCTCCACCGCGTCGCGGAAGTAGCCCTCGTAGTTGCCCCGGGTCACATAGCCCAGATGCGGGGTGCCGAGCAGATTCGGCAGCGTACGGAACGGGTGCTCCGGACCCAGCGGCTCCTCCTCGAACACATCGACCCCCGCGCCCGCGATCCAGCCGCCCCGCAGGGCGTCCGCGAGGGCCGCCTGGTCCACGATGGCCGCGCGGGAGGTGTTCACGAGGTACGCCGTGGGGCGCATCCGCCGCAGCTCCGGCGTGCCCAGCAGCCCCCGGGTGCGGTCACTGAGCACCAGATGCACCGAGACCACATCGCTGGTCTCCAGCAACTCCTCCTTGGCGGAGACGAACCGCACGCCCGCCTCCGCCGCCCGCTCGGGCGTCAGGTGCTGACTCCAGGCGGCCACGTCCATGCCGAACGCCTGGCCGATCCGCGCCACCTTGGCGCCGATCTTGCCGAGGCCCAGCAGCCCGAGCCGCCGGCCGTGCAGATCCATGCCGACCGTGCTCTGCCACGGCCCGCCGTCCCGCAGCGCCGTGCTCTCCGTGACCAGGTGGCGGGCCAGACCGAGGATCAGCGCCCAGGTCAGCTCGACGGGCGGCTCGGAGGAACTGGCCGTGCCGCACACGGTGACCCCGTGCCGGGCGGCCGCCTCCAGATCGACGGACGCGTTGCGCATCCCGGTGGTGACGAGCAGCCGGAGCCGGGGCAGCCGGGCGAACAGCTCCGCGGGGAACGGGGTGCGTTCCCGCATGATGACCACGATCTCGCAGTCCCCGATCGCCTCGACGAGCGCGTCCCGGTCGGTGAAGTGGCGCCGGTGCGACACCACGTCCACCGCGTCGCGGACCCCCGACCAGTCGGCCGAGGACAGGGCCACGTCCTGGAAGTCGTCGAGCACGGCACAGCGCAGTTTCATGGTTCCACCTCGGGCTCTTCCAACAGGTCCGTGCAGGTACGTTGTTTCTACCACTCACGGGGAAGGGGGCCCGGTGCGCTACATCATCATCGGAGCGGGGGCGGTCGGCGGCACGATCGGCGCCCGGCTCCATCTCGCCGGTCACGACGTGGTCCTGGTGGCACGCGGGGCGCACTACGAGGCGCTGCGCGAGCGCGGACTGCGGTTCACCGCACCCGGGACCACCCATGAGGTCCCGGCACCCGCCGTCACGGGACCCGACGGCATCGAACTGGGCCCCGGCGATGTGCTCGTCCTCGCCGTGAAGACCCAGGACAGCGCGGCGGCGCTGGACGCCTGGGCGCCGCGCCCGGTCACCGGCGGCGGCACCGCGGGGGATCGGCTGCCGCTGCTCTGCGCCCAGAACGGCGTGGAGAACGAGCGGTTGGCGCTGCGCCGCTTCCGCCGGGTCTACGGCGTCTGCGTCTGGCTGCCCTCGACGTACCTGGAGCCGGGGGCGGTCGCCGCGCCGTGCGCCCCGTACACCGGCATCCTCAGCCTGGGCCGTTATCCGTCGGGGGAGGACGACACCATCCGGCGGGTGTCCGCGGACCTGGCGGAGTCCGTGTTCCTCGCGCCGGTCGTACCGGACGTGATGCGCTGGAAGTACGCCAAGCTCATCAACAACCTCGCCAACGCCGTCGAGGCGATCTGCGGACCGCTCACCGGGGACGAGGCCCAGGCGCTGGCCGCGCGGGCGAAGGCGGAGGGAGCCGCAGTCCTCGACGCCGCGGGCATCGCCCACGCCGACGCCGCTGAACAGGCCGCGCTCCGCTCCGGAAAGGTGGAGATGAGCCCGGCGGACGGTGTGGAGCGCGGCGGCGGCTCCTCGTGGCAGAGCCTCACCCGGGGGACCGGCACCATCGAGGCGGACTATCTCAACGGGGAGATCGTGCTGCTCGGACGCGAACACGGCATCCCGGCCCCGGTCAACGAGACGCTGGGACGCATCGCGGGCAACTGCGCCCGGGAGCGCCGCGCACCGGGCAGCATGACCCCAGGGCAGCTCACCGCGCTCGTCGACGAGGCGGTTTCTCCCTCAACACCCCGGTGACGAAAGCCCGCTGAGGTGGCATGGGGGCGCGCGGTGTTTTTCGCGCCTGATGTGTCGTCATCATGACGCGCGCCACCACTCCTGAGGATGACACGGATGGTCTGACGAGGGGGTTCGTGTCACGTGACTTCATGGAAAGTTGGCTGCTCCGTAGCCGTCAAGGCGGTCCCGGTTGTTTTGCGTGGTGGCACACAGGGCACCGCACACATCTAACAGCAGGCATAATCGCAGCAACGATGGGCGCAGACGCCCAGAAAGGGGACGAAGTGATGGTGAACGCGCTGAGTGCCGACAACAGTGTGGGCTCGACGATCGAGGCACTGAAGGCAGAGCTTCCGCAACTGGAGAAGCAACAGGAGGCCCTCAAGGGTGATTTGGACGCCGTCACGCAGCGGTTGGAGGTGGTCAGCACCGCTCTGAGCAGCCTTCAGGCCCTGTCGGGAGCCACCTCGCTCCCGCAGTCGGGCAACGGTGACATCGCGCAGGCGAAGCCGGTGTCCAAGGACACCGCCACCGCCAAGGCCACCGCCACCGCCACGGAGGCGGCCGCCGAGGGCGACCCGAAGCTGGCCGCCGAGGCGGCTCCGGCGACCCGGACCCCCGCCGCCACGCGCAAGGCCGCCATCGGCCGTCAGCGCAGCAAGGCCGCCAAGTCCACCACCGGCGGCCGTGCCGCGAAGACCGCCACCAAGGCCGCGGGCAAGAAGACCGCGGCGAAGAAGCCCGCCAAGAAGGCGGCGGCCAAGGACACCGCCACCGCCACCGCCAAGCCCACGGCCAAGCCCGCCGCCAAGGCCACCACCAAGGCGGTCAAGGCCACCGAGAAGAGCGCCCCGGCGAGCGAGAAGGCCACGGCCAAGGCCACCGAGAAGACGGCCAAGGCTGCGGGCACCTCCTCCGAGCGCTCCGCCGGGCTCGCCGAGTCGGTGCTCGGTGCGCTGAAGAAGGCGGGCCGTCCGATGCGCGCGTCCGAGGTCAACGACGCGCTGGGCCGCGACGAGACGCGTACCAACGTGAACTCGGTGCGCAACACGCTGGAGCGGCTGCGCACGACGGACCGCGCCAAGCGCTCCGGGCGTGGCCTGTACGAGGCCGCGGCCACCAGCTGACCGCCGCTCTCCCGTCAGTGCGCCGCCACCTCAGCGGTAGCGGGGGCGGAAGTGGCGTTTGGGGAGGGTGGACCCGGATGTGTCGGCGGCCATGTGCGCGCCGAAACTGCGGTCCACCCACTCCGGTCCGCCTACTTCTTCAGGGGGACTCACATACGGACACGATGTCGGCCAGCCGGGCGGCGACATCGGCGGGGTCGGTGGCGAACAGCCGTCGGCCCGCCGCGATACGGCGTTCGCGCAGCGCGGACGCCGCGGTGAGCGCGTCGAGCAGGCGCAGCAGATCCCATGAGTCCGTCGCGTGGTCCGTCAGTCCGAGGGCGGCCATCCGGCGGACCCCTTCGCGCCCATGGCCCGGGATGGGGCGGTAGCCCACCACCGGGACCCCGGTGGCCAGTGCTTCCAGCGCGGTCTGTCCGGCCGCGTTGTCCACCAGCGCCCGTGTGGCGCCCAGCAGTCCGGGCAGATCCGGTTCCCAGCCGAGAGCCACCACCTGCGGCCACCGGGACAGCCGGTGGCGCAGCCGTTCGTCCCGGCCGCACAGCGCCACCGGCAGATAGCCCGCGGCGGACAGCAGCCGCGCGGTGTCCGCCAGCCGCGTACCGGCCCCCCAGGCCCCGGCGGACAGGACCACCGGCGGCCGCCCGGGGGCGTGCAGCTCGAAGCGGCGCCGCCAGTCCGCCGCCCCGGGCGCCGGGCCGAGGAAACGCCCCGCCACCAGCGGGCCGGTGGCCACCGCGGGGCGGCCGAGGGCCCGCCGCACCCGTTCGGCGGCCTCCTCCGTGACACACAGGTGCAGATCGTTGCCCGGGTGCAGCCACTGGCGGTGCACCGCGAAGTCGGTGACCACCACCGCGCTCGGCACGGTCAGGGCCCCGCGCGCCCGCAGACGGCCGGTGAGCTGGGCGGCGAGGTGGAATACGGGCACCACCGCGTCCGGCCGCAGCCGCCCGGCCAGCGCCAGCAACCGGTCCTCGGCGAGCGCCGCCAGCGGCGCGGTGCCGGGCCGTGGCCCGCCGCCGTGGTCGTGGTCATGGTCGGGGCCGGGGTCTGGGCCGGTCTGGAAGAACGCCCGGTAGATGCCCGCGTAGACCGCCGGGGCCCGGCGGACCGCCGCCCGGTAGAAGACGCGCAGCCCCGGGCCGATCCCGGCGGGCAGCAGCTCCAGCACATCCACCCGGTCCGCCCGGTGCCCCGCGCGCTCCAGTCTGCGCGCCAGCTCCCCGGCCACCGCGTCATGACCGGCTCCCATGCTGGCGCTCACCACGAGAAAACGCTGCGACGGCAGGTGCATCATCACCTCCGATGGTGCGAGGCGCGGCCGCTCATGGCTCACTGGAGGTATCCGCTCCGCGTGCCGTCAAACCGCGCGCTCGACGGCCGGTGGGTGCTCATGCCGCCGGTCGGCAGCGAGACAGGAAGGTGCCATGGCCCGCCCTCTGCCGGACGCACAGCCTCAAGCCGGCGCCGCGCGTGACCCGGCCGGATCCGCCGCCACCGGGGCCGCCCCCGCCGAAACCGGGGTCGCGCTGGTGACCGGCGCGTCCTCGGGTATCGGCGCCGCCGTCGCGCACCGCTTCGCGGCGGGCGGCGGATGGCGGCTGCTGGTCAGCGGCCGCCACCGGGAACGGCTCGACCGGGTGGCCGCGCACACCTCGGCCGTCGCCCTGCCCGCCGATCTGGCCACTCCCGAGGGCGGCCGCGACCTGGTCGAGGCCGCCTTCCGTACCGCCGGGCGGGTGGATCTGCTCGTCGCGGGGGCGGGCATCGGCTGGGCGGGCCCCTTCAGCGCGATGCCACCCGCCGCCATCGACCGGGTGGTGGGCGTCGACCTGCTCGCCACCATGCGGCTCGTACGGCTGGTCCTGCCGCACATGCTGGCCGAGCGGCGTGGCCACATCGTGCTCATCGGATCGGTCGCGGGCAGCCTCGGGGTGCGCGGCGAGGCGGTGTACTCCGCGGCCAAGGCGGCGCTCGGCGTCTTCGCCGACGCCCTGCGCGACGAACTGCGCCGGGGCGGCGTACGCGTCACCCATGTGGTCCCCGGCGTGGTGGACACCCCGTTCTTCGCCCGCCGAGGCGTCCCGTACACCCGCCGGATGCCGCGCCCGCTGCCGCCCGAGCGGGTCGCCGACGCCGTGTGGGACGCCGTCGCGCGCGGCCGGGACGAGGTGTACGTACCGGCCTGGCTGCGGCTGCCCGTGCTGGTGCGCGGCGCGGCCCCGGGGCTGTACCACCGGCTGGCAGCCCGCTTCGGGTGAGGGTGACATGGGCGCCCTGACCGTCCTCCTCGCGCTGCTGTCCGCCCTGGGCAACGGCGCGGCGTCCGTACTGCAGCGGCGCGCCGCGATGGACCAGGAGCGGGAGGTTCCGGCGGCCGGTGGCGGGCCGGGGCAGGCGCTGCGGCATCTGGCGCGGCTGCTGCGGCGCCCGTACTGGCTGGCCGGGGGCGCGGCGATGGTGGTCTCGGCGGTGGCCCAGGTGGGGGCGCTGGCGGTCGGGCGGCTCTCCGTCGTACAGCCGCTGCTGGTCAGCGAGCTGCTGTTCACCCTGGTGGTGGGGAGTCTGGTGTTCCACCGGCGGCCGGGCGGCCGGACCTGGCTCGCGTTCGTGATGCTGGCCGCCGGGCTCGCGCTCTTCCTCGTGGCGGCCGACCCCTCGCACGGCCGGGACACGGCCAGGAACGGGCTCTGGCTGCCCGCCGGGGTGGTGCTGGTGCTCGTCGTGGGCGCCCTCGCTCTGATGGCGCGGGCGCTGCGGGGCGCGGCGCGGGCGGCGGCGCTCGGCTGCGCGACCGCGGTCGGCTTCGCGTGCACGGCCGCCCTCATCAAGGAGTTCACCGGGCGCTTCGGCGGGGGAGTGGCCGCCGTGTTCACGAGCTGGCCGCTGTACGCGGTGTGCCTGGTGGGGCTGGGTAGCTTTCTGCTGCTCCAGAGCACCCTGCGCGCGGGCACCCTGGCCGCCTCCCAGCCCGCGCTGACCCTCGGGGACGCGCTGGTGAGCATCGCGCTGGGCTGGGTGCTGTTCGGCGAACGCGTCGAACTGGGGCTGCGCCTGCTGCCCGAGGCCGTCGGCATCGCCCTGATGGCGGCCGGGATCGTCGGCCTCACCCGGTCGCCCGCCATGGCCGAGGGGTGGGACGCGGACACCTCGGGCGCGGCGGTGGGGCCGACGGTACGGCGCGTCCCGGACGGCGGGAGCCCGTCGTGACCGCCTGGCGCGCGGGGGCGGCGGCCCGGACCGGTGCGCTGGCCCGGAACGCGGCGGTGGTGGCCGCGGCCGCGCATCTGGTCCCGGCGGGCACCTGGCTGCCGGGACCCCGGCGGCTCCTGTTCCCCGCGCTGGCCGGGCGGGGCCGGTCCAACCACATCGCCCTCACCTTCGACGACGGCCCCGACCCCCACTCCACCCCGCGCTTCCTGGACGCCCTGGACGAGCTGGCGGTGAGCGCCACGTTCTTCGTCCTGGGCGAGAGCGTGCTGCGCTACCCGCGCACCACCCGCGAGATCGCGCTCCGCGGCCATGAACTCGCCGTCCACGGCTGGACCCACAGTCGCCCCTGGCTGCCGAGGCCGGTCCGGGACATCACGGAGGTCGCGTCCGCCGCCCGGGCGGTACGGCTGGCCACCGGAGCCGAACCGCTGTGGTACCGGCCCCCGTACGGCGTCCTGACCGGTGGCCGCTGGCTCGCGGCCGTACGCGCCGGGCTGCGGCCCATCCTGTGGTCGGCCTGGGGGCGGGACTGGTCACCGAACGCCACCCCGGCCTCGGTGCTCGCCACCCTGCGCGGCGGCCTCCAGGGCGGCGCCACGGTCCTGCTGCACGACACCGACCGGGCGGGCTCCCTCGGCTGCTGGCGCGTCACCCTGGCCGCCCTGCCGCACCTGGTCACCGCGTGCCGTGCGGCAGGCCTCGAGGTGGGCCCGCTGGCCGACCACGGAGTGCCGGAACTCCCGGCATCAGGAAGGTGAATCGCTGGTCACAGCCCGGTGCGCAGCCTGATCAGGGTGCCGTCCGCGTCCGCCTGCATCTGGACGACGTCGCACAGCATCCGCACGCCCCACAGCCCGAACCCGGTCTCCGACCCCTCCGGCGGGGTGAAACCCCACAGGGCGTCCGGGTACCAGTGGCCGGGCCCGGCGATCTCGCAGACCAGATCGCCGTCCTCGGTCCACACCCGCAGCTCCGCAGGGGCGCTGCCGTGGCGCAGGGCGGTGTTTCCCACCTCGGCGACGGCGGCGACCATGTTGCGCAGGGCCTCCAGGCCCATGCCGTGGCGGCCGCCCCGCTCGGCGATGAAGATCCGTACGGCGTCCAGGTCGGCCCCCTCGACCGGCAGCCGGTCGGCCGTCCGAGGGGTGGGAGGCAGCGCACGGCGGTCGCAGGTGGCGCTGAACGGGCCGGGGGCCAGGTAGTCCAGGCTCTCCTCGGGCCCCTGACCGTCGATGATCTCGGGGTGGGTCCGGCGCGCGTACGTCAGGATCTCGGGGTGCAGCACACGGCGGTCGTAACAGCAGATGGCGCGGGCACCGGAGTGGGCGAACGCCGCGTTCACGATCGACTCGTAGCGCGCCCACTCCACCACCTCCAGCGGAGTGCGCCCCTGCCACACCGGCTCGGCTATCACCCGGACCCGGCGCGGTGACTCGGCCTTCACGAACGAGTCGTACGCGGCGATGGTCTTCACCGGGTGCTGGTACCAGCTGAGCGCGTCCTCGAACTGCACCGCCGGGGCGTCCTGTCCGAGGGCGTCCCGCAGCGCCGCGATGTTCGACTTGGCCGCGACCACCGCCACCGCGTCGTCGGCCTCCAGGCCCGCGCGCAGGAAGGGCACGCAGACATCGATCACTTCCCCCTCGTCGCGGTAGAGGAACCCGCGGTGCTCCATGGCCTCATGGTGGTCCGCGACGGGGCTGCTCGGGCTGATCATGGGGGCCTCCCTCGGGCCGGGCGGGCGGTCAGGCGGAGGTGCCCGACCCCGGTCGGGTGGATCCGGACGGCACAGCGCGCAGTCTGCCACCCTCCCGGCCACCGCGCAGCCGGATCATCGGGTGGTGCGGAATTCCCCTGTTGGCGCGCGTGGACGTGTTCCTGACGGTGAATTAGCATCGCTGAGCGTGACAGAGGTCAAGAGCATTACCGCGAATGGACTTGAGTTCGGCTATCTCGAAGCGGGCCCGGCGGACGCCCCGCTGGCGCTCTGCCTGCATGGCTTCCCCGACACCGCGCACTCCTGGCGCCACCTGCTGCCCGCCCTGGCGGACGCGGGCTACCACGCCGTCGCCCCCTTCCTGCGGGGGTACGCGCCCACCGGCATACCCGACGACGGCGCCTACCAGGCGGGCGCCATCGCCTCCGACGCCAACGCCCTGCACGAGGCCTTCGGCGCCGACGGCGACGCGGTGCTCATCGGCCACGACTGGGGTGCCATCGCCGCCTACGGCGCCACCGCCCACGCCCCAGAGCGCTGGCGGCGCGCCGTGACGATGTCCGTGCCCCCGCTGGGCGGCGTACTGGCCGACTTCTTCGGCTACGACTACGGCCAGTTCAAGCGCTCCTTCTACATCTTCCTGTTCCAGACCCCGCTGGCCGAAGCGGCCGCCGCGGCCCATGACATGGCGCTCATCGACGGTCTGTGGCGCGACTGGTCGCCCGGTTACGACGACTCCGCGCAGGACATCGCGCACGTCAAGGAGAGCCTGAAGGACCCGGCCCACCTCGCCGCCGCGATCGGCTACTACAAGGCCCTGTTCGACCCGACCCGCCACGTGCCGGCCTACGCGGCGGAGCAGGCGGCGATCACCGCCACCGGTGAGCGGCCGATCCTCTTCCTGCACGGCAGCGACGACGGCTGCATCGGCTCCGATGTGATCCACAGCGCCAAGGACCACCTCCCGGCGGGCTCCCGGATCGAACTCGTCGACGGCGCTGGCCACTTCCTGCACCTGGAGCAGCCCGAGCGGATCAACCGCGAGGTGCTGTCCTGGCTCGCGCAGCAGTGACCGGCCGCCGTTGGGTATAGCGCGGTCGCATCCCGGTCTACCGCCGCTATACCGCCGGTAATCCGCCCTCTCCGATGCTGGACGCATCGCCAAGCCCCGCCGGTAGAGACGCGTCTGGAGAGGGCCCGTGAACGTCGACCAGCAGCAGCAACCGCACCGCACCGAGGACGAAGCCCTCTACGCCTGGAGCACCTATCAGGTGTCCGGCGGGGTGGAGGGCTCCGGCCCGAGCGGCACCTGCCGCGCGGAGCGGACCGCGCGCGCCTGCCTCGAAGCGGCGCTGCAGGCCGCGGTGGTCCACTCCCACGCGTACTCCTGGGGACAGCTCAGCCGGGTGTCCGCCGACGTCGACCTGCCGTTCCACCTCTGGTCCCGGGCCCCGGTCGCCTGGGCCGAACCGGGACCCAGCGACACGGTCACCTGGCGTCCCGGCCCGGCACCGCATCCGCGGTGACGGACCCGGCGAGCGGGAGAGGCGACGCAGCTTTGAGGTCAGGGGATTCTCGGATGAACAGCAGCGGGCCCGGCATCGGGCTCACCACGGTGGACTGGCGGTCGGCCGACCACGGCCGCCATCCCGGCCACCGGGCGAACCCGGCCCGGGTGTACAACTACCTCGTCGGCGGCAAGGACAACTACCTCGCCGACTACGAACAGGCCCAGCGGTTCCTGCGGATCGCGCCGGAGATCCGGGACACCGCCCTGTCCAACCGCCGCTTCGTGCAGCGGGCGATGGCCGTACTGGCCGACGCCGGGATCAGCCAGTTCCTGGACATCGGATCGGGACTGCCCACCACCCCGAACGTGCATGAGATCGCCCAGGCGGCCAATCCCCGGTCCCGCGTGGTCTACGTCGACAACGACCCGATCGTGGCCAGCCACGGCCAGGCCCGGCTGACGGTCCCCGGCACCACGATGATCAGTGGCGATCTGTGCGAGCCCGAGAAGATCCTGGCCCATGACGAGGTGCGCCGACTGCTCGACCCGGGGCAGCCGGTGGGCATCGTGCTCACCTTCATCCTCGACTACCTCGACGACAAGGACGATCCGTACGGCATCGTCGCCCGGCTCATGGACTGGGCCGCCCCCGGCAGCTGTCTGATCCTGTCCCATGTCACCGGCGACTTCACCGACGAGACCCCCGACGACCGGGACTGGGCGCCGCTCAGCGTCAGCCCGGTGACCGCGGCCCCGCGCGACTACGCCGGAATCATGGGCTTCTTCCACGGCCTTGAGCTGCTCGACCCCGGGCTGGTGCAGGTGGCCGCCTGGCGCCCGGGCATCGGCGCCGAACACGACCCGAGCCGGGTGTGGGCGTACGGCGGAGTGGCGCGCAAGCCGTAGCGCCGCAGCGCCGCAGCCCTCCAGCGCCGCGGTGACGAAGCCCCCGCCCTGCCCTCAGTGCGGGCCGGGGCCCATCTGCAGCGTCATACAGGCGGGGAAGAGCCCGCTCCAGGTGTGCCCGCGCCAGCTCTCGTACGTACCCGGCCGCTGCCACACCGGCAGCGCCTCGTCCAGATGTGCCCGGCCCTCGGGGAACTTGCCCTGCTCCATGTACGTGATGCCGATCTCGTACATCGCGAAGCCCTGGTGATGGACGTCGCCGGTCCGCCGGGCGTGCTCCAGGCTCTCCTTGAAACACGTCAGGGCGTCCTCGGAGTGGCCGAGGCCGCGGTAGGCGCGGCCCAGGTTGCCCAGGCCGATGACCTCGGCCGCGAGGTCCCCGGTGTCCCGGGCCAGCGCGAGCTGACGCCGCTGCACCGCGATGGCCTCCTCGAACAGCCCCAGTTCGGACAGCGCGTCCGCCAGGTTGCACAGCGACCGCTGCTCGCCCCTCGGATGGCCGATGGCGCGCCAGATCTCCAGCGCCGATTCCAGGGTGGCCCGCATCTCGTCGTAGCTGTGCTGCAGCCAGTGCGCGCCCGAGAGGTGATCCAGCGCCCACGCCTGGCTCTCCAGATCGCCCAGCCGCCGGGCGGCCCCGATCGCCAGCTCGTTGACCGTCTGCAGATCCTGGGCGTGCGCCCGTGGATACAGGAACCACTGCAGCGCCTGCGCCAGCCGGATCCCGAGCCGGGCGAGCGCGTCGGACTGGGTGACGGCGTGGGCGGCGGCGGCCACCAGATTGCCCGCCTCGGTCTTCAGCCACGCCTCCGCGTCCGTGGCGTCCCGCAGCGGGATCACGGTGCCCTCGACCGGATGGCGGGGCCAGGGGCGGCGCGGGTCCAGCAGGGCGACCGCCCGCTGGGTGGTGGCCACGTACGCCGACATCGCCCGCTCCAGCGCCGCGGCGGGCTCGGCCTCGGGCTCCTCCTGCTCGGCCCGCTCCGAGGCGAACAGCCGGAGCAGATCGTGCATGTGGTACCGGACCGAGTCCGGGCTCTCCAGCAGCTGCGCGTCGACCAGCCGCTCCAGCGCGTTCTCGGTACGGTCGGCCGACTGGTCCAGCAGCGCGGCCGCCACCGGCACGCTCACGTCCTGCCCGGGCACCACGCTCAGCAGCCGGAAGGCGCGTACCGCGTCCGCGTCGTCGGAGCGCCCGCCGAGCCGGAAGGCGTCGTAGCTCACCTCGAAGCTGGTCCGCACGGCCAGGTCGCCGAAGCGCAGCTCGTCCAGCCTGCCTCGGGCGTCGGTCAGTTTGGCCACCAGGGTGCGCAGCGGCCACGCCGGGCGGGCGGCCAGCCGGGCGCCCGCGATCCGCAGCGCCAGCGGCAGACGGCCGCACAGCCGGGTGATCTCCTCGGCCTCCGCGCGCTCGGCCCGCACCCGCTCCACCCCGACGATCCGCTCCAGCAGTGCCACGGCCTGGTCGTGGGGGAGGACGTCCAGATGCAGATGGGTGGCGCCTTCCAGGGTGGTCAGCATCTCGCGGCTGGTGACCAGCGCGGCGCAGTCGGGCCCGGCGGGCAGCAGCGGGCGGACCTGGTCCACGGAGGCGGCGTTGTCGAGGATGACCAGCAGCCGCCGCCCCGCCACCAGCGAGCGGAACTGGGCCGACGCCTCGTCCGTATCGCCCGGCACGCTCGACCCGTCCACGCCCAGGGCGCGCAGGAACCGGCCCAGCACTTCGGCCGGTTCGAGGGGCGAGAGCCCGGCGGTGGTGCCGTGCAGATCGACGTAGAGCTGGCCGTCCGGGAACCGCTCGGCGAGCTGGTGCGCGGCGTGGATGGCCAGCGTGGACTTGCCGACGCCGCCGGTGCCGTCGATGGCCGCGATCACCACGGACCCGCTCTGATCGCCTGGGTTTCCCCGGCCCTCGTGGTCTCCTCGGCCGCCTTCGTCGTCTTGATCGCCTTGATTCAGGAGCGCCTGGATCACCGCCACCTCGCCATGGCGGCCGGTGAACGCCTGGCTGGCGGGCGGCAGTTGGCGAGGGCCCCGGGCGGCCGCGCGCCTGGCCGGGGTGGCGGGCTTCTCCTCCTTGCGGGGGGCCGGGGGCGCCAGCAGGGAAGCGTCGGCGGTGAGGATCTGTTGCTGGAGCCGCTGCACCGGCGGAATCGGCTCCACCCCGAGGTCCTCGGCCAGCAGCCGGTGCAGATCGCGGTAGGCGGCCAGCGCGTCGGCCTGCCGCCCGGAGCGGTAGAGGGCCAGCATCAGACGGCCGCGCAGCCCCTCGCGGTACGGATGCTCGGCGGTCAGCGCCTCCAGCTCGCCCAGCACGTCGGTGTGCCGCCCGCAGCGCAGATCGGCGTCGATGCGGGCGTCCACGGCCTGCAGCCGGAGTTCCCCGAGCCGGGTGGTCTCCGCCTCCACGGACGGGGTGGCGGGCACGTCCGCGTACGGCGTGCCCCGCCACATCACCAGCGCCTCGCGCAGCCGCTCGGCCGCGTCCTCGGGGGACTCGGCGTCCCGGTCCAGCCCGCGCCGCCCCTCCTCGACCAGCTGCTCGAACCGGTGCGCGTCGAAGTCGGCCGCCTCGACGGCCAGTCGGTAGCCGTGTGCCTTGTAGCCCTGCTTGTCGGTGATCAGGGCCTGACCGGAGGCGTCACCGAGGCTCTGCCGGAGCCGCGAGACATACGTCTGCAGCAACTTGGCCGCGCTCTGCGGCGCCTGGCCCTCGCCCCACAGTTCGTCGAGGAGCCGTTCGGCCGGGACGGTCCGGTTGGCGTGGCACAGCAGCACCGCGAGCAGCATCCGCCACTTCGCCGGGCCGAGGGTCGTCCATCGGTCCCCGTCCCGCAGCTCAAGTGCCCCAAGGACCCGGTATCGCACCCATAACCTCCGAGGCCCCCTGCCACAGCCCGGCCTCTGTCTCGTCGGCCCGCGCGGACCGTTCGGCCCGTGCGGACGTCAACTCGTTGCCTCGGTAACGGTATACCTCACCCTTGGCCATGGCTGCGGCGATATCCCGGCATCCGTCAGAAGGGGCGGTCCCCCTCGATGGCCACCCGCTCGGCCACGCGCGGGTGCGGCGCGTAGTCGTTGACCGCGTAGTGCTGGGTGGCGCGGTTGTCCCAGAACGCCACGTCACCGGGCTGCCACCGGAAGCGCACCTGGTACTCCGGGACCTGCGCCTGACGGCACAGATAGGCCAGCAGCCGGTCGCTCTCCTCCCGGTCCAGGCCGGTGATCCGGGTGGTGAAGGAGGTGTTCACGAAGAGCATCCGCCGCCCGGTCTCCGGGTGGACGCGCACCACCGGGTGCTCGACGGGCGGGAACACGTCCTGGAACGGGGCGAGCCGCTCGGGGCCGAAGAAGCGGGAGAAGCCGGGGATGAAGTCGTGTACGGCCGTGGCGCCGTCGATCCGGTCCCGCACCTCCTGGGGCAGGTTGTCGTACGCGGCGGCCATGTCCGCCCACATGGTGTCCCCGCCGACGGGCGGGACCTCGCGCAGCTGGAGCACGGCGCCGAGCGCGGGCCGCTCCCGGAACGTGACATCGGCGTGCCACACGTTCTCGAAGGTGACGGGCGCGCCCTCGCTCTTGTCGAAGCGGACCACGTCCTCGCTCGAACCGCTGACCAGCAGGGGGTTGGTCTCCAGCGCACCCCAGTGCCGGGCGAAGTCGCGCTGCTGCGCGGAGGTGAGGTGGGCGCCGCGGAAGAAGAGCACCTTCCACTCCAGCAGGGCGCGGTTCAGCTCCTCGCGCAGCCCCGGATCCAGCGGCCGGGAGAGGTCCGCCCCGCGGATCTCGGCCCCGATGACGCGCCCCTGGGGCACCAGCTCGAAGCGCTCGTACGGGCGCTCCTGCCACCCCTCGGGCACCCGGCGCAGCGTGCGCGGTCCCTCGTACAGGCCGCCCGAGGGGATGCGCGCGTCGCGCAGCACCGGCGGGTTCGGCGGGGTGTCGATGACGGTCATGGTGTTCTCCTCATGCGTGACACGGCGGCGGTGGAGCCGCGGGGACGGATGGCAGAGAAGCCCTCGCGCCGCGCACGGGGGAGCCCCGGCGGGATGCGGTACGGATCATCGTGGACGTGCGCTCGACGGCGTCAGCGGGTCCGGGAGTGTCAGGAAGCAGTCCGGGCGCGGGCCTGGCGGCACGTGGCGGCTCTCACGAGGGCCGGGGAAGGCCGACTAGAGGCCCGAGCGCTCACAGCCGGTCCGATCCGGGGCGCGAAGGTGTCCCGTCGTCTCGAACCAGTTCCTGATCATGGGCCAATGATGGGATTCACCGTTCACCGCTGTCAATGCCGTCTCACACCAGGAGACGGCCCGGGAGGGCGGGCGACCGCCTACGAGGGCGGGGCCTGGTCGTCCAGTACGTGGCGGGCGCGCTCGGCCAGTGCGGGGCGGGCGCGGGCGACCAGGGCGCGCCCGGCCGGACCGCTCGGGCCGCCCTCCCGCCACGCGAACACCAGCCGCCCGCGCATCGACGGCCGCGTGATGCGGACCGTCCGCAGCCGGTCCGCCCGCGCCTCGGCGAACGAACCGGGCAGGATCGCCGCGCCAAGACCCCGCTCGGCGAGCTGGGCGAGCACCTCCGGATCGCTCGCCTCGAAGGCGATGTGCGGCGCGAACCCGGCGGCCGCGCACGCCTCGTCGAGCCGGGTGCGCAGCCCCGTACCGGGCGGCAGGCTGATCAAGGGCCGCCCGCGCAGGGTGTCCAGCGAGATGGCGGAGTGCACGGCCAGCTCATGGCCGTGTCCGACCGCCGCGACGATCGGCTGGTCGGTGAGCACCTGCATCTCGATCCCGGGCGGCGTGTGTCTGCCGACGCTGACGATCGCCGCGTCGAGCCGCCCCGTCCGCAGGCCCTCCAGGAGCTGGTCCGAGTTGGCCTCGGACAAGGTGATCTCGACCGCCGGATGGGCGTCGTGGAACTCGGCCAGCAGGTCCGGCAGATCGGCGGTGTGCGACGTCACCGTGCCCACGGCCACCTGCCCCCGCAGCAGACCGGTCAGCTCGTCCACGGCCTGCCGCGCGCCCGCCACCGCCGCCAGCGCCGCCCGCGCGTACGGCAGGACGGCCTCGCCCGCCTCGGTCAGCCGCACCGAGCGGCCCGAGCGGTCCAGCAGCTCCTGACCCAGCTCCCGCTCCAGCCGCCGGATCTGGGCACTCACCCCGGGCTGGGCCACATGCTCCCGCTCGGCGGCCCGGGTGAAGTTCCGCTCCTCGGCCACGGCCACGAAGTACGCGAGCTGACGCAGTTCCATAAGCGCTGATTCTAGCAACCAGATCCACCATCTCTTGGACTTCTGATCCCGGCGGCCGGACAGTGGAAGCAGGACACAGCGGAGCAGGACACAGCAGGACTACAGAAGGACACCGGAGGGCCCGACATGACAGGGACGACACGCGAACGCGCCACCATCCCCGAGGACTTGACCCGGCTGTTCGTCGAGCGCGCCAACGCCGGTGACGCCGAGGGCATGGCCGAGCTGTACGCACCCGACGCGGTGCTCGCGTACCCGCCGGGGTCCGTGACCGTCGGCCGGGAGGGCATCCGCGCCGTGTGCCAGGCCCTGCTCGACCACACGACGGAACCCTTCCGGCTGGAGGAGCCGCTGCCCACCGTCCACTACGGCGACCTCGCCCTCACCTCGACCCCGTCCGGCGACAACACCGGTGGCCGGGTGCAGGTCGTCCGCCGCGAGCCGGACGGCAGCTGGCTGCGCGTCATCGACCGCCCGGAGATCCGCCCCGTGGCCGGGCGATGAGCGTCCTCATCGCCGGAGCGGGCATCGGCGGGCTGACCGCCGCGCTCAGCCTCCACGCCGCGGGCATCGAGGCCACCGTCGTGGAGAGCGCCCGGGAGATCCGCCCGCTCGGCGTCGGCATCAACCTGCTGCCCCACGCCGTACGGGAGCTGACCGAACTCGGCCTCGGCGACGCGCTCGCCGACCTCGGCGTGGCCACCGCCGAGAACGTGTACGCCGACCGGCACGGCCACCGGATCTTCAGCGAGCCGCGCGGCGTGGCCCAGGGCTACCGCTGGCCGCAGTACTCGATCCACCGGGGGGAGCTGCAACTCATGCTCCTCGCGGCGGTCCGGGACCGGCTGGGCCCCGGCGCGATCCGCACCGGAGCGCGCGTGACGGGCTTCGAACACGGCCCGGGGGAGACCGTCCGGGTGCGGGTGCTCGACCGCGCCACCGGCACGGCCGGGGAACAGGACGCGGAGGCGCTCATCGGTGCCGACGGGCTGCACTCGGCGGTGCGCGCCGAACTCCACCCGGACGGCGGGCCGTTGCTGTGGTCGGGCGTGCGGATGTGGCGGGGCACGACGAAGGCCGCGCCGTTCCTCACCGGCCGCTCGGCGGCCATCGTGAGCGACGGGAACGCCGAGCTGATCGCGTACCCGATCGGCCGCGACCGGATCAACTGGGTGTGCCTGGTGAGGTTCGCCGAACCGGGCCCGCTCCCCGGGGACGCGGCCTGGAACCGCGCCGGGAGGGTGGCCGATGTGCTGCCGTACTACGCGCACTGGACACTCGGCTGGCTCGATGTGCCCGCCCTGATCGCCGACTGCGGCGAGATCCTGGAATACCCGATGGCCGACCGGGACCCGCTGCCGTCCTGGGGGAGCGGCCGGGTCACCCTCCTGGGCGACGCCGCGCACCCGATGTACCCGGTGGGTGCCAACGGCGGGTCCCAGGCCATCGTCGACGCCCGGGTCCTGGCGTACGAACTCTCCGGGCCGGACGGGATACGCACCGGGCTGGCCCGCTACGAGGCCGCCCGCCGCGACGCGACGGCCGCCGTCGTGCGGGCGAACCGGGCGATGCACCGCGACGGCGGCAGCGGCCCACGCGAGCTGGCCCGGATCACCGACACGTACCGGCGCGCCACCGGAAGCGAGGTGGAGACGCTGAACACCCGCCCGTCCCTGAGCCGCGGCTGAGCCCCGTAGCCGAACCCCGCCGCGCGGGGGTGCGCTGGCGGGCCGGTGAACTCGCCCTTAGCTTGGGAGAGGCAGCGAATTCGCGGACGGTTCGGTGCGGCGGCGCGCGGAACCCCGGCGCGGGAGGTCCGGATGGGGTCCGTTTCCTTCCTGCTCATCGTAGTGATCATCACGGCGCTGGCCTTCGACTTCACCAACGGATTCCATGACACGGCCAACTCCATGGCCACCTCCATCGCCACCGGGGCGCTGTCCCCCCGGATCGCCGTCACCGTCGCCGGAGTGCTGAACCTGGCCGGTGCGTTCCTGTCCACCGAAGTGGCCAAGACGATCTCCAACGGCATCGTGGACGATGGCCGGGTCTCCTTGGCGATGATCTTCGCGGGGCTGGTGGGGGCGATCCTGTGGAATCTGATCACCTGGCTCGTCGGGCTGCCCTCCAGCTCCTCCCACGCCCTCTTCGGCGGCCTGATCGGGGCGGTGTGGGTGGGGGCGGGGGGATCCGCGGTGCGGTTCGCCGAGATCCTCGAAAAGATCGTGATCCCGGCGATCGCCTCCCCGCTGGTGGCCTGCGTGGTGGCCACGCTCGCCACCTATCTGGCCTACGTGATCACCCGCCGCGCCGCGCGCGGGTCGGTCCGCAAGGGCTTCCGCGCGGGCCAGGTCGGATCGGCGTCCCTGGTGGCCCTGGCCCACGGCACCAATGACGCGCAGAAGACCATGGGTGTCATCACCCTGTCCCTCATCTCCGCCGGGGTGCTGAGCCATGGCAGCGGGCCGCCGTGGTGGGTGGTGCTGACCGCGGGGCTCGCGATCTCCCTGGGCACGTACGCCGGGGGGTGGCGGATCATCCGGACCATGGGCCGGGGGCTGACCGACATCCAGACCCCGCAGGGGTTCGCGGCCGAGACCAGCGCCACCGCGGTCATCCTGTCCTCGTCCCATATGGGCTTCGCGCTGTCCACCACCCAGGTGTGCACGGGCAGCATCCTGGGCGCCGGGCTCGGCCGCAAGCTGGCCCAGGTGCGCTGGGGGATCGCCGGGCGGATCGCGGTGTCCTGGCTGCTCACCCTGCCCGCGGCGGCGGCCGTGGGAGGCGTCGCGGCCTGGGTCGCCGACCGGGGCGACGCGGGCGTGGCCCTGGTGGCGAGTATCGCGGTGGTGGCGGCCGCGGCCTTCTACGCGCTCTCCCGCCGCCGCCCGGTCAACTCGGACAATGTCAACGAGCTGCCCGCCGCCGAACGCCAGGAGCACCCGGTGCGCCCGGCGGCGTGACTCACGGCAACGTACGCGGGCCACGGACGGCGCGACGAAGGAGGCGGGCGCGATGGACGTCGAGTGGGGCATCCTCGGAGGGGTCTTCGGAGTCAGCCTGGGGATCACGGTCGTGGTGGTCGTGATGTTCTCGCTCGGCATCGCCGCCTGGGCCCGCGCCTCGGGCGAGACCCCCGGCGGCCGGGCTCCGGTCCGGGGCCGGGGGAAGGGGGCCGCGGCCGTCGCGGTGGTGTGCTTCGCCGCCTGCCTGGCGGTCGCCGGGTACGGCATCGACCTGATCGTCCCGGGCTGATCGGACCGCCGCGTCTGGGACCATGGGAACCCGCAACAGCGCCGCCGGGACCAGGGCGGTGCGCGTCCCCCCTTGGGAGTACACACAGTGTCAGCCGGAGCCGAAGCCCCGATATCCGACGCGGTCCGCCCCGATCTGCGGGCCGACTGCGCCAGCTGTTTCGGGCTGTGCTGTGTGGCCCTGCCCTTCGCGGCCTCGGCCGACTTCGCCGTCGACAAGGCGGCCGGGCGGCCCTGTCACAACCTGCGGACCGACTTCCGCTGCGGTATCCACTCCCAGCTGCGTGAGAAGGGCTTCGCGGGCTGCACCGTCTTCGACTGCTTCGGCGCCGGACAGAAGGTCTCGCAGACCACGTTCGAGGGCCGCGACTGGCGGGCGCACCCCGGGACCGCGTCCTCCATGTTCGCCGTCCTCCCCGTGATGCGGCAGCTCCATGAACTCCTCTGGTACCTCACCGAAGCCCTCACCCTCCCCTCGGCCCGCCCGCTCCACGGCGAGCTGCGCGAGGCGCTCCGTACCACCGAGCAGCTGACCGAGGGCGGCGCCGACGACATCCTCGCCGTGGACGTGGCCGTCCACCGGGACGGTGTCAACGCGCTGCTGCTGCGGACGAGCGAACTGGCGCGGGCCGGGGTACGGACCGGGCGCCGGGGCAAGCCGAAGAACCACCGGGGAGCCGATCTCATCGGGGCCCGGCTCCGGGGCGCCGATCTGCGCGGCGCGAGCCTGCGCGGGGCCCTGCTCATCGCGGCCGACCTGACCGGCGCCGACCTGAGCGCCGCCGATCTGATCGGGGCAGACCTCCGCGACGCCGCCCTCGGCGGGGCCGATCTGACCGGCGCCCTCTTCCTCACCCAGGCCCAGCTGAACGCCGCCCGGGGCGACGCCGCCACCCGCCTGCCGTCCGCCCTCACCCGCCCCGCGCACTGGTAGCGGATCCCCCGCCCCGGTGTGAAACCCTGGCTGCCATGTCCGAACCCGCCGACGCGCCCGTGATCCTCGGTGACGAACCCGGATCGTTCGCCCGGAGTGTGCTGACCGAGCGGCATCCGGCGCTCATCGAGAAGGTACGGGACGCCTTCCCGTACGGCCCCGACCAGCACCGCGCGCTCGACGCCCTGCGCCACGAGCACGCCGAGGGCGTCATCACCCCGCTCGACCCGGGCGCGCACGACCACGACCGGTGGCAGAGCTGGGGGCGGGAGTACTTCGGCCGCTCGTGGTTCGACGTCCCCTTCCTCTGGATCGAGAGCTACTTCTACCGCCGACTCCTGGGCGCCGTCGGCTACTTCGCCGACGGCCCCTGGCAGGGCGTCGACCCGTTCCGGCCCTTCAAACAGGCCGAGCTGGATACCCCCGAGACCGCCCGGGAACTGACCGCGCTCGACCAGATCCTGGACCGCCCCGCCGACGAGGCGGGGGACGCGCTGCTGCACGGCGCGCTCTGGGGCAACCGCGCCGACCTCGGCTTCCACATCACCTCCGGCGGCGCCGCGTCGTCCGAGACGGAACCGCTGGTGGCCGACGAGTCGGCGGCGCTGTGGCGGCTGCTGCCCGCCGGGGCCCCGGCCACGGTGTGCCTGGTCGCCGACAACGCGGGCCGCGAACTCCTCCCCGACCTGGTCCTCATCGACCATCTGCTCCGCCACGGGCGCGCCGAGCGGGTCGTCCTGCAGGTGAAGCCGTACCCGTACTACGTGTCCGACGCCACCACCGCCGACGTCGTCGACTGTCTGCGCCAGCTGGCGCGCGCGGAGGGCGCCGCGGGTGAGGCCGGGGCGCGGCTGTGGGCGGCCATGGCGGACGGGCGGCTCACCGTCCGGGCGCACGACTTCTTCTGCGCGCCGCTGCCGTACGCCGCGATGCCGGACGATCTGCGGCGTGAGTTCGCGGAGGCCACCGTCACCGTGCTGAAGGGCGACCTGAACTACCGCCGCCTCGTCGGCGACCAGCTGTGGTCCCCGACCACCCCCTTCGCCGACCGCACCGCGTACTTCCCCGGTCCGGTGGCCGCCCTGCGCACCCTGAAGTCGGACGTCATCACCGGGCTCGACGCGGATACCGAGGCCGCGCTGGACGCGCGGGAGCGCCACTGGCGTACCAGTGGCACCCATGCGCTGATCCAGGTACGGAGCTGACTCCTCCCGCTGACCACCCCCGGGGGCCTCAGCTGCGCCCGGAACCCCGGTACAGCTCCAGCTCGCCGTCGAGTTCCACGGCGAGCACGGTCGCGTGGCCGTCCAGATCGGCGGCCGTGGGCGGGTCGATCCACAGCACCCCCGGCACCTCGTGGAGACCGCCGATGACCTGGTGCTCCAGCGGGGTGCCGGTGCCGAGCACCCGGACCCGGCGGACCGGGGTGCGCAGGCCCCGCACACCGATGGGGCCGCGCGGGATGTCGAAGACCGTCAGATAGAGGGTGCGGCGGTCGGCGGCGAGGGTGCTCGGGCCGTAGTGGTGTCCGGCGGGCAGCCCCGCCACCGTGCCGTACACGGCCTCCGCGTGGCGGGCGATCCAGTCGCCCATGCCCTCCAGCCGCTCGACCTGCTCGGCCGGGATCGTGCCGTCCTCCTGCGGGCCCACCGACAGCAGTAGATTGCCACCGGCGCCGATGGTCTCGGCGAAGTAGCGGATCAGCTGTCCGGTCGACTTGTAGTTGTGGTCGTGGTGCTGGAAACCCCAGGAGTCGTTGAAGGTCAGACACAGCTCCCAGGGCCCGGTGGGCGGTTCGATCGGCACGCCCTGCTCCGGCGTCGCGTAGTCGCCCTCGCTGAGCATGCGCGCGTTCAGCACACAGTCCGGCACCTCCGCGCGGATCAGCGCGGCCAGCTCCCGGATCCCCCACTGCTCCTCGGCGCGCTCCCACTCGCCGTCGAACCAGAGCAGATCGGGGCGGAAACGGCTGGTCAGCTCGTGCACCTGGGCGTCGCGGTAGGCGAGGTAGCGCGCCCAGGCCACCAGGTCCGCCTCTTCCTCGGGGACCTCGGCGTACGGATTGTTCTCCTGCTCCGGGGGCCTGCCCGTGTAGCGGGTGGTGGCGTAGTCGGGGTGGTTCCAGTCGCTGTGCGAGTAGTACAGCCCGACCTTCAGCCCCTCGGCGCGCAGCGCGGCCACGTACGGGGCGACCAGGTCGCGCCGCGCCGGGGTGTGCCGTACGACGTTCAGGTCGCCCTCGGCGGTGTCCCACAGGGCGACGCCGTCGTGGTGGCGGCTGGTGAGCACCGCGTAGCGGGCCCCCGCGCGGGCGAACAGCCGGGCCCACGCGGCGGGGTCGTAAGCGGAGGCGGTGAACCCGTCGAGCTGCGCCATGTACTGGTCGTGCGGGACGTCGCCCTCGAAGAACGACCACGACTCCTGCACACCGTCGACGGCGTAGACGCCCCAGTGGATGAAGATGCCGAACTTGGCGTCGGCGAACCAGGGTTGCATGGCCATGCGGTCAGCTCCTGGTGAACCGGAGGGTGAGGATCTGGAAGGGCCGCAAGGACACGGTGACGCTGCCGTCCTCGTGCGCGGTGACGGGCTCGGCGTCCGCGACCGGCCGCTCCAGGAGGTCCGTCACCACGGCACCGGTGTGCGCGAAGCCCGGGCGGAGGGTGGTGCGGGTGCGGCCGCCGAGCGATTCGTAGAGCCGCACGACGACATCCCCGGAGCGGTCGTCGGCCTGTTTGACGGCCTCGATGGCGGCGGCCGGACCGTCCGTGGTGACCAGCGGGGCGGCGGCGGCCCGCGCTTCGGACACCCGCAGCGGGAGGTTGAGCGCGTACCCCTCGGCGATGGCGTCCTGGACGGTGGCGCCGGGGAGCAGGGCGTACGTGAAGCGGTGCCTGCCCTGGTCCGCCTCGGGGTCGGGGACGCGCGGGGCGCGCACCAGGCTGAGCCGTACCGTGGTCGTCGTACCGCCGTCCTCGCGGGTGGTGCGGGACACATCGTGGCCGTACGTGGCGTCGTTGAGCACCGCGACCCCGTAGCCGGGCTCGCCCACATGCACCCACCGGTGGCCGTACACCTCGAACCGGGCCGCCTCCCAGCTGGTGTTGGTGTGCGTCGGGCGGTGGACGTGGCCGAACTGGATCTCGGCGGTGGAGCGGTCGGCGTGGATGTCGACGGGGAAGGCCGCCTTGAGGAGCTTCTCGGACTCGTGCCAGTCGATGTCGGTGGCGATGTCGATACGGCGGCTGCCCGCCCGGACCGTGATCGTCTGGATGATCCGCGAGCCCTTGCCGAAGGCGCGCTCGACGCGCAGCGCGCCGAGCAGCGGGCCCTTCTCGGCGACGGTGACCGACTCGGCGTCGAGCAGGTCGGTGTAGCGCTGCTGGTAGTGCTTGTCCACGTCCCAGGCGTCCCAGCAGTTGGGGAGGTCGGTGTGGAGCCGCAGCAGATTGCCGGGGGCGCCCGGGGCGAAGACCTCGCGGTCGGCGGTGAGGTCGCGCAGCGAGGCGATGGTGCCGTCCTCGGCCAGTTCGAGGCGGACCAGGCCGTTGTCGAGCACCCGGTCGCCGACGACGACATGACCAGGCTCCGCACCGGTGGCCAGCGGAGCGCTGCCGGACGCGGGGACCTCGGTGTAGACGGCGACCCGGCCGTCGGAGAGCGGCTGCCCCTCGGCGGCGCCCGAGGGCACGGCGATGACCTCGGCGCGGGGGCGCGGACTGGTGTTGTACACATGCGGGCGGAGGTCCCCGCCACCTTGCTCCGCACCCAGCGCGTCCAGGGCCGTGGAGGTGATCTCCGTCAGCTCCGCCGCCACCCGCGCGTACTCCGCCTCGGCCTCCCGGTGTACCCAGGCGATGGACGAGCCCGGCAGGATGTCGTGGAACTGGTGCAGCAGCACCGTCTTCCACAGCCGGTCCAGCCGCTCGTACGGATACGGGTGGCCGGAAGCCCGCAGCGCGGCCGCCGTCGCCCACAGCTCCGCCTCCCGCAGCAGATGCTCGCTGCGCCGGTTGCCCTGCTTGGTGCGGGCCTGGGAGGTGTACGTGGCGCGGTGCAGCTCCAGATACAGCTCGCCCGACCATACGGGGGCGTCCTCGTACTCGGCGCGCGCGGCGGCGAAGAAGTCGTCCGGGTGCTCGATGACGACCTTCGCCGAGCCCTCCAGATCGGCCAGCCTGCGCGCCCGCTCCAGCATCTCGCGGGTGGGGCCGCCACCGCCGTCGCCGTGTCCGAACGGCGCCAGCGAGCGCGTACCGCGCCCCTTGTCGGCGTAGTTGCGGACCGCGTGCGCCATCTCCTGGCCGGAGAACTCGGCGTTGTAGGTGTCCACCGGCGGGAAGTGGGTGAAGATCCGGGAGCCGTCCAGGCCCTCCCACCAGAAGGTGTGGTGGGGGAGCTTGTTGGTCTGGTTCCAGGAGAGCTTCTGGGTCAGGAACCACTCGTTTCCGGCGAGCCGCGCCAGCTGCGGGAAGCAGGCGTTGTAGCCGAACGAGTCCGGCAGCCACACCCCGTTGGTCTCGATGCCGAACTCGTCCAGGAAGAAGCGCTTGCCGTGCACCAGCTGGCGGGCCATGGCCTCGCCACCGGGCAGATTGCCGTCCGCCTCGACCCACATGCCGCCGACCGGCGCCCACTGCCCGGCCCGTACCGCCTCGTGGATCCGCTCCCAGACCTTCGGGTACTCCTCCTTCACCCACGCGTACTGCTGCGCCTGCGAGCAGGCGAAGATGAACTCGGGGTACTCGGCGGCCAGCGCCGTGACATTGGAGAAGGTGCGCGAGGTCTTGCGCTTGGTCTCGCGGATCGGCCACAGCCACGCCGAGTCGATATGGGCGTGGCCGACGGCCGACATGGTGTGGGCGGAGGCGTGCGCGGGGCGCTCCAGGACACCGCGCAGCCCGTCGCGCACGGCGGCGGCGGTGCCGGAGATGTCCTCCAGGTCGAGACGGCCCAGCGCGCGGTCGATGGCGTGGGCGATCTCGTGGCGGCGCGGCTGGTGTTCGTCCAGCTCCAGCATCAGTTCGCGCAAGACCGCGAGGTCCAGGGCGAGATGCCACACGTCCTCGTCGAGCACCGCGAGGTCGGCGCGGGCGAAGGTGTAGAGCGGGGCCCGGCCCGCGGTGAGCTTGTCGCCCAGCGGGGTGGGGGCGGCGAAGTCGTTGGCGAGGATGTCAGGGTTGGAAGCGGCCTCGATGAGGTACGCGATCTGCTCGCCGCCCTCGGCCGGGTTCGCCACCGCCACGTACTGGTTCTGCGGGTTGACGGCCTTCAGCGGGCTGCCGTCCAGGGTGTGGACCAGTGCCTCGGCCTGGTTGCCCGGCCAGTCGCCGACGAAGCCCAGGTCGAAGACGGCCTCGACCCGCCGCCCCGCCCAGGCGGCCGGGACCTCGCCCCGGACCCGGAACCAGGTGGTGCCCCACGGCGGCCCCCAGGGAGTGCCGAGGGCGAACGGCTCGTACGGGGCGGCCGCGGCCTCGGCGAACGGCACCGGCTCGTCCGGCACCTGCCACGCCTCGATGGTCAGGGGCACCGACGCCGCGTGCACGGCGGGCTGGATGCGCTGCTTCAGGACGCGCTCGACGCGCTCCTCAATACGGCGGCGTTCATCGTGCATGACGGGGGTTCCTACTTCCGGTTCAGATACGCGAGGCCGGGGTGCCCGCCCGCGTAGTCGTCGACGAGACGGCGGGCGACGGTGACCGAGTCCACGAGCGGGTGGAGGGCGAACGCCTTGGCGGCGGTGGCGCGCGAACCGCTCTCGGCGGCGGCCATGACCTCGCGTTCAACGGCCTTGACGGCACACACCAGGCCGGTGGCGTGGTGGGGGAGGGGAGCGACGGAGACGGGGCGGGCGCCGTTCGCGTCCACCAGGCAGGGCACCTCGATGACCGCGTCCTCGTCCAGGACGCCCAGGGTGGCGCCGCCCCGCACGTTCAGGATCAGCGTGGCGCGCTCGTCGCGGGAGATGGCCCGCATCAGGGCGAGCGCCACCTGCTCGTAGCCGCCGGACTCCAGATCGTCGCTGTCGCGCTCCCCGGCGCCCGCCGCCTCGCGGTTCTCGGCCATGTAGGTGGCCTCGCGCTCGGCGCGGGTGCGGTCCCAGGTGGCCAGCGGCGGGGCGGCGGGGTCCCGCATCGCGTCGTAGAACACCGCCTGCTGGTCGCGGAGGAACGCGCCGCGGGTCTGCTTGGCCTCCTGGAAGGCGTGCACCGCCTCGCGGTTGAAGTAGTAGTAGTGCAGATATTCGTTGGGGATCGCGCCGAGGGCGCGCAGCCACTCGCGGCCGAACAGCCTGCCCTCTTCGAACGCGTCGAGGGCGGTGTCGTCGGCGAGCAGCCGTGGCAGCTCGTCGCGCCCGTCGATCCGCAGGCCCCGCAGCCAGCCGAGGTGGTTGAGCCCGACGTAGTCGATCCACACCCGGTCCGGGTCGGCGCCCAGGACGCGGGCGACCCGCCGCCCGAGCCCCACCGGGGTGTCGCAGATGCCCATGACCCGGTCGCCGAGGTGGCGGGACATGGCCTCGGTGACGAGCCCGGCCGGGTTGGTGAAGTTGATGACCCAGGCGTCGGGCGCGAGCCGGGCGACGCGGCGCGCGATGTCCACGGCGACGGGTACGGTGCGCAGCCCGTACGCGATACCACCGGCGCCGACCGTCTCCTGGCCGAGAACGCCCTGGTCGAGGGCGATCCGCTCATCGGCGGCCCGGCCCTCCAGACCGCCGACCCGGATCGCGGAGAAGACGAAGTCGGCGCCGCGCAGCGCCTCGTCCAGATCCGTGGTGACGGCCACGGTGGGGGCGTCCGGTATGCCGTCGGCCTGCTCGCCGAGCACCCGGGCGATGGCCGTGAGCCGGGCGGGGTCCAGATCGTGCAGGGTGACCTCGGTGACGCGGCCCTCCCCGTGATCGCCGAGCAGGGCCCCGTACACGAGCGGCACCCGGAATCCGCCGCCGCCGAGGATCGTGAGTTTCATATCCGCACCCGATTCATATCCGCACCACTTCCACTCCGGCCTCCTCGAACGCGGCGCAGGCCGGCAGGGTCGAGGGGGCATTGGTCACCACGGCGTCGAGATCGCCGGGGTCGCACACCTTGGCCACCCCGGTGCCGGGGAACTTGGCCGCGTCGGCGAGGAGGACCACCCGGTCACAGGCCGCGATCATGGCCCGCTTGACCGGGACCTCGACGACCGTGGTGTCCATGACCTGGCCGCCGGGACGGACGCCGCTGGTGCCCAGGAACAGCCAGTCGGCGTGCAGCTGGCGCAGGTTGTCCTCGGTGAGGAAGCCGACCAGCGAGCGGTACTCGCGCCGGAGCACCCCGCCGAGCAGCACCAGCTCGATGGCGTCGTCGTCGGCCAGCTCCTCGTAGACCACCAGATTGCTGGTGATCACGGTCAGTCTGCGGCCGTGCAGCTGCCGGGCGAGGCGATAGGCGGTGGTGCCGATGTCCAGCAGCACGGTCTGCCCGTCCTCGACCAGCTCGGCGGCGCGGACCGCTATGGCGTCCTTCTCCGTCACCCGCACCTCCGCGACCTCGGCGAAGGGCTGATCGCCGCCCTCGACGACCGCGCCGCCGTGGACTCGGGTGAGCAGCCCCTCCTCCTCCAGCTTCAGCAGATCGCGGCGGATTGTCGCGGCGCTCACGTTCAGCTGGGCGGACAGGTCCGCCACAGCGGCCGGTCCACCGGAACGCAGCGCCCGCAAGATCATCTGATGTCGTCGCTCAGCCAGCACGAGGTGCACAGTACTCGTCATTCTCAATCATTTCTATGCTTGCTTCTGCTCAACTATTGCTCTTTCTGATCGGGAGGCGCACGATCCTGTGCCATACCTTGCACACTTTTGAAGGGCGGTGGGAGCGGTGCACCTCTCCCGGAGAGGGCTGCTGCGCGCGGGGCTGGCCACTACGGCGGTCGCGACGCTCGGCGGCACCACGGCGGGCTGCTCGGTACCGAGCGGTTCCACGGGCCGCGACATGACCCTCTGGTACTGGACCGGCGGGCTCAGCGACAAGGTCGTCGCCGACGCGAAGACGCGCTTCACGGGCGTCTCGCTGAAGCCGGCCCAGATCGGCGGCTACTTCAAGTCCAAGCTGCTGACCACGATGGCCGGACGGTCCTACGTCCCCGACATCACCGGCCTCAAGGGCGAGGACATGGCCTCGTACCTCCCGAACGCCGGACAGTTCGTCGATCTGCGCACGCTGGGCGCGGAGAAGCTCAAGAGCCAGTACCTGCCCTGGAAGTGGGCGGAGGGCTGCACCCCCGAGGGCCGTATGGTCGGCTTCCCCATCGACACCGGCCCGGTCGCCCACTACTACATGCCCGCCGTCTTCGACCGGGCCGGACTGCCCACGGACCCCGCCGACGTCGCCCGGGAGATGAACACCTGGGACGCGTACCTCGCGGCGGGTGAGCGGCTGAAGCGGAAGGTCCGGGGCGCCTATCTGCTCATCGACGCGCTCACGGTCTACCAGTACATGGTCGCGCAGAGCACCAAGCGGTACGTCGACAAGGACCGGCACTTCATCGGCGACGGCGAGCACATACGCCGCGCCTGGGACACCGCCATCGAGGCGTACCGGCGCGGGCTGTGCTCGAAGTACCAGTCCGGTACGCCGGACTCCAACGCGGCGATGGAGAAGGGCCTGCTGCCCAGCCAGCTCGGCGCCTCCTGGGCGGCCGGGGACCTCAAGCTGACCGTGCCGAAGACCAGCGGCAAGTGGCGGGTGGCGGCCATGCCCGGCGGCGCCGCCAACAACGGCGGCTCCTTCCTCGCCATCACCAAGTACTGCCGGGAACCCGAGCAGGCCTTTGAGATCATCACCTGGCTGCTGAACCCCGCCAACCAGGCCCGTGGCTTCACGGACGCCACCCTCTTCCCGTCCACCCCCGCCTCGTACCGGCTAAAGGCGATGCGCGCGCCGGACCCGTTCTTCGGCGGCCAGCGGACCATCGATGTGTTCGGCCCGGCGGCCAGGGACATCCCGGTCGCCTACCACAGCCCCTATGACTACACCCTGGACCAGATCGTCTCCGACCAGCTGCGCGCGGTGAACGCGCTCGACAAGAACCCCGCCCGGGCCTGGAAGGATGCCATGAGCAAATGCCGACGCGTTGCGGAGCACATGGGGGTGGGGATATGACCGCCGTGCCCGGGCTCGGTGCCCCGCCCGCCGCCCGTGGCGCCACCAAGGCCACCGCCGCGCGCCACAAGCCCCGCTCCATCCTCGGATACTGGCGGCTCTACCTCGCGATCTCCCCGTTCTATCTGCTCTTCCTCTGCTTCGGCCTGATCCCGGTGGGGTACTCCCTCTATCTCTCGTTCCACCGCTGGGACGGGCTGGGGACGATGGAGTACGCCGGGCTGGCCCAGTACCGCTATCTGCTCGGCGACGCCCAGTTCTGGCACTCCCTCACCAACACCCTGATCATCTGGGCCATGGCCACCCTGCCGATGCTCTTCATCGCGCTGGTGACCGCCGTGATGCTCAACTCCGCGGTGCGCTTCAAGAACTTCTACCGCTTCGCCTACTTCCTGCCGAACGTCACGTCCGTCGTGGCCGTCGCGATCATCTTCTCCTCGGTCTTCTCCACCAACTTCGGCCTCGCCAACGCCGTGCTGCAGGGGCTCGGACTCGACCAGGTGGCCTGGCTGAACTCCGCCTGGGGCATCAAGGTCGCCATCGCCGTGCTGATGACGTGGCAGTGGACCGGCTACAACGCGCTGATCTTCCTCGCCGGGCTGCAGACCATCCCGACCGAGCTGTACGAGGCCGCCCGCGTGGACGGCGCGGGACCCGTGCAGACCTTCTTCCGGATCACCGTGCCGATGATGCGGCCGATCATCCTCTTCGCCCTCATCGTCTCGACCGTCACCGGCCTGCAGAGCTTCACCGAACCCCAGGTGCTGCTCTCCAACACCAACAACACCTCGACCTTCGCGGGCGGCCCGGGCAACTCCGGCCAGACGATGGTCCTCTACTTCTTCCAGCAGAGCTTCGACAACAACGACTTCGGCTACGGCGCCGCGATCGCCTGGGGCATCTTCCTCGTCGTCGCGCTCTTCTCGATCATCAACTGGCGCCTGGTGCAGCGCAAGGACGCGTAGGGAGACCGTCATGCAGGGCATAAAAAGCGTGAAGGGCGTGAGGGGTATGAAGGGCGTGAAGGGCACACGCGCCCGTGGGCTGAGCCTCCATATCTCGCTCATCGCCGGGGTGCTGCTCTCGCTCTTCCCCTTCTACTGGACGATCGTCATGTCGACCCGCACGTCGACCGAGATCTTCCAGTTCCCGCCGAAGCTGCTGCCGGGCACCCACTTCCTGGAGAACGTCCGCCATCTCTTCCAGAACATCGACTTCTTCGGCTCGATGGCCAACACCCTGATCGTCGCGGTCTCCGTGACCTTCCTGGTGCTCTTCTTCGACTCGCTCGCGGCCTTCGTGTTCGCCAAGTACGAATTCCCCGGCCGACGGCTGCTGTTCGTCGTGATGATGGGCATCTTCATGGTGCCCGCCCAGCTCCAGGCCATCCCGCAGTTCGTCATCATGGCGAAGCTCGGCTGGATCGGCTCCCTCACCTCCCTGGTGGTACCGGCCGCGGCCAACGCCTTCGGCATCTTCTGGATGCGCCAGTACATGAGGGGCGCCATCCACGACGAGCTGATGGACTCCTCCCGGCTCGACGGCTGCGGCTTCCTGCGGCAGTACTGGCACGTGGCGCTGCCCGTGGTCCGGCCGGGCCTCGCCTTCCTCGGCATCTTCACCTTCATGGGCCAGTGGAACGACTACGCCTGGCCGCTGATCGCGCTGATCAACCCGGACCATGTGACGCTCCAGGTCGCGCTGTCCCAGCTCAACAGCGTCCACGGCACCACCGACTACGGCATGGTGATGGCCGGGGCGCTGCTCGCCCTGCTCCCGCTGCTCGTGGTGTTCTTCATCGGCGCCCGGCAGATCATGGCGGACCTCGGCAAGGGGGCCATCCGCTGATGTCCGTACCCCCTTCCCGGTGGGGCGAGCCTTCCCTGTGGGGCGAGCTGCGGCCGTGGGAATCCCCCGAGCTGACCTCCTGGCGGCGGCTGCCCATGCACGCGGTCGACCGCAGGCCCGGCAGCCTCTCCCTGGACGGCCCGTGGCGCTTCCAGCTGCTGCCCGGCCCCGAAGCTCCGCTTGGTGACACCTGGACGAGGCTTGAGGTCCCGGGGCCCTGGACCACCCAGGACACCGGCGACATCCCGCGCTACACCAACTGGCAAATGCCATGGCCCGACTACCCGCCGCACACCCCCGCAGACAATCCCACCGGAGTGCATGAGCGGGAGTTCCACATCCCGGCCGCATGGGCGGGCCGCCGCATCGTCCTCCAGGTCGGCGCCGCGGAGAGCGTGCTGCTCGCCGAGGTGGGCGGCCGCCCGGTGGGCATCGGCAAGGACTCCCACCTCGCGAGCGAGTTCGACATCAGCCACGTGGTACACCCCGGGGCGGCCGACACTCTGCGGCTGACGGTGGTGAAGTGGTCCGACGCCTCACACATCGAGGACCAGGACCAGTGGTGGCACGGCGGCCTCACCCGGCCGGTCCTCGTCTACGCCACCGATCCGCTGCACCTGGCCGATGTGCGGATCACCGCCCCGGCGGACGGACGGCTGCGCGTCGACGTCCAGGTGCGCTCGGCGGACGGCGCGCTGCCCGCCGGGTGGCGGGTCTCGGCCCACCTCGACGGGGTCGGCGAGCTGGCCGTGGACGAGGAGTACGCCGCGTGGTGCGCCGAGGAGGCGCGGGTCTCGGACTTCCTCGGCGAGGCCCGGCTGCGGTCGTCCGTGCCCGGAGTCCGTACCTGGTCCGCCGAGACGCCCGAGCTGTACGGGCTCACCGTGACGCTGCACCGCCCCGACGGGTCGACCGCCGACACCTCGCACCACCGCGTGGGCTTCCGCACCGTCGCAGTCGAGGGCCGGGACCTGCTGGTCAATGGCCAGCGGGTGTTCATCCGGGGCGTCAACCGGCATGACTTCCACCCGCTCACCGGGCGCACCGTCACCCCCGCCGAGATGCGCGCCGACCTGGAGACCATCAAGCGCTTCGGCTTCAACGCGGTGCGCACCTCGCACTACCCCAACGATCCCGCGCTCCTCGACCTCGCCGATGAACTCGGCCTCTACCTGGTCGACGAGGCGGACATCGAAAGCCACGACCACGCCCATGAGATCGCCGACGATCCGCGCTACCTGGCCGCCTTCACCGACCGGGTCGCGCGCATGGCGCTCCGGGACAAGAACCACCCGAGCGTCATCATCTGGTCGCTGGGCAACGAGAGCGACTACGGCGCCAACCACGACGCGGCCGCCGGGTGGCTGCGCCGCTACGACCCGACCCGCCCGCTCCAGTACGAGGGCGCGGCCAAGACCGGCTGGGCCTCGCCGGACGTCGCGAGCGACATCGTCTGCCCGATGTACGCCTCGCTGGACGAGATCGTGGCCCACGCCACCTCCGGCGAGCAGATCAAGCCGCTCATCCTGTGCGAGTACTCGCACGCCATGGGCAACAGCAACGGCACCCTCGCCGACCACTGGGCCGCCATCGAGACCACCCCTGGCCTCCAGGGCGGTTTCATCTGGGAGTTCTGGGACCACGGACTGCTCCAGCGCACCACCGGCCGGGCCACGGGCCGCCCGGCGGGCCGAGGTGGCGAGGGCGCGTACGCCCACGGGGTGGCCGCCGAAGGCTACCGCTGGGCGTACGGCGGCGACTTCGGCGACACCCCGAACGACGGCGCGTTCTGCGCGGACGGGCTGGTCTTCCCCGACCGCACCCCGAAACCCGCCCTGTACGAACACCGCGAACTCGCCGCTCCCGTAAGGCTGTCGCGCGAGCCGGACGGCTCGGTGCGCGTCACCAACGCGCAGCACTTCCGCGATCTGTCCTGGCTGACCGCCGAGTGGCGGCTGTCCCTGGAGGACGCGGGCACCCGCACCGCCCCGGCCGCGCTGCCCGCCGCGCTCCCGCCCGGGGCGTCGGCGCGCCTCGCCCCGCCACCCGAACTGGTGGACCGGCTGCCCTCGGACGGTGGCGAGGCCTGGCTCACCCTGCGGGTCACCACCCGGCGCGACGAGCCCTGGGCGCGGCGCGGCACCGAGGTGTGCACTCCGCAGATCCGGCTGCGTGAACGGCCCGCGCCCCTTTCTGCTGTCGCCTCCGGCCCGGCCGTTTCCCTCGACGCGGACGGGCTGTTGCGCCATCCGCTGCTGACCTCCCCGCCCGTGCTCAGCCTGTGGCGCGCGCCCACCGACAACGATCTGCTGGGCGGCGCCGCCGACCACTGGCGCTCGCTGGGCCTGGACCGGCTGGAACGCGAACCCCGCTCGGTCGACCACGACGGCGCCCGGACCCTGGTGCGCGGCGCGTATCCGACCGCCGTGGGCACCGTCGAACACCTCCAGGTCTTCACCCCGCTGCCCGATGGCGGCCTGCTGGTGGAGGAGACGGCCACTCTCCCCGAGGCGCTGACCGACGCCGCCCGCGTGGGCACGGTCTTCGAGACGGTGTGCGGACTCGACCACCTGGAGTGGTACGGCCAGGGCCCCTGGGAGACGTACCCGGACCGCTGCGCGGGCGGACCGGTCGGCCACCACAGCGTCCGCGTGGACCGGCTGTTCACCCCGTACCTCAGGCCGCAGGAGAGCGGCGGACGGCACGGGGTGCGCCACTTCTCGCTGCTGTCGTCGGACGCGGGCGGCGGGCTGGCCGTACGGCTGGACGAGCCTCGGCAGGTGTCGGTCACCCGCCACCGGGCGGCCGACCTGGCCGCCGCCACCCACCACGACGAACTGGCGCCCCGGCCCCGGTGCGTGGTGCACCTCGACGCCGCCCACCGGGGCCTGGGCACCGCGTCCTGCGGCCCGGACACCCTGCCCCGCTACCGGCTGGGCGCGGGGACGTACCGCTGGTCCTGGAGCCTCCGCCGGCGGTGACACAGGGTCCCGCCGGTGGAGACCCCGGGCGGGCCCCGCCGGGCCCGCCCGGGCCGGTCAGCCGATCCGGATGCCCAGCGAGTACGCCGTGATCGTGGCCGGGTCGGCCGCCCGGTGGTCCTTGGCGGCCGCGCTGAAGCTCGGCGTCCGGCCGGTCGCCGGTTCCAGCTTCCACAGCAGGTTGCCCGCGCCCCGCCAGTGCACATCGGCGCCGCCGCCCGTCAGCGCGAACCCGGGCTCGACCGATGCCACGGCGGCCGGGTGCGAGGACTGACCCGAGTCGGCCCGCATGAAGCTGTTCGACACGGTCCCGACCCGCAGATTGCGGCGCAGCGCGATCGCGAACACCCGGATATTGGCCGGATCGGACGCCAGATGGTCCTTCGACCGCGCCTTCCAGGAGGTCTCCGTCGACGGGAAGGACGCGGTGGCGAGATTTCCGGCACCGTGCCAGTCCACCCGGAAACCGCCGCCGACCAGTACGTAGTCGGTGGACGACGGAACCCCGGCCTCGGCCTCCGGATGCGGGGCCACCCCGCTGTCCGCGCGCGAGATGTACACCGAGCGCAGCAGCTCGTCCCGGCTCATCCCGGCGATCTTCAGACCGATGACATAGGACGTCAGCTCATGGGCCTGGGCGTCGACATGGTCCTTCGAGCCGACGGTCCAGCCCGAGAGGTCGTCGGTGGGGTACGAGGCGGTCAGCAGCGCCCCGTTCGGATACTCGGCCGCCGTGGCCCCGCCGCCGATGGCGATCATGTCGCCGTCGCCGACCAGCACGGTCTCATCGATCCAGTGCTGCTGGGGCGGGTTCCCCCGGTGGGAGAACACCGACACGGTCACCAGCCCGGAGGCGTCCTGGAAGGTGTTCAGCCGGGTCCCCACGGAACTGGAGATCCGTCTCGTACTCTTCGCCGCCCCTCTCCCTTGGTCCACGGCGGCCGCCGTGCCGCTGCCCATCGCTCCCACCGCTGCGGCGCCCGCCACGGCCCCGGCCGTCCTCAGTATGTCCCTACGGCTTCGCATATCGCTCAACCCGCCTTCCGACGACAAATCTTGACGTTGCGTCAGGACAAGCGGAAAGCTAGCCCGGAAACCGGATGATCGCGGGCAACTGCCCGCAGATCGTCCGGTTCGGGGCGCTGAGCATATGCCGGTCGGCCAATAAATGGCGTCAGGACTTGACACTTCCGGCGGTGAGCCCGCCCACGATGAACCGCTGGAGCATCGCGAAGACACACACCACCGGCACGCTGACGATCGTGGCGGCCGCCATCAGCGGCCCCCAGGCGGTGCCGGTCTGGCCGACGAACGTGTTGAGCAGCACGGTGACCGGCTGGACCCCGGGGTCGCTGTTCACGGTGATGCCGAACACGAACTCGCCCCAGCCGAGCAGGAAGGAGAAGGCGCCGACCGCGATCAGCCCCGGCCGCATCACCGGCAGCACGATCCGCCACAGCACCCCCGGCAGTCCGCAGCCGTCCACCAGCGCCGCCTCCTCGATCTCGGCGGGCATGGCGCGCACCAGCGGCCGCAGCACGATCACCGCGAAGGGCAGGGTGAGGGTGGTGTCCGCGATCACCAGACCCAGCAGCGTGTTGTTGAGCCCCGCGTCCCGGAGGACGATGAACAGCGGGGCCGCCAGCACGATGCTCGGCAGCAGCTGCGCCACCAGCAGCGACAGCACCATGGCCGCCGAGCCGCGCATCCGGATGCGCGCCACGGCGTAGGTGAGCGGCACCGCGAGCAGCAGGGTCAGCGCCACCACGCCCAGCGAGATGGCGACGCTGTTGAACAGCGCCTGCCCGAGCATCGGCTTGTCCAGCGCCTGCGCGTAGCTCTCGCCGCTCAGCGGGGACGGAAACCACTGCGCCGGAGAGCTGAGCACCTCGTCGGGGCGTTTCAGCGAGGTGGCGATCATCCAGTACAGCGGCAGCAGGAAGAAGGCGGTGATGACGCCCGCGACCAGGGTCAGCAGCCAGGGGCGGCGGGGTCGGGTCATGCGGCGGCTCCTTCCTTGCGCAGCCTGCGTACGTACGCCACGGCCACCACCAGCGGTACGAGCAGCAGCAGCGTGCCCGCCGCCGCGCCCCGGCCGAGCTGGAAGAGCTTGAACGCCGACTCGTAGACATAGAGGGGGAGAACGGTCGTGGAATCGACGGGCCCGCCGCCGGTCAGCACGAAGACCAGGTCGAAGACCTTGAAGGTGTAGACGAGGCCGAGCAACAGCACCGCCGCCGCCACCGGCCGCATCAGCGGCAGGGTGACGTGGCGCAGCCGCTGCCAGGGACCGGCGCCGTCGATGGCGGCCGCCTCGTAGAGGGTGGGGTCGATGGACTGGAGCCCGACCAGGAGCAGCAGCATGTTGAAGGGCACGCCCACCCACACATTGGCGGCGATGACACCGGGCAGCGCGGTGTCCGGGTCGGTCAGCCAGTTGTGCGCCAGCGCGTCCAGCCCGATGGTGTGCAGCAGTTCGTTGTACGCGCCCGAGTCGGCGTCCAGCATCCAGCGGAACAGGGTGCCGCTGACGATGGGCGGCAGCAGCCACGCCACCAGCATCAGCCCCCGGAACAGCCCGGCCAGCGGGAACCGCCGTACGAACAGCAGCGCCAGCGCGAAGCCGATGGTGAACTGGAAGACGAGCGAACCGGCCGTGAACAGCAGCGAGATCCGGGCGGCGTGCCAGAAGGCGCCCTCGGACACCACCGCGTCGTAGTTGTCGGCGCCGTTGAACGCCCAGTCGCCGGTGACCAGATCGCCGATCTCGACCTGATGGACCGAGGTCCAGAGGTTGTAGACCAGCGGGAAGAGCATGGTCGCGCCGAGGAAGAGCAGCGCGGGCGCCGACATCCCGTAACCGGCCCGGGTGCGGCGGGTCCGCAGGCTCTGCGTGGTCATCGCGGCCCCGCTACTTCGACAGCTTGGGCGTGATGGCGTCCGCCGCCTTCTTCGCGGCGGCCCCGGGGGAGGAGCTGCCGGTCAGGGTGGCCTGCAGCGCCACGGCCATGGCCTTCGACATCTGCGGATAGTGCTCGCCGTACGCGCGCGGCCGGGCGTTGGCGAACTCCCGCACGAACACCTTCAGAGTGGGGTCGGTGGCCCAGTCGCCGCTGTCCGCCATGTCACTGCGCGCGGGCAGCAGCCCCACCGACCCCAGATAGGCGGCCAGTGGCTTCTTCCGCTGGCTGTGCTCGATGGCCCGCCACGCCTGGCCCGCCTGGCCGCTGGTCTTGAGGATCACCCAGTTCTCCCCGCCGAGGCAGCTCGCGGGCTCCTTGTCCACCGGAAGGGGCACCACACCCCACTTCACCGTGGACTGCTGCTTGAGGCCGGGCAGTTGCCACGGCCCGTTGATCTGCATGGCCGCGCGGCCGGAGGTGAATTGGGTGTTGACGTCCTGCTGGGTCCAGCCCACGCACTGCTGGGAGAGCGCGCCCGCCCGTACCAGCTCCCCCAGATAGCCGAGCGCGGTGGCACCGCCGGTGGCGAAGGTGTCCAGATCGGCGCCCGCCGACCACAGGAAGGGCAGCAGCTGGAAGACCCCCTCCTCGGTCTTGATGGCGCTCATCGCCAGCCCGAAGGTGCTGCCCTTGGTGAGCTTGCGGGCCGCCGCGGACAGCTCGTCCCAGGTCTTCGGCGGCTCGACGCCCGCCTTCTCCAGCAGCTCGGTGTTGTAGTAAAGGGCCAGGCAGTTGGCGTTGTTGGGGACCGAGTAGGTCTTGCCGTCGATGACCCCGCTGCTCCACGGGCCCTTGTAGTACGCGTCGGCCTGCCCCCACTTCTTCACCCGGTCGGTGAGGTCGGTGAGCAGCCCTTGCGGGGCGAGCGAGTTCATCGAGGTGTTGTCCACGATGGCCAGGTCCGGCAGATCGCCGGAGGCGGCGCCCTTGATGATGGCGGGCTCCAGCTCGGCGTACGGGAAGGTCCGGCGGGTGATCTTCAGCCCGGGGACGCTCTTCTCGATGTCGGCGATCAGGGCCTTGATGCCCGGCTGACGGGCGTCCTCGACGAGGTAGTCCCACCAGACGAGGTTCTTGCCCGACGATCCGCCGTCCCCGCCGCCACCGCAGGCGGTGAGGGGCCCTGCCAGCCCCGCGGCGAGCAGCCCGGAGCCCGATATCCGCAGGAAGGAGCGGCGGGGGAGGGGGCTCCCGGCGGCAGCCGGGGGCTTGTCGGCTCGGTTGGCCATGTGCGGCTCCGAGTTGGCCATGTGCGTCTCCGAGGGGTGAGTCGGTCCGAGGGGTGAGTCGGTCAGTTGCGGTGCGGTGCCGGACCCGTGCTGGCGCGCGGGGTGAGCGAAGGGGTGAGCAGATGCTGCCGGGGCGCCGAGGCCGGGGCCTCCAGCCGCTCCAGCAGCAGTTCCACGGCGAGCCGTCCCATCAGGTCGGAGGGCACGTCGGCGCCGGTCATCATCGGGGTGACGGCCTCCGCCCAGCGGGCCGCCGCCACCCCGGTCACCGAGAAGTCGCCGGGTACGGAACGCCCCGCGAGGCCGAGACCCCGGTACAGGCCCACCAGCGCCGCCTCGTTGAGGGTCACGACCGCGGTGGTGCGCGGGTCCCGGTCCAGCAGCCGCGCCACCACCGCCTGGCCCGAGTCCGCGTCGTCGCCGCAGTGGTGGACCTCGCCGGTGAGCCCGAGTTCCGAGGTGGCTCGCAGAAAGCCGGTCCGCCCCTGGAGTGCGGGCACGTATCCGGCGTCGAACAGCTCCCGGGGCCTGCCCACCAGGGCGAGATGGCGATGGCCGAGCCGCCCGAGATGGCGCACACAGGCGGCGGTCAGCTCCGCGAAGTCCAGATCGACCCAGGACAGCGCGGCCGTGTCCTCGGTGTGCCCCATGGAAACGAATGGGAAGCCGGAGCGGACCAGCGGCTCCACCCGCGAATCCGGCGCCCGGATCTCCATCAGCAGCGCGCCGTCGACCCGCCGTTCGCCGACCAGACGGCGGAAGGAGTCGTCGCCGTCGCCGTCGCTGCGCGAGAGCAGGATGTCGTGGTCGTGCGCGGCGGCGGCGTCGACCACGCTGTTGATGAAGTCCAGCTGCATATCGGTGTAGCGGCGGCTGACGGTCGGAAACACCAGCCCGAGGGTGCGGGTGCGGCCATGGGCCAGCGCGCGGGCGCTGGCGTTCGGCTGGAAGCCCCGGTCCTCGATGACCTGCTGGATGCGCTGCCGGGTGCGGTCGGAGATCGGCCGCTTGCCGCTGAGCGCGTACGAGACCGTGCTGCGCGACACCCCGGCGAGACGGGCGATCTCGCCGATGTTGACGGGCGGGGGCTGCTGGTCGAACCGGTTCGACACCACTGACGCGTACCTCTCGGGAGATCCGTGCGTTCGAAATATCGAAGGATCGCCGGAGACCCGAACCGGCTTGCCCGAAGGTAGGAGTGGCTTACACCACATGTCAACGGTCGGGACCGCGGAAGTTGAATGGCACTATCGATCCACCACCGATCTCGCACACCGCGCACCCGGGCCGGTGGCGCCCCGGAAATGAGGTTTCGCCATGTCATCCCCGCGTCAGCTCGCCGACCTGCCGTACGCGGGCCATCTGCGCCCGTTCGACGGCTCCTTGACCGTGGACGGGGACTACGACACCGTCCACTTCGACGGCGGCGAGTTCGAGGGGGCCGACGCCGGACAGGCCCGCTTCCTCGAATCCGCCTTCTCCGCCGTGTCGTTCACCGGAGGCCGCTACCGTGGCGCCCGCTTCAACGACGTCTGGCTGGACGGCGTGCGCTGGGTCGGCTCCGACCTCGCGGACGGCGACTGGCTGGACGCCGAGCTGATCGGCTGTGTGCTCGCCGGACTGGAGATGTTCGGCACGTCGCTGCACCGCGTGACCTTCCACCGATGCAAGTTCGAATCGGTCAACCTGCGCACCGCCGACCTGCGGGAGGTCACCTTCGCGGACTGCGTCCTGCGGGACACCGACCTCGGCGGGGCGAAGCTGACGGACGTCGCCTTCCCGGGGTCGACGCTGGAGGGAGTGCGGTGCGGCAACGCGCGCATGACCCGCGTCGATCTGCGCGACGCCGCCCGGCTGGACATCACCGAAGGGATCGACGCGCTGCGCGGCGCCACCATCACCGGCACTCAACTCCTGGAACTGGCACCGCAGTTCGCCCAGGCCCTCGGTGTCTCGGTGCGGGAGAGCGGGGACGCCCTCGCCGCGCCCCGCACCGCCCGGCGGAAGCGGCAGGGGCGGTGAGGGCGGTCAGGGCCGGGACGGCCGCGGGGCGGCAGCCGTTATGGGCCAACCGTGATTTCACCGTCTTCTGGTGCGGGCAGACCTTCTCCGAACTGGGCAACGCCTTCGCCCTGGTGGCGCTGCCGCTGCTGGTGCTCAAGGCCACCGGGTCGGTCGTCCAGATGGGACTGCTGACGGCCGTCGCGGGCGTCGCGTCGATCGGCACCGGGCTGTTCGCGGGCATCCTGGTCGACCGGCTGCCCCGGCGGCAGCTGATGATCGTGTGCGATGGGGTCCGGGTGGTCCTCTTCGCCCTCATCCCCGCCAGCTGGGCCCTGGCCGGTCCCCAGGTCTGGCTGCTCTATGTGGTGATGGCGCTGGGCGCGGTCTTCGACATGGTCTTCAAGGTGACGTATGTCGCCGCCGTACCCAATCTGGTGGACACTGAGCGGATCATCGAGGCCAACGGGCGGCTGACCACGACGAACGCCATCGCCTTCATCGCCGGGCCGATGCTCGCGGGCGGACTGTCCGGGCTGCTCGGGCCCACGGCGGCGATCGCGGTGAACGCGGCGAGCTTCGCCGCCTCGGCCCTCGCGCTCTCGCTGATCCGCTTCCGGAAGGCGGCCGCCGAGGACGCCACGCCACCCGCCGGGGCCGCCGGGGTCACCGGATGGCGCAGGGCGAAGCAGGAGTTCCTGGCCGGGTTCGTCTTCCTGTGGCAGGCGCCGGTGCTGCGCTGGCTCACCGTGCTGCTCACCGGCGTCTCGCTGCTCAGCCTGGGCATGACCGACGTCTTCATCTACCAGATACGGGAGGGGCTGGACGGGAGCGACCGCACGGTCGGCGTCGTGATGGGCGTGGCGGGGGCCGGGACCGTTCTGGCCGCCGTGCTCATCCCGGTGTTGCGGCGGTCCCTGGGGTTCGGTGTGTGCTGGCTGGGCTCGAACACGCTGTGCGCGCTGGCGCTGGGCCTGCTGTCCCGGTCCACCACCGTGCTGGGGACGACGGTGACGGTGCTGTGCTACCAGTTCGGCATGGCGCTCGCGGGCATCTCCTCGATGTCCCTGCGCCAGGCGGTGACCCCGGACCATCTGCTCGGCCGGGTCACCTCGGCCTTCTGGACGCTGCACAACTCGCTCGCCCCGCTGGGCGCCGCCGGGCTCACCGCGCTGGTGGCGCGGTTCGGGGTGCGCGGCCCGCTGCTCGGGTCCGCCGCCCTGTTCCTGCTCATCGTGGCGGTGGGGGTGTGCACCCCGATCCGCCAGCGCGCCCCGGGGGTGGCCACCGGGTGACCGCCACCCCGAGGGCGGCGGTCAGCGCCTGCCGAGCGCGCCGCGGATGAACGCCGCCTGCCCCACGTGCCGCATGTCGTCCTCGATGACGCTGATCAGCCGCACCCCGAGGGTCACCGGCGGGGTCCACGCCTCGTCCACGACGCGGTCCAGATCGGCGTTGCGCAGCCCGCGTACGTACGCCACCGTCCCCTCGTACACGGCGTCGTGGTACCCGAGGAGCAGATCGCCCGCCGCCCGGACCCTGGCCACGTCCCGGCGGCGGTGGCCGTAGCCGGTGGCCGCCGGGGAGAACGGCAGCCCGAACCGCTCGTACCAGCCGTCGGTGGTCCAGGTCTGTTCGGTCCCGGCGGCGTCGGCGATGTGGTCGTCCTGGACGCGGGTCAGATGCCACACCAGCCAGGCGACGGAATTCGCGCCGCTGTCCAGGCGCACGGCCAGGTCGTCCGGGGTGAGCCCCTCGACCGCCTCGTGCACGGCGTCCCGCACCCGGCCGAAGGCGTCGGCCAGCAGATCCGCGCTCTTCATGCGTGGCTCCCTCGCTCGTCGTCCCCGTCCGTTCATCGTGGCATCCGCACACCTTTTATGCTCGGTGCGTGACATCAACAGGGAACCAGGCACTCGCCGACATACTCGACCGACAGGCCGCCAGGACCGAAGGGGAACAACTGCTCAACGCCATCGTGGACTTCGGGGTGTATCTGCCCGTGGACGCGAACGGCTCGGTGATGTTCGTCGGCATGGAGGGAAGCGGCCCTAGCCTGCCCGGATACACCAGCGAAGAGTGCTGCCGGGAGCGGCTTCCGCAGGCCGCCGGGGCGGTGCACTGCGATGCGGCGCGGCTGCTGGACATCGAGCAGCAGACCAAGGTGGCGACCCTGTCGGTGTTTTCCCCCGGGGGCTACGCCGGGGTTCCCATGGACCTGCTGCACCAGATCCTCCAGCAGCGCGGCCAGCGGCTCGCCGAGGACCGCACGCTCACCCTCAGGTGGTCCACCCACCCGCGCGCGGTGGCCCTGCGCGACGCCCTGCGCGACCGGCTGCTGGACTTCCCCGGTGTGCACGCGGTGTGGATCGGGCACGCCCGGTGGAACGAGACCGGTGTGGAGCAGCTGATGGTGCACATGGCCGTCGGCGCGGAGGCGCCCGAGGGCAGCTCCGACCGGCTGATGAAGTCGCTGCTCAAGGATCTGCCCGCGGACGGCGACGACCTGGCCATCGCCCTGCGGGTGCTGGATCCGGTGGCGGAGGCGGACGCGATCAGCCAGCTCGACGCCATGGGGCTCGACACCGTACGCGTCGACCAGAGCACCCGGCGCGTCGAGGTCATCTCCCAGGAGTACGACCGGGACTAACCGGGGGTGGGGGACGCCCGCGTGGTCACACCGGCGGGACGAGGGTGAAGTAGCGGTCGGCCATCGCCGGGTCGCCCCGCACCCCGTCCAGCCGGTCGGCGGGGATCCGCCGCCACAGGAAGAGCATCAAGTCCGAGGCGGTTCCGGTCAGTTCGAGGTCGCACGGCCCGGCGGTGTCCCCGTCGAGGCGTACCTCAGCGCCCTCGAACGACACCGTCCACCCGCCCGGCCCGTCCGTCTGCCGCAGCCGGAACCGCTCGCCCGCGCCCGGTGGCGCCTCCTTCCAGGCGCGCCGCGCCGGGGCCATGACCTCGAACGTCTGGGCGACGGCGTCCGCCGCGAGGGCGGTCTCGACGGGCACGGGCACCCCGAGCGCGCTCTCGGCGTCCCAGCGGTGCAGCGCCGCCTCGATGGTCTGCATCCGCCACCAGAACCCGGCGGTCCGCTCCCGCGACCAGGTCCACACCCGCTGCCCCGGATCGCCGTCACGGACGTGCGCCTCCAGTGCCCGGGCCCCTTCGGCGAACCACGTGACGAGGCCCGGCGGGACCGGTCCGGCGTGTGGTCCGCCGTCCGGCGTGGGCCAGTTCGCGCGGTCCTCGGGGAGGCCGAAGAGCGTCACGTCCGTGACGTCCGGCGGCTCCGTCAGCCCGTCCTCCACGATCCGGGCGACGAAGCGGTGCACACCACCCAGATGCAGCACCAGATCGGCCATCGACCAGCCGGGGCACGACGGTACGAGCGGCGACGCGCCCCCGTCCGCGGCCCGGCGGGCGGCGGCTTCGAACGCCAGGGTCTCGCGGCGGAAGGCGGTGGCGAAGTCCATGCGGTCACTGTGCCAGCGTCAGCCCCGCCCCGCCAGGAAGGGCAGCACCACGGCGGCCATTTCGTCCGGCACCTCCTCGGCGAGGTCGTGTCCGGCGTCGAAGACATGGCCCGTGACATCGCGGGCCATGAGCCGCATCTGGGCCTCGTTCCGGTCGCCGATGAACGCCGAGCCGCCGAGCGCCAGCACCGGGATGTCCAGCGGCTTCCGCGCCGCCCGCCGGTTCTGTTCGGCGTCCACGAGCATGGCGCGGTAGATCGCGAGCATGGCGCGGATGCCGCCGGGCATGGAGTAACAGCGCACCCGCTGGAGACGTTCTCCTCGGTGAGCGCGGTGTGATCCTCGAAGCCGAACCCGGGGAACAACGCCTCGGCGAACACGAGGGCGCCCACGCGGTCGCGGTGGCGGGCGGCGAGCTGGTAGCCGATCACCGCTCCCCAGTCCTCGCCCATCACGCTCTAGGACTCGTGTCCGAGGTGGGTCATGAGCGCGGCGATGTCGTCGGCCATCGTCGCGGAGTCGTAGCCGCCCGGGGGACGGGCGGAGTCGCCGAGCCCCCGCAGGACCGGACCCGCCCGTCCGATAGTGCAGGCTCGTCCCATTGACGGTGGCACGGTTCGTGCGGACGGAGTCTCCGTGATGGTCGAAAATCATCGCTGAACACCCTCTCTGGCCGGGAGTGGCCGATCGCTCATGGCGACAGTCCACCCCGGTGCCCGGGCGTCATCCACCGCCATATCTCACGACCGGCCCGCCGATAGCTCCTCGATATCATCGCCCGTGTGGAAGCACGACACCTGCGGTACGCCCTGGCTCTGGCCGATCACCGGCACTTCGGTCGGGCGGCCGCTTCCCTCGGCATCGCCCAGCCCCCGCTGTCCCAGCAAATCGCCGCACTGGAACGGGAGTTGGGCGCCCGGCTCTTCGACCGTACGGCGCGCGGCGTGTTCCCGACGGCCGCGGGGGAGGCGTTCCTGGCCAGGGCGCGCCGGGCGCTGGCCGAGATGTCGGGCGCCGTGTCCGACGCGGGCCGGGCCGCCCGGGGCGAGACCGGCAGGCTGCGGCTCGGCTTCATCGGCTCGGCGCTGCTGGAGCTGCTGCCGTCCCTGCTCGGCCGGTTCATCCGGGAGCGCCCCGAGGTGCGCTTGGGACTGCACGAGATGTCGACCTGCCAGTCCGCGACGGCCCTGCTCGGCGGTGAGCTGGACATCAGCATCGGGCGTGGCGCGCCCCGGGGCGCCGGGGCCGAGGAGCTGGTGTCGCTCACGGTCGGCCGGGACCAGCTGGTCGCGGTCGTCGGGGCCGCTCACCCCTTCGCGGGGCAGCCTAGGGTGACCGTCGAACAGCTCAGGGGGCAGCATCTGATCGTGGCGCCCGAGGACGAGGAACCGGTGGTCGCCGGGTGGCTCGACGCGCTGCTGGGCGACGGAACCGGGGCGGCCGCGCCGGGCGGCGGGGTCACCGACGCCCGCGATGTGCACACCATCATCGGGCTGGCCTCGTGCGGCGTCGGGGTAGGCCTCGGCCCGGCGTGTCTGCGGGCGGCGCCGCGTCCTGGCACCTGGGTGTGCGAGGTGAGTCCGCGCGTGGAACTGCCCGATCTGGTGATGTCCTTCCGCGCCCAGGACCGCTCCCCGGTCCTCGCGGCCTTCCTGGACACGGCCCGGGAGCTGTGCCCTGACGTGAACGAGGGGCTGGACCGCCTCGGCCGCCCTTGACGGACCGGGGCGCTCCAGCCGCGCTCATCGGATGGGTCAGCCGCGCAGCGTCAGCCAGTCGACCGAGGCCACCTTCCGCGCGCCCGTCGCGACGAGGTACACGTCATGGGTGCCCGTCACCCCGCGCGCGAGCCGCACCGACTTCTCCTGCCACTGGTCCGCGCCACCCGTGTCCCGCACCGGCAGCGTCGCCACCACCCGGCCCTCGGGACCGTCCAGCCGCAGTCGCAGCGCACAGGGCTTGCCGCAGCCCGCCGACGCCATCCGCACCGTCAGTCGCTCCGCCGCGTCCGCCCCGAACGCGACCTGACGGAAGCCGACCAGGCCACCGGAGCCCAGCACACCCGTCGCCGCGTCGCCGCGCTCGCCGCCGCGCAGCACCTCAGCCCGCTCGGCCTGCAGCGTGCTGGCCGCGTCCGGCCCGTCCGCGTACAGCCGGATCTCGTTCACCGCCCACGGCACATCACCGGCCGCGGTCAGCTCGATCCGTACGTACCGCGCCGTGCGCTGCTCGAAAACCGCGTCCTGGGTGAAGGAGCGGCCCGCGACGCGGGCGACGGGGGCGCCCCAGTCCTTGCCGTCGCGGCTGACGGACACCGTGAAGCCGTAGGGGTGGCCCGTGGCGTCCAGACCGGCGTCGACCGCCAGCCGGGAGAAGGACTTCGCCGCGCCCAGGTCGAGGGTCAGCGCCTGCCCGGCGGCCTGGGCGGCGCCCGCCTTCCACTGGGTGGTCTGCACACCGTCGACGGCGGCCGAGGCGTCACCGCCCCCGGAGCCGCCCCCGGAGAAGGTGGCCTTCCACCCGTCGTTGCGCACCCGCGACTCACACCCGGCCAGATCGCACCCGGCCGACCAGATCGGCGCCCCGTACTCGTACGCGCCCTGGTCGGGCCCGGCGCCGCGTACCCCGGTGGTCACCCCGTCGACCGTCTCGCCCGCGTCGATGGCCGGGGATCCGGCCCGGGGCCACAGCTCGCCGTTGCGGGCGTCGGTGTACCGGGGGTCGGCCGGCGGCAGCAGGTTGTTGCGCACCACGGGGGCCGGATCGCCAGGACCGGAGATCTCCATCGGGGCGAGCGCCACGTCGTTGCTGACGTACGTACCGGTGGCGTCCGTCGCGCCGCTCAGCCGCACGGCGGTGGAAACGCCCGCCCCGTACGTCGAGTTGTGGTCGCGGTTGCCGAGGCTGACCCCGCTGTGGCCGTTGAAGAACGTGCCGCGGGTGCCGGTGTTGTACGCCACGTTGTGGTGCAGCAGGAACTGGCTGGAGGAGTTGTCGATGTAGTAGCCGACCTGGCCGTCCGCGTCATGGACGGTGTTGTGGTCGACGCTCGTCCCCGTCGCGTCCAGGTTGCAGCAGACGTAGAAGGGGCTGCCGTCGCGGGAGGTGCGCATCGCCTCGGACAGGTCGTTGTAGGCGATGCGGTTGTCCTTGAAGGGCACACCGTTGAGCTGCCAGGCGGTGTCGATGCTCGCCCGGCCGGTGCGCCGGACGGTGTTGTGGGTGACGGTCTGCCCGCTGCCGTTGATCTCGATGCCGGGGGTGTAGCTGCCCATCCAGCCCACGTCGTGGATGTAGTTGTTGGTGATGGTGTTGCCACTGCCGCGCAGCAGCACACCGGTCCCCGCGGAGAAGCCGATGTCGCTGTCCCGCAGGGTGTTGCCGGTGCCGAGGATCTGGACGCCGGAGTCGAGCACCCGGGAGGCGACGATGTGGCCCTCGCCCGGCGGGATGGCCAGCTCGTCGTCGCGTGGCATGGGCAGCGTGGAGAACTCGGAGAGATAGCGGGCCCGCAGCCCCTCCACCAGCACACCGGTGCTCTTCTCCCCGGTGCGCAGCGAGGTGCCCCACACGCCGAGCCCGCGGACGGTGACATGGGAACTGTTGGAAAGGTCGAGGCCCCACTTCTCGTATTTCGCGGTCACCGTGTGGCCCGCCATGCCGCCCTTCGGCGGGACCAGGAAGAGCCGCTTCTCGCCCGTGTCGTAATACCACTCGCCGGGCTGGTCGAGAGTGGCTTTCGCGCCCACCAGGTAATAGTTGCGGTAGGTCTGGTCGCCCATGCACAGCGGGGTGCAGCGGTAATTGCCGCCCTTGAAATCGAGGGCACCCTTCGCGGTGGCGGTCACGGTGCCGGTCTGCTGGCTCCACGGGTTGGACCCGGCCCACAGATGGACGGTGGCGCCGGTGAGGTCACCGGTCGGCAGATCGGGGTCGTCGATGTGCTGATCGGTGGAGCTGCGCTCGGCGACCGCCCAGGACGGATTGAGCGGATCGGGGCCGGAGTTGGGCCAGCGGCCCTCCATGGCGCGGCCGCCGTCGAGGAACAGCGCGTTCTCGTCGCGGGCCAGCGGCAGGCTCACATCGGCGGCCACCAGACCGCCGCCCGCGTCCTTCCAGCCGGTCACGGTCCGCGTTCCGTCGACGGTGACCGGCCCGTCCCCGTACGCCGCGAGGGTGATCGGGGCGCCCGCGCGGCCCGAGGGCGGGGCGACCCGCTCGCGGTAGGTCCCCCGGTGGATCAGGCAGGTGTCCCCGGGCCGGACCAGCTCGGTGCAGCGGCCGATGGTGCGCAGAGGGTGGCTCCGGTTGCCGCTGTCCCGGTCGGAGCCCGAGGTGGCGACGTAGTACGTACGCCCCTGCCGTTCCTCGGCCGCCGAGGTGCCCGGCAGCGCCCCGGTCAGGACGGCCAGCGCCGCCACGGCGGTCACGGAAATGCGCCTGAGCGTGGATCTCATCTACCGCCTCCAGTGTTCAGGGTCGACCGCAACCTAGGAGAAACATCGGATGAGGTCAACGGATGGAGGCGAATTCGAGGGCATGCTTGCGGCAATTCCGCTCGACAGGTCCGATGTCTCCCTCGCGAAAGCGACTTATTGACAAAGAGGTATTCGCTCGCCGAGCATGGCCCGGATATCTGCTGACATCACAGACATCAGTGACATCATTCGAAACGACGGGCGCTGATCTCCGCCGCCGTGTCGGCCACCAGCCGCCCCCACCGGTCCACCGCGTGCGGGTCGTAGCGGGAGTCGGGCATGGAGATGGCGACGGTGGCCACCGGGGTTCCGCTCCCCGCGAGGATCGGCGCGGCGATGGCGCAGACGTCGGGCAGGTACTGGTTGCGATTGACGGCGTAGCCGTCCCGCCGGACCCGCTCCAGCTCCGCGCGCAGCTCCTGCGGATCGGTGATGGTGGCGTCGCCGTAGCGGTCCAGGCCGTCCGTGATGACCTCGTCGACCTCGTCGGCGGGGAGGAGGGCGAGGACCGCGTGGCCGGTGGCCGTGGCGTGCATCGGCGAGGTGTCGCCGACCTGGTGATAGGTGCGCACCGCCTGGGTGCAGTCGACCCGGTCGACCATGACCATGCAGCGCAGCCCGTCCGGCACGGACAGGTGGATGGTCTCGTTGACCGCGTCGCGAAGTCGGCACATCGGCTCGCGCGCCGCCGCGAACAGGCTCGACCCCTGGTGTGCCGCCGGGCGGACCGCGAGCACCCGGGCGCCGACCTCCCAGCGCGTGGTGTCGCCCCGGCTGGCGCGCAGCCAGCCCGCCTCGTTGAGCGTCACGAGGGTGCGCTGCACGGTCGACTTGGGCAATCCGAAGATCTTCGTCAGCTCGCCGACGGTCACCGGCTGGTGCTGGGCGACCGCTTCGAGGATGCGAAGGCTGCGGATCACGCTCTTCATTTCCATCTGGTTTCCGCCATTAACTTCTGGAGTTTTCGTTGCACGGTCCCTTGACCGGTCCCTGGAGCGCTGCGACATTGATGCTGCAATCTAGCACGGCATGCCACATTGTGGAACAGGCCGTCTGGGAAACCTCGCCACTCCACCCCAGGAGGCATCCGTGGCAACGAGGAAGCGCGTAGCGGTGATCGGCACCGGGACCATGGGCAGCCAGGCCATGTGGCGGCTGGCCTCCCGGGGTGCGGAGGTGACCGGCTACGACCGGTACGCACCCGGCCACGACCGGAGCGCGGCGGGCGGCGAGACCCGGATCTTCCGCAGCGCCCACTTCGAGGACTCCCGCTACGTACCGCTGCTGCGCCACGCCGACGCGCTGTGGAACGAGCTCCAGCGGGAGACCGGCCGCGAGCTGCGGCGGCTCACCGGATGTCTGCTCATGGGCCCCACCGAGCACCACCAGATGAGCACCGTTCTGGAGTCCATCGCCGAACACGGCCTCGACCACGAGGTGCTGGACGCGGACGCGCTGGCGAAACGTTTCCCCCAGTTCCGTGTCGAGGACGGCGACGCCGCCGTACTGGACCGCAACGCCGGATTTCTGCGGCCCGAGCTGAGCGTGCACACCGCGGCCGCCCGCGCCGAGCGGCTGGGCGCCCGGCTGCACCGCTACACACCGGTGCGGGAGGTGGCCCCCGCGGGCGGTGGCGTGGCCGTCCGTACGGACCAGGGCACCGAGACGTACGACGCCGCCGTGGTCACCGTCGGCCCCTGGGTCAACGAACTGCTGCCCGACCTGGAGTGGGAGGTGGACATCCGGCGGCTGGTCAACGCCTGGTTCCTGCCCACCGCCCATGACTGGCACGGCGCCGAGGCGCCCGCCTTCATCCGCACCGCGCCCACCCACTGCTACGGACTGCCCTCACCCGACGGCATCTCGGTCAAGCTCGGCCTCTCCCGTGCCCTGCACCGCGCGGTGGCCGACCCGGAGCGGCTGGACCGCACCGTGGCACCGGAGGAACTGGCCGTCTTCACCGAGCTGACCCGCCGCTTCATGCCGGATCTGCACCCCGACCCGGTGCGGCTCTCGGTCTTCATGGAGGGCTACACCGAGAGCAGCCGCCCGCTGGTCGGCCCGCTGCCCGGCTGCGAGGACATCGTGCTGCTGGCCGGATTCTCCGGGCACGGCTTCAAGCTCTCGCCCGCCATGGGCGACATCGCGGCCGACCTCGCGCTGGACGGCGACACGCTCCAGCCCATCGACTTCCTGTCCACGCGCGACCGCGCCACGGCCTGAGCCCTCGGGCACCCCTCACGGAAGGTACGAGATGACATTGACCGTCGGTCCGCTGACCGCCGACACCGGCCGCAAGACCCGGGGCACCCTCCCCGTGGACCTCGGCCCGGTCACCGTCGACCTCCCGGTCACGCTCGTCAACGGTGTCCGCCCCGGCCCCCGCGTCGTGCTCACCGGCGGAGTGCACGGCGGCGAGTTCGCCGGTGTCGACGCCGCCACGCGGCTGGCCGCCCTGCTGACCCCCGAGGAGGTGTGCGGACAGGTCGTCCTCTGTCCGGTCGCCAACCCTCCGGCCGTCTACCAGGGCCGCCTGGGCGTATCCCCGCTGGATGGCGTCAACATCAACCGGGTCTTCCCCGGCGACCCGGACGGCGGGCCCACCGAGCGGCTGGCCGACTGGCTCTTCACCCAGCTGCTGCCCGGCGCGGACGCCTACGCCGACCTGCACAGCGGTGGCATCGACGAGACCCTGACCGACTTCGTCGGCTACCGCCTCACCGGCGATGCCGCGCTGGACGCCGCCGCCCGTGGCATGGCCCGCGCCGTCGGCTACCCGGACGTCATCCTCGGCACCGACGCCACCGGCGGCAACAGTCACGCCGCCGCCGCCCGCCGGGGCATACCGGCCATCCTCATCGAGACCGGCCAGCTCGGGGACCGCGACCCCGACACCGTACGCACCCTGCTCGACGGCCTCTTCCGGCTGCTGCGCCACCTCGGCACCCTCGACCCGCTGCCGGATGACACCACATCGCCCGCCACCCGGGAGTGGGTGTGGGCCGCGTCCGTGACCTCCCCGGCCACCGGCCTGTGGTACCCGGAGACCGGCCGGGGCGGGGACGTGGCCGAAGGCCAGATCCTCGGCCGCCTCGTCGACCCCGCCGACGGCCGGGAACACAAGGTCACCGCGCCCGCCACCGGCCGCCTCTTCTACGGGATGCACGGCCTCACCGTCGCCACCGGCGCCGAACTCGCCGCCCTCGCGACCCCGTATACCGCCACCCCGCTCGACCCGCCCGACCCGCACAACCCGGAGGTGCAGTGATGAGAGATCCCCTGATCGGCCGCAGAGCGCTGCTGCGCGGGGCCGGTGGCCTCGCCGCCGTCGCCGCCCTGCCGTCGCTGGCCGCCTGCGGCACCGGCACCAGCCGCGCCGACAGCGGCGGCGGCAAGAAGACCCTGACCGTCCGCAACAGCGGTGGCACCTACGGGGACGCCAACCAGAAGGCGCTGTACGACGCCTTCACCAAGGAGACCGGCATCTCCATCCGGGTCGTCAACATCCAGTACGCCCAGATGCTCGCCCAGATCAAGCAGGGCAGGCCGCAGTTCGACGTCATCGACGACTCGATGGCCGACTTCATGAAGCTCGGCGCGAAGGGCGCCCTGCAGAAGCTCGACCACGACCGGCTGAAGAACTTCAAGAAGGCCCGGATCGCGAGCAAGCTCGTCACCGACTACGCGGTCGGCAAGAACTACTGGGCCAGCGTCATGGCCTACCGCACCGACACCTTCGGCGACCGCGAGCCCGAGTCCTGGGCGGACTTCTGGGACACGAAGAAGTTCCCCGGCAGCCGCTCCCTGCAGACCCAGGACGCCGACCTGCCCGAGCTGGAATTCGCCCTGCTCGCCGACGGCGTGTCCATGGACAAGCTCTACCCGCTCGACGTGGACCGCGCGTTCAAGTCCATGGACCGGATCAAGGGCTCGGTCAAGAAGTACTGGGACACCGGCGCGCTCCCCGGAGTGCTGCTCGGCCGCAAGGAAGTCGTGATGACCAGCGTCTGGCAGGGGCGGCTGGACGCGCTGATCAAGGGCGGCAGCCCGATGGCGTACCAGTGGAACGGCGCCCGCAGGCAGTCCAACGGCTGGGGCATCCCGAAGGGCACCGACAAGACCGACGCCGCCTACCAGCTCATCGACTTCTCCCTGCGGCCCGACGTCCAGGCCGCGTTCGCCAAGATCTATCCGATGGGCCCGGTCGTCCCGTCCGCCTACGACCAGCTCTCCGACGACATCAAGGCCAATCTGCCCAGCTCGCCCGCCCACCTGGAATCCGGCTTCGACCTGGACGTCGCCTGGTGGATCAAGAACGAAGACACCATCGCCAAGCGCTGGTTGGAGTGGTCCCGTGCCTGACCTCCACATCGCCGACCCCGAACCCGCCATGACCACCGCGTCCCCGCAGACATCGCCCACCGGCAAGGCCCTGTCCATCGTGGGGCTCCACAAGACCTACGGCAGCGCCGTGGCCGTGGACTCCGCCTCGATGGAGATAGCGGCGGGGGAGTTCGTCACCTTCCTCGGCCCCTCCGGCTCCGGCAAGACCACCACCCTGATGATGGTCGCCGGATTCGTCGAACCCGACTCCGGCACCGTCACCGTCGGCGGCCGCGACGTCACCCGGCTCGCCCCGCAGAAGCGCGGCTTCGGCTTCGTCTTCCAGCAGTACCTGCTCTTCCCGCACATGACCGTCTTCGAGAACCTCGCCTTCCCGCTGCAACTGCGCGGCGTGGCCAAGTCCGAGATCCGGCGGCGGGTGCACGAGGCCCTGGAGATGGCGGGCATGGCCGGTTTCGCCGGACGCCGCCCGCGCGAGCTGTCCGGCGGACAGCAGCAGCGCGTCGCCCTGTGCCGGGCGCTGATCTACCGCCCGCCGGTGATCCTCATGGACGAACCGCTCGGCGCGCTCGACAAGAAACTCCGCGACCAGCTCCAGATCGAGATCAAGGCCATTCAGCGCGAACTCGGCCTCACCGTCATCTATGTGACGCACGATCAGGAAGAGGCGCTGGTCCTCTCCGACCGCATCGCGGTGATGCGGGACGGCGGCATCGACCAGTTCGACACCCCGCGCGAACTCTTCGAGCGGCCCCGGACCCCGTTCGTCGCCGACTTCCTCGGCGCCGCCAACTTCCTCCCCGGCCGGGTGATGAAGGGCGACGACAACGTCACCCTGGTCCGCCTCGACCACGGCGGACTGCTCACCGCGCGCCCCCATCCCCTCCGCCCCGGCCAGCCGGTGCAGGCCGCCGTCCAGCCCGGCCGGCTCCGCGTCTGCGCCCCCGAGCAGGGGTTCTGTACCGGCACCGTGGAAACCGTCACCTATGTGGGCACCCTCGTCCGCAGCGATGTACGGATCGCCGAGGACACTCCGCCGCTCCGTCTCGAAGTGCCCGCCGGGCGCGCCCCCGTCACCGGCGAGCGGGTCGGACTCACCGCCGACGCCGAGGACATCAACGTCTTCCCGGCAGAGCGGGACGGCTGAGCCATGGCCGGATCCCTGGTGCGCCCCGCCACGCCCGTACGCCCCCACAGCGCCCCCAAGCCGAGCCGCCCGCGCGGGCTGCGCCACCGGCTGGTGGGCACCCGCAGGGCCCGGATCGGCCTGCTCAACGCCTCGCCGATCGTCCTCTACCTGCTCGTCCTCTTCGTCTTCCCCATCCTCGGCACCCTGCTGCTCAGCCTGAAGAGCACCGACGGATCGCTCACCCTGCACTGGTACGCGCAGGCGCTGAGCGGCGCCAATCTCTCGGTCCTCTTCACCACTCTGCGGATCTCCGCGGAAACGTCCTTGCTGAGCCTCGCCGTCGGCTTCGTCCTGGCCAACGCGCTCTCCCGGCTGCGGCCGATCTGGGCCGGGCTCGTCATGCTGATCGTCGTCGTACCGCACTTCATCAGCGCCCTGGTGCGCACCTACGGCTGGATCATCCTGCTCGGCGACCAGGGCCTGGCCAACGAGTCCCTCACCGGCCTCAAGATCCCCGGCGCCCCGTTCCGGATGCTCTACAACGAGACCGGCGTCGTCATCGGCACCACCGCCGTGATGCTCCCGTACACCGTCCTGCTGCTGTACGGGGTGATGCGCGGCGTCGACCGGCGGCTGCTCGCCGCCGCGGCCAGCATGGGCGCCGGACGCGTGCGCATCTTCGTCCGTATCTATCTGCCGCTCGTCGCCCCCGGCCTGGCCAGCGCCGGACTGCTCAGCTTCATCCTGTGCCTCGGCTACTACATCACCCCCGCCCTGATGGGCGGCACCAAGCAGACCATGGTGGCCTCCCTCATCAACGACCAGGTGATGAAGCAGGACCAGTGGAACGGGGCGGCCGCCCAGGGCGTCGTCCTGCTGCTCATCACCTTCGCCGGACTGCTGCTGCTCAAGACCGCCCGGTCCATCGGCGCGGGCGCGAAGAAGAGGAGTACGTCATGAACGCGAAGAAGAGGAGTACGTCATGACCGGACTGCGCGGCACCTGGACGGGGCGGATCGCGCTCACCGCCGCCGCCACCCTCATCCTGCTCTTCCTGGCCATGCCGATCATCGTCATCGTCGTGACCTCCTTCGGCGGCGACGCCTTCGGCTCGTTCCCGCCCAGCACCTGGACCCTCGGCTGGTACCGGTCGCTGTTCGCCGACGGAAGCAAATGGCCCGCCGCGCTGTCGCTCAGCGTGCTGGTGGCCGCCATCACCACCGTGTTCTCGGTGATCCTCGGCATCACCGCGGCCACCGCGCTCACCCGCAGCGAACTGCCGCTGCGCTCCGCGGTGTACGCCCTCGTCCTCGGCCCGCTGCTGATCCCGCAGGTCGTCACCGCGCTCGGGCTGTTCCTGCTCTTCGAACCCGCCGCGATGCTCGGCAGCCCCATCGCCATCGCCCTCGGCCACACCGTCCTCGCGTCGCCCATCGCGGTGATGATCCTGGTGGCCACTCTGCGCGGCATCGACGAACGGCTGGAGGACGCCGCCGCCAGCATGGGCGCGGGCCGTCTCACCGTGGCCCGCCGCATCACCTTCCCGATGGCCGCGCCCGGCATCGTCGCGGCCGCCATCTTCTCCTTCATCACCAGCTTCGACGAGTTCTTCATCTCCCAGTTCCTGTCCTCCGCGAACACCGTGACCCTGCCCGTGCAGGTGTTCAACGCCCTCTCCTACGACGTCGACCCGAGCGTGACCGCGGTCAGTGCCGTGCTCATCGCCTTCGCGGTGCTCGCGCTCGTCCTGGTGGGCCTGGTGCGCTGGATCGGCTCGGGACGCCAGCACTCCCTGCTGTCGGTGGAGAACGCCGCCGGACTCGCCCCCGGAGGCGACGCCGTATGACCAGCACCGAAGCCCTTCCCACCACCGGCCACCGCACCGCCGAGCGGCATCTGCTGCTCAACATGACCGCCAACGGATCCATCGGCGCCCCGGGCCGCGACCTGTTCGTCGTCACCCGGGGCGAGGGCCCGTACGTCCACGACGCCGACGGCCGCCGCTACATCGACGGACTGTCCGGCCTGTACTGCGCCCAGCTCGGCTACGGCTACGCCGCCGAGTTCGCCGACGCGGCCCGCCACCAGCTCGGCGAGCTGTGCTACAGCCCGCTGTGGTCCAGCTCCGCGCACCCCACCGCGCTCGCCCTCGCCGACCGGCTCGCCGAGCTGGCCCCCGACGGCATCACCCACACCTTCTTCAGCGGCGGCGGCTCCGAGGCCGTCGAGACCGCCTGGAAGGTCGCCCGCAAATACCACGCGCTGCGCGGCGAACCGGGCCGCACCAAGGCCATCGCCCGCCACGGCGCCTACCACGGGCTCACCCTCGGCGCGCTGTCCTTCACCGACGACCCCGGCCTCACCCAGCCGTACGGGCCCTCGGCCGTCACCACCCGGTTCATCGCCGACACCAACCGCGCCAGGCTGCCCGAACCGCTCGACGACGCCGCCTTCACCGAACTCCTCCTCGCCGACGCGGAAGCCGCGATCCTGGACGAGGGCCCGGAGACCATCGCCATGCTCATCGCCGAGCCCGTGCAGAACCGCGGTGGCTGCATCCCGCCGCCCGCCGGGTACTGGCAGGGGCTCAGACGCCTCGCCGACCGGTACGGCTTCCTGCTCGCCGCCGACGAGGTCATCACCGCCTTCGGACGGCTCGGCGAATGGTTCGGCGGCGACCGCTACGGCGCCCGCCCCGACCTCATCACCCTCGCCAAGGGGCTGACCGCGGGCTACGCCCCGATGGGCGCCACCATGATCAGCACCCGGGTCGCCGACGTCCTCAACCGCCCCGGCGAAGTCCTCAACCACGGCTACACCTTCGGCGGCCACCCGCTGTGCGCGGCCATCGCCCTGCGCAGCATCGACATCATCGAACGCGACGGCATCCTGGCGGGCGTCCGCGACGGCCAGGACCACCTGGCCAAACGGCTGGCCGAGCTGAGCACGCTGCCGATCGTCGCCGACGTGCGCGGCGAGGGCTACTTCTACGCCGTCGAACTCGCCGGGGACGGCGAACACGGCGCCTTCGGCGAACCCCTGCGCGCCGCACTCGTACGCGACCTCATCCCACGGCGGCTGCGCGAGGCCGGACTGCTCGCCCGCGTCTACGACCGCGCCGCCCCGCTGGTGCAGATAGCGCCGCCGCTCATCAGCGACCGCGCGCTGCTGGACCGGATCGTCGACATCATCGGCGCCACCCTCGGCGAGGCCGCCACCCACCTCCCCACCGCCTGACCCGCACTCACACACACGAGGTTCTCACCCATGACAGTCACCGACGTCGCCTCCTACACCATCGGCCCCGTGACCTGCGCCCCCGGCGAGCGCGCCCAGGGCCTGGTCCCGGTCGGCGCCCACTCCTACGGCGTCCAGCTCGGCATCCCGCTGCTCATCGTCAACGGCACCGCCCCCGGCCCGGTGCTGTGCGTGGACGGCGGTGTGCACGGCGACGAGTACGAGGGCATGGAGGCCGTCCGCCGCGCCGTCGCCACCACCGACCCCACCACCCTGCGCGGCACCCTCGTCGGCATCCCCTGCGTGAACACCCCGGCCTTCGAAGCCGGAGCCCGCACCAGCGGCCTCGACCACGCCAACCTCAACCGCATCTTCCCCGGCGACGCGGACGGCTCGTACTCGCTGCGGCTCGCCGCCACCTTCGTCGACCAGGTCATCCCCGCCATCGATGCCCTGGTGGACCTGCACACCGGCGGCACCTTCGGGGAGATCGCCCCGCTGACCATCGTCCAGGGCGGCTACGAGGAACTGGCCACCCCCATCGGTCTCGCCGCCGGACACGAGCTGATCTGGAAGGGCGGCTCCTGGGGCGGTACGGCCCGGCTGTCCACCCTCCAGGCGGGCAAGCCCGCCATCACCATCGAGGCGGGCGGCGGCACGTACCGCGAGGAGACCGTGGACCTCCACCTCGGCTCGGTCCGCAACATCATGCGCCAACTGGGCATGATCGAGGGCGAGTCCGAACGGCGCACCAGCTACACGGCGGTGAGCGGCACGTTCGCCCGCTCGGCCGACGGCGGCTTCTTCCTCGGCCACGCGGCGCCCGGCGAGCAGTGCAAGGAGGGCGATCTGATCGGCACCGTCATCGACCACTACGGCGCCGTGCTGGAGGAGGTGCGCGCCCCCAGGGACGGCATCGTGCTGTGGGTGCGCCGGCTCCGTACCGTGCGCCCCGGCGACGAGGTGGTCATCTTCGGCGGTGTCGAGGGGGAGATCCGGCCATGACGGCGGAGCCCGGGACGCGCTTCGCCACCGATGAGCCCATCACCGATGAGCCCATCACCGGTGAGTCCGTCACCGAACTGCTCATCGACGGCAAGCCCGTCCCCGCCACGGACGGCGCCACCTTCACCGTCCTCGACCCCGCCCACGGCACCCCGATCGCCCAGGTGGCGAAGGCGGGTCCGGCCGATGTGGACCGGGCGGTGGCGGCCGCCCGCAGCGCACTGGAAGCCGCCGACTGGGCGCGGCTGCGCCCCGCCGACCGGGGCAGGCTGCTGTTCCGTATCGCCTCCGAGATCCGCCTCCGGGCCACCGCACTGGCCCGGCTGGAATCGCTGGACGTGGGCAAGCCGCTGAGCCAGGCGCGGGCCGATGTGGAGGCCGCCGCCCGCTACTTCGAGTTCTACGCGGGCGTCGCCGACAAGCTGGGTGGTACGACCGTGCCGCTCGGCCCTGGGCTCCTCGACTACACCGTGCGGGAGCCGATCGGGGTCTCCGGGCAGATCATCCCGTTCAACTACCCGCTCCAGAACACCGCCCGGGGCAGCGCCCCCGCCCTCGCGGCGGGCTGCACGGTCGTCCTCAAGCCGTCCCCGGAGGCGCCCCTGACACCGCTGGAGATCGGCCGCATCGCCCTGGAGTGCGGGCTGCCGCCCGGGGTGCTCAACGTGGTGCCGGGGGACGGCGAGACGGGCGCGGCCCTCGCCGGACACCCCGGAATCGACCAGATCACCTTCACCGGCTCGGTGGCCACCGGGATCTCGGTGGCCCGCAGCGCGGCCGCCAATGTGGTGCCCTCGGTGGTCGAGCTGGGCGGCAAGTCCCCGAGCGTGGTGTTCGCCGACGCGGACGTGGACCTGGCGCTGGGCGCGGTGGCGGGTTCGGTGTTCGGCAACGCCGGGCAGACCTGTTCGGCCGGTACCCGGCTGCTGCTGCAGCGCGGCGACGGATTCGCCGAGGAGTTCACCGCCCGGCTCGTCGCCCACGCCGAAGCGCTGCGGCTGGGCCCTGGACCGGCCGATCCGGACCTGGGCCCGCTGGTCTCGGCCCGGCAGCGCGACCGGGTCGAGGGCTATCTGCGGCTGGCCCGCGAGGAGGGCGCCGTGGTCCGTACCGGTGGCGGCCGCCCGGCCGATCCGGCGCTCGCCGACGGGTACTTCATCGAGCCCACCGTGCTCACCGGGCTCACCAACGACACCCGCACCGCCCAGGAGGAGATCTTCGGCCCGGTCATCACGGTCATCGAATTCGACGACGCGGCGGACGCGCTCGCCCTCGCCAACGACACCCCGTACGGCCTGTCCTCGTACGTTTGGACCCGCGACATGAACACCGCGCTGAGCCTCGCCGACGGCATCCGGGCCGGGCAGGTCAACGTCAACGCGGTGGGCGTGGGCACCGGAGTGGAGCTGCCCTTCGGCGGCTACAAACACAGCGGCTGGGGACGCGAGAAGGGCCTGGCCGCCCTGGACAGCTACACCCAGCTGAAGAACGTGTGCATCGGCTTCGGGGCGGGGGAGCGGTGATGCGCTACCGGCAGCTCGGCGACACCGGGCCACGCGTCTCGGTGGTGGGCCTCGGCGGCAACAACTTCGGCTCACGGCTGGACGAGGACGCCACCCGGGCCGTGGTCGACGCCGCGCTGGAGGCGGGCATCACCCTCTTCGACACCGCCGACACCTACGGCGGATACGGCGGGGGCGGCGGCCAGGCGGGCGACAGCGAACGGCTGCTCGGCGCGGCCCTCAAGGGTCGTCGCGAGCGCGTGGTGCTGGCCACCAAGTTCGGCATGGCCATGGGGCCGGAGTACGACCGCTTCGGCCCGCGCGGCTCGCGTCCGTACATCCGGCACGCCGTGGAGAGGTCGCTGCGTCGGCTCGGCACCGACTACATCGACCTGTACCAGTACCACGAGCCGGACGGTGTCACCCCGGTCGCCGAGACCGCCGCCGCGCTGGAGGAGCTGGTGGCCGAGGGCGTGGTGCGCCACTACGGCTGTTCCAATATGGCGGGCGAGCGGCTCGTGGCCGGGTTCGTCTCCACCCAGGTCCGCTACCACCTGCTGGACCGCACCCCCGAAACCACGCTCACCCCCGCCGCCACCCGGCTGGGCACCGCGCTGCTGCCGTACTATCCGCTGGCCAACGGCCTGCTCAGCGGCAAGTACCGGCGTGGCGAACCGCCGCCGCCGGGCAGCAGGCTGTCCTGGCGGGAAGGGTGGCTGACCGACGCGGCCCTCGACCGGGTCGAGGCGCTGACGGCCTACGGCGCCGAGCGCGGCCAGCCGCTGCTGCGGGTGGCGGTCGGCGGGCTCGCCGCACTCCCCGGGGTGGGCTCCGTGATCTGCGGAGCGATGACCCCGGACCAGGCCACCGCCAACGCGGCGGCCGCCGAATGGATACCGGACGCGGCCGATCTGGCCGCCCTCGACACCATCGTGGCCCCCGGCGAGCGGGTGGTCTGACCCCCATGACAACCAATGAGTGACAACCAGTGAGGTGGAGAACATGCGCCAGGTAGTGACCTTCGATGCCTATGGCACCCTCGTCGATTTCGAACTCGTCCCGGCGACGCTGAAGACGCTGCGGGACCGGCTCGATCTGGACGGGCTCGACGTGGACAAGTTCCTCGACAACTTCCGGGTGATGCGCTTCCAGGCAGTCCTAGAGGCGTACCGCCCGTACGACGAGGTGCTGCACTCCAGCCTGGAGAAGGCGATGCGGCTGCACGGGCTGGAGTTCCGCACCTCCGACGGCGACGCCCTGGTGGAGGCGGTGGCCGGGTTCGGGCCCTTCCCCGAGGTGCCGGAGGCGCTGCGGGCCCTGAAGTCCCGCTATGAGATCGCCATCATCTCCAACACCAACGACGATCTGATCGCCCAGAACGTCAAGCGCGTCGGCGTGGAGTTCGACCATGTGATCACGGCCCAGCAGGCCGGGGCGTACAAGCCGTCCCGGCAGACCTTCGAGTACGCGTACAAGACCATCGGCGTCGACCCGTCGCAGGTCATCCACACCGCCCAGGGCTGGGAGTACGACCTGATCCCCACCCGGGACCTGGGGCTTGCCCGGCGGGTGTGGATCAACCGGTTCGGCCGCCGGGGCAGCACCGCCTACCAGCCCTACGACGAGCTGTCCGACCTGTCCGGCCTCCCCGCCCTGCTCGGCTGCTAGGAGCACCGCATGAAGCAGATCCCGTACTGGCTCGACACCGCCCCGCCGTTCCCGGACCGCTCGGGCAAGGAACTGCCGGACGCGGTGGACGTGGTGGTGATCGGCGGCGGTCTCACCGGTCTGTCCACCGCCCTGCACACCGCCCGCAAGGGCGCCGAGGTCCTGCTCGTGGAGAAGGACAAGATCGGCTCCGGTGCCTCGGGGCGCAACGGCAGCATGTGCACCCAGGGCATCACCATCTCCACCGGCGAGGCGCGCAAGCGCTACGGCCAGCCGCGCGCCCGCGAGCTGTACGACGCCTTCCGCGAGGCGGTCGACGTCGTCGAGGAGCTGACGGAGAAGGAGGGCATCGACTGCGACTTCACCCGGTGCGGCCGCCTCGGGGTGGCGTACAAGCCCGAACACTTCGAAGCGAAGAAGGCCCAGCAGCGAGATCTGGCCGAGAACTTCGGCCATGACACGGTGCTGCTGAGCCCGCGCGAGCTGCGCGCCGAACTCGGCTCGGACTACTACCACGGCGCGCTGCTGGACCCGCTCAGCGCGGGACTGCACGTCGGCAAGTACGTGCACGGCCTCGCGGACGCCGCCGAACGGGCCGGGGCGCGCCTCCACGAGCGCAACGCCGCCACCGCCGTGACCCGCGCCCCGGACGGGTCCTTCCTGGTGGAGACGGTGCACGGTACCGTGCGCGCCAAGCAGGTGATGGCCGCCACCGACGCGTACACCGACCGCTCGCTGCCGTGGTTCCGCAAGCGGCTGGTGTCGGTTGGCAGCTTCGTCATCGTCACCGAACCGCTGGGCGAGGAGCTGGCCCGGGAGGTCATCCCGAAGGCCCGTCTGGTGGTCGACTCCAAGAACATCGGCCACTACATCCGGCTCACCCCCGACCACCGCCTCGCCTTCGGCGGCCGGGCCCGCTTCGCCCCCTCCGACCCGGCCTCGGACCGCCGCAGCGGGGCGGTATTGAAGCGGGAGATGGCCGAGATATTCCCGCAGTTGAGCAACGTGCGCATCGACTATGTGTGGGGCGGGAGCGTCGGTTTCTCGTACGACCGCATCCCGCACGCGGGCCAGGCCGGGGGCGTGTACTACTCCATGGGCTACTGCGGCCACGGCGTCCAGATGGCCACGTACATGGGCCGCGCCATGGCCGAGGTGATGGACGGCCACCCGGAGGCCAATCCGCTGCGCGGCATCGGCTTCCCGAAGATCCCGGTGCCCTTCTACAACGGGACGGCGTGGTTTCTGCCCTTCGCCGGGGCGTACTACAAGGCCAAGGACCGGCTCACGTAAGACACGCCATACCCGCGCGCACCCCGCCGGAGCCACGCGCCCGGCGGGGTCAGCCGTCGTCCTCGGGGAGGTACGGCCCGGCGAGGGTGACCTCGGCCCGCTCCAGGGCGAGGGCCAGCTCACCGCTCGGCGGCTGCTCGCTGACCAGCACGTCGACGCGGCTGAGCGGGCAGATCCGGGCCAGCGCCCGGCGCTCGAACTTGGCGGTGTCCGCCAGCACCACGACCCGGGACGCGGAGTCCATCATCTCCTGGATCATCTGGGCCTCCGGGATGTTGGACACCGACAGCCCGGACGCGCTGACCCCGCCCACCGCGATGAGGGCGGTGTCCGCGCTCACCCCGGCGGTGTCGGGGAAGCGGATCGGGCCGATGGTGACCAGCGCGGTGGTCCGGCACGCGCCGCCGAGGACGAACAGATCGCGCAGGGCCTGCGCCGGGACCATCCCCGGAACCCGCAGATTGTTGGTGACGATCGTCAGCCCCCGGTGGCCGCCGAGCGCGGCCACCGCCGAGAGCACCGTGGTGCCGCCGTTGACGAGCAGGGTCTCGTTGTCCCGCACCAGCCGGGCGGCGGCGGTCCCGATGGCGTCCTTGGCCTCCCGGCGCTCGTTCATCCGGTCCGCCACCGGGCTGTCCGCCGTGGCCAGTTCGCCGCCCGGCACCGCACCGCCGTGGGTGCGCGCCACCAGGCCGCGCGCCGCGAGATGGTCCAGATCGCGCCGTACGGTGTCCACCGAGACGGCGAATTCCTTCGCCAGCTCCCCGATGGTGGCCTGGCCGCGCTGCTGGATGAAGGCGGTGAGGTCGGCCCGGCGGCGCGCGGGCAGATTCGCCGCCCGGGTGCCCTCTGCTGACGTCATCGTGTGGTCCCCCTTCATCGGTGGTGCCCTTCGTGATGCTGCGCAACACCGCAGATTCTCGCACCTTACCGCAAGAAGCTGCAGCACGACCCTTGACCGGTGGGGGCCGCCGCCGTAGCTTGCAGCAAAGAGCCGCATAAACCAGCGCTTCTTTGTACGTCTTTCTGCGTACCCCTTTCTTGCACAGCTTTGTGTCGCGTCAATGGAGTCGCCGTGGAGCCGCACCCACCACCCACCCGCCCCGAGCCACCGTGGACCCGCCGCCGGGCGCTCTCCACCGGCGCCGCAGCCCTCGGCGCGCTCGCCGCCACGCCCCTGGTCACCGCGTGCGGCGGCGGTGAGGCGGCCCGGCGGGTGGGCGGCGGTGGCGGACGGCGCACCGAACTCACCTTCGCCTGCGCGGCGTTCACCGGAGGCGCGGCCGGAATGCAGTCGTTCGCCGACCGCTACAACACCGCCCAGAGCCGCTACCGGGTGACCGTCCGCAACCTGCCGCCGCCCAGCTCCAGCACGGAATGCCATCAGCAGCTCACCCAGCTGCTGGCCCGCAAGGACGGCACGGTCGACGTCTTCGCGCAGGACGTGGTGTGGATCGCCGAACTGGCCGACGCGGGCTGGGTGCACCCCCTGGACCGGGACGTCTCCGCGGCCCTGCGCCGCTCCTTCTTCCCCGGTGTGGTCGACGCGTGCACGTACCAGGGCCGACTCGTCGCGCTGCCCTGGTACGTGGACGCGGGCGGCCTCTACTACCGCACCGACCTGATGCGCGCGCTCGGCCGCAAGCCCCCGACCGAATGGCACGAACTGGCCGACATCGCGGCCGAGATGCAGCGCGGCCGGGTGCCCATGGGCTATCTGTGGCAGGCCAAGCAGGCCGAGATCCTGCTGTGCGACCTGGTCGAGTTCATCGCCTCCAACGGGGGACACGTCATCGACCCCTCGGGAGCGGTCCGCGTGGACAGCCCCGCGTGCGTCGAGGCCGTCCAGTTCATGCGCGACCTCGTCCACCGCTACAAGGTCAGCCCCTCCGAGGTGTTCTCGTGGGACGAGGAGCCCAGCCGCCGCCCGTTCACGGCGGGCCGGGTCGGGATGATGCGGCACTGGAGCTATGTCTACGGCGTCTCCCAGAACCCGGACCAGTCCAAGGTCGTCGGCAAGGTCGACGTCGCCCCGCTGCCCCGCTTCCCCGGTGGCACGTCCTCCTCCTGCCTCGGCGGCTACCAGCTCGGCGTCGCGGCGGGATCCCGCAACAAGGAAGGTGCCATGGACTTCCTGCACTGGCTCGCCGGCACCGAGGCACAGCTCGCCTTCGCCCTCGACTTCGGCAACGCCCCCTCCCGCGTCTCGGTCTACGACGAGAAGAAGCTCGCCACGGGCCAGCCCGCGATGGTCAAGCTGAAGGAGGCGTTCGGCAACGGGGTGCCCCGCCCGGTCACCCCGCACTACTCCCGGGTCAGCCTCGCCCTCCAGTCCGCGGTCTCCCGCGCCCTGGTCTACGGCGATGTGCGCGGCACCCTCCGCTCCGCCCGGCGCGACCTGGAGGCGATCGTCTGATGGGCCACCTCGCCTTCTTCCACCGAACGCCCGGACAGACCCCGCTGCGCGGCAAGCACCGCGCCCCCTCCCTGGAGCAGCCGCGGCTCACGCCCGGCCCCGAGGACCCCGGAGGCCCGCGCCGCCGCTTCTCGCCACGTGAGTCCTCGTCCCCGGGCCCGCGCCTGGTGGGCATCGTCCTGCTGGCGCCCGCGCTCGCCGCCGTCCTCGCCGTCTCCCTCTACCCGGTGCTGCGCACCCTGTGGCTGTCCCTGCACGACGCCGGGTTCTCCAGCGGATCGCGCTTCACCGGCACCGCCAACCTGTCCCGGCTGCTCGGGGACGATCTGTTCTGGAACGCCTGGTGGCGCACGGTGGCCTTCGCCTTCGGCACCACTCTGGTCGAGACCGCGCTCGGCATCGGCTTCGCCCTCGTACTGCACCAGTCCTTCCGGGGCCGTGGCTGGGCCCGCGCCGCCGTCCTCATCCCGTGGGCCATCCCCACCGTCGTCACCTCGCGGATGTTCGGCTGGATCTTCGACGGGCAGTCCGGTGTCGCCAACTACCTGCTGACCCGCCTCCATCTGACCGACGGCTACGTCAACTTCCTCGGCGATCCGCACACCGCCCTGGCCACCATCGGGCTCGCCGACGTGTGGAAGACCACCCCGTTCATGGCGCTGCTGGTGCTCGCCGCGCTGCAGACCGTGCCGAAGGAACTGGGCGAGTCCGCGAAGATCGACGGCGCCTCGCCCTGGTGCACCTTCCGCTCCGTCACCCTGCCGGTGATCGCGCCCGCCCTGCTGATCGCCGCCCTCATCCGGATCCTCGACGCCTTCCGGGTCTTCGACCTGCCGTACGTCCTCACCGGTGGCGGACCGGCCGACTCCACCGAGACGCTGTCCACCTTCGGCTACAAAACCCTCTTCTCCGGCCTCGAACTGGGCTACGGCTCGATGATCGCCACCGCCGCCTTCCTCACCGAAGTGCTCATCGCCGCGGGCTTCGCCTACTACCTGAGCCGGCGCTACCGCGCCCTGGAGGGCTGAGCCATGACCGCCATCCCCGCGCCCGTCCCCGCCGCGCCCGCCGCCCTCCGGGCCCGCCGCCGGGCGCTCACCCGCCGGATGCTGTTCCGGCTGGCCGTCACCGCCGTGGTCGTCTGGTCGCTGGCGCCGTTCCTGTGGCAGCTCAGCACCTCGTTCCAGCGGGACCGCGACCTGTCCTCGGTCACCCCGCACTGGCTGCCCGTCCCGGGCACGCTGGAGCACTACCGGGCCGTCTTCACCGACTACGAGTTCGGCAAGTACCTGCTCAACAGCGTCATCGTCACGGTGACCGCGACCGCCATCGGGCTGCTGCTGGCGGCCCTGGCCACCTACGCGCTCGCCCGGCTGCCGGTGCCCGGCAAGGGCGTGGTGCTGGCCGTGGTCCTCGGGCTGTCGATGTTCCCGCAGATCTCGATCGTCGTCCCGCTCTACCTGGTGCTCAACGCGCTCGGGCTGCTCGACACGTACACGGGTCTCTCCGGTTCGTACGTGGGGCTCGCCCTGCCGCTGATGATCTTCGTCCTGTACGCGCACTTCCGGTCCCTGCCCACCCAGCTGGACGAGGCCGCGGCCATCGACGGCGCCGGGCTGCTGCGCACCCTGCGCAGCGTGATCCTGCCGCTCGCGCTGCCCGGGATCGCGGCCGCCGGAATGCTCGGCTTCATCACCAACTGGAACGAGTTCATGCTCGCGCTGGCCTTCACCTCCTCGCCCGAGCACCAGACCGTGCCGGTCGGCATCGCGGGCTTCCAGTCCCAGTACTTCGTCCCCTGGGGCGACATGGCCGCCGCGTCCGTCGTGGTCACCCTGCCGCTGGTGCTGATCGTCATGGCCTTCCAGCGCCGCATCGTCGCGGGCATCACCTCCGGGGCGGTGAAGGAGTGACCGCCCGCACCGGCCTCTCCATCCCGCGCGTCGTCGCCCGCGACGAGCTGTGGGCCGAGCGGTACCGCGCGCTGGCCGACCGGGTCCGCGCCCGGGCCCGGCAGGCCGCACCCGTGCTGGCCGGGTTCAGCGCCTGCGTCGACCACGTCCGCCGGATGGATCCGGACCGGATCGCCGCCCTCGCCGCCCAGGCCACCGCGCCCGGACCCGCCGGTGAGGTCGCCGCCGAGGTCATCGGCCGCATCCGCGACGGCCGGGGCGGCGAGATCGCCCTGCCGTGGCCCGGCGGCACCGACTGGGTGGGCGCCCTGCTCGGCCCGCCCGACCGGGTGCAGCTCGGCGGCACCGGACCGCAGGCCTCCTGGGCGCTCGCCGTGCTCGGCGCGCCCAGCGTCGTCCCGCTGGCCGACCGCAGCGCCGAGCAGCTCGCGGTGCTCCACCCCGACGTGACGCTGTGCACGGCCGAGGGCACCGCCCCGGCCGGGCGGCTGACCGGCGCGGAGGCGCCCCTGCCGGGCAGGGTGAAACAGCCGCACAGCGTCCTGGAGTTCGCCGAGGGCACCCCCGCCCCCGGACTGCCCGGCGGGCTGCCCCGCTCGTCCCGGATCATCCTGCGCTTCGTGGACGACGGGATCGAGCGCGACGAGTGGTTCGCCGCCCGCTCCGGCGAACTGGCCCGCACCGCCGAGGCCGGGCTGCTGTCCGGCATGAACGGGCTGCCCGAGGACGGCACCGGGCCCGCCGACCGGGCCTGGCTCACCGAGGTCGTACGCACGTGGCGGGACGGCGGACTGCCGCTGCTCCACCTCGAACTCGCCGAGTTCACCAGCGTCCGCGCCCTGCGCGCGGGATGCGAGGAGTACGCCCCGCTGGCCGACTCCGTCGGCATGAGCCTGTCCGAACTCGCCGCGCTCGCCGGTCCCTCGGCCCGCACCTCACCCGCCACCGTGGCGGCACACTTCGCCACCGCGTACCGCCTGGACCGGGTGTGCGTCCACGCGGACGGCTGGGTGCTCGCCGTCCACCGAGGCGACCCCACCGAACAGCGGACCGCGCTGATGACGGGCAGCCTGCTCGCCGCCGCGCGGGCCGCGCGCGGCGCCCCAGCCGCCGACCTGGCGCCGCCACCGGCGGCCGACTACACCGAGGACCGCCCGGCCGACGGGCCGGTGGGGGAGGGGCTGCGCGCGGACTGCGTCCCCGCCCCTCACCTCAGCCGCCCCGCCGCCACCATCGGCCTCGGTGACACGTTCGTGGGCGGGCTGCTGCTCGCCCGCTCGCTCCACTCCGGCTGTGCCCCGACCCGTACCCGAAAGGACCCCGATGACCACGCCTGACCTGACCACCGACCCGGGCAAGCTGCGCGGACTGACCCGTGTGACCAGCGAGGACGGCTTCTTCCTGATCTGCGCCCTCGACCATCTCTCGGACTTCGCCGAACTGCTCGCCCCGGACCCCTCCACGGTGGGCTTCGCGGACGTGGTCCGGGCGAAGGACGCCGTCATCCGCGCGGTCGCGCCCAGCGTGACCGCCGTACTCCTCGACGCCCACTACGGCGTCGGCCACCTCACCGCGAGCGGCGCCCTGCCGCGCGACGTCGGCCTGATGGCCAGCATCGAGGACGAGGACTACCGCATCCCCGAGGGCCCGCGCCGCACCCGGCACCGCGACGGCTGGTCCACCCGGCAGATCAAGCTGGCCGGGACCGATGTGGCCAAGCTGCTGTGGTGGTACCGCCCGGACGGCGACCCGGCCACCGCAGAACACCAGCGTCAGGTGGTACGCGACCTGGTGGCCGAGTGCGCGGAGCTGAGCCTGCCGCTGGTCGTCGAGCCCATCTGGTACCCGCTGCCCGGCGAGGACCCGTCGTCGGCGGAGTGGAAGGAGCGCCGGGTCGCGGGCATCATCCAGTCGGCCGTGGACGCCGACCGGCTCGGGGTCGACATGCTCAAGGTCGAGTTCCCCGGCTACGTAGACACCGAGCAGGGCCGCGCGGCGGCCGCCACGGCGTGCAAGGAGCTGGACTCCTCGGTGCGCGTCCCGTGGGTGATCCTTTCGGCGGGCGTCGGCTACGAGGACTTCCGCACCCAGGTACGGATCTCCGCCCAGGCCGGGGCGTGCGGCTACCTGGCGGGCCGGTCCATCTGGCGCGACGCCGTCTCCACCCACGACCCGGCCGAGCGTGCCCGGGGCATCGAGCAGGCCCGCGGGCGGCTGGACGAGCTGAACGCGGTCATCCGCGAACACGGCCGCCCGTTCCTGCCGGGCCGCTCCCTGGACCAGGCCCTGGCCCACCTGCCCGAGGGCTGGTTCCACACCTGGCACCCGACCGTCTGACGCCCCGCTGACGCCCCCGTGGGCTCCAGGGGCCGCCTTCCGCCCCCGCCGGACCCGCTGCCCGGCGCCCCGGAAGGCGCCCCCGCCCCGGCTGCGTCGCCGGACTCGATGCGGGGCCGCCCCGACCACCGCTGGTACGTGACCCCGCTAGCCGCGTTGCCGGACTCGTCCGGCCCGCCTCCGGACTCGGCCCGGGAGGTGCGCCCGCGACGGCGTCCCGGGCGCGCGCTGCCCCGGCTTCGGCTGGGCCGTGTACCCGGCCGCTGCGTTGCCGAACCCGTCCGACCCGTCCCGGACTTGGGCCGGGAGGGCGACTCGATCGCACGCTGCGTCGGGAGGCGGCTCCGCTCGCCGCGCTGCCGGACTCGTCCGGCCCGTTCTTGGGCTCCGTGCGGGAGGTGTCTTCGTGGGGGCGTCCTGGTCGCGTGCTGGCCCGGCTTCGGCTGGGCCGTGCCCCGCTGCGTTGCCGGACTCGTCCGGCCCGTTCTTGGGCTCCGTGCGGGAGGTGTCTTCGCGAGGGTGTCCCGGTCGCGTGCTGGCCTGGCTTCGGCTGGGCCGTGTCCCGCTTGCTGCGTTGCCGGGCTCGTCCGACGAGGCCCGTCCCCGGACTCGGCGCGGGAGGTGCGTCCGCGAGGACGTCCCGATCGCACGCCGCGTTGCCGGGCTCGTCCCGCCCGTCTCCGGGCTCCGTGCGGGGCACCCCGCAC
>NZ_JBSFGE010000033.1:0-97403 GCF_053596435.1 Streptomyces sp. NPDC001700
GTCACGACGACGGGGCCCGTCTTCCTGTCCAGCACGGCTCTCGGTGGGGTGTGGGCCTTGGTCAACGCCTGCTGGTATCTGCTGTTCACCTGGCTTGTCAACCGGGGGCGCGCCCTGGTCTCCCGGCCGGTCGTGCACCGGAGGCTGGGCGTGGCCACCGGCGTCGTACTCCTCCTGCTGGGCGTGGCGGTGGCGACGGGCGCCTGACCACACCGTGGGCCCAGCAGGTGTCACCGTCCGATGGCGTCGCTTCCCGTCTCGGCCGGCACTCGCATCCGGACGTCGTAGCCCCCGTCGGCGGCCGGGCCGGCGGTGAAGCTGCCGCGCAGGTTCTCGGCCCGTTCGCGCAGGCCGATCAGTCCGTGGTGTGCGCTGGGGAGGCGCAGGGTGGGACGGGTCGGCGGGGTGTTGGTGATGGTCACGCCCAGTGCGCCGTCGTCGTGCCACAGCCGTACGGTGGCGGTTGCGCCGGGAGCGTGTTTGCGGACGTTGGTGAGCGCTTCCTGGACGGTGCGGTAGATGGCGCGCTGCACCGGTGCGGCGATCGTGGCGGGGAGTTCGCCCTCCAGCCGCGCTTCGATCCCGCTCGTGCCGATCAGCCGCTGGAGGTCGGCGAGGGTCGGCTGCGGGGTGAGTTCGCCGGCCCGGATGCCGGAGGCGCGGAGCAGGGTGACCATGTGGCGCAGCTCGTCCAGGGTGGTCACGCTGAGTTCGCGGATGGTGCGGGCGGCGTCCTTGGTGTCGGGGTCGGTGGTGCCCACCTGAAGCGCCCCGGCCCGCACGGCGATCAGGGTGACCTGGTGGGATACGACGTCGTGCATCTCCCGTGCGAGCTGGGCGCGTTCGCGCGCGAGCACGTTCTGGGCGTGCATCCGGCGCTCGTGCTCACGGGCCTCCTCGACCTCCGTGAGCCGCAGCGACAGATCGTGCCGGGCTTGCACCAGTTGTCCCAGGAGGACGGGGGCGGCGGCTGTGGCGAGGAGGTAGACGAAGTGGACCAGCGTCCATGTCCGGCCGTCCGAGGCGTAGTCGGACAGCGGCCATGGCATGGCCGAGGCGGCGGCGGACAGCGTGGCGTACACCACCAGCAGGCGACGGTCGCGGACCCGTACGGCGAGCGTGTAGAGGGCGGCCAGCGGGGCGACCATGACCGCCAGGAACACCGCGGACGGCAACGTCGCCACGAACACCGGCAGGGGGAATCGGCGCCGGAAGGCGAGCGCGAGACAGGCCACGGCCGACCACACCGTCACCGGCCAGGACTCATCGTCGCAGGTGAGCCACACGTCGACCGCCGCCACCACGACGAGCAGCGCGTCCAGCAGCGGAGCGGGTAGCCGGCGCCGCCTCATCGGACACTCCCGGTCCCGGACGATCCGCCGCGCAGCAGCCCGGCCCGCTGGGCGAGCAGCGCCGCCTGCACCCGGCTGCTCACCCGCAACTTGGCGAGGATCGCGCTGACGTAGTCCTTCACCGTGCCCTGGCTGAGGTGAACGCGCGCGCCGATGCCGGAGTTCGACAGCCCCTCCGCGATCAGCACGAGAACCTCCCGCTCGCGGCCGGTCAGCAACTCCACGCGCCGCACCTCGGCGTCATCGGTGTCCGTCTCGGTGTCCGCGTCCTGGTGGGGGTGGAGCAGGGCGCTGGACGCCTTGGGGGAGAGCACCACCCCGCCCGCGGCGAGTGTCCGTACGAGCTGGGCCAGTTGCTCGGGTTCGGTGTCCTTGAGGATGAACCCGGCCGCTCCGCCACGGAGCGCGGTCAGGATGTACTCGTCGGAGTCGAAGGTGGTCAGCATGGCCACTACCGGGGGCTCCGGCATCGCCCGGATCCCGCGCAGCACGGTGAGGCCGTCGACGTCCGGCATCCGGATGTCCAGCAGGACGACATCGGGGCGCACCCGGAGCACGGTGTCCAGGGCCTGCGCGCCGCCTGACGTGGCGACCACGTCGATGTCCCCCGCCGCGTTGAGGATGAACTGGAAACCGGACCGGATCAGGGCCTCGTCGTCCACCACCTGTACCCGGATCACACCCGCTCCGTCCCACTGCCCGCCACCGTAGCCACTGCCGGGCCAAGACTACGGACACACGGCGCCACACCGGGCCGAACAGCGAGGAACCCGATGGCCGGCGGGGTGGCTCCAGCCACTCGGCGGGGGGTGGTCACGACGGGTGGCGGAGGCGCTCCCGACCTTCGCCGGATATGGCCGGAAGCGCCCGCTGACCAGCCTCGGCTTCATGACCCAGAACGCTTCCCCAGAACAGTCGACTGCCGCCTCCGTAGACCTCTTACCGCCCCCCGCCTCGGCCCCCGCGCCCGTACACCGTCTGATCGGCGTGGACCTCGCCCGCGGACTGGCGGTGTTCGGGATGTACGCGGCTCATGTCGGCCCCGACCCGTCCGTCGGCGGTGCCACCGGCTTCGCCATGGAGCTGGCGCACGGCCGCGCCTCCGCCCTGTTCGCCTTCCTGGCGGGCTTCTCGATCATCCTCATCATGGGCCGCCGTACCCCAAAGACCGGACGTGCGGGGCGTCAGGCCGTCGCCAAGGTCCTCATCCGCGCCGTGATCCTGCTGGCTCTGGGGACCGCACTCACCATGAGCGAGACCCCCGTCGAGGTGATCCTCGCCTTCTACGGCCTCTACTTCGTCCTCGTGCTGCCGCTCTACCGGCTGCGCGCCGCCACGCTGGCCGTCATCGCCACCGGCACGGCACTGGTCCTGCCGCAGGTGCTGTATCTGATACAGCAATCCATCGACGGCGGCACGTGGGCCGAAACCGTCACCCGCCACGACCCGCTCGCCCGGGTCAGCGATACCGGCGGTTTCATCGAGCTGTTCTTCACGGGCAGCTACCCGGCGCTGGCCTGGGTCCCGTTCGTCATCGCGGGCATGGCGGTGGCCCGCCTCGACCTCGCCTCCACGGTGGTACGCATCCGGCTGGCCATCGCGGGCGGCGCGCTCGCCGCCCTCGGCTACGGCGGCTCCTGGCTGGCCCTGCACCTGGTGCCGGGGGTCCGAACCGCGCTCGCACACTCCGCGTGGGAGCCCGGGTCGGTCATGTCGGCCTGGTGGTCCGACGCCGCCGGCTATCCGACGGGGGACACGTCGGCGTGGCTGTGGGCGGCCTCGCCGCACAGCGAGACCACCTTGTCCATCCTGGCCAACGCCGGTGTCGCCCTGACCGTTCTCGCCGGTTGCCTCACCGCCGCCGACCGGTTCCCGCGCTTCCGCAAGTGTGTCGCCCCGGTGATCGCGGTCGGCACGATGTCGTTGACCGCGTACGTCTTCCACGTCGTGGGCATCCGGATGCTGGGCATCGAGGAACTCCCCGGCTCCCCGCTGCGAGTGCTGCTCGGCTTCATCGCCTCCGTGACGGTGCTGGCCGTCGTCTGGTCCCGATTCTTCCGGCGGGGGCCGCTGGAGTATCTCCTCAACGGCGCCACCAAAGTGGCTCGTTACCTCACCTAGCAACGCCCACGTGGCCTCCGAGGACCGTTCGCCCGAGTCAGCTGACGATCACTGCGATGCCTGCGCTGCTCTGAGGAGTTCATCCGCGCCGGAACCCGTCATCAGTACGTTCACCTCGTCGATCGGGGCGATCTGGGTGAACCAGCCGTGCGGGCCGCCGGGCTTCAAGGAGGACGTGGTTCCAGGCGCCCGTCCACCCGCGCTGCCGGAAGGTGGCCCGCAGCATCAAGCGCTCCGGCGGCAGCGTCAGCGTCATCGCTGGCGAACTCGGCCGGTCCATCGACCGTACGGAGACAGAAGACGCCACCCGGGCGCGGCAAGCCGACCTCGCTGATCACCGCTCAGTTGCGGCTTCGTTGGCACGTACAGCAATTGCCGTGAACAGGCCAGATCTTGGCCGATATATGCCGTAACCTCGGGTAAACGTCACAAGAGTCATATTTGATCTATGACTTACACGTGGATCGCCCCAATTCGCGGACCTTGCCTATCGGTAGTCACCGTACAAAAGTTCCCGATGCAATAGTTCGAACATTCGATCTATCGGCCTGCTCCGTGACCTGGAGTAGGTAGAGGGGGCCATTTCACGTTGTCTGGGTTATCCAGAACAAAACGCAGACTGTCCATGGCTTTAGGCACGGTGCTGCTGACCACCAGCGGCGCGGCCGTGGCGATCGTCCCGGCGGCAGATGCCACCCCGTCGGTGACCGGCAAGGCACCTGGCCATGCTCCGGAGCCGAGCGAGGCCGATGTCCGAGAAGCCGACTTCGCATGGGCGGCCAAGCACAGCAAGGGCGGCATCCCCTGGGCGCTGACCCAGGCGAAGAGGACGGGGAAGAAGACACTCGTCCCTGACGAGACCACGGCGACGTCCGTCACCTACGCGCACGCCGACGGCACGCTCACCTCCGAGCTCACCGCCGGCCCGGCCCGCATGCAGCAAGACGGCCGGTGGGTGGACGTGGATGCCCGGTTGACGACGGCTGCGGACGGCAGCGTGAAGGCGAAAGCGCACCCGAACGGGCTGGAGCTCAGCGGCGGGGGCGGCATACCCGCGAAGTCGTTGAAGGCCGCCGAGGAGGCCACGGCCCGCGATCTGGTCACCCTCGGCGAGGGCAACGAGCAGGTCACCTTGCAGTGGAAGGGCGGCCTGCCCAAGCCCGACCTGGACGGCACCCGCGCCACCTACAGGGATGCGCTGCCCGGCGCCGATGTCATCGTCGAGGCCACCCGCACCGGCTTCGAGCAGTACGTGAAGCTGGACCAGCGCCCCGCCGGTACCTACAGCTACACGATGCCGCTGAAAGCCAAGGGTCTGAAAGCCGCTGCGCGGAAGGACGGCTCCGTTCTCTTCACCGACGCGAAGACGGGCGCCGAGCGGGCCGTGATGCCCGCTCCGGTGATGTGGGACGCGGCCGTGGACAAGACGTCGGGCAAGCACGAGAACCGGCACCCGGTGGACATGAAGGTGGTCGACAAGGGCAACGGCGACGTCGATCTCGTCGTCACCCCCGACAGGGCGTGGCTGGCCGACCCGGCCACCCGGTATCCGGTCACCGTCGACCCCTCGACGGCGAACCTGACGAACGTCTTCGATACCTACGTCCAGCAGGGCGAGGCCGGGGATCTGTCCACCGACGTCGAGCTGGACTTCGGCAACCCCGGCACGACCAACAGCGATGGCACGCCACGCACCGCCAGGTCGTTCATCACCTGGAACACCGCGGCGTTCAAGGACGCGCTCGTCACGAAAGCGGACGTCAGCCTGTGGAACTTCCACTCCGGCAACGACGATTGCAAGGCGTATGAGTGGACCATCTGGGACACCACCGCCTCCTCCACCGCCTCGCGGTGGACGAAGCAGCCGACATGGCAGCAGCAGTACCATTCGTCCACCCAGACCAAGGGCAACGCTGCCTGCACCGCCGCCCCGGACGGCTGGATCAGCGCGGACGTCACCACGCTCGTGCAGAGCTGGGCCTCTGCCCAGGACGGCAAGGGCCACATGGGTCTGCGTGCCACCACGGACGACATCAAGGCGTGGAAGCGCGTCAACTCCGCGAACGCCACGTCGAACCCGCCGAAGCTGACCGTCACCTGGAACTACCGCCCCGGAGATGGCACCGCGCAGCAGGCCGGCACGCCGTTCAAGTCCTACGCCGGTGTATGGGCCGTGAACACCACCACTCCCACGCTGCGGGACAAGTTCTCGGATGCCGACGGCGACACCGTCAACGGCACCTTCCAGGTCTATGACGCGGTGACGAACAAGCCCATCACCACCCCGGCCGGAGAGGGCCTGATCGTCTCCGAGTTCATCAAGCCCGGCGAGTGGGCAAGCGTGAAGGTGCCAGCCGGGCAACTGGTCGACGGCAAGACCTACAAGTTCCGCACGAACGCCTACGACGGCACCCACTACAACCTGAACTTCTCGCCGTGGCGGGAGTTCGTTGTGGACACCACCGCCCCCGGTGTGCCGAAGAGCGTCGCGTCGGAAACGTACCCCGAGAACCTGCCGGGCGGTGCCGTGGGCGAGCAGGGCCGGTTCGATGTGGATACCGGCGTCGATGACGCCCGCGACGTGGAGTACCGGATCGGGGCGGCCGACACCGACGACAACGGGAACAGCGGTAACACCAGTGCTGATGGGTGGCAGCGCGCCCCGACGACCAACAACGGCTTCGCCGCCAAGGCATCGTTCTACGCCGCCCCTGCCCAGGACGGCAACCTTCAGGCGGAGGTCCGGTCAGTGGACCGGGCCGACAACACGGGCGCGACGCGCGTCTACGGGTTCGCCTCGCCGAGGCGCACCGACACGGGTCGCGCCAAGAAGATCGACATCAACCTTCCCACGCCGAACATCGGCGCGACCGCGCCGGGGTATCACGATGAGCCGCAGCCCGCGTGGGATTGGGCGACCATACAGCGTGACGGCACGGTCAGGGACGGCAAGCCGAAGGTGTACCGCAGCACCGGTCCGAAGAGCAGTTCAACGGTGACATTGACGCCGCTGGCGGAGATGAAGCGCAGCCCGGAGGAAGCAGCGAGGGCGCGGCAGCAGCTGCGATTGCCCGAATACCCGGACCCGATCATCACGGGGGCGTGGTGCGACCCGACGCTGGTGAACATCAAGGCGCAGATGACGCGGACCGAGGCGTGTCTGCCGATGCAGGTGTCCTATACGCATACGGACCGGGTGTCCCAGCCGCCGAAGGTGTACGAGCAGATGTTCGACGTGCTGTACATGGTGAAGACCGATCCGGAAGGTAACAAGATCAAGACGTGGATGCAGATCGACCCGAAGGATTGGTCGATTCCCGCTCCCAAGCTGCCGTTCCCCGGCGGGGCGAACGGGATGATCCTGCTGGACGTCCAGTCGTGGTGCCAGTCCGACGGCTGCGACAAGCAGGCCCAGGACTGGGACTTCTACGGCGGTCGGTCCAGGTGGAGCGGTAACCAGGACCAGCACATCATCACCGGAGTCGCCGACTTCGAGTGGAACGGCAACGTCAACAACGCCTCCGGGAGCAAGGACAAGGACCTGTCCAAGGAGCTTCCGCTGCGGTGGTGGATGGACTGGGGTACCACCGTTCCAGGGATCCCTGATCCGGCCGATCAGGACAAGATAGTCTCGCTGCCGACGGCGGCCCGCTGCGACAAGATTATCTCCGGCAAGGCCCCAGGGTGTGTGCTCTCGTCGTACAAGCCGGGGTACACCATCAATTCCGAGGCGTTCCCGGGCGCGGCGGCTCACATCTGGCTGATCCAGAACAAGCACGCGGAGAAGCTGGGCAAGTCCCCGTTGACGCCGCTGCACTATCTGCCGTCCAAGGCGCGCAACGCTCCTGGCCAGGAGCCGGAGAACAAGCTGGACAACGGCAAGCCGGGGAACCGTAAGGCGGTGTGTGGGCGCGCGTTCCGCAAGCACAATGACACCGCCACGATTGCGACCCCCAATGGTAGGCCCGACCCGATCTCGTGTGACGAGTTTCCGTTCGCGGCGACGTATGAGTCTCCCGGATTCCCCGCCGCCAACGGTGGCCTGAACCCGGCCAAGAACATTGACTACGCCGGTCTGGAGTGCGTGCAGACGGTGGTAGCGAAGGGTGACGGAACCCGCGAGCACCTGTACAACGACACCACCTACGACGACCCCAAGTGGCCCGCGCTGTGCGGCCGTTCGTCGATGTCGAACTACATCAACACCCAGTCGATGCAGCCATTCGGCGTAAGCTTCGCCAAGCAGTTCCGGCTTCTGGACTACGACGAGTACTGGGTCGACCCGGCCAACGCCCGGTTCGCGGACTGCGACCCGTCCAAGGCCGAGATCAAGTGCAAGATGAACTGACCGGCCGCTGCGCCGTGAAGGTGCTGATGGCCCGGCCTGTGTAGTACGGCAAGCGGGGCACGCCTACCCGGTGGACATCGGGTAGGCGTGCCCCGCTTCCCTCTCGTCTACGCCAATGGAGGACACGATGACTGACATTCTGCCCGCTTGGACCGCCATCGCTGACTGGCTGGCGGTGCACGCGCCTGCCTCGCACGCCACCTTACGGCCGGGCGCTGCCGTGGCAGACGTTCGATCCGCAGAGAACGAGTTGGTCATGGGTCTGCCCGCCGACTTGGTGACGCTGCTGTTGGTGTGCGACGGAACGGTCGATGCCTCAGCCCTTGACCGCGACCCTGACGAGTACGATCCGGGCTTGTTTCTCGCCCAGCATCATCTGCTGCCGCTTGAGGAGATCGCGCAAGTCCGGGGTGGCGAAGGAAACACCGATCAGTTCTGGGGTTTCTGGGTTCCTTTCGCCGTCACCGACTACTCCCTCTCTCCGTGGGGCGGCCTGGCAATCGACGCCGAAGGCCGCCTCGCCACCTTCAGCCAGGACGCCGGTGAGCCGCCGTCGGAACCGCTCACCACCCCCGGGTACGGATGCCTCAGCGATTTCCTGGACTCCGTGGCTGAAGCCCTCACCCAGGGCACCGGCCCGTTGATGGCCGAGGCCACACCCGGCATCCACCGGGGCGCGCTCGTATGGGGGCCGTTGCCAGGTGACGGCGTTCCGTGGACGCCGGCGCACCCGGAGTAGCGCCCCGAGGCCACCCCTGGACTGGGCCGACCGCGCAATCTGGCTGGAATATTCGTCGCTGCACCTCAGGCGGCGCACAGCTACTCGTCGCCACGGCCATGTGGCAGACCGGGGTGCGCCGCGCCCGCACATTCCTCTCTCGGGTGGGCTTTTGTCGAATGTTGCCAAGCGGTGCATGATGGAAGTGCAAGCGAAGCTGGCTTTTGGAGGCACTGTGGTGGGGACCATTTGGGGACCACACGGTGTGCGCGACCCCGCACAACTCAGGCGTTACTACATGTATTTCGCCTATGGAAAGCGCCGTAATTCCGAGGAATTCGGCGTTCGCACTTGACTGGGGGTCAAGGGGTCGCAGGTTCAAATCCTGTCGTCCCGACGGTGTTTACGCAGGCCAGGGGCCCATCTCCACCACGGAGGCGGGCCCCTGAGTCATGCTGGCTGCCTTCTGGGAGCCACATGGGAGACGATCTTCGAACGTCCCTCCAACGCCGCTTCGTGCTCGCGCAGCAGCCGCTCCAGCACCGGCACCGCCGTGCGGGGTTCCACAACACGGCCACCTGTGATGACCTGCGTTTCTACGCCGCTCGCTGGTATTCGTTGATGAGGCCGCCGAGACGCTGTCGGCGCTTGATCCGCTCGTGGGAAGGATCGGCGACGGGGTGGTCGGGCTGTGGCGGGTGGAGTTGTTGTCCGCGGTGGGGTCTTCGTCCGTTGTAGCGCTGGATGTAGTCGTTGAGTACGGCGCGTAGGTGGCGTTGGCCGAAGATGAGGATCATCCCCCGGTCGGTGGCCTCTGAGCGCACGGTGCCTACGAATCTCTCTGCGTACGCATTCGCTTGGGGGCGCCGCGGAGGGATCTTTACGACTCTGATGCCCTCGCTGGCGAGGACCATGTCGAACGACCTACTGAACTGGCTGGCACGGTCGCGTATGAGGAAGTCGAACTCGGATGCGCGGTGGCCGAGCTTGAGCAGCTCGCCCTGGATGCGCTGGTATCCCCACGAGGTGTTCTCCCGGGCGAGTTGTTCGATGAGCGTGGCGATCGCCTGGTCGATTGGCGGGCGGCCGGTTCGGTTCGGGTGCGTCCACTTCTTCGTCACCAGTCGGCGGTGCCACCGCATAATCGTGTCGGGTGTGACCAGACGGTGCCGTCGCAGTCGACGCGGCAGCTGTCGGACCAGCGCGGCGAGGTACGCGCGGTCGGCCCAGGTAAAGCGCGGCTTGGGGTTCGTGCGGCGCAGCACCGCTACCTCGTGCCGCAGAACGAGCAGCTCGATGTCCTTGGAGGTGGAGGAACGGCAGAGGAGCATGCACCAGCCGAGCAGCCGGGTGAAGATCAAATAGAGTAGACGTAGCGGCACAATCCGAGTCCTTCCCAGCAAGTGTTACTCCACTCATTACCGCAGGTCATCGCGCCGGGCCGAGTTCTGGAACCCCGCACGGTTAAGCCCGTCGCACAGGACGGGGCGAGCGGGTGTGAGCAGAGGCTCCGAGTGGAGGTGAGCAGAGGCTCCGGCGTACGGGCTCGGGCAGCTGGGAAGCAGTACTCAGCTGGGGAAGCTGCGCAGGAGCAGGCGCCACGCCGCGGTCGACGAGACCGGCGTCAAGGTGGCCGTCCGGGCGTCGGCCCCGGTCACGGCCCACAGCCCGTCGGCGGTGTCGAGGACCCGCAGGGTGCCCGTGCAGGTGTTGCCCGACACATCGGGCCACCGCGTCGCCACCTCCCACCACCGCGCGCCGTCCGCGGTGGACGCGCCGACCGCCGCCAGCACCCGGAGCCCGGCCGGCGGACCGTCGTGTGGCGCGGCACCGGACAGCTCCTCGGGTGCGGCACCGAACAGGCCGTCGACCTCGGCGGCGGGCAGCGGCACCGGCACCGCGCCGGGCACCGGCCGCGGCCCGAGCCCGACGACCCGGGCCACCGCGGCCGGCACCGAAACGGGCACCAGGCAGGCCAATTCCACCAGGCCGCCCGGGGCGTCTTGCGCCTTCGAGGTGTCCGGAGGCTCCGGGCTGTCCGGGACCTCGGGGGCGTCCAGGAGCAGTGCCGCGGACTCGGCGCCCAGCCAGCCGGCGCCGTGCACACCGCTGCCGTCCACCGCGGCACCACGGACGGACACCATGCACACGGGGTCGGCGATGGCTTCCGCCAGCGGCGCGACGGCCGGGTGCGGCTGCCCGTCGGACAGCACCCCGGCGTCCACCAGCGCCCGCAGCCCCGCGCCGTCGGCCCGCTCGCCCTCCGCCCAGTCGTAAAAGGCCTCGAACAGCTCCGGGGACAGCCGCAGCCGCCCGCTGTCACGGTCGAAGTACGCAGTGGCCGTGCCGGCCGTACCGGCCCTACCGGTCACGCGGCCCCCTCCCGGAGCCGGAAGCGGCCCGCGACCGAGGCGAACAGCTCCGCCTTCGCGTCGTAGTCGAAGGTCGCGGCCGAGGCGGTCACGGTGAAGCCGCGCCGCCCGCTCGTCCACGCCCACTGTTCCGCGGTGATGGCCCCGGCCTCGGGGAGAACATGGTGGAAGAGCCGCCGCGTACCGGAGCCCGCGGGCTGCTCGTCCAGCAGCAAGTAGTCCTGGAGGTGGTCCGTCAGCGTCTGGCCCACGATCCGCTGCCACTGGCGCGCGTCCGCGACGTCCTCGGCCGTGACGACGACGTTCGCACGGAACGCCGCGCCATCGCCCGGCTCCACCGCGATCAGGGCGACCGGCGGCCCCGGTGACTCGACCTGCTCCCAGTGCGCCGGCAGCGCGATACGGAACTCCCGCTCCTCGTAGGGGCGCAGTTCGGTACTGGTCATGTGAGCTGCCCCGCCTGCTCCTTGATGAACGCGGCCACCCGCGGTGCCCTGCCCCTGGCCACGTCGAATACGTGCGCGTCGCTCGCGGTCCGCACGACCAGCCGGCGGAAGGGCGACCGCATCCAGAACCCCCGGCGCGGGCGGCCGTCCGCGCCCGCCCGCGCGGGCACCACCTCGACCCCGGTGATCTCCCCCGCGGGAACCGTCATCACGGTCGTCTTCCCGCGCAGCGAGTCCTCGCGCTTGGTGGCGGCAAAGCCGAGGCCCTGCGGGTACCAGGCCAGCGTGCCCTCGACGGTTCCCTTGCGGGCCAACGCGTGATCCTGCTCGTCGGTGTCCGGATCACGCACCCACCCGCCCTTCCACTGCACCACGGGCTCGGCCACATGCCCGAACTCCCGCCGGACCTCTTCCTGGCTGAGCACATCAGGACTCACCGCGGTGCAGGACTGCGCCAAGGTCCCCAGAGCGTCCTGCGGCTGCCTTCCCTTGCGGTCTTTCTTGTGCTCGCCCTTGCGGAACCATCGGGGGCCCCACCATTTCGGGGGGTCCTTCACGCCGATGAAAATCAGCACGAGGCAGAAAACGCTGACCAGGCCGAAAGGGAGGGCGATCACCATGGGGAGTCCGAAGACCGCAGCCGCCCCCACTCCGAAAAACGGGAATGCGAAGGCAGGGATACCGACGAGCGCGAGGGCGGGACCGCGATTGATGGCTGCCCAGGCCCGAGCCGACGGTGTCCGGCCTGCCCAGCACCAGGCGAAATATGTGATCCCCACGCCACCGGTGATGGTGAAGAGCAGTCCGCTGATGCCCCAGGATTTGCCGTACTCGGCTTCCAGATAACCACCGAGGAACATCAAAGCCATCACGACGACGGGTGACCGGGGCGAGAAGACCGAGGGGGTTCGCTGTCGTGCCATCGCGCTATCACTTTCCAATCAAGCTGTTGAACCCGTCCGCGATCTTGCTGCCGACCCCGGAACCGGCCGCGGCACCGACGAGGCCGCCGACCACCGCGCCCACCGGCGCGCCGACTCCGCCGAACGCGGCACCCACCGCGGCACCGCCCGCAGCTCCGGCTTCCGCGCCACCCCACGCGCCGAGGGTCGCCCCGGTGGCTTTGGCCCCGGTGCGGGCGACACGCTTCCCGGTCGACATGTTGGGGTCCTGGGAGTCCTGGCCCCACTGACTCAGCCCTGAAGTGACGGCAGTGAGCCCCAGGCTCGCCCGGCCGCCCCACTTGCCGACGGTCAGCCACTTGCTCCGGCTTGCGGCGGCATAGGACTTGGCCTCCCAGTTACTGCTCCACATACGCCGGAAGGTGTTCTTCCACAGTGGTTCGTTCTTCCACGGCAGAAAGCGTCCACTACCGTTCTGCCACGGCAGATAGCCGGCTCTGGGGGCAAATTTGCCGTGCCTGTAGTAGCTCGCCCACGACACACTGGCACCGAGCCCAGTCGTCCCGAAACCACCCCACCCCAGGTACTGGCGCCCCTGCTCGGCCCAATTCGTGCCGGCGCCGTCGTTCGTCGCGTTGATCTTGTCCACCGCGGTCTGGCGCGCCTCGTCATGGGCGGCGGTCTTGACGCGTACGGCCGAGGCGATGCGGTCGTTCTCCTCGACCAGGTGCGGCTTGTGCCGCCAGCCTTCTCCCAGCGGCTTGGCCTGGGCGACGAGGCTCTCGGCGTCTCGCTTCAGCTGCTGGAGCGACTTCTTGACCGGCGCGCCGGCGCGGGCGTACTCCTGCAGAGCATCGGCGGCGGTCCGGGCGGCCTCGGCGAGCTTGCTCGCCTGCTGCTTCACGGGCACTGCCTTCTCGGCGAGGAACGCACCGTGCGGCGCACCGTAGTTCAGCGCAATGCCCTCGGCCCACGAAACATCGATTTCCCCGCCGCGGCGCTCCAGCCCGGAGGCGTTATAGCGAATTTTACTGACCGCCGCCCCCAGATCATCGAAGTGGACGTCGTCCAGCGTCGGAATTTCCTCCGGGGCGACCAGCGCATCCGTCATTCACCGACCACCCGGCCCGAGCCAGCCGTTTCCCGTGGAGTTCGCCCGGTCGATCCCCAGATGTGCGTTCCCCCGCATTTCGTGATCCCCGTCGTCGAATATGCCGGTCGCCTCGGCGGCGCCGTCCACCGTGCGCGTCACCCGGGACGACATGATGCCGGTCTTCTGCTGGACGTCTCCCGAGAGCCTGGTCAGGGCGCCGGCGACGGGAGCGTCGCTCGCCAGCCCCGCTTCGTCGAGGGCGTCGAGCAGCATCCGGACGTCCGTGTCGATGTCGTCGCCCTGCCTGGTGGCCTTCCGGCCCGTCTCTTGCATCCCGGTCGGCGAAATGTCGAATTTCATGACTCGGCCCTCAGCGAATTCCGTTCGACGCACTCTCGAATAGCCGTGCGCCAACGATTCGCTCCCCCGGCATCCCGCGGCCGCCCTCGGCAGCGGCACGGACCGGCCGGCAGAGCGCGGACAGCGTCTCGCTTCTCCGGTTGAATTCGAGGCTCACCCCGTTGTCCTCTCGCTCGGGTATACGGATGCGTCCACCCGCACCGACCCCAGTGAACCCGACCGCGCGGCGCCGGAACAACCCTGGCCCGAAGGGCGCGCCTGCTATTGCCGGGGATGTCGGACACCGCCGGATGAAGTGCCCTGCGGACCCTGGACAACCGTCTCCAGCGGGTGCGGCGGCTCACCGATGCCGATCCCGGGACCGCCGTTGGCGGCGTCGTAGCCGGGGCCGCCGACCAGGGTGTCGTTGCCGGAGTGTGAGGCGTTGTCGGGGCTGTCGCCGAAGAGGTAGTCGTTCCCGGTGCCGCCCGTGATGTTGTCGTTGCCGTTCTGGCGGCTCACGCCGAAATACGTCCCCACCGACACATTGGTCGGGTCGCTCGGGTTGAAGTTGTCCGAGCCGTCACGAGGCAGACCACCTTCGCCGAGGTCGCCGCCTGCGCGGCCCCACCGGTGCCGAGAGCGGCGCCGGTGGCGGCCGCGGTGCAGGCCAGCAGCGCGGTGAGGCGCCTGATCCCGGGTCGGGTCATTCGGTGTCCTCCTCGGAAAGGTCACGTCCGCTGGAGTGGTGTATCGACGGCCACTCGGTGATCCGTTGTTGAGGCTATGCGGTGAGTTCGGTGGGTAGGTCGGGTTCGTCGGTTTGTGACTCGATCGGGTGGAGGCGGGCCTTGGCGAGGAGTTCGCGGCCCATGTAGCGGCGGGCTTCGGTCCATTCATCGTTCTGTTCGGCCAGTACGGCGCCGATCAGACGAATCGCGGCGGTCCGGTCAGGGAAGATCCCGGCGACGTCGGTGCGGCGGCGTACACGGCGCCACTCCGCTCAACGCCACCGTCACGGGATTCGCCCGTGCCAGTTCCGTCGTCGTCGCGGCGGCCACCATCATGGTCTCCGTCTTCGCCGGATTCATCTTCAACCCCCAGCCCATGATCAAACAGGCCGGCTTCGCCCCGGCCACCGGCATCCTCATCGACGCCTTCGTCATCCGCATGACCCTCATACCCGCCACCATGGCACTCGCGCAGGAGAAAGCCTGGTGGCTGCTCGCCCGGCTGGACCGCCTGCTGCCCGACCTCGACGTCGAAGGCGACAAGCTCACGCAGAAGATCCCGCTGACCCATCCCGCGCCCCACCAACCGCACGCCACCGCGCAAAAGACCGAGACCACCGACTGACCTGCCAGAAGAGGGTTTCCTGCGGGCGGGGTGGATCTGCCCATACCCAGGGCCGGTCATGGGAGTTGAGCTGGACAAACTTGCCAAGCGGTGGCCTGGTCGATTTCGGGCGGTCCGGAGAAGGACTGTCCGGTCAGGGTGGCCTTGCGGAGTACGCGCCATCACCCTTCCTGGAGGTTCAGCCAGCAGAGGTCGACCGGGATGAAGATGTCGCATGGCCAGCCCAAGTGCGCGCCTGGTCGAGCGGGTCGTCAAGAACTGCTTGCGGAGGAGCGGTTTATAAACGGGCAGGCATGCACGAAACGCCTTGACTCGCCTGGGGCCAGTTTGGGACCACACGGTATGCGCGCGCACCTGAACAGCACCCCCGTGGGTACACGGAATTCGCGGCTACTTAGTCGCGAATGTCGGCATATAGCACAGTGGTCACTTGACTGGGGGTCAAGGGGTCGCAGGTTCAAATCCTGTCGTCCCGACGGTGTTTACGCAGGCCAGGGGCCCATCTCCTTCGAGGAGATGGGCCCCTGAGTCATGCCGGGAGCCTTCTGGGAGCCAAATGGGGGATGACCTTGGAACTCTCCTCCAGCGCCTGAAGGGTGTCAATATTCCGATCAGGCTGCTGAGCTGGGCGTTTCCTGTGGACGGTGAGGCAGCCGGGGTGACGTGGTGTGGTACTCGTTGAGCAGTCCGCCGAGCGCCTGGCGGCGCCTGACCGCGACAGCGGGCAGGGGGATGATATTCGGGTCGTCGTCGGGTGCTCGTAGGCCGAGGCTGCGGTGGGCCCGTCCCGCGTTGTAGTGCTCCGCGTACTGGTTGAGGACCGCGCGCAGGTGCCGTTCGCCGGTGATGAGGAGTCGGTCGGTGCACTCGGTACGGACTGTGCGTATCCATCGTTCGGCGAATGTAGACCGGAGCGGCGCAGGACGCGCCGGATCGTGGCGGCGGCGACCCGGTGGCCGAGCCGCCGCAGCTCACCTTGAATCCTGATGTACCCCCAGGTCGGGTTCTCTCGCACCAAGCGCTGGATGAGCGCGATCGTCTCTTCCGGCAACGGTGGCCGACCGGGTCCGACCGCCGTCTGGCGCCATTTTCAGCGCATCAAACGCCGGTGCCAGATCAGCAGCGTGCCCGGGGTGACCAGCCGATAGCGGCGCAAGGCGGATGGCAGGTGCCGCGCGAGAGCGGAGAGCACGGCGCGATCAGCCCAGGAAAACCGCGGTCGCTCGACCTGTCGGCGAAGCACGGCGACCTCATGACGAAGCACGAGGATCTCAGCATTGTTCGCGGCGGTCGATCGGCCCAGCAAGAGCAAGCAGCCCAGTAGTCGACAGAAGATCAGGTAGAGCAGTCGCAGACCCACAATCATTGATCGTGTCCACACGCAGGCGATCGCAAAGCCCCAAGTCAACCACCGTGCGGCAATAAGGACACCCTTCAGGGGCAGGACGGCCGGGCGTGCGGGGTTGTGAGGGAGGCGGTGCTGGCGGACGGCGTCGCCCAGGGCGCTGGAGAGCGTGGCCAGGCACCGGTGAAGGTCACTTGGCCGCGGCCTGCGGCGAGCTGGGTGTGAACGAATCCGGCGATGTGGCGGCGGCCGAGCTCGTCCAGCTTGAGCGCACCCAGGGCGGGGATCAGGTCGCCGGTGACGTAGTCGCGATACCGGGCCAGCGTGGTCGGCTTGAGCACGTACGCCTTCGTCTCCACCCAGGCAGAGAGGGGCGACGGTCTGGTTCGGGTCGCCGTTGAACCCGCCGGCCTCGCCCTCAAGGATCCGCTGCAGCGCGGCCTGGGCGGTGTCCTGGGTGGGGAAGCCGCCGCGGCGGATGGTGATACGGCGGTGGTCGGGGGAGGGCAGGCCGACGGCGAAGGTCCAGCTTCCGTGCTCACAATCGGTTGCCAGTCGTGGGCAGCGGGTCCCGAGCTGGTGGCGGTGTGCGTCGCGGCATCCGCAGCGCCGGTAGATACGTCCACGGTCGGTGACGGAGCGCATGGTGATCGCCTCCTGGGATGGTGCGATGTGCCGATGGGCACACCACGCGATCACCTCAGGCTCCATAGGCCACTGAGCTGGGTGTTCCCCTTGGCGTGGCCACAAGTGCGGGGCGGTGGCAGTCCATGTTTCGATGATGGATGTGGCTGGATAATAGTGTGCCAAGCGATTTCCTGCGGCCTGACGGCGTCGAGTGACCCCTCCTATGGTGTGCTGTAGGTGCCAAGAAATACGTTCGTACTGGTCACGCAGTATGTCGGTACTCGTGCAGGATGCCGCCGAGGCGATCATGCCGATGGACATGGAGATCGGCGAGCTGGTCGGGGGTGGTGACAGGCTCGGGCAGTGGGTGGAGCGGTGCGGCGCTTGCGAGAGTGCGGTGGGGTCTGTGTTCGTTGTAGAACGCCTCGTACTCACGCAGTGCGCGGAGGAGGTGGGTCTGGTTCCAGATGAGGGTGCGGTCGAGGAGCTCGGTTCGGCAGGACCAGACCCAACGCTCCATGATCGCGTTCATGCGCGGAATCTGGACACCGGTCTGAATGACCTTGATGCCCTCGGCTTGCAGGACGATGTCGAAGGGTGCCGGATAGCGCATCTCTCGGTCCCGGATCAGGAAATTTGCTCTGATGCCTGTGTTTTGGAGGTCCATGGCCATGTTCCGGGCGAGCTGGGTGACCCCGTCGGTGGTGGGATGTGCGTCGCCCCGAGGACTCGCACGCGGCGGGTGGCGTGCTCGATCACCGCGAAAACGTACAGCCTGGCCCCTGTCAGGGGCTTGGTCTCGAAGAAGTCTGCGGCGAGGATGGCCTGGGCCTGGGAGCGAAGCGAGCCGCAACACCAGGGCGCGGACCCCGACGGTCACCGCGTGGAGATCTACACCTCCGAATCTCGGCGTTCTTCGCGGCGGTCGAGCGGCCCACCAGGAGGAGGCAGCTCAGTAGTCGGCAGAAGATCAGGTAGAGCAGTCGCAGACCCACGATCACTGATCATGCCCCTACTCGGGCGGTCGCAAAGCCCCAGGCCAGCCATAGTAGGGCAATAAAGACACCCTTCAGGGCTGGTTCCACCGTCCGACCCGTACGGCGCGGAAGCTCTCGGCAAGCGCCTCGACCAGCCGGTCGTGGAGGGAGGAGTGGACCAGGACCCGTTGCTGGTCAAGTGCCTCTATGGTCGGAGCACAGGATCAGACGGAGGCCGTGTTCACGTCCTCGGAATCCCCGTATGAGCGATCATGTTCGGGGCATCGTTCGACTCGACCTCATGCTTGGCGGTGACCGAACTCATCTCTGATGGCCGTGAGGTCGGGTTCGCCGAACTGGACCTGCAGTCGGTGGAATGTGCGGACTTTGGCGCTTCCAAATCTCTGCAGGTACGCGGTGTAGGAGCTGGCAGTGAGAAATTTCGGGGGCGTGGTCTTGCTGTGAAATTTGTCCGCGTACATCACCAGTTGCTCTTCCACGGTCACGGCCGAGTAGTCGGCCACAGGGAGATCCAGCCGCTGTTCACGGATGTCGTGCCTGGTGAGGCCGACTCCTGTGTGGCAGGAGCAGAAGCGGCGGAGGCGCTCTGGGAAGCCCTCCTGGCGGAGGATCTCGTGGCCGAGGACTCCGTGGCGGATGTAGTTGCTGTGATCGAGACGTCCGGCATGGTCGTAGAGCCGGTAGACACCGATGTCGTGGAGCAGTGCGCCTGCACGCACAAGGGCAGTATCAAGCTGGAGGGCAGTGCGAGCCATGAGTTGCTCTGCGATGCGGCAGATGATCTCGCAGTGCGTGTACACGAGGTCGAGAGCCTCACGCGTCGGTGCGTACTTCTCGTGCAGTGCACGCGTCTCTTGGACCGTCGGCAGGGTCACCGCGGCAGCGTAACAACCTTTCGCACAGCCGAATGAGCCGTTCACCCCACGAGTGAGGGCAACCCAAGCAGCTCACGCTGATGAGGGTGCAACCGATGCTCGTGAAGGCGAGGAAGTGCTCGGCTTTGCGCTCGTAGCGGCGGTGAAGGCGGCGGCACCCGGCGAGCCAGGACATGGTCCGTTCGATGGTCCACCGGTGGCGGCCCAATCGCTGCGAGGTCTCGATGCCCTTGCGGGCGATGCGGTGGGTGATGCCGCGTCACCAACCTCCCCGGACAACACACCTAGGTGGCGCAGGTCGTGGACGCTGGTGCGCGGAACGCCTGCCTGGCGGGCGAGGTAGTGGAAGTGGTTCAGGACGTACTCCGGGTGCAGGGGGCGTCCGTCTTCCCGGTGGAAGACGAATCCGCCGCCCGGGGGAGTGCCCGGGCCGCTGGGCGTATGGGGCTGGCTTTTGCGGTGGGTGAGGATGGCGTGGATGCGGGGTGAGGGGGCGCCCCAGTCGTTGCTCTTGCGGGTCTTCGGGCGGTCAGGGCGAGCTTGGCCGAAGGCGATGGCGCCCAGCACGAAGCGCGCCGACGCGGCGATCACGGCAACCTTGTTGACCAGCAGCATGAAGCGGAAGCCGTAGACGCAGACGATGAGGACGAGGACCGCGAACACCGCGTAGGCGGCGCCGTACGAAGCCTTTGACTCCGGTACGCCGGCGAGCCGGTGGGCCCCGCCGGTGAGGGCGTCACCCGAGGACCACACCGAGATCGGGAAGAACGTGATCGCGGTCAGCAGCGAGACCTTGGGCGGACCGGTCTCGTCGGGTATGCGTTCGACGCCATGGGGCTCGATCCCGGTGATCGACGTGGTCACCGGCTTCACCCTCCGCTCCGGCTGTGGCGCCGGCCCAAGATCAGTGCCAGGGCCCACAGTCTGCGCCCCGCCCCTGACCAGCGGCAACCGTCATTCGGTCCTGCTGGAGCCATGGGCGCGCACTGTGAAGTGACTTGCACCCTGAACACGGGAGGGCCTTATTCACCGAGCCACGCGCTTGCGGCCGAACGCGTTCTCCGGTTGGAGCGCAAGTTTTGCACGGGGTACCGCAAGAATGGTCAGCACCGCCTGGACGGACCGCTCGGAGCGCCGGTTGCCGACATGGGCCGCGATCTCGGGACGCGGGGCTGTCACTTCGTGTTAGCCTCATGCTTTTGCGTGCTCGTGACGGTTGGCGATCCTGCCCGTCCGGTTCCTCTTGTTCGTCGACTGCTCATTCCTACCGGGCCTTCCTCGGTACGTTCGCATGCGGAAGGCTCTTCATGAATCACCCTGACCTCCCCGGCACCTCGCGCAGCGATCCCGCCCCGCTCATGGCCACTGCGCCAACGGTGCCCCCGGTCGCTTCCTTCGCCAGCCTGGAACTACCAGCCGAGGTGCTGCGAACGCTCAGCGAACTCGATGTGCGCGAGCCCTTCCCGATCCAAGCGGCCACGCTGCCCAACGCTCTTGCGGGACGCGATGTCCTGGGGCGCGGGCGCACCGGATCGGGCAAGACGCTCGCTTTCGGCCTACCGCTGCTCGTACGGACGGCTGGGCGGCGCGCGGAACCGAAGCAGCCCCTGGCGCTGATCCTGGTGCCTACCCGAGAGCTGGCCCAACAGGTCACCGAGGCGCTCGCGCCGTACGCAAAGGCACTGCGGCTGCGGATGGCCACGGTCGTCGGCGGCATGTCGATCGGCCGGCAGGCCGCTGCGCTGCGCGATGGAGCCGAGGTGGTCGTCGCCACCCCCGGCCGTCTGCACGACCTCATCGAGCGCAGGGCCTGCCGCCTGGGACGGGTAGGGATCACTGTCCTCGACGAGGCCGACCAGATGTGCGACATGGGCTTCCTGCCGCACGTGACCGAGGTGCTCGACCAGGTATGCCCCGACGGTCAGCGGATGCTGTTCTCGGCCACTCTGGACCGCGACGTCGACCACCTGGTCCGCCGCTACCTCCACGATCCCGTCGTCCACTCGGTCGACACGTCCGCGGGCGCAGTCACGACGATGGACCACCATGTTCTGGTCGTCCACGGCCCCGACCGGTACGCCGTCACCACGGAGATCGCCGCCCGCGACGGCCGCGTACTGCTGTTCCTGGACACCAAGCACGCGGTCGACCAGCTCACCCGGCATCTGCGAGCCAATGGAGTGCACGCCGCGGCCCTGCACAGCGGCAAGTCCCAGCCGCTGCGTACACGGGCCCTGGCGCAGTTCAAGAACGGCCAGATCACCGTCCTGGTGGCGACCAATGTCGCGGCCCGTGGCCTGCACGTCGACGACCTCGATCTCGTGGTCAACGTCGACCCGCCCACCGACCCCAAGGACTATGTGCACCGCGCGGGCCGTACCGCCCGGGCTGGTGAGTCCGGCAGCGTCGTCACGTTGGTGCTGGCGGGCCAGCGCCGCGAGATGAGCCGACTGATGGCAGAGGCCGGCATCGAGCCGACCATCACCAAGGTGCGCTCGGGCGAGGCGGAGCTGAGCCGGATCACCGGGGCCAAGGCCCCCTCCGGCACCCCGCTCGATGGCGGGCCGGCCGCGCCCCGGCCCAAGAACACCAACGCTCCCTTCCGCGGCCTGGGCACCAGCAAGGACACCTCCCGCGGCGCCGGCGGCAAGTCCCGAAAGGCTCGCGAGGCCCGCAAGCTCGCCGAAGCCCGCAAGGCGGCCCTGGTGCGGCGCGGCGGCTGAGGGCCGTCGCCCTGATAGTCGAAAACCTCCGACCCGGGAACGGAGAACCTCCAGCCCGGCCCGAAACCACCCTCCGGTGCATACACCTACGAGATGAACGCCCTCGTGGTGTGCTCGGCATGACAAGCTGTGCTTCCCACTGCCCGAACCCAGGAGGTCGCCATGACCGCAGAGTCTGCATCCAAAGAAGGTTCGGAGCCGATCGACCCCGAGACGCCCGCTCTGGTGCCCGACAGCAACGGCCACTACGACCTGAAGCGCAAGTTCCGGGAGGCCCTGGCGCGCAAGCGCAGTGTGCAGGCGGACGCCGCTGACCTCGCTGCGAACGTCGAGGCGTCGAAGGTCCGTAGGGCGCACGGCCCGGCTGCGAGCCAGCGGTCGTTCCGGCGCAAGAGCGGTGGCTGAGGCAATGAGCGCTTTCAGCGTTGCCGCTCCAGAGTGAGCACGGCCGCGGAGATTGACGACATTCGATTCGGACCGCACCGGGACCTGCGGAAGATCCGCCACGACTTTCAGCCGCGCGACGCCGCGCTCGACCGGTGCCCGTGCTGTGGACAGCGCTCGGTTGACGGTTTGCCGGGTCGGGGTGAGATCGTGCGCGCGGCCGGGCATAGTCGGCGAGATCCACAGCAGCCGCCCGACCGGGAGCGGTCGGCGAGCAGGCCGACGACGGCTGTCGTGTAGGCGTGGGCGGTGCCGACGGAGATGCCGAACCGGCCGCGATCTGGGCGAGGGTGTCGTGGGGAAGGTCGAGTGCGGCGGAATACGGAACCAACGCGGCTCCTGCGCCCATGGGTTGAGACTTCGAACACCTCCCCCAACGGCACGGGAGCCTCGTGCGTTGCGGGCACCGATCCCGTCACCCGATCAGTGGCCACGCTCAAAGAGCTCAGTGGGGCTGGCGAATAGCAGCGCATCGCCTGGTTCCCGCCGCCTCGTTGGCGATGTCCGCCCGCCCGTTACGGGGCCCTCTTCGCAGAGGTTCGGGAAGCGCTGACGCACAGATACCCGGCGGGCGAGCCCAGACGCGGCCGACCGCCGATGCAAGCCGAGCGCGGCCGAGGTCAGGTGCTGCCGGTGCTGGCACCGCTGGCTGTACCGCGCCCCGCGCCGCCGAGCACGAGGATGGTGAGAATGGCGAGACCGCTGCCGATCCACAAAACGCTGGTGGTGGCGATGTTGTCGACCGCCAGGCCACCGAGGAGAGCGCCGAGCGCGATCGAGAGGTTGAACATCGACACGTAAAGGGAAGATGCGGCCTCGGTCGCGTCGGGGGCGGCGTGCAGGATCCAGGTCTGGAAGGTCACGGGGACGGCTCCGTAACCCAGACCCCACAGGATGAGGATCGCTCCTGCCGAGAGGTGGTTGTTGTCGGTGAGGGCGAGCAGTGCCATGGCGGCGGCGAGCATGACGGCGATGCCCAGGACGGTCTGCCGAAGGTGGTTGGCGATCAGAGCGCCGGCGATGAAGTTGCCGCAGATGCCGGCGACTCCGAAGGTGAGGAGCAGGGCGCTGATCAGGCTGCTGTCCACGCCGTCGCCCAGCAGGATCGGCCGTACGAAGGTGTAGGCCACGAAGTGGCCGGTGATGACCAGGAACGTCATGGCGATGCCCACCCGCACTGTGGCGTTGGACCGGAGGACCTTCGGCAGGTCGCCGAAGGTGATGGTCTGCTCCGGCTCGACCTTCGGCATCAGGAAGACCATGCAGACCAGAGAGATCAGACCGAGGATGCCTACGGCCGCGAACGCGGTGCGCCAGCCGCTGACGTCACCGATCAGAGTGCCGGTGGGAACGCCGAGCACCGAGGCGGTCTCGACGCCGCCGAAGATGACCGCGGTGGCGCGCGCGACGTGCCGCTCCGGCACCAGACGCAGGGCGATGCCTCCGACCAGGGACCAGAAACCGCCCACACTGAGGCCGATCAGGAAGCGGGCCACGAGCACCACGGGGAAGCTGGTGGCAAACGCGGAGGCGAGGTTGGCCGCACCCACCAGGCCGATGAGTGCGGCCAGTACCAGGCGCCGGTCGGCCTTGCCGGTGGCCACGGTCACCAGTGGCGCCGAGAAGGCAGCGACCACTCCGGGCACCGTCACCATCAATCCGGCGGTTCCTTCGGAGACGTCCAGGGCCGAGCCGATCGGGGTGAGCAGGCCCACCGGCAGCAGTTCGGAGGTCATCAGGGCGAAGATGCCCAGGGTGACCGCGAGGACGGCGAGCCATCCCTTGACGGGCGACCGGTCGGCGTCGGGGAGTATGCGCGGGGACGAGTCGAGGGCGGTCATCGCAGGAGCCCTTCAGGCGGTACGAGTTCGAGTTCTGGGGGAGAAGCGGGCGGTGGCTGCGCGCGTGGCGGCCACCGCCCGTGATGTGAGAGGGGCAGCGGGCCGATTACCCGGTTACTCGGTGCCGGGCGTCTTGCGCGTGGTGACGTTCATCCGGTTCCAGGCATTGACCGTGAAGATCACACCGATGAGCTGGGCCAGCTCCTTCTCCTCGAAATGCTTCTCCGCCTCGGCGTACACCGTGTCCGTGACACCGCCGGGGAGCAGGGTCACCTCCTCGGCCAGAGCCAGCGCGGCACGCTCCTTGAGGGTGTAGAGGCTCGACTCCTGCCAGCCGTTGAGCTGGTAGATGCGCTCCTCGCTCTCACCGGCCTTGCGGGCGTCCCCCGTGTGGTAGTCGATGCAGTACGCGCACTTGTTGAGCTGCGAGGCACGGATCTGCACCAGCTCCAGGAGGACCGGGTCGAGGCCGTCACGGACGGCGGCGTCCAGGGCCAGGACGGCCTTGAACGCCTTGGGGGAGATCTGGGCGAAATTCATGCGCTCGGGCACGTGGTGAGTGGTCATGCCAACGACCCTAGGAACCGAATCGGCCCAAGGTATGGTGCATTCCCGTGGGAGATTCATGGGGCAATTCGCGGGAGGCGGCCGCCGGGGCGGGTGCGGGGGCCGACCTTCACCTTGAGCTCAAAGGACCGGGAAGCATCCGAGTACAGCTGATGCGTGCCCTGCGGGAAGCCATCGGCTCGGGAAGGCTGGCACCGGGTACCCGGCTGCCGCCCCACCGGACCCTGTCCGTCGACCTCGGCATCGCCCGCAACACCGTCGCGGACGGGTACGCGCAGCTCGTCGAGGAAGGGTGGCTGACCGCCCGTCAGGGTTCGGGGACCCGGGTCGCCCAGCGCGCCACACCCCTGGAACCGGGCCAGTCGCGTGCTCCGGCGCGCCCGACCCGGCGCCGCCCGGCTTACGATCTGACGCCCAGTTCACCGGACGCGGCCGCGTTCCCCCGCACCGCCTGGCAGACATCCGCCCGGCGGGCCATGGCCGGCGCCCCCCATGACGCCTTCGGGGTCGGCGACCCGCGCGGCCGGCCCGAGCTGCGCCGCGCCCTGGCCGAGTATCTGGCGCGGACCAGAGGGGTGCGCACCGGGCCCGACCGCATCGTCATCTGCTCCGGATTCGCCCATGGTCTTGGTCTGCTGTGCTCCTTGCTGCGCGGCCCCGTGGCGGTGGAGTCGTACGGCCTGCCCTTCCACCGGGAGATCATCGCCGGGTCCGGCCTGACTACCCTCGCACTGTCCGTCGATGCGCACGGGGCCACGGTGGACGAACTGCACGCCACCGACGCGGGAGCCGTCCTGCTCACACCCGCCCACCAGTACCCCACCGGCGGGCCGCTGCACCGCGACCGCCGTGCGGCGGTCATCGACTGGGCCCGGGCGCGTGGCGGCGTCGTCCTCGAAGACGACTACGACGGCGAATTCCGGTACGACCGTGAGCCGGTCGGCGCGGTCCAAGGCCTCGATCCGGACCGGACCATCTATCTCGGCTCGGCTAGCAAGAGCCTCTCACCGGCGCTGCGGCTGGGCTGGATGGTCCTGCCCGGCTGGCTTGTCGACGGTGTCCTTGCCGCCAAAGGGCCGCGCGAAATGTGGTCAGGGGTCATCGAGCAGCTCACCCTCGCCGACTTCATCGCCTGCGGTTCCTACGACCGCCATCTGCGCCGGATGCGGCAGATCTATCGGCGCCGCCGGGGCCAACTCACCGCTACGCTGGCCGAGCGGGCCCCGCACATCCGGGTGAGCGGCATCGCCGCGGGACTGCACGCCGTCCTCGAACTGCCCGTCGGCACCGAACAGGCCGCACTGCGCGGCGCCAGGCGGCAGGACTTGGCCCTGGACGCGCTCGGCCCCTACCGGCATCCCGACAGCACGATGCCCGCACGTGAAGGACTGGTCATCGGATACGGCACCCCGCCCGAGCACGCCTTCACCGCCAGCCTGGAAGCCCTGTGCCTGGCACTGCCCGATCCAGTGCAGAACGGGGAACAGCCCCTCTCCCGGCGTGGCGGAAGCGCACCGGCAGAAGGCGAGCCGGGCGGGAAACGAGGCGGAGGTCAGCCAGGTGGCTCCGAGGAACGCCGCGCGCCGGGCGGATGCCTCGCTGCCCTCGGATCTGGTGGCACTGCTGGAGGTGCTGGAGGGCAAGCGGGTCTCGGAGCTGGAGTGGGTTGATGAGAGCTCGGCGTTCCAGCTGGGGAAGGTGAAGGTCGACAAGGTTCCGCCGAACCGGCTGGCGGCGCTCGCGCGGAATGGCAAGTCCCACCCTGCCGATCGGGCTGGGCTTTTGTGCATTGATGAACCCGGCTATATGGAGCTTGACCGCAGGGGCGCTGAGCTGCTGACCTCCAACGGCACCATCATCCAGACCGGCACTGAGTCCTACCGTCTCGCCCACATCAAAGCTCAGGCCGAACAGGCCCAGGCGGTGTCAGGGTGCGCCGATGAACCGTGTGTCCAGGATGGCTCATGCCAACCATCCGATTAGATCTCCCCTCGACCGCCGCCTCCCACACCTCCGTCAGCGTGGCGCACAACCGCGCCCGCATCTCCGCCGTGACGCGGTGACGACGCTCGGCGTGAGCGTGCCTTCCCGACCCGCGCTGCAACGCAGGTCTGCTCGGTGACTTCTCGATCCGGCCGGACGGGTTTCGGTCCGGGGCCGCCGGATGTCTTAGGGGTGATCAAGAATGGCGTGCCATGGGATGGATCGGGATCGCGACGGGCCACGAACTCACCGTCGAGGGGACGCGGCGGCCGGTGCTCGCCTGCCGGACGGCCGCGGGCCGCGTGTTGGCCAAGGTGCCCGCCAACGTCAGGAAGGATCCGACCGCGGTACGGCTCGCCGCCCTCTGCGGCCGGCTCGGCGAGCACGCGCGGGCGGTGCACGACCGGGTCGAGTCCTGGATGGTGCGATCGCTGCCGGTCCCGGCCGCGGTGTTCGCGGCCGTGTGGGACGACCCGGTGTGGCGCGAGACGCTCACCGACCTGGTCATCGCCCCGATCGTGGACGGCGTGCCCCACCTCGGTCGCTGCGCGCTCCTGCGCGAGGGCGCGTGGACGGGAGCGGACGCCTTCGCGATCCCGCACCCGCTGCTGCTCGGCGACGAGCTGCCCATCTGGCGGGGGCGGAACCTCACGCAGGTTGTTGAGCAGGTACGCCGCGAGGTGTGGACGCGTCCCGCGAGCATGGACCGTACGTTCGGCGTGGTCGACACCTTCGGATACCTGGAAGTCCGGTACGAGAGCGGCGCCGCGTTCGAGCGCCGTGTGCATGAGCTGGGCGGGCGCGTCAAGGGGGACAGGGCGCGGTTCACCGTGCACGCGCCCGAGCCGCTCGGCATCGAGATCGACCTGGACTGGAGCGGGCCGATGAGCCCGGCCTGCATGGCGGGGCTGAGCTTCACCGCGGGCGGCCGGGAGATCGGCGACATCGCCTGGTCCGAGGGCGTCCGCGTGCTGATGGCTCTGTACGCGGACCGCACCGTGGACGGGACGGAGCCGGTGGTGGAGGCAGCCGAGGCGTACGCCCACTACTGCGATGCCCTCCAAGGCGAGCCCGGCACCGTGGTGCCCTCCGGCATCACAGGCCCGACGCGCGACGTGCTGCTGCGCGCCGGGGCGGTGCTGCCGGGCACGCCCGCCGGCTCCGACGAGGACACGTGCGTCGCCGTCCGCTACGAGCACTCCGTCCTGGACGAGCCGGTCGTCGAACTCGTCCGGCGCGCGGCCGTCGACGGTGACAAGGCCGAGAAGTCGCTGTACGACCTGGACCCGTTGGCGGAGACCGGCCTCGGCACCGTGCACGCGGGCCCGCTCGGCTTCCTCGCATCCGTCCTGAACTGGCACCCGGCGCACCGCGCCCGCATCCTGGCCGCGCACACCGACCTGCGGGCCGCCCGCGCCCTGGCCGCCCGCAAGCCCGGCCTCGCGCGCACCGCGCTCACCCGTACCGGCGACGACCTGGAGACGCACGCGCCCGAGCTGCTGCCGCCGTTCTACGAGGAATGCGCGCGGATCCTGGCCGCCGCGGGCAGCGCCCGCTTCGCCGCCGCCTTCTTCGAGAAGGCCCGCGCCGCCGAGGACGCGCACGCGCTGCCGGTCGCCGAGGCCGCGCTCGTCGCGGCGTACCTCGCGGCGGGACCGGACGCCGCCGGAACAGCCACGCTCAAGAAGCACGGCAAGCGGCTCGCCGCCCGCCATCCCGCCCCCGGCGCGTACCGCTGGCACCGCGGCCTGCTCACCGAATGGTGCGAGGAATTCCCAGACGGCGCGGACGGCGCGCTGGCCCTGGCCGACGGCTGGGCGGCGCTGGCGAAGCCCGCCGGGCACGCGCTCGGCGGGCCCGAGGACGAACGCGCCGTACGGGCCTTGCTGGAGAGCGGCTGCATGGAGTCGGCACCGCAGGCCCTGTGGAAGTTCGTCCTTCCGTTGCTCGACCCGATGGCGCGGGCGGACGCGGGCATCGGGCGCGCGCTCCTCGCCATCCTGCCGCTGCCCGCCAAGGACACGCCCAAGGCGAAGAGCGCGGCAGTGTCGCTCCTCCTCGGCAACCTCGTGGGCGCGGGCCTGACCGCCCCGTTCACCACATCCCCCGGGCTTGCGGGGGCGGCGGCGAAGGACTGGCTCGGCCGCTTCCTGAAGCGGTACGCGGGGCTCGCACTCCCCGTCGCCGGTCTCGGCGACCTCCTGCACGACGTTGGTACGCGGCTGCGCGCGGAGGGCCTCACCTGCGACGACCATGAGGCGGTACTGGGAGTGGACGAGGACGAGGTCAACCGCTGGGAGGAGACCGCCGCCGACCTCCCGCTCCTGGACCTCCTCCTGGACCGCGGCGTCCCGCTCGCGCGGCCCCGGCTGCTGCACACGTTCAAGCTGTACGACCGGCTCGCCTCCGGAGCGGGCACCGACCTGGCCGCCGCCGCCGACCCGCACTGGGCTCCGCTCCTGCGCGACGCGATCGTGGGCAACGTGACCAACCAGCTCAACGTCACCGAGCCCGCCGTCCCGAAGCAGACCGCCCCCGAGACCGTACGGGCCCTGACCGCGACACCGGGAACGGCGCGGATTGTCGCCGCCATCCTGGCCGAGCACGCCGAGCGGGTCCCCCATCAAGGACTTCCGGACACGCATGCCGCCCTGTGCGACGCCGAACGCTTCACCATCGCCGGAGTCCCCGGCCGCCTCCTGGACAGCGTCCGGACGATCGCTACGGGTACGGACCCTGCCCGCGCCCTCGCCACCACGCTGAGCGGCGGCGTCCTCGACGAACTGGAGTTGCCCGCCTTCGTCCCCGGCCACGTCAACACCATCACCGACTACCTGGAGGAAAGCGGCACCGACCTGCTCCTGATCGAGTCAGGACGGCTCTGGGAGCACAAGTTCCGCGCCTCCGTCGTCACACCGGGTGGAGTCGGCCCGGCCCACGGTTTCGGCACGTACGAGCCCGTCTCCAGCCGGTCCCACGAACGGACCGAGGCGCGCGACCTCTACGACCGCTGCCTGATCGCCGTGAACGGCCGGGTGACCGTACTGGACCACGGTGGCCCGCACTGCCCGCACGGCAGCGCGCACCCCGCCGCTCGCCGCCTCATACCGGCCGACGGTGAACGGGTCGCCTTCCCCGGTGGCGCCGAGGCCACCGTATGGCGCGGCCAGGGCCGGATCATCGAGCTGCGGGACCCGGCCGGGCGGACCATCGGCCGCTACGTCCGCGGCTGGGGCAGGGTGCCCGAGCACGACGGTGCCGAGAACATCAGCACGGTCGAGCACCACCGCTACGCGTCCGGGACCCGCCTGGTCGCGCCTCCCGGCTGGTGGTCGGGGATGCGGCCGCGCGACCCCGAAGGCTCCAGGGCGCTGCGCGCCGTCGACGAGAAGAAGGCGCAGGCCCTGATCGACGTCGCGGACGCCGCGCTCGCCGCCGACCTCATGCGGGTGCTGGACCCCGAGAGCGGGTACCCGGAAAAGGACGCCGCCCGCGCCGAGCTGGCGGGACGCCTCCGCCCGCTCCTGCCGGAGATCACCGACGAGTCGCTCTGGACGGGCGTCACGTTCCTGGTGTGGACGGCCGTCGAATGCCGCGAGCGCGCGTTCGCCCTGCTGGAACGCCTGGCGCTGACCCCGCCGCCCCACCCGCGCCCGGCACAGGCCTCCGCGGCACCGGCAGTCCACTCCGAGAAGTCCCCCGAGCCGGACGATCCGGGGCCTGAGTCCGCGTACGAGAGGATCGTCCACTTCGCCCGCGCCGCCGTCGAAGTGCCGTACGACAAGAGGATCGCGATATTCGACGCCCCCGCCGTCAAGGGGATCGAGAACACGCTGGGCCGCCTCGGCGCCGCCGTCATGGAGGCCGCGTGGGGCAACGGCGGCGGGCACGCCCCACTGGTGGAACTGGCCGCCGTCCCCGAACTCCTCCGTACCGACGGCACCTGGCACGTCGCCCGGCTGCGCCCGGAGTACGACCTCGGGCAGATCCACTCGGGCCGCGGCCCCATCATGGCCGCCGCCGTCGCCGACTACGAGCAGGTGGGGAACGGGTACGCGGTCACGGCGCTCCTCTACACCCCGGACGGCCCCGATCCGCTCCTGTTCACCCGCAACCGCGCCGTCGAGCTGCGAACCTGCCGCGGCTGGGGCGACCCGGAGCGGCTCCGGCGGGCGCTCGACCTGATCGCCGAGAACGGCCCGCCGCCCGTGGACCGAGAGGCGACCGTACGGGCGTTCGCCGAGGCCACCGGCCTGTCACCGGCCCAGTGTCTGATCCTGCTGTCCACCTCGGCCCGCACGCTCTCCTGGCCGGACGGCTGGGCGCGGGGCCGCGTCGCCGCCTTCCGCGAGGGCGACACCGCCCGCGCCCGCGAACTCGACCTGACCGAGATCGAACTGCGCATCGCCGCGCTCTGCCTGGAGACGCTCACCACCACCGACGAGGCCTTGCGAGTCGTCGAGTCGCTCATGCCCGACGACCCCGCCGACCTCTGGCGTACGGGCCCCGACCTGGACCGGGCGGTCGCGTACTGGACGGAACGCCACCCGAGGCTCACCCCGCTCACCTCCGAGCAGTGGGTCACCCTCGCCTCCGGCGCCGAGGACGCCCTGGCGGCGCTGATGGCCCTGCTCGGCGAGCGTCCGTCCGTACCGCCGCTGGGTCACATCGCCCGCGCTGCGAGGCTCCTGGCCGACCGTCTGCCGGGGGGCCACCCCGCCCGTACGACCGCCGCCGCCCGCCTGCGTGACCTGCGCGAACACGTCACCGGCCCGGACACGACCCTGCCCATCGCCGCCGGGGTCACCTCGGTCACCGCCCTGGAGCGAGCCGCCGGAGCGACCGCGGCCCACCTCCCGGAGAGCAGGCTCGCCATCGGCGAAGCCCTCACCCTGGAACCCGCCGGAGACGGCTACCGCGTCCATCTCCGCCCGTCCCGCTGGTCCGACCTGGACGCGCTGGCCCCGGCCCTCCGCCGCGGCGGCGCCACCGATGTCGCCCGAGTCATGGACGACCTGCGCTTCCTCCGTACATCCGAGCCACTGGAAGCCGCGGCCCGGCTGGAGCCTTGCGCCGGCTGACTTCGAGGTGTTCGGCGAGCGCGGCGCCGGACCAGCCGCGGTGGGTCTGCAGCAGGGAGAGCAGCTTCAGCAGCCGCCCGGAGGTCTCCAGCATGTCTCCAGGCTGTCCGAAGATGAGGACGGGAACTGACCTAAGGGGGCCGTAGCGTCACAGCCATGGCGAACCCGACACCCGACATCCGCTCTTTCCGCATTGACATCCCGCAGGCCCAGCTCGACGAGCTGCGCGCCCGGCTGGCCGCCACCCGTTGGCCGGACGAGCTGCCCGGGGTCGGCTGGAGCCGCGGCGTACCGGTGGCTTACCTCAAGGACCTGGCCGAGTACTGGCGCACCGCCTACGACTGGCGGGCACACGAGGCGGCGCTCAACGCGTACCCCCAGTACATGACCACCATCGACAGGCAGAACATCCACTTCCTGCACGTGCGCTCGCCCGAGCCCGATGCCACGCCGCTGATGCTGCTGCACGGTTGGCCAGGCTCGGTGGTGGACTTCCTCGACGTCATCAGGCCCCTGTCCGATCCCCGCGCGCACGGCGGCGATCCGGCCGACGCCTTTCACCTCGTCATCCCCTCGCTGCCGGGCTTCGCCTTCTCCACCCCGCTGGCCGGGCCAGGCATGGGCGCGACCGCGATGGCCGGGGCGCTCACCCGGCTGATGTCCCGCCTCGGCTACGCGCGCTACGGCGTCCAGGGCTACGACACTGGCTCGTGGGTCGCCCCGGAGATGGGCAATCAGGCCCCGGACCAGGTGATCGGCATCCACGTCAACGCCCTGATCACATTCCCTGTCGGGGAGGAAGGAGAGATGGACGGCCTCAGCGAGGCCGAACAGCGACGCTGGCAGCAGTTGCAGAACTTCAACGACGGCTATCTGCAGTGCAATTCCAAACGCCCGCAGACGGTGGCCTACGCCCTCACCGATTCCCCAGTCGGCCAGCTGGCCTGGACCGTGGAGAAGTTCAAGGAACTCACCGACCCGGAAGACGGGCTGCCCGAGGACAGCGTGGACCGGGACCGCGTCCTGACCGAGGTCTCGCTGTACTGGCTGACCGGCACCGCCGCCTCGGCCGCCCAGGTGTACTACGAGGAGATCTCCGCGAACACCTGGAGCGAGCCCGCAGCTGACGACTGGAGCGCCGACACCACCACCGCGCACGACACCGGCTGGGGCGACGGCCAGGACGACTGGGCAGCCGGTCGGCGTGGGACGGTGCCCACCGCCGTACTCGTCTCCACCCACGACGTGACCATCCGCCGCTGGGCCGAACGTGACCACAACGTCGTGCGGTGGACCGAACTCGACCGTGGCGGTCACTTCCTCGCGATGGAAGTACCGGACCAACTCGTCAGCGACGTCCGCGAGTTCTTCAATGCCTGCGGACTGCGGCGGGGTCGGCCTGCGGACGAGCGGGGCACTCGCACCGGGGTCTCAATCGGCGCGTCCCGCTTCCCGGGCTTCGCGTACCCGCTCGTACCGCTCGCCCGGTGATAGGCCCGGGTGCTTCGCCGCCTCCGAGTGCGGCTCGGTCTTCATGAGGAGGCTCTGCAGCGTCAGAGCGTGTTCGCCATGCATCTGTTTGGAGAGCCCGAACGGCGACAGGTCCTCGTAGGGCATCTCGCCTTCCTTTCCCGCGATCTCGCCGCTGCCGATGGACTCGTGGTCGTAGGGCAGCACACCTCCGCTGTGCACAGGCCGCCACGAGGGTGGTTCATCTCTTGCGCTGTCGAATGCCATCAGGCCCAGGTAGGTGTGACCGGCCTTGATCCACGGGGTGCACGGAACCTGCCACAGCTCTGCACGGAAGCGGTCCGGCAGCTTCCTCGCATGGTCCCTGCTGTACAGCACCTTGTCGACGACGATCTCTGCGCTGCGTTCGCCACCATCGCGTGCCTGCCTCTCGCTGCCTTCCCTGATGTGGAAGACGGCCACGTGGTCGCCGAACGACACCCAGTCCTGCGCATCCTGTGCCGGATAGTCGGGATAGGCGGCGTCGTAGTTGGCATCGGCGCCTCGGCAGCCGTGATAGCCGTTGCTTTCGCCATCGGCCAGGTACAGACTCCCCGCCACACCCACCACCGCCGCCAGAGCCGCGCCCGCGGCCACCACCGCGCGTCGGCCTCCGGTCCAGTCGCTCCAACGCATAGCCCCTCCTCGCGCACCCAACCGGTCATCCAAGAGACGCTTCCGCGGCACCTTGGGTTGTAGGCCGCGGCTGGTCCCGGGGACCAAAGTTCGTGGGGAGTCTGGGGTGTGGAGCCAGCCGCCGGGCCGGGTGGGGGGAGTTGACTGCCCAGGTGAACGGGGCGGTCCTGCCCCGTACCACTCAAGGAGGAACACCCACCGTGTCCGTCGCTTCCGCAGCCGAGCAGACGATCGCCCCCGAGGATCTCGTGGCCCGTGCGCACGACCTCATTCCGCAGCTGCGCTCGAACGCCGAGAGCACCGAGCAGCAGCGCAATGTCGCGCCCGAGAACATGCAGGCGCTGCGTGACTCCGGGCTGTTCCGGCTCACCACCCCGCCGCGCTTCGGCGGGTACGAAGTGAACATGCGCACCCAGGTGGAGGTGCTCTCCGAGATCGGCCGCGGCTGCGCCTCCACCGGCTGGATCACCGCGAACCACGCCGCGTCCACGGACTTCGCGCTGCTGCTGCCCGAGGAAGGGCTCCAGGAGATCTTCGGGGCGAACCCCAACGCGGTGCTGCTGTCCGCCGCCAGCCTCCACGCGTCGCGCGCGGAGCGCGTCGAGGGGGGCTTGGTCGTCAACGGCCGCTTCCCCTACGCCTCGGGCTGCGAGATCTCGGACTGGGCGATGCTGGGCGCCGTACCACTGATGGAGAACGGCGAGGCGGTCGGCGCCGTCGACGTGCTCCTGCGGCCCAGCGAGATGGCCATCGAGGACACCTGGCACGTCGCCGGGCTGGAGGGCACCGGCACCCACGCGATGGTCGCCACCGATGTGTTCGTCCCGCACCACCGGGCGCTGATCCCCAACCGCGCCCCCGATGGCCGCTACGAGGAGCTGATCTCGCCGACCGTCCTGGTCAAGGGCAACCTCCACTCGCTGTCCTCGCTCGTGGGCGCCGCGCGCGGCGCGCTGGACGTCGTACGGGAGACGCTGGACAAGAACCGCCCCATCGCCTACTCCACCTACGAGCGCGCGGTGGACTCCCCGACGATCCAGGTGTGGTTCGCCGAGGCCACGCACCTGATCGAGACCGGCATGCTGCACATGTTCGCCACCGCGGACGGCATCGACCAGGCGCGGAAGGGCGAGGAGCTGGCCGGTCCCGAGCGGGCGCGGCTGCGCATGCACAGCGCCTCCGCGCTGGAATGCAGCCGCCGGGGGATGCAGAAGCTCCTCGACATCGCCGGTACCAGCGGCTTCGCCCTGAAGAACCCGGTGCAGCGCTACTGGCGCGACCTGGAGACCGGAAGCCGGCACGCCATGCTGAACCTCCCGATGATCCTGGAGGACTACAGCCGGGCGCTGCTCGGGCGGCCGGGAATCTCGATCTTCCACTGAGTGCCAGGGTGTCAGGTCTCGTAGGGGGCGTCGCGCTCCCTACGAGACGCCGCGCAGGACAGCGGTGCCGAGCGTCTGCGCGAGGTGCAGGGCGACGTGCAGGCGCAGGCGCTCCTCGCGCAGGGAGCGGCCGAGCAGGTGCTCGGCCTTCTTGACGCGGTAGGCCACCGTGTTCTTCGCGACGTGCAGCCGCTCGGCCGCCGTCGACAGGCTCCGTTCGTGGTCCAGATAGCACTTGACGGTCTCCCGCAGCGCGGAGTTGGTCTCGCCGCCTCCGGCCAGCGGCCCCAGTTCCCGGGTGACGAAGCCCGCCGTCGAGTTCAGGTCGCCGCCCAGCAGCACGGCCAGTTCGACGGACGCGTAGTCGTGGACGGAGGCGGGAGAGCCGGACGTACGTACGACCGTCTCGACGCGGCCCGCCTGTTCGTGGGAACGGCGGAACCCCGCGAGCCCCGCGCCGGGGAGTCCGGCGGCGATGTGGGCGTGCGGCGGTGCTTCCGGGGCGGCCCGCAGCCGTCCCGTCTCGGGGGGCGGGCCACTGGCCCGGCCGCCCCAGGCCCACAGCCTGCCGGGCCCGGCGGGCAGCAGCAGTACCGAGGAGTATCCGGCCCGCTCCAGCAACTGACGGGCCTCGCGCTCCAACTCGCCGACGCAGCCGTCCACATGGTGCTCGCACCACAGCACCAGCGCGAGATGGTGCAGCGTCAGGTCGTATCCGAGCCGCGTGCTCGCGTGGCCGGGGGATACCTTCGCACCGGACAGCAGCGAGCGCGCCAGTTCCGCCCGCCGTGCCCGGGAGTCGGCGAGCCAGCGCTCCCGCTCGGCGGCGAAGTGCTCGCAGAGCCAGGAGGCGATCTGCTCCATGGCGTTGAACAGCCGCGCGGACGTCTCCCGCATCACGTCGGCCTGCGCCGTCTCGGGCACCGCGCTCGCGCACCGGGTGAACAGCAGGGAGCTGACCCGGGCATGGGTGACCCGCAGATACTTCAGCGCCAGGTCGACCGGGAGCCCGAGATGCACCAACTCGCCTACCGTGGCGCCCAGTTCGGCCAATAGCGGGTCAGGTGGCGACGCCTCGCGCAGTGCGAGGACGGACCACAGCACCAGCGCCTCGACGAAGCGCTCATCCGAGGCGGGCGAGGGGCGCTCAGGGTATCGGCACTCGCGCACCACCTCGCCGCTGAGGGCGGTGGAGGTCTCCACCGCCCATCCGGTGGGCCGCCGGCCGACCCGGTCCACGGCCTCGGCGAGGAGCGGCAGACCCACCGCGGCGCGTCCCACAACCGTGTCGTCGGAAGGGCGCAGCACCCGCAACAGGGAGTGCGGAGTACGGTCGTCCGGGTCGGCCTGCCGCTGGGACATCGCGCCTCAGCCCGCGATCTGGAAGCCGTGCTCGGCCGCCGACTGAGGTATACCGCCGGTGGGCTGCCGGTCGGGCCCGTTCAGGGCGAGCAGCAGCGCCTCGGCCACCGCGCCGCCCACACCCCCCTCGACGGCGAAGCCGGGCGGCGTGGAGGTGCCGTCCGGGGTCCTTACGACGGTGTTCGCGCCGCCGAGCCCGTCGCCCGTCACGACCGGGACGCCCGGGGAGAAGGGGAGGGCGGCGGTGGCGAAGGCGGGGGCCAGCGCCACGGCGGCATGCCCGGCCGCCACGGCCGTGCGCAGCTGCCCGAGCGCCGCGGCGGGCGGTTCCGGGCGCTCGTCCTGAGGGCGCTCGTCACGCGAACCTCCGGACTCCGGGGTCAGGACCGGATAGACGACGAGGTCCACGGACGAGCCGTGCCGCGAGCGGAAGCGGACGGGCGGGAGCGGTGCGAGCGCCCCGGCCACCGCGGTCCGGCGTACGAAGGCCCGCAGCGCGTCGTCGTCGAGGTCGGCGAGGGAGGGGTCGAAGGCGCGCAGCGCGTCCGGGGTGCCGAGGTCGGCCACGTAACCGACGGTGAGGGGCGACGGCTCGTCAGGGTGGGGTACCGCGCTGTCCGTCCGGAAGTCCTTGACCTCGCGTCGGGCGGAGTCGGCGGTGCGGCCCGCCAGCGGACGCACCAGGTGCAGGGCGTCCTGGTTGCGCAGGATCTCGCACACGGTCCGCAGGCCGGCCGTGAGCTTGGCGATCTCCGCGTCCGTCACCTGCACCGACGGCTCGACGCGCAGCGTGTTCGGGGCGCTGCCGGTGGGCATGAGGCGCACCGCGTGCTCCCGCAGCAGATAGCCCGCCACCGCGAAGCCGAAGAAGCCGCCGAGGGCCTGGGTGCGGATATGGGCCGAGACGGCGTCGGACTGGTCGCGGAATTCGAATCCGAGGAGCAGGCCGGTGCCCCGTACGTCGGCGACGACATCGGGGTAGTCGGCCTGTACGCCCTCCAGGGCCGTGCGCAGCGCCGCACCGCGCTCGGCCGCCAGGCGGTAGGCCTGGCCGCCGTCGGCCTCCAGCATGTCCAGCACCTTCAGGGCGATGGAGCAGGAGAAGCTGTCCTTGGCGAACGTGGAGCTGTGCAGCAGCTCGAACTCCTGCTGGTAGCGGTCGGAGCGCACCAGCAGCACCGAGGTCTTGGCGATTCCGCCGCCAAGGCTCTTGGCCAGGGTGTAGTAGTCGCCGCGCAGCCCGATGCGGGAGCTGGCGAAGAACGCGCCGGTGCGGCCCACGCCCGTCTGGATCTCATCCACCACCAGGGGGATACCGGCCGAGCGGCAGATCTCCTGGATGCGCCGCGCCTCGGCGCGGCGCAGCTCGACGATTCCGCCTTCGCCCAGCACCGGCTCGGCGAACATCGCGGCGAAGACGGGTACGTCGCGATCGACGACCTCCACCACGCCGTCCGAGAGCGTCACATCGAGTGCGGTGACCCGTTCCGCTTCCAGGGTCTCCAGCAGCTTCTCCGGCTGTTCGGCCGGGACGAACCTGGTCTGGGCGCCCAGCCCCTGGAACGGCAGCCGGAAGCCCTGGTTGTGGGTGAGCTGCACGCTGCCGGTCAGCTTGCCGTGGAAGCCGCCGGTGAGCGCGAGGAAGAGGGAAGGGCACGCCACGGCGGCGGCGTTGTGGCGCCCCAACTCCTCGGCCAGGACGGTGATGTCGGCGCCCTGGCCGGCGCTGGAGTCGATCAGGTCGCTGGCGCGCGGGCCGAGCACCGCCGTTCCGGCGCGCAGCGCCTCGGTGGCCCGCGCCAGGTTGCCCGTCAGCTCCTCGGCGAGTGCGCCCAGGCGCGTCACCCGCTCCAGCTCGGCGTGTTTGAGGGCGGCCTCGATGGCCTCGGCGCCGCTGTTCGCGAAGATCGCCGAGTAGCTGTCGGCGGAGCCCTCGTCCTGGTCGGCGAACTCCCGGCGCAGGATGGCGTTCAGCCGGGCGGCCACCTCGTGGGCCTGGGTGCGCTGGGAGAACTGCGCGTGCACCGGGGTCAGTTCGTCCAGCAGGGCCTTGGCGTGGTCGATGATCTCCGGATGGTTGTGGCCGAAGATGAGCGAGCCGAAGCCGCCGACGAAGTCGGTCACCGCGGTGTCGTTTCCGCTGCCGGACACGTCGGGGGAGTGGACCGTGTTGCCCCGTGCGTGGGTGTACTCCACATCCAGGCACCAGGCCGAGAGCATGTCGTCCAGGAAGCGCTCGGCGTGCTTCTCGGCGTACTTCGGAGAGGGGGAGGGGTTCATGGCGTCCTCGCTGTGGTGGGGATTCGGTGCTGGGGCGGGCTCAGGCGAACTGCCGCAGCGGGTTGATCCGGTCCTCGCCGATCGACGCACGCAGCGCGGGGTTCGTGACGCCCAGCCCGCGCTCGGGCGCCAGGCACAGGACGCCGACCTTGCCGACGTGCTGGCTCTTCTGTACGAGCCGGGCGGCCTCGCCGGCGTCGGCGAGCGGGTGCAGCGTGGAGAGCGCCGGCGCGATCCGGCCGCTCGAGATCAGCCGGGTGAACTCCTGCTCCTCCTGGAGGTTGGCGCCGTGGCTGCCGACGATCTTCTTCAGCCGCATCCACAGATAGCGGTTGTCGAAGACGTGCTGGTAGCCGGTGCTGGAGCCGCAGGTCACGACCGTGCCGCCGCGCGCCGCGACGAAGACGGAGATGCCGAACACGGCCCGGCCCACGTGCTCGAAGACGATGCGCGGGTCGTCGCCGGTCTCGGTGCGGATGATCCGGCCCAGGCGCTTGCCGATCTGGATGGTCTCCTCGGGTGTGGGGTCGATGGTGTCGCCGAGCCCCAGCTCCTGACGGTTGATCACCACATCGCAGCCCATCGCGCGGGCCGCCTCCGCCTTGCGCTCGGAGCCGACGACGCCGACCGCCGTGCCGCCGCCGTTGCGGACGAGCTGGCTCGCGTAGCTGCCCAGCCCGCCTGCCGCGCCCCAGATCAGCACGACGTCGCCCTGCTTCATGCGCGCGCCCGTGTCGCTGACCAGCATCCGGTAGGCCGTACTGCCGACCAGCGGGCTGCTCGCCGACTCCTCCCAGGTCAAGTGGGCGGGCTTGGAGACGAGCTGGCTGGCGCGGGCCACCGCGTACTGGCCCAGGCCGCCGAAGTTGGTCTCGTACCCCCAGGCGCGCTGCTCGGTGCCGAGCATGCCGTCCGCGTGGGTGGCGGGCTCCTGGTCGTCCACGTGGACCGGGTGGACGAGGACGTGGTCGCCGACCTGCCAGCGGCGGACGCCGCTGCCGGTGCGTACGACGACCCCGGAGGCGTCGGAGCCGGGCACCTGGTGCGGCTGGTCGTGCCGGGCCGCCCAGCCGCCCTGCTTGGCGTACCGCTTCAGGAAGTCGAACGTGGGCAGCGGCTCGAACATCGCCGACCACACGGTGTTGTAGTTGATGGAGCTGGCCATCACCGCGATCACGACCTCGTCCGGGGCCAGCTCGGGCATGGGCACCCGGCCGACGCGCAGTGAGGAGCGCACGTCCTTGGACGTGCTGTCGCGGAACATGCCGACGTCCGACGCGAGCAGGTGTGCCGCCACGTATTCGCGGGGCAGGGGCGTGCGGCGCAGCTCGTCGGGGTCCGCGCCGGCGAGCACCGCCTCCGCGAGCGGGTCCAGGGTTTCCGGAGTTTTCTGCATGGATTCGGCTCCTTTCGGCCGTTTGCCAACGTACTGAGCGACCGGCGCCCGAAGGTCAACGCGACGGTCTCAGGCCGCTCTCGGCCTCGGGTAAACGGACGAAGACCGGGGCGTTCCCCGCCGCTGCTTAGGGTCGGCGACCGACAACTGAAGACCGGTGATCGACGACCAGGGAGTAGAGCCATGAACAAGGTCCGGAGCGCCGACGGCACGGCCGAGGAGCCGATCGCCGTCGTGGGTGTGGCCTGCCGCCTCCCCGGAGCGCCGACCCCCGACGCCTTCTGGGAGCTGCTGCGCGAGGGCCGCAGCGCGGTCGCCGCCCCGCCTCCCGGCCACCCCGGAGTGGCCGACGGCGACCAGCACCCCGGCGGCTACCTGGACCACACGGGCGTGTTCGACGCCGCGTTCTTCGGCATCTCCCCGCGCGAGGCCCGGGCCATGGATCCGCAGCAGCGGCTGATGCTGGAGCTGGCCTGGGAAGCGGTGGAGAACTCCGGGACGGTCCCCACGACGCTGCGCGACTCCCGTACCGGAGTGTTCGTGGGTGCCATGGGCGACGACTGGGTGACGCGGCAGGCGCGGGACGCGGCGGCCGACGGGCCCGGCCGGCACTCCCTCACCGGTCGGAGCCGGGGTGTCATCGCCAACCGCACGTCCTGGATTCTGGGCACCCGCGGGCCCAGCATGACGGTCGACACCGGGCAGTCCTCGTCCCTGACCGCCGTCCACCTCGCCTGCGAGAGCCTGCGCGAGGGCGAGTCCGAACTCGCCCTCGCCGGTGGCGTCAGCCTGCTGCTGGACCCCGCGAGCACGGCAGGTGTCGCCGCCTTCGGCGCACTGTCCCCGGACGGCGCCTGCCACACCTTCGACGCCCGGGCCAACGGCTACGTACGGGGGGAGGGCGGCGGCCTCGTCGTCCTCAAGCCGCTGAGCCGGGCGCTGGCGGACGGTGACCACGTGCGCTGCGTCATCCTGGGCAGCGCCGTCAACAACGACGGCGGCGGAGAGTCCCTGACCACACCCCGGGCCGAGACCCAGCGGGAGGTGGTGGAGACCGCCCTGACCAGGGCAGGTGTGACGGCCGCCGACGTCCAGTACGTCGAACTGCACGGCACCGGCACGCCCGTGGGTGACCCGGTCGAGGCCACGGCGCTGGGCGCGGCCCTCGGCACACGGCGGCCCGTGGACGACCCCCTGCTGGTGGGGTCGGCGAAGACCAACGTCGGACACCTCGAGGGCGCCGCGGGCATCACCGGTCTGCTCAAGGCAGCGCTCTCGGTCCAGCACGGCGAGCTGCCGCCCAGCCTCAATCACCGCACCGCCGACCCGGCGTTGTGCCTGGACGAGGCGAACGTACGGGTGCACACGGAGCTGGGCCGCTGGCCGCTCCCCGAGCGGCGGCTGATCGCCGGGGTGAGCGCGTTCGGGATGGGCGGCAGCAACTGCCATGTCGTGCTTGCCGAAGCCCCCACGCGCGATCAGCAGGAGGCGGGGGCGGACCCGGGGGAAACCGAGGCCGTCGGCGAACCGGATGTGGTCGGCTTCCCGCTGTCGGCCCGTAGTACGGCGGCCCTGCGCGGCCAGGCGGACGCCCTGGGCCGCCGCCTTGAGGCCCGCCCCGGGCTCGCGCTGCCCGACGTCGCCTGGTCGCTGGCGACCACCCGCAGCCACTTCGAGCACCGGGCCGTGCTGCTCGCCGCCGACCGGGACGAACTGCTGTGCCAGCTGGACGCGCTGGCAACCGGTACGCCTTCAGCGGGCGTGGTGGAAGGGGACGCGGAAGGGGAGCAGGGGGCCGATGGCGCGCTCGCGCTGCTGTTCACCGGGCAGGGCGCGCAGCGGCTCGGCTCGGGCCGCGAACTGGCCGCCGTATCACCGGAGTTCGCCACCGCGCTGGATGAGGTCTGCGCACACCTCGATCCGCTCCTGGACCGCCCGTTGCGCGAGGTCCTCTGGGCGGCCGAAGACGATGCCGAGCAGGACGGGGAGCGTCTGCTGGACCGTACCGAGTACACCCAGCCCGCGCTGTTCGCCCTGGAAGTGGCGCTGTTCAGGATGGTGCACGGCTGGGGCGTCCGGCCCGGCTTCCTGATCGGCCACTCCGTCGGCGAGCTGGCGGCGGCCCACGTCGCGGGTGTCCTGTCGCTGCCGGACGCCTGCGCGCTGGTGGCCGCGCGCGGTCGGCTGATGCAGTCGCTGCCCGCCGGAGGCGCGATGGTCGCCGTCCAGGCAGAGGAGACGGAGCTACGGGCCGAGCTGCCCGAGTACGAGGGGCGGCTGACCGTCGGGGCCGTCAACGGGCCGCACTCCACGGTCATTTCCGGTGACGAGGACGCGGTGGCCGAGCTGGCGGCGAGCTGGCGGGAACGGGGCCGCAAGGTCAAGCGGCTGCCCGTGAGCCACGCCTTCCACTCGCACCACATGGATCCCGTACTGGATGAATTCCGGTGCGTGGCCGAGGAGTTGACGTTCCACGCTCCCGCCATCCCGATCATTTCCAACCTGACCGGCGAGGTCGTGGACGGCTCGGAGATCGCCACCGCCGACTACTGGGTCCGCCACCTGCGCGGCACCGTCCGCTTCCTGGACGGAGTGCGTCGCCTGGACGCCGAAGGTGTCCGCGACTTCATCGAACTCGGACCGGACGGCGTCCTGTGCGCCGCCGCCCGCGAGTCGGTGCCTGCCGTCGGCAAGAGCTTCACGCCGGTGTTGCGCGGCGCCCGGCCCGAGGCGCAGGCCGCGCGGATGGCCGCCGCGACCCTGCACGTACGCGGCCATCGCGTCAGCGCGCGGGCGCTCGCCGGGCGCACCGGGCGCCGTGTGGAACTGCCCACTTACGCTTTCCAGGGGGAGCGGCACTGGCCGGACACTTCGGCTGCGCCGGACGCCTTCGCTGCGCCGGATGCTCCGGCTGTTCCGGAGACCCCGGACGCTCCGGTGGCGTCAGCCGGTGGGGACGGTGGCCACGCCCCCGGCACCGGCACCGACGTCAAGGCTGACCCGCGTGCCCTGCTCCACACCGTCCGGCTGCACGCCGCGGTCGTCCTCGGGCACCCGTCCGCCGATTCCGTACATCCGCGGACCGCCCTGCGCGAGCAGGGGCTCGACTCACTCGGCGTGGTGGAGCTGTGCGACCGCCTGTCCCAGGCGCTCGGCCTCAGCCTGCCCGCCGCCCTCGTCTTCGACCACCCCACCCCGCAGGCGCTCGCCGAACACCTCGGCGACGAGCTGGCCGGGCGGACGGCACCGGCCACCGCCCCCGCCGACCCGTCCGCCGATGACGAGGACCCGATCGTGATCGTGGGGGCGGCCTGCCGCTTCCCGGGCGGGGTCGGCTCTCCGGAGGACCTGTGGCGCGTGGTCGCCGAGGGCGCGGACGTCATCTCCGACTTCCCCGAGGACCGGGGCTGGGACGTCGAGAGCATCTACGACCCGGAGCTGGGCCGCCCCGGCACCACGTACGTCCGTGAAGGCGGATTCCTCCGCGGCGCCGCCGAGTTCGACGCGCCCTTCTTCGGCATCAGCCCGCGCGAGGCCCACGCCATGGACCCGCAGCAGCGGCTCCTCCTCGAAACGTCGTGGGAGTGCCTGGAGCGCGCCGGGATCGATCCCGCCCGCCTGCGCTCCACCCCCACCGGTGTCTTCGTCGGCACGACCTACCAGGAGTACGGCCCGCGCTTCGCCGACGCCCAGGGCGGCTCCGAGGGCCACCTGTTCACCGGCACCACGCCGAGCGTCGCCTCCGGCCGTATCGCCTACGCGCTCGGGCTGGAGGGCCCCGCGGCCACCGTGGACACCGCCTGCTCCGCGTCGCTGGTCTCCATCCATCTGGCCTGCCGCTCGCTGCGCGCGGGCGAATGCGAGGCGGCCCTCGCGGGCGGCGCGACCGTGATGCCCGAGCCCGGCATCTTCGCCGAACTGAGCCGACTGGGCGGCCTCGCGCCCGACGGCCGGTGCAAGCCCTTCTCGGGGGGGGCGAACGGCACGGGATGGTCCGAGGGCGTCGGCCTGGTGCTGCTGGAGCGGCTGTCGGTGGCGCGGGCCCGTGGCCACCGGGTGCTGGCCGTCGTACGCGGCTCCGCCATCAATTCCGACGGCGCGTCCAACGGCCTGACAGCGCCGAGCGGCAGCGCACAGCAGCGGGTGATCCGGGCGGCGCTGGCGAACGCCGGTCTGTCCGGCGCGGATGTGGATGTGGTCGAGGCGCACGGCACGGGGACGCGGCTGGGCGATCCGATCGAGGCGGGCGCGCTGCTGGCCACGTACGGGCAGGGGCGTGCCTCCGGACAACCGCTCCGGCTCGGCTCCGTGAAGTCGAACATCGGTCACACGCAGGCGGCGGCCGGGGCGGCCGGTGTGATCAAGGTGTTGGGTGCGCTGATGAACGGCGTGCTGCCCGCGACGCTGCACGTGGACGAGGCGTCTCCGGCCGTGGACTGGTCGAGCGGCGGTGTGGAACTGCTGACGGAGCCCCGGTCCTGGACGCGCGGCGAACGCGTTCGCCGCGCAGGAATCTCGTCCTTCGGCATCAGCGGTACGAACGCGCACGTGATCCTGGAGGAGCCCCCGGCCGAGGAAACCGACCACGAGGACTGCGCGGAACCCGACGCCGCGCCCGTCCCCTGGTTCCTCTCCGCCCGCACCCCCGAGGCGTTGCGCGCCCAGGCCGCCGGGCTCCGTGCCCATCTGGAGCGCCACCCCGCGCGGCCGTTGGACGTCGCCCACTCCCTCGCCACCACCCGAACCGCCTTCGACCACCGCGCGGCGGTCGTCGGTGCGGACGGAGAGGAACTGCTGCGTGGCCTCGCGGCGCTGGCGGCAGGTGAGGCCGACGCGTCCGTCGTCACCGGTGAGGCGGGCGCGAGCGCCGAGGGGAAGACCGTCTTCGTCTTCCCCGGGCACGGCTCCCAGTGGACGGGCATGGCCGACGAACTCATGGAGGAATCACCGGGGTTCGCCGCGCGGATGCGCGAGTGCGCGGCGGCGATCGACCCGCACGTCGACTGGTCGCTGATGGACGCCGTACGCGGCGGGCCCGGCGCGCCGTCCATGGAGCGGATCGACGTCGCCCAGCCCGCGCTGTTCGCCGTCATGGTGTCCCTGGCGCGGACGTGGACGGATGCGGGAGTGCGCCCCGACGCCGTCGTGGGCCACTCGCAGGGCGAGATCGCGGCAGCCTGCGTCGCCGGGGTGCTGTCCCTGGAGGAGGCGGCACGGGCCGTGGTCGTCCGCAGCCGGGTGTTCGCCGAGGCGCTGACCCGGCGAGGGGCGATGGCTTCGGTGGCGCTGCCCGTGGCCGACGTACGGGAGCGGATCGCCGACGGGTTCCCGGGACTTGAGGTCTCCGGCGCCAACAGCCCGCGCGCGACCACCGTCGCGGGCGAGCCCGGCGAGGTGACACGCTTCGTGGACGTGTGCAAGGCGGACGAGCTGCGGGCCCGCGTCATCGTCCCGGACGGTGCCTCGCACTGCTCCCTCATCGACGCGCTGCGCGAGCCACTGCTGAAGGCGCTCGGCGAGCTGCGTCCGCGCGAGGGCGACATCCCGCTGTGCTCCTCGGTGACGGGGGAACTGATCGACGGCCGCACGATGGACGCCGACTACTGGTTCCGCAACGCCCGCGAACCCGTCGACTTCCTCGGCGCGACCCGCACCCTGCTCGGCGCCGGGCACCGCTCCTTCCTGGAGATGAGCCCGCACCCGCTGCTGGTCACCAGCGTGCACACCACGGCGGAGGAAGCGGAGACGACGGTCACGGCCGTGGGGTCGCTGCGGCGCGGCGAGGGCGGCCTGGACCGCTTCTTGCGGTCGATCGCCGAGGCCCAGGTGCGGGGCGACGCCGTGGACCGCGCGGCCGTGATCGCCGGGGTGTGCTCCCCGTCGGCAGGCGCCCCCGCGCGGCGCGTCGAACTGCCCACGTACGCCTTTCAGCGGCAGCACTACTGGGCGCACGCGGGAACGGGTGATGTCACCTCGGCAGGCCTCGGATCCGCCGAACACCCCTTCCTCGGCGCGGTGGTCGGCCTGGCCGCCGACGACGGTGTCCTGCTCACCGGCCGCATCTCGCTGCGTACCCACCCCTGGCTCGCCGACCACGCCGTACCCGGCGCGGCACTGCTGCCGGGTGCCGCCTTCACCGAACTCGCGCTGCGCGCCGCCGACGAGGCAGGCTGTGGCGGCGTCGATGAACTCACCCTGGAACGCCCGCTGTTGCTGCCGGAAACCCAGGCAGCGCTGCTCCAGGTGTCGGTCGGCGCACCGGACGAACACGGCCACCGTCCCTTCGCGGTGCACTCCCGCCCGGACGACGGCCCTGGGCAGGGGCAGGGCGCACGGGACTGGATCCGGCACGTGACCGGCTCCCTGACCCCCCGCACCCGGCCCGAACCCGACGGCCTCACCGCGTGGCCGCCGCCCGGCGCCGAACCCGTATCCGTCGAGAACTTCTACGCGGAGCGCGCCGCGCGCGGCCAGGAGTACGGGCCCGCCTTCCAGGGACTGCGGGCTGCCTGGCGCCGGGGCGAGGAACTCTTCGCCGAGCTGGCTCTCCCCGAGCAACGCCGCGAGGAGGCACAGAAGTTCGGCCTGCACCCGGCCCTGCTGGACGCGGCGCTGCAGACCGTGCTGCTGGGCAAGGGGCAGTCGGCCGAGGGGGAGGTGCTGCTGCCCTTCGCCTTGAGCGGGGTGTCGGTCCACGCGACCGGAGCCGCCACCGCCCGGGTGCGCGTCACTCCGGTGGCCGGGCGCGACGCCGTGGCGCTCACCGTCGCGGACTCCACGGGGCGGCCCGTCGCCGAGATCGAGTCGCTGGTGTGGCGCCCGGTACCGGTGGCCGAGCTGACGGCCTCGCGGGCCGCGTCCCTGGACGCCCTCCACCGGGTGGAGTGGACCGCGCTGCCCGGGCAGCCCACGGGCGGCCCCGCTGCGGAGGCGTCGGACGCGGTCGTGCTGGACGCCGAGTCGGCCGGTTCCTGCGCCGCCGTACTGGAGCGCCTGAACGCCTGGCTCGCCGACGACGACAGCGCCCGCACCCTCGTCGTCCGCACCCGCGGCGCGGTCGCGGCCACCGCCCACGACGACCTCCCGGGCCTCGCCTACGCCGCCGTATGGGGGCTGGTGCGCACTGCCCAGACCGAGCACCCGGGTCGCTTCGTCCTGCTCGACCTGGACTCCGTACGACCTGATGTCACGGAAGAGTCCGAGGACGAGGGCGTCACCCGCACGGCGATCGCCGCCGCCGTCGCCAGCGGGGAACCCCAACTCGCCATCCGGGACGGACAATTGCTCGTCCCCCGTCTCGTCAAGGCGCACCCCGCCAAGCCGCCGGTGCTCTCCTCCGACGGCACGGTGCTCATCACCGGCGGCACTGGCGCGCTCGGTGCGCTCCTGGCCCGTCACCTCGTCACCGAACACGACGTCCGCCACCTGCTCCTGGTGAGCAGGCGCGGCGAGGAAGCCCCCGGGGCCGTGGCCGTACGCGACGAACTGCGGCAGCTGGGAGCCGAAGTGGCCGTCGCCGCGTGCGATGTCACCGACCGCGCCGCGCTCGCCCGGCTGCTGGCCGCCGTCCCGGACGCGCACCCGCTGACCGGCGTCGTGCACGCCGCCGGTGCTCTGGACGACGGCGTCATCGAGTCCCAGACGCCGGAGCGCCTTGAGCGGGTGCTGCGCCCCAAGGCCGAGGCCGCGCTCGCCCTGCATGAGCTGACCGCCGACGCCGGGCTCGACCTGTTCGTCCTGTTCTCCTCCGTCATCGGTGTCCTGGGCGGCGCCGGGCAGGCCAACTACGCCGCCGCGAACGCCTACTTGGACGCGCTCGCCCAGCACCGCAGGAGCCGTGGCCTGCCCGCCACCTCGCTCGCGTGGGGTCTGTGGGAGCAGCCCAGCGGACTGGGCGAGCTGGCCGCCGCCGACGTGGCACGCATGCGGCGCACCGGTGTCGCACCGCTGCCCACCGCCGACGGGCTGAGCCTGTTCGACGCCGCCGTGGGCGCCGAGGACGCCCTGCTCGTACCGGCCCGCCTCGACCTGGCGGCGGTCCGCCGCATCGCGGGTCCGGTACCCGCCCCGCTGCGCGGCCTCGTGCGGACGGCGGTGCGGCGCACCGCGCAGTCCGACGCGCCCGCGCCGGACTTCGCGGCCCGCCTCGCCGCGATGCCGACGGCCGAACGCGACCGGGTACTGCTCGACCTCGTACGCGGCCACGCCGCGGCTGTCCTCGGGCACGGCGACGGCGGCGCGAGCGCGATCGCCGCCGACCGGGCGTTCCAGGATTCCGGCTTCGACTCGCTGACCGCGGTGGAACTGCGCAACCGCCTGGCGACCGCCAGCGGCGTACGACTGCCCGCGACACTGCTGTTCGATCACCCGACACCGCTCGCCGTCGCCCGCTACCTGACCGGCGAACTCGTGCTGGACACCCGGGAGCCGACGCCCGTCGCGGCCCCCGCCGACCCGTCCGCCGATGACGAGGACCCGATCGTGATCGTGGGGGCGGCCTGCCGCTTCCCGGGCGGGGTCGGCTCTCCGGAGGACCTGTGGCGCGTGGTCGCCGAGGGCGCGGACGTCATGGCGGCCTTCCCTGAGGACCGGGGCTGGGACCTGGACACCCTCTACGGCTCGGACGGCAGCCCCGGCACGTCGGGCACCCGCGAGGGCGGATTCCTCTACGACGCGGGGCACTTCGACGCCGCCCTGTTCGGCATCAGCCCCAACGAGGCCGTGGCCATGGACCCGCAGCAGCGGCTCCTCCTGGAGACCGCGTGGGAGGTCTTCGAACGGACCGGGATGCCCGCGTCGGACCTGCGCGGCAGCGCCACGGGCGTGTTCACCGGCGTCGCACACCACGACTACGGGGCGGGGGCCACGCACGTTCCCGGTGGCTCCGAGGGCTATCTGCTCACCGGCGGCGCACACAGCGTCGCCTCCGGGCGGATCGCCTACACCCTCGGACTCGAAGGCCCGGCGATTTCCGTGGACACCGCGTGCTCGTCCTCGCTGACGGCCCTTCACCTCGCCAGCCGCGCACTGCGCGCCGGTGAGTGCGAGGCGGCCCTCGCGGGCGGCGTGACGGTCATGGCCACCCCCACCGTCTTCGAGGACTTCACCCGGCAGCAGGGCCTGGCGGCCGATGGCCGCTGCAAGTCCTTCGCCGGGGCAGCGGACGGCACGGGGTGGTCGGAAGGCGTCGGGCTGATGCTGCTGGAGCGGCTGTCCGTGGCGCGGGCCCGCGGCCATCGGGTGCTCGCGGTCGTACGCGGATCGGCGGTCAACTCGGACGGCGCCTCCAACGGCCTGACCGCACCGAACGGCGGTGCCCAGCAGCGGGTGATCCGGGCCGCGCTGGCGGACGCCGGGCTGTCCGGCGCGGATGTGGACGTGGTCGAGGCGCACGGCACGGGGACGCGGCTGGGCGACCCGATCGAGGCACAGGCGCTGCTGGCGACGTACGGCCGCGAGCGGGCCACGGGCGAACCGCTGTGGCTGGGCTCGGTGAAGTCGAACATCGGCCATACGCAGGCGGCTGCCGGGGTGGCAGGTGTGATCAAGATGCTGGGCGCGCTGCGGCACGAGTCCCTGCCCGCCACGCAGCACGTGGACGAGCCCTCACCCGCCGTCGATTGGGAGAGCGGCGGCGTGGAGCTGCTGACACGGGCCCGGTCCTGGCCGCGCGCCGAACGCGCCCGCCGCGCCGGAATCTCCTCCTTCGGCATCAGTGGGACCAATGCCCACGTGATCCTGGAGGAGCCCCCGGCCGAAGACCAGGAGGCCGCTGAACTCACGGACGACAGTGAATGCACGGACGGCAACGCCGCGTCGCCGTCCGCGCTTCCCCTGCCGCTCTCCGCGCGCGGCCCGCAGGCACTGAGCGCCCAGGCGGAGCGGTTGCTGACCGCGATGGAGGGTGCCGACGCGCGGGACATGCTGAACCTCGCGTACTCCCTCGCCACCACGCGCAGCGCCCTCGACCACCGTGCCACCGCGGTCGGCGACGGGCCGGACGCCCTGCGGGCGGCCGTGGCCGCGCTGGCGAGCGGCGCGGGCGAGACCTGGTCGGCGCGGGCCGGGCGCAGCGCCGCCGTGCTGTTCACCGGCCAGGGCGCGCAGCGGGCGGGCGCCGGGCGCGAACTTCATGCCGCCCACCCCGCGTTCGCCGCCGTCTTCGACGAGATCAGCGTGCTGTTCGAACCGCACCTCGGCCGCCCGCTGCACGACGTGGCCTTCGCCGCGCCGGACACCGAGGAGAGCGCGCTGCTGGACCGTACGGACTACACCCAGCCGGTGTTGTTCGCCCTGGAAGTGGCGCTGTTCCGGCTCCTTGAGTCCTGGGGCGTGGCGCCTCACTTCGTCGCCGGTCACTCCGTCGGCGAGCTGGCCGCGGCCCACGTCGCCGGAGTCCTGGACCTGCCCTCGGCCGTCACCCTGGTCGCGGCGCGCGGTCGGCTGATGAACGCCCTCCCGGCGCACGGGGCGATGGTCGCCCTGCCGGTCGCCGAGGAGGAGGTGCTGCCGCTGCTCGCGGGTCAGGAGGACCGGGTCGGCCTCGCCGCCGTCAACGGCCCCCGGTCCGTGGTGGTCTCCGGCGCCGAGGAGGACGTACTGGCGCTGGCCGCGCGCTTCGAGCGCCACCGCCGCCTGCGCACCAGCCACGCCTTCCACTCACCGCTGATGGAAGGGGCACTGGAGGAGTTCCGCGCCGTCGCCGAGGGCCTGTCCTACGCGGCCCCGCGCATCCCCGTCGTCTCCACGCTGACCGGGCGGATCGCGGACCCGGAGGAGCTGCGCGCCCCCGACTACTGGGTGCGGCACGCGCGGGGGACCGTACGGTTCGGCGACGCCGTGGCGACGCTGCGGGCCCACGGCGTGGACACCTTCTGCGAGGTGGGGCCGGACGCCACCCTGAGCACGGTCATCGAGGAGACCCTGGCGGCCGAGGAACAGGTGGGCGACCCGGGCGCACGGTCCGCGCTGCGCCGCCGCCAGCCGGAGGCCACCGGAGTGCTGTCGCTGCTCGGCTGGCTGCACGACCGGGGAGTCGGCGTCGACTGGGAGGCGTTCTTCGCGGGCACCGGAGCCCGCCGGGTACCGCTGCCCACGTACCCCTTCCAGCGCACGCGGTACTGGCTCGAAGCGGCCGGGGCGCCCACGGTCACCGGGGAGCCCGAGGCGGACGAGCCCATGCCCCGGAGCCAGCATTTCGCCGCGCGAATGGGCGAGTTGAGCGGTGCCGCGCGACGGCGGTACGCGCTGGACGCCATCCGGCAGCGGATCGCCGAGGCGCTCGGCCACGCCGACCTCACCGTCATCGAACCCGATCGGCCGTTCCAGGACCTGGGCGTCGACTCCCTCGCGGCCGTCCGGCTGCGCGCCAGCATCAGCGCGCTGACCGGCCTCGACCTGCCCGCCACGCTCGTGTACGAACACCCGACACCGGCCGGGATCGCCGACCTCGTCCTGAAGGAGACCGAACCGAGCCAGGCCGATGTGCTGGCCCAACTCGACCGCCTGGAACAGACGCTGAGCAGCGCGACAGCCCTCGGCGACGACGCGTCCGCGCGCACGTCGGTCGCCGCACGGCTGCGACGGCTGGCCTCGGGCTGGGACGAGGACACCCGCCCGGCGGAGGCCGGAACACCTCCCGGGACCCCGGACCCCGCCGCGCCCGACGACTTCGGCGACCTCGGCGACCTGTTCGCCTTCATCGACAACGACCTCGGCCGCACCACCGACTGACCGACCGAACCCGATCAGTCACCCGGTCCGCCGCCGAGCCCCCATGGAGACCCCCGCATGTCCGAGCCCGCCACCCCGGAACACCCGCAGAGCAACGAGCAGAAGCTGGCCGACTACCTGAAGTGGGTCACCCGTGACCTCACCAAGGCCAGGCGGCGCATCGCCGAACTCGAAGCGGCCGACCGCGAGCCCATCGCCGTGGTGTCCGCCGCCTGCCGCTATCCCGGCGGCGCCGACACTCCCGAGGCCCTGTGGCGGCTCGTCGCCGACGGCACCGACGCCACCTCGGACTTTCCCACCGACCGGGGCTGGGATCTGGAGGGCGTCTACGACCCGGAACCGGGCACGCCGGGCCGTACCTACACCAGGCGGGGAGCGTTCCTGCACGAAGCGCCGCTGTTCGACGCCGCGTTCTTCGGTATCTCGCCGCGCGAGGCCCTGGCCATGGACCCGCAGCAGCGCCTCCTTCTGGAGGTGGCCTGGGAGGCACTGGAGCGCGCCGGTATCCCGCCCGCGTCGCTGCGTGGCAGCGACACCGCCGTCTACGCCGGGCTGGCCGGACAGACCTACACCGACATGGACCGCGAGGACCCGGAGGCCGCCGGCTACCTGATGACCGGCACCGAGCCCGGCGTCGCCTCCGGCCGGATCGCCTACACCCTGGGCTTTGAGGGCCCCGCCGTCACGGTGGACACCGCCTGTTCGTCCTCGCTGACGGCCATCCACCTGGCCTGCCGGGCGCTGCGGCGCGGCGAGTCCCGCATGGCGCTCGCCGGGGGCGCGACCGTACTGGCCACGCCCGGCGCGTTCGTGGACTTCGCGACCCAGCGGGGGCTCGCCCCCGACGGCCGCTGCAAATCCTTCGCGGACGCGGCGGACGGCACCGGCTGGTCCGAGGGCGCGGGCCTGGTCGTCCTGGAACGCCTCTCCGACGCGCGCCGCAACGGCCACCCGGTGCTCGCGGTGATCCGTGGCACGGCGGTCAACCAGGACGGGGCGTCCAACGGCCTCACCGCCCCCAGCGGCCCGGCCCAGCAGCGCGTCATCCAGCAGGCGCTGGCCGACGCCGGGCTGACACCGGCCGACGTGGACGCGGTCGAGGGGCACGGCACGGGGACGAAGCTGGGCGACCCGATCGAGGTGCGGGCGCTGCTCGCCACCTACGGCCAGGACCGGCCCGAAGACCGTCCGCTGCTGCTCGGATCGCTCAAGTCGGCCATCGGGCACGCCTCGGCCGCGGCCGGGATCGGCGGCCTGATCAAGATGATCATGGCGCTGCGGAACGGTGTGCTGCCTGCCTCCCTGCACATCGACAAGCCCACGTCGATCGTGAACTGGTCCTCCGGCGGGGTGGAGCTGCTGACCGAGTCCCGGCCCTGGCCCCACGGCGAGCGCACGCGCCGCGCGGGGATCTCCTCCTTCGGCGTCAGCGGCACCAACGCCCACCTCATCGTGGAAGAGGTAGCGGAGCCGGTGGACGAGGAGGCGCCGCCCGAGGCGCCGTCCGAGAGCGGGCGCGCCCTGCCGTTCCTGCTCTCCGCCCGTGACCCGCGGGCGCTGCGGGCGCAGGCACGGAAACTGCGCGGCGCCGTGGAAGAGAACTCCGTTGGTCTCGGCCCCGTCGCCAAGGCGCTGGCCCTCACCCGTACGGCCATGGAACACCGCGCGGTCGTGGTGGCCGGTGACCGGGCGGCCCTGCTGGATGGCCTCGCGGCGCTCGCCGACGGCACTCCTTCGGGGGAGCCGCAGGCACACGGCGTGGCCCAGGGCGTGGCCGGGTCCGACCGCCGTACCGCCTTCCTGTTCACCGGCCAGGGCGCCCAGCGCGCCGCGATGGGCAGCCAACTCGCCGCCGCCTTCCCGCAGTTCGCCGAAGCCTATGACGATGTGTGCGCGCGCTTCGACGCCGTGCTCGGGGGCTCGCTGAAGGGCCGGTCCCTGAAGGACGTGGTGCTCGCGGGCGGTGCGACGCTGGACCGCACCGAGTTCGCCCAGCCCGCCCTCTTCGCCTTCGAGATCGCCCTCTTCAGGCTGCTGGAGTCCTGGGGAGTGCGGCCCGATGTCGTCGCGGGTCACTCCCTCGGCGAGATCGCGGCGGCCCACGCCGCGGGCGCGCTCGGCCTGGACGACGCCGTCGCGCTGGTGGCCGCCCGTGGCGCGGTCATGCGGCGGCTGCCGGAGGACGGCGCGATGGTCGCCGTATCCGCGCCCGAGGCGGACGTGCTGCCGCTGCTGTCCGGCCGCGAGCACCTCGTGGGGATCGCCGCGGTCAACGGCCCGGCCGCCACCGTCCTGACCGGTGACCGCGCCGAGGTGCTGGCCCTCGCGGAAGAGCTGACCCGGCGCGGCGTCCGTACCCGGCGGTTGACGGTCGGTGGTGCCTTTCACTCGCCCCAGCTGGACGACCTGCTGGATGAGCTGCGGCCCATCGCCGCGCAGGTCAGCGCGGCCGAACCGGCGGTTCCGCTCGTCTCCATGCTCGACGGCGCGCCGGTCGGCGCCCGCACCCTGTCCGACCCGGACCACTGGGTCCGCCACGCCCGCCGACCGGTGCGCTTCGCCGACGCCGTACGTGCCCTCGCCGAGCGCGGCGTGGACACCTTCGTCGAGGTGGGTCCGGCGGGAGTGCTCACCGCGCTCGTCGGCGAAGTCCTCGGCGACCACCCGCACCTGGCGATCGCCCCCGTCCGCCGTGAGCACCCCGAGCCGGACACGGCGCTGCGTGCCCTGGGCGAACTGCATGTCCACGGCGTCGAGGCCGACTGGGAACGGCTCTTCGCCACCGCCGTCCCCGCCGTCGGCGACGGCCACCCGGACCTGCCGACGTACGCGTTCCAGCGGCAGCGCTTCTGGCTGCCGCCCGCCCGGCGCGGCGTCACGACCGGCCCGCAGCGACACCCGCTGCTGCACACCACGACGGACATCCCCGGCGCGGCGGGTCCGGACGGCGGTGACATCACGGTGATGACGGGCGAGGTGGCGTGCGGCACCATGGCCTCCGCCGCCGTCTTCGCCGAAGTGGCCCTGCGCGCGGGCGACGAGGTGGACCACCCCCTCGTAGAGAGCCTCGATCTGCTCCGCCCGCTGGAGACGGACGAGCGGACCGCTGCCGAACTCCAAGTCGTCGTCGGCCCGGACGATGGCTTCGGCCGCCGCCCGATGCGCGTACACGCCAGGCCCGGCGGCACGGAGGCCGACTGGGTGCGGTACGCCACCGGTGTGCTGGCCCGGGCGGGTGAGCCCGTACCGGACGCGCACGCGGGCCCGCCGACGGGGACGTCCGCGACGGCCCGCCTCGACGACGGCGACGTGGCGGAAAGCGGCGCCGACCACGCCCTGCACCCCCGCCTCCTCGACCACGTCCTGTCCGAACTGCTGCCCGGCACCCCGACCGAATGGCGCGGGCTGCGCTCGTACGCGACCGGTGCCACCGAGGTGTCGGCATCCGTAGAGCCGCTGGGCGATGGAGAGTTCGCGCTCGTGGTACGTGGCGCGGGCGGCCGGGTCGTCCTCAGCGCCGATGCCGTCGTGTGCGGGGCCGCCCCGACGGGCGAGGCGTCGGCTCAGATACCGGACGCGCTCTTCAAGCGCGTATGGACACCCGTGGTGACGGACCCCCGGGACCGCGCCCCGCTGCGGTGGGGCGTCCTGGGGGAGAGGCAGGACCTCCCCGGCGCCGTCCGGTACGCCGACGCCGCTGCCGTACGGAAGGCGGTGTCGGACGGCGAGCGGCCCGACGCCGTCGTGCTCCCCGCCGTTGCCCACGCCACCTCTCCACGGGACACGGCGAACGCCGCCGCCTCGGCGCGGGACGGCCTGCTGCGGGTGCTGCCGCTGGTCCGGCAGTGGCTCGCCGAGGACGGGCTCGCCGAGGTCCCGCTCGTCGTGCTGACGCGGGGCGCGGTGGGCGAGGGGCTGGACGACCACGGACCCGAGCCGCTCGGGGCGGCGGTCCATGGCCTGCTCGGCTCCGCGCAGTCGGAGCACCCCGGCCGGATCGTCCTCGTAGACACCGAGGCCGGGTCCGGCGGCGATCTGCCGCAGGCCCTGGCGCACGCCCTGGCTACCGGCGCGCCCCAGGCCGCCGTACGCGCGGGCCGCGTCTTCGTCCCCCGCCTGACCCGAGTCCCCGCTCCTCAGCTGAACGCGCCCGACGCCTGGAACCCGGACGGCACCGTCCTGATCACCGGCGGCACCGGTGCCCTCGGCGCCCTGTTCGCCCGGCACCTGGCCGCCACCCGTGGCGCGCGCCGACTGCTGCTGCTCAGCCGCAGCGGACCCGACGCGCCCGGCGCCGCCGAGCTGATCGCCGACCTGGCGCGGGCGGGCGCGCACGCCGAGGCCGTCGCCTGCGACGCCGCCGACCGGGACGCGCTGGCCGCCGTGCTCGACCGCATCCCCGCCGCACACCCGCTGACCGCCGTCGTCCACACCGCGGGCGTACTCGACGACGGCCTGATCACCACCCTCACCCCCGAGCGCCTGGACGCCGTCTGGCGCGCCAAGGCCGAGGCCGCGTGGAACCTGCATGACGTGACGGCCGGTCACAGCCTGGCGGCCTTCGTGCTGTTCTCCTCCGTCGCCGGACTGTTCGGCGGCCCGGGACAGGCCAACTACGCGGCAGCCAACGCGTTCCTCGACGCGCTGGCCGGGCACCGGGCCGCCCTCGGACTGCCCGCGACCTCGATGGCCTGGGGCCTGTGGCAGCTGGATGCCGGGCTCGGCGGCCACCTCGGCGCGGCCGACCTGGCCCGCATCGCCCGCGAGGGCTTCGCCCCTGTCACCCCCGACGCCGGACCGGCTCTGTTCGACGCCGCGCTGCGCACCGACCTGCCCGTGGTCGCCGCCAGCCCGCTCGACCTGGACACCGTGCGGACCTCCGAACGCGTCCATCCGCTGCTGCGCACCCTGGCGCGTACGGCGGGCCGCCGCAGCGCCATGGCCCAGGGTGCGACGGCCGGCATCCCGGCCGAGGACTACGCCGCTCTGCCCGCCGAGCGCCGCGCACCGGCCGTCCTGGACCTGGTGACCTCCGGCATCGCGCTCGCCCTGGGCCATCGCGAGCCGGTCGACCCCCAATTCCCCCTGCACGACGCCGGGCTCGACTCGCTGTCCACGATCCAGCTCCGCAACCACCTGGCCGCCGCCACCGGACTGAGCGTCCCGCTCTCCCTCGTCTTCAACCACTCCGCCCCGCAGGGCATCGCCGACGCCCTCCTCGCTCAACTCGGCGCGGAGGAGGAAGAGGTGCCGGTGGACCATCCCGGCGGGGAGGGTACGGGGCCGGACTTCTCCGCCGATCTCCACCTCCCCGACGACGTCCGCCCGGCCGCCACCGTCGTACGCGAGGCCAGCGACCCGCACCGGGTGCTGCTCACCGGCGCCACCGGCTTCCTCGGCGCCTTTCTGCTGCGCGACCTGATGGCCACCACCAGTGCCGTCGTGCACTGCCTGGTGCGCGCGGCGAGCGAAGAGGAAGGGCGGGAACGGCTGCTGCGCAACCTGGAGTGGTACCGCGTGGCCGACGAGATCGACCTGAACCGCGTCGCGATCGAGACCGGCGACCTGGCCGAACCGGAACTCGGACTCACCCCCGGCCGCTTCGACGAACTGGCCCGCCGCGCCGACGTCGTCTTCCACGCGGGCGCACAGGTCCACTGGCTCAAGCCGTACGAGGTGATGCGCGAGGCCAACGTCGGCGGCACCCGCGAAGTGCTCCGGCTCGCCGCGCTGCACCGCACGGTGCCCGTGCACTACCTCTCCTCCACCGGAGTCTTCACCGGCCCGCGACCCGACGGCGCCCCGCTGCGCCCGGCCGACCCCATCGGGCCCGGCGCGGCGCTGCCCAGCGGCTACCGGCAGACCAAGTGGGCGGGCGAACAACTCGTCGGCATCGCCCGCGAACGCGGCCTGCCGGTGACCGTCCACCGCGTGGACGTGGTGTGCGGCGATCAGAAGCACGGCGCATGCCAGACCCAGGACTTCGTCTGGCTGAGTGTCCGGGGCATGCTCCAGGCCGGTGCCGTACCGGAGGACATGCGCGGCAGCTTCCCCATGGTGCCGGTCGACTACGTGAGCGCCGCGGTCCTCGCCCTCTCGCGCCGCCCGGACGCGGCCGGCCGCACCTATCACCTCTCCAACGACAACCCCGTCGCGCTCACCGACATCGTGCAGCGCCTGCGGGAGACGGGCTACGACCTTCCTCGGACCGACCGCGCCACCTGGACCGCCCGCGTCACCGGCGACCCCGCCAACGCCCTGGTCCCGCTGCTCGACTCATTCGAGGCGGTGACGACATCGGAAGAGGAGGCCTACCCGCTCATGGACAGCTCCGCGACCGCCCGCGCCCTGGACGGCACCGGCATCGCCTGCCCCGAGTCGGTGGCCGAACTCACCCACCTCTACGCCGACTTCTTCCGCGCTGCGGGCTACTTCCCCGCACCCGTGAACCGGCCCGACCGCGCGGGCCATTCCGATGGTGCGGGGAGTGGCGGTGTCTGATCAGCCGGGCGGGTGCCGACGGCAGAATTCGGCGACGCGCTCCAGCTCGACCAGGCGCGTGGCGGGGGTCTCCGCCAGGATGAGGTAGTGAACGCCGGTGCGGTCGAGATCGGCGAACGCCTGGGGAGAGGCATCCAGTTTCCGAAGGCTGCACTCCAGGAGGTCCGGGACCGGTCTGCTGGTGGCGGCGGCGAGATGCAGCGCCTCCATCCGCAGATGGGTCGCCACCTGCGGGTGGCCGTCGGCCACCGTGGCGAGCCAGCCGACGGCGGCCCGGTGCACGCAGGCCCGTTCGTCCGACGGCACCCGGCTCCGGGCGACCTGGCGGTCGGTCTCGTGGCGGAAGCCGTAGCGGTGGCCGACGGGCGCGGCCGGCGGGGGGTCCGTGTCCCGGGCCACCAGCACACCGTGGTCCACGAGTTCCTCCAGCGGCCCGGTGACCTCCTCGTGGCGGCGGCCCCCGGCCGCGGCGACTGCCGTCGACCACGCGGCCTCGCCCAGCACCGCCACATCGCAGGCCACGCGGCGCAACGGCTCCGGCAGCGCGTCCAGCCGTGCGGCGGTGAACCGCCGCACCTCACCGGGCAGCGCGGCCTCACCGGCCCCCGGCCGCTCCGCCGTGGCCGGGTCGAGCAGATCCCGTATGTAGGCGGCCACGACCCGCGGATTGCCGGGGACCACGGCGGCCAGCGCACCGGCGAAGTGTTCATTCGCCGAAGGGAGGCGGGGGTGTCGCGGCCCCTGACCGGCGGAGCCCGCGTCCGGGGCGTCCAGCACCGTTGTCAGATAGCGGCGTACGGCAGCGGCGCCGAGGTGCTTCAGCGACATGGTGCGGGACTGCCGCACCGACTCCCAGTGCGGCCTGCGCTCCAGCAGCGCGGGCCGGGCCCCGGCGACCACCAGCAGCGCACCCCGTCGTCCCCGCGCCGGGACCACGGCAAGGCCCTCGACGAGGTCGAGCACCGCGTCATCGGCGAAGTCCAGCTCGTCCACGACCACGACCAAGCGCCGGTGCGTCGCCGTCCCGGCCATGAACTTCCACCATGCGAAGAGCACTTCGTGCGGCACCATGGGCGGTTCCAGCAGCCGGTCCCCGCCGATCAGCGGGTGCAGCCGGATCAGCGTCCTCTCCTCGTCCTGCGGAGCCGCACGCCGCACCGCCTCGTACAGTTTCTCGCGCGCAGTCTGGGGCGAGTCGCCGTCCTCGATGCCGCAGCAGCGGCGTAGTCCCTGGGCCAGTACGGTGAGGGTGGAGCCGTCGACCAGCGTGGCGGGCGCGCGCAACACGAGCGGGGCGCCGGGCCCGGGGAGCTGCGCGGCCCGGGCCGCGAACTCGTCGATCAGCCGGCTCTTGCCCAGGCCTGCCTCGCCGATCACGGTCACCACGCGCGGCCCCTCCTCCCCTTCCGGCTCGCTCAACAGGTCCATCAGTGACGCCAGTTCGTCATCCCGGCCGATGAGGGGAGCGGGGTGGCCGTCCGGCCGGGGGTCCCGGGTGCCGACGGCCTCCCAGCACCCCTCGGGTACGGCCGGCCGGTAGACGATGGCCGATCGCGTGCAGTGCCGGGTGGCCTCCGTGACGTACACCGTGTGCTCGGGCACTCGCGGCAGAAGCCCGTGGCACGTGTCGACCACGGCCCCGGTGACCGCTAACGGCGTCGCCGGAACCGAGGAGTGACGGGTCACCACATCCCCGGTGGCCACCACGGCCCGGACGCCCAGCGAGGGGGCCGCCCACCGGGTGTGGGCGAAGCGGTAGCGGACCGCCAGGGCCGCCGAGACGGCGCGGCGGGCGTGGTTCTGGTTGTGGGGGCGCGGGTCGGCGAACAGGACGAGCCAGGTCGCGCCGAGCCGGGCCACGACGTTGCCGCCGAACCGCGCCGCCTCTTCGAGCGCCACCCGGTCCACCTCGGCCAGCGGGCCGTCCGAGCCGTCCTCCTCGTGGCGGCCCTCTCCTGATGTCGCCCGCAGCATCAGGACGGTGGCCTGCGTGCGGACGCCCGCCGGGAAGGTGCGGCGGTCCCGGCGGACGGACTCCGGCGCCGGTTTGGGCCGCAGGTCCGGAGCCTGCGGCGGGTGCGGGCCGTCCGTCAGGGCTACCGCCGTGGGCTCGTGCGCGGCCTGCGACAGTTCCGGGGCGTGTGCGAGGATCGCCGACTCCAGCTCCTGGAGCGCGCGCCCGGGCTCCAGGCCCAGGGTCTCCGCGAGCGAGGACTCCGCCCGGCGGTAGACGGCCAGCGCCTCGGCCTGCCGCCCGCCCCGGTACAGCGCCGTCATCAGCTGCTCCAGCAGCCGCTCCCGGCGGGGCTCGGCCCGTACCGCCTCCTGCAGCTCGGCGAGCACCGTGTCGTGGTGCCCCAGCCGCAACTCGGCGTCGAAGAAGTCCTCCAGCACATCGAGCCGGGACTCCTCCAGCGCGCGCAGCTCGGGCCAGGAGAAGCCCGCCTCGGCGAGGTCGGCCAGCGCCCGTCCCCGCCACAGCGCCAGCGCCCGGTGCCACAGCCCGGAGGCGGCGCGCACCGAGCCCTCGGCGAAGCTCGCCCGCCCCTGATCCGTCAGCTCCTGGAATCTGAGCAGATCCACGTCTCCGGCGTCGGCACGCAGCAGATAGCCCGGCGCGCAGGTGACCAGCTCCGGCCCCCGGCCGCGCGTCCGCCCCTGTGACAGCGCGGCGCGCAGGTGCCACACCGCGTTCTGCAGCCCCTTGCGGGCGGAGGGCGGCGGGTGGTCGCCCCACAGCGCGCCGATCAGCCTGCTCGTCGGTACGGCCTGGCCGCAGTGGAGCAGCAGATAGCCCAGCACCGCGCGGCGCCGCGGCCCGCCCAGCGGCACGGTCGCCCCGTCCCGTATCACTTCCAGCGACCCCAGGACGCGGAAATCGGTGGGTGTGGCGTCAGCAGTCACAGTGGCCGCCCTCCTGGTGGTGACGGAACCCGCTGAACGGCTCGATCAGGGATGGGGCATGGGAGAGCACCGCGGTGTGCACCCGCTGCAGCTCCCGGCACGGCTCGTGCCCGGTGCGGGCGGCCACCGCACTGCGCGTGCGGCGATAGGCGCTGAGCGCGTCCACCTGCCGTCCGCGCCGGTACAGCGCGAGCATGAACATGCCTGCCAGATGGGCGTGTTCTGGGTTCTCCTCCAGCAGTACCGAAAGCTCCCGGATCACCTCGTGATCGCGCCCGAGCGCCAGATCGGCGGTGATCCGGCCCTCCAGCGCGGCCCACCACTCCTCTCGTACGGCCTGGCGCTCCGGCCAGTCCAGGTGCTGGTCGGTGAAGTCGGCCAGCACATCGCCGCGCCACAGCGCCAGCGCGCGGCTGAGGGTGCGCGAGGCTAACTCCCAATCTCCCGCCGACAGACCGCGCTCACCCGCGATCCTCAGAGCCGAGAATCGTTCGAGATCGACGTGCTCCGGGTCCACCCGCAGCTGATACCCCTGGCCGCCCGGCGCCCGCGCGGTGGACACCACCGACGCCGATCCGGCACACAGGCCGTCCGCTGCCGACAGCACGCCACGCAGCGCGGACACCGCGTTGCGCACCATTTTCCGGGCGGTGCTCGGCACATCGACGGGCCACAGGGCTTCGGTGAGCCGGTGGACGGACACCGTCTCGTTGGGATGGAGGAGCAGGAAGCCGAGTACGGTACGGGCTCTCGCGGCGCCGAGTGGGGTCGGCACACCGTCGTGCACGACCTCCAGAGGCCCCAGCAGATTCATCTGCACGATGCGGCTCCGGGAGTTCGCGGTTCGTCGCTGATCCAGCTGAGCGGGGAGCGTCAGGCTCACACCCTGTCCCGGACGGCGGCGGGCGCCGGACGGTCCAGCATCGTGGCGCAGCGGTACAGCTCCCTGGCCAACTTGTCGCAACGGGAGAGAAGGTCCTCGTTCGGCCCCCGGGTGCCGCCCGGGCCCGGCCCGAAGTCATCCGGGCAGCCCGCGACCTGAGTGGGCACCACCCAGCCGCCCAGCGCCTTCGCCACCGTACGCAGCTGCTCGCAGACCACGTTGCCGGTGCGCGGCCCGCTGCCGTGGGACAGCAGGCCGACGGCCCGGTTGCTGAACGCGTCCGGTGGCAGCTGGTCCAGCGCGGTCTTGAGCCGGCCCGAGTACCCGGCGTGGTGGACGGGGCTGGCCAGCACCACCGCGTCGGCCTCCGCCACAGCCTGGCGAAGCCCCTCGACCCCGCCGTCGTCCGAGGACAGGTCCACGGTGTCCACCGAACTGCCCAGGGCGCTGAGCGAACGACCCGCCACCACGGCGAGCGCGGCGGTCGAGGAGCGGGGGTTGGGACTGCCGGTGAGCACAAGTGCGTGCATGGTCAACGGCTCCTTTCTGTGCGGGCGGAGGGCGCCTCGTCAGGGGCGCGGGGCGGTGCCGGTACGCGGCTCCGCCCCGTGGGGCGCGACCATCCACGGTGGGCCCGCAGCTGACGAGCCGCGGAAGCTCACGCGGCGACGAGCATCCAAGGGCTCGCAGCCAACAGCGCTTGGCACGGCTTCCGCTCCGCAGGGCGCCGCACCGACGCCGCCCTTGCCGAAAGTATCATCTGCCCAGGTAGGAGGCGGTGCGCGCGGTCCGGGTGAGCCTGAGTCGGGTGTGGGCGGCGGCGGTGGTCAACGGGGAGGCGATGTGCTCAGCCGCCCTCCGGGGGCATCAGCACCGCTACGGCCTTCACCCGGCCCCGGCCCTCGAACCACAGGTTGAACGGGACCCTCGCGAGGGGCCGCAGCGCGGGCGGGTCGAGGACGGCGATGTGAATTCCCCCCTCGGCCATCCGGACCGTGCTCTTGGCGGGCACGGCCACCCGCCGCGCCCGCTGCGCGGTGCCCGGCTGCTTCCGGTCGGGCTTGCGCAGCATGGAGACCCCGAGTGCCGGGGAGTCGGCGAAGACCAGCGTGTCGTCGATGTTCCCGGTATTGCGGATCTCGAAGAACGCGGCGGCCGGCTGCCCGGCGGGCTGGAGGATCCAGCCGACGTTGACCCGGATCTTCGGCACGGGTTCGCCCGCCGCCCCGGTCGCCGTGTAGGCCGTGAGCAGTGCCAGCGCCACGGCGCAGGCGCCCGCCGGGATCAGGGCCGCCCGTGCTCCCCGGGCCAGCGCCGCTCGCAGGCGCCCTCCCGGACCGGGGCGGTCGACGTCCGCCTCCGGGTGTTCATCGGTCGCTGAGGACATCGCGATCCTTCCGTACAGTGCCGCGCTCGGCGGCGATGGGGGCGGCGGGTGACGATGGGTGGTCGGCCGGGGCGCCCGTCCGCCGCCTGCCGGGGTTGCAGGACCGCAGCCGCAGGCTGTTGACGACGACGAGGACGGAACTCGCGGACATGGCGGCTGCCGCGACCATGGGGTTGAGCCAGCCGGTCGCGGCCAGCGGGACGGTGACCACGTTGCAGCCGAAGGCCCAGGCCAGATTGGCGCGGATGGTGTTCGACTCGGCGCGCAGCTTCCGTACGATCTTCTCCTTCTCCTCCGGAGTCACCCCGGCGTGGACCGTGTCGATGCCCGCCTGCTCGGCCATGGCCCGGGCGGGCGCGGCCCCGTCGCCGCTCACCAGCACCGGCTCGATGCCCAGCGCGCGCACTTCACGCACCGCCGCGCGGCTGGTGGGGCGCAGGGTGTCGCCGACGGCCAGCACCGCTGCGGGCCGGTCGTCGATCTCCACGATCACGGCGGTGTGCGCGGCGCGCGCGGCGGCATCCCGTGCCTCGCGCAGTGCGTCCGGCAGAGGCTCCGATGGACGCGGGCGGCGTACGCGCACACGGTGGCCCTCGACGTGGCCGGACACCCCCTCTCCGGGGTGGGCCCGGAACTCCGTCACCTCCGGCAGACCGGCGCCGTCACCGGTCTTCTCGCGCCGGGCCGCCGCGACCACCGCGCGGCCGATGGGGTGTTCGGAGCCCTGTTCCACGGCCGCGGCCAGCCGGAGCACGGTGTCCACGCGGCGCAGTCGCTCCAGCGCCTCCGGGCCGCGGACGAGGACGCCGAGCTGTGCCCCGCGCCCGCTGGCCACGAGGAACGCGGTCGGTGTGGCCAGTCCCAGGGCGCAGGGGCAGGCCACGACGAGGACGGCCACGGCCGCGGTGACGGCCGACTCACCCGCCGCACCCGCGCCCAGCCAGAAGCTCAGCACGGTGGCGGCGATGGCCACGATGACCGGTACGAAGACGCCCGCCACCTGGTCGGCGAGCCGCTGCATCCGGGCCTTGCCCGCCTGGGCCTCGGTCACCAGCCGTGTGATGCGGGCGAGTTGAGTGTCGGCGCCGACCGCCGTGGCCCGTACGACGAGCAGACCGCCGGAGTTGACGGCCCCGCCGACGACGGCCGTGCCGGGCGTCACCTCGACCGGCACGCTCTCGCCGGTGACCAGGGACAGGTCCAGCGCCGAACCGCCCTCGACGACCACCCCGTCCGTGGCCACCTTCTCACCGGGGCGCACCACGAACTCCTGCCCCGTGGTGAGCGCGGACACCGGGATGCGGCGATTGCCGCCGGACTCCCGCAACTCCACGTCCTTGGCACCCAGTTCGGCGAGCGACCGCAGCGCCGAACCGCTCCGGTGCCGGACCGCCGCGTGCCGCAGGCCGCGCAACGCCCGCTGGTGGAAGGGCCAGGCGCCCCAGGTCGCGACCGGTGTGGCAAGGATGAAACACACCGGCTGCCACCGATCGAACTGCCACGAGGGAACCAGATCCACGTCCACGGTCGCCGGATGTGAGACCCGTGCGCACGTCATGCCACCGATCAGCAGGTCGGTGGTGCGCTCGGGCGCGTCGGACACGGCGCTCATCGCGCCCCTGCCCACGCGCGGTGACGCGGCGGTGATGCGGTATCGATCAACGGCATGGTCGGAACTCCCCACGAGCAGGCTCCCCGGAAACGGCTGGGTCCGCTCACGTGTACGGCCCGAGGACGCGGACCGCTCAACGCCCGGCGAGGCCCCGCGTCCGCCGGGGCGATGGTTGCCTTGGGCCGGGACGCGCGGCAGAGCGGTTGGTGGGAAGTGGAAGCGACCAAGGTCGCAACCTGTCCGGCGCAGTACCCACTTTCGTACGCGCTCCGATGGCCAACAGAACACAACTGCCCCCGAGACCCTTTGCCCACAGTACGGTGACTGCGTGAAAAGCCCGATTAGGTGGTTGGGCCGCGGAGCCGTTGTGGACATCCTTCTCGTCGTCGTGCTTGTGGTGTTCAACGTGTACGTGGCCGTATGGAGTGGTCTCCAGCGGGAGGGGCCTGCCGGCTGTCGTCCGTGGGCCGGGCTCGGTCTTCAGGTCGTGGTCGCGGTGGCCATGTTGATGCGCAGGACGCGGCCGTTGGCCGTGCTCGGCGTGGTCACGATGACAGCGGCCGTGATGTCCTTGTCGATGTGGCTGGTTCCCGGGCTGTTCCTGGCCTCGGCGGACGGGGCGGGGGTGTGGGTGCCCTCGGCCGCGCCCTTCGCGGCGTACAGCGCGGTGGTCTTCTCGACGCGGCCGCGTGTGGTGTGGGTGCTGACAGGCGTGTTGACGTTGCTGGCCACCCGATTGTGGGCGCTGTCGTTCACGGTGACGGCGAGTGGGCTGGTTCTGACCGCGGTTCCCGCGTTGCTGGGCCTGTACGTGGGGGCGCGGCGAGGGCTGATCGCGGCACTGACGGAGCGGGCCGAGCGGGCGGAGCATGAGCGGTTCCTCGTGGCGGAGCAAGCCCGCGCGGAGGAGCGAGTGCGGCTCGCGGGGGAGATGCACGACGTCGTGACGCACCGGGTCAGTCTGATGGTCCTGCAGGCAGGGGCGTTGCGCGTGACGGCTTCCGACGCACACGTGCGTGCTGAGGCCGAGGCGCTGCGGGCTGCGGGGTGTCAGGCACTGGAGGAGTTACGGGACTTAGTGGGGGTGCTGAGGTCACCGAGGAGCGCCGTGAAGGTGTTGGGGACCACGGAGAGGGATGTGAGCGGGCCGGGCCTGGGGTTGGCCATGCTGGTGGCGGAGTCCCGGGCGGTGGGCATGGAGGTGGAGTTCCAGGAGGCGGGGGACGCATCGGTGCCGGCTCCGGTGGTGGCGCGGACGGCGTACCGCATCGTTCAAGAAGCGTTGACGAATGTCCGCAAGCACGCCCCTGGGAGCTCGGTGCGGGTGGATGTGCGGTACGAGGTGGACCGGGTGCGGCTGCTGGTGCGCAATACCGCTCCGACGAAGCCGGGCGACGTCGATCTCGCGGCGAGTGGCTCAGGAAATGGCTTGAGCGGGCTGCGGCAGCGCATCGAACTCGTCGGCGGGACCTTCGCTTCGGGCTCCCTCCCCGACGGCGGCTTCACAGTGGAAACGACCCTGCCGACCTATGTGCCCACGACGAGGACGTGGATCCGGCCCGGCCAGCCCGCTGCCTCGGGGCTCTGGGGTTCCGGCGACTGACAGCAGCCGACGGCGAACGACGTGCCGGTGTCGCATGATCCTGGCCGTTCTCCCGCCGGTTCCCTTCCCTCTCCTCGTCCCGCGGCGCGGGACGAGGGCCCGCACGGGGTGCCGCCCCCTACGGGCCTGGTCGGAATCGTCGTCTCAGCGACTGACGAGCCCGGCGTCGTAGGCGAGCAGGCCCGCCTGAGTCCTGTTGGTGCATCCGAGCTTGACCAGCATGCGTGAGACGTAGCCCTTGACCGTCGCCTCGCTCAGAAACAGCTTCGAGGCGATCTGGGCGTTCGAGAGCCCCTCGCCGAGACAGGTGAGGACGTCCGTCTCGCGCTCGGTGAGTTTGCTCGCCATAAGCTTTGCGCGTTCTCGGGCCGCCTCTTCCTCGGAGGAGGCGGCGACCAAGCGGCGCGCGGCCACGGGCGAGAGGATCGCGTGGCCGTCCGCGGCGACCCGCACCAGACTGATCAGGTCCTCGGGTGGCGTCGACTTCACGAGGAAACCGCTCGCGCCGCTGCGCAGCGCTCGCATGACGTACTGGTCTGCGTCAAACGTGGTAAGAGCCACGACTTTCGGTGGCTGGTCGAGTTTGGTAATGCGGTCGATGGCGGTCAGTCCGTCGACGCCGGGCATACGCAGATCCATGAGGACGATGTCCGGGCGGTGCCGCACCACGGCCTCCACCGCTGCCGCACCGTCATGGGCTTCGTCGATGACTTCGATGTCTTCGGCGGACCCGAGAATGGCCCGCAAGTGAGCGCAGACCATGGGCTCGTCATCGACGACCAAAACATGGATTAATTTGTTCCCCATGCCGCGCAGTCTATCCAGGCGGAAGGCCAGTGGTTGGCCTCGATTGCTCATGATGGTTCGTCAGCTGCTCCGGCCGACCGCACCGCCTCTGACACCGCCCGGCCCGTGTGGCAGGTCACAGTGGCGCGTCGGAGGTCTGGGGCGGGCGGGTTCGACGCTTGCCCTTCCATCATCTGTCGCCTGGTGCCAGGTCCATGAGTAGGGAAATGTCATGTCGTGGGGCAACTTTCATCGGCGGCCGCACCAACGTTTCCCGCTGCCCGGCGAGCAGTCGGCTGGTGTTCCATAGGTGTTGGCACCGGAGCAGGGTTTCGAGGGACACCACCTGGATCTCTGTCGGTCCAGCGTCCCGGTGGTCGATTCCCCCGTAATCGGCCACCGGGATTTTTCTGTTCGGTTCGAAAATATGTGCCAACCTGTATGGAAAAGTAATCTTTTAGTGCGTGAAATTGTGCAGTTGGTGCGGGAGGTGACGGAGTGGTCCCGAACTCTCGGCAGCGTTCCCGTACGGCGCCCGCAGCCCTAGGGAGGTTCGCCCGGGCGCACGGCGTGTCTTGATTGCTTCTGCAACCATGTCGCGCGTGACCCCCGGGTACCGGTCAGGGGCGGTCCGGCGGCAGCGCTTTCGGCCGCGGTCTCGCTCGATGTCGCGCCGGGGGACCCTTGACCATCCCCTTACGCCTGCCATGTCGGTCCGCGAGGGTACCGGAAGCGGCAGTATTCACACCATGATCCGCATGACAGACTCTTACGGCGCGAGTCCACCGGCGCGACCCGGAGTTGGGCGATCCACCGACCGCGACTGTGTACGACCCCGCAGGTCCGCGAGGCCGTACGACGGCGGCGGCGAGGTGAACGTCCCCGAGAGGAGCGCGGGATATCCATTGCGGCACTCAACGGCTACTTTAGTTGCGCTGTTTCGATCCCGAAGGCCGTACGAAATCTAGGTGAAACCTGGAAAAATTGGAGCCGCGGTCGCCGCAACCAGCCGCGCAGAGTCACCATCTAGTTGAAGAGCGAACCCTACTTACCACCGGGAGATTTCATGCAGCCAGGGGCGGACAACCTGCGATTTCCGGTACATGACAACGGCCCTGGCGGCATGTTCGGGAAGGCTGATCTGGAATCGGTGGCGGCCCTGGAGGTGAGCGTCGGGACACGGAGCGGTGCACACGGGGTGCCGGGCGAGGGGCTCAGGTTCCGGATTCCGCAGCATGTCTGTGCGGCTGCTGTGTCGGAAGGCGGTTCGGCTGCTTCCTTCCTGACCGGATTGCTCGATCGGGCCCGCCCACTGGAACGCGTGAAGGTATTGGGCGTGGATACGCAGGCGGATGCCTCGGCCGCCGCGAGCCTGGTGGGTCTCGTACCCGAGGGGATGCCACTGGGGGAGATGCCGGTGCGCGATGCCCTGGTGGAGGCGGGCGTCGGCAAAGGGCTGGACCGGGTCACCGCCGAGGAGCGTACGGGGGAGGTGCTCGACGCGTTCGAATTACGTGACACCGAGTACGTTCCGACCACCCGGCTCCTCCCCGGGCAGCGTTCGCGTGTGGCGCTGGGGTGCGTTCTGCTGCCCCTGCCCAGACTGCTGCTGCTCTGCGACCCGTTGGACGGTGTGGACTCCGCTTCGGAAGCGATCATCCATCGTGTCATCAGTCGTTTCGCGGCGTCCACGGGAACCGTGGTGTTCTCCACCGGATCGACGGACGTCGTGGACCGTGTGGCCGACCATGTGCTCCTGATCCGTGATGATCAGGTAGTGGGTTCGCGTGTCTGCCCGCAATGCTGATGGGGCTGGGCGTCCACGACAGCGTCAGCGGTGATGACCTGCCGTGTGACGACGGGCGCTTCGGTGTCACCTCGCTGTAGCAGATCGGCGGCCCGGAGGTGCAGGGCTGCTCGGTCGTCGGGCGGCAGGTCGGCGAGGACGGAGTGCCGCGCGGTCGGGCAGCGAAAGGTTCCGCCATGTACCAGCCCGATCGCCTCGAGTTCGCGCAGGCTCAACGCGACCGCCTCGGGGGAGAGTTCGAGGAGCCGGGTGAGTGTGGACTCCGCGACAGCCCCGTCAAAGAGTGCCAGGCCTCTGGCTACGGCGAGAACCGATGGCTCGACCCGGTGGAGGCAGCTGAGCACCGCCTGCCGAAACGTGTGACCGACGGCCGGCGCGTGAGGAGCCCGTAGCAGACGGTCACTCTCCCCGCGGTCGGGGAGGAGGTCCTGGACGAGGGCTCGTACCAGCAGCGGATTGCCGCCGCTGATGCGGTGGACATCCCGGGCGATGCGCCGGGCGGTGGCATCGTCGAGGCACTCGCGGAGCAGCTCGGCCACGGCCCGCGCGCTCAGTGTGGTGAGGGGCAGGCGGATCAGACCGGGGTGGCGTAGCAGAGCGGCGCCGAAGAGCGGTCTGGTCAGGCGCAGTCCGGTTCGCCAGGCCAGTACCACCACCGCCGGCTTCGTACGCAGCTCCTCCATCGTGCGCTGCAGGCACTGCAGGGACGGGATGTCCGCGTAGTGCACGTCGTCGATCGCGATGACGACAGGACGCTCCTGGGCCTGGCTCACCATGGACGTGGTCAGTGACCGAAGGGTGTGGGCCCTTACGTGTTCTTCCTGCTCGGAGTCCGGGTCCCTCAGCAGTGCGGAGAATCTCGCGGCGTCGATCTGCTTCAGCACGGACTCCGACCGCTCCAGCGGTTGTTCGCCCCCGAGGAGCAGTTGCCCGAGCACAGCCATGGGGGTCCGGCGCTGTCTTCGAAGACCGATGGCTCTCAGGACCGTGAAACCCGCCGCTTCGGCCTGCTCGACGGCGAAGTTGAGCAACTCGCTCTTACCCGAGGCAACAGGACCCGTGACAGCGATCACTCGGGAGGGCGCGTCCCCCGGGGCCGACAGAATCTCCTCCAGGAGAGCGAATTCGTCGGCCCTCTCGACCAACCTCATAGCCCCAATTACCTTCCCGTATGAGCCTGCCTGGGTCAACGCGCCGGGTCCTCAATGGGAATTCCCGCGCCAATAGGAAGCGAGCGGAACCAGGTTTCACGACATCGAGGCGACCTCCACAATTTCCCCACGGGGGCCCCGTGGGCAGCAAGGGCTTGCATCGATTATGGCCGAATCCTGTTGGCGGGAGAGCTCTGAAAGAAGTCCTTGGTATCGACCAAGTGCATCGCCCCTCACATCGTCCGGCCCTACCTTTTAACGCCGCCGATGTGGTATAGGCGTTCAGTTTTGCGCCTGTAAGCAATGAGTAAACCATTCCGCTTGTGAAAATGGGAGAGCATCGCTGAGGTCAAGGGGGGGGGATGGTCGCGCAGCGGTCCGGAAACCCTGGGTTCGGGATTTCGTGGAAAATGGGTGCAGTGCTGTCAGTGGCATCGCGGTATATTTCGCAGAAGTGACGGCGTGATTGCTGGAAGGTCAGAATTCAGAGTCTTCAACACGATGCCGTCCCATCCAGATCTGACGGCTAGGGGATGGCTAGGGGTGGAGGAAGGCTGCCGCCGCGGATAGCGTCCCTGTACGAACGCACCGCTGCGGCAGTGGGCATCGCTTGATTCTCGAGCGGCTTCCTCGGTGAACCCGATGACGTAATGACCGGCGCGGTTGCGGAGGGCGTCCAGAAAGTGTTTTCCGGGAGCGCTCCGTATCCTCCCCGGTCGGCGGTCGGGCCTGGATCCGCGCCCGTCGCTCGCTACTTTCCGCGCAAAGCAGCCGCCCACCGCACAACCCGGCGAAATCTGTCGCCCGGAGCCGCGCCGACGTGATCAACCCACGAAGACCGTAGAGGACGACCATGGCGAGACTTCCCATCACGGGTTCCCGTGCCCCTGGACAGCCGCGGCGGGCTCCAGCCCGACGCGCCGGATCGCCAGGGGCGCGTCGATGACCGCACCCCACCCGGGTGCCGGGGAACTCGACGGCCGCGGTGAGCCGAGCGGTGAGGGCAGCACGACGACCGTGATCATCCCGACCTTCAACGAGGCGGAGAACGTACGGGAGTTGCTGTCCCAGCTCGCGGCCTGCCTGCCACCGGGGGGCGGGTACGAGGTCCTGTTCGTCGATGACAGCACCGACGACACCCCGGCCATCGTCGAGCAGGCCGCGCCCTCGTGTCCGTTTCCGGTCACCGCCATACACCGGGATGTCGCGGTGGGGGGTCTGAGCGGTGCGGTGGTGGAGGGCATGAAGGCCGCGGCGTCCGACTGGATCGTCGTCATGGATGCCGACCTGCAGCACCCGCCATCCCTGGTTCCCGAACTCATCGCGACCGGACACCGGACAGGAGCCGACCTCGTCGTCGCCAGTCGCTACGCGGGCGGCGGGAGCAACTCCGGGCTGTCCGGCCGCTACCGGGTCGCCGTGTCACGCGGCTCGACGCTTCTGGCGAAGTCGCTGTTTCCCTCGGCGTTGCGGGGGATCAGCGACCCCATGAGCGGCTTCTTCGCGATACGCCGCAGCGTAGTGCACTCCCGAGCGGACGTCCTGAGGCCCCTCGGCTACAAGATTCTCCTGGAGCTCGCAGTCCGCTGCCGCCCGCTGACCGTCGCCGAAGTCCCGTTCTCCTTCCAGGAGCGCTACGGCGGCGACTCGAAGTCCACCGTGCGCGAGGGGCTCCGTTACCTGGCGCACCTGACCTCGTTGCGCACCGCTTCGCACGGGGCGCGCATGCTGGCCTTCGGGCTGATCGGCCTGACCGGTTTCCTGCCCAACCTGAGCGCCCTCGCCGCGTTGACCGCGCTGGGTATGCACTATGTGCCGGCCGAGATCGTGGCGAACCAGTTCGGAGTCCTGTGGAACTTCGTCCTCATCGACCTCCTGCTCTTCCGTGACCGCCGCGGCCACCGGTCCTGCGCGAACCGTCTGGGCCGCTTCGCCCTCGTGGCCAACGCGGACCTGGTGTTGCGCGTCCCTCTGATCGCCCTCCTCGTCGCGAGTGCGCACATGGCGGTGCTGCCCGCCACGGCTCTGGCCCTCCTGGCGACGTTCGTCCTGCGTTTCATCGCCACGGAAGTACTGGTCTATCTGCCCTGGCATGGCAAGGGTCGACGGCAGGGCCGGCCGATGGCCAGACAGCGATAGACCACCCGCAGGCCACCTGCCCGCGTGCCCGCGCCGACAACCCTTCGTCGGCGCGGGCACGCGGGCAGTTTGCTTCATGCCGTGGCGCGACGCGGCTTCACGGGCCCACGCAAGGACGAGGTAGGCAGAGACCGAAACGGTGGCGTCAGGGGAGGTTCCACCGTTGGGCAGCCGTGCACGACTACAGGCTAGAGCGAGGGGCGGCGACCGAGCACCCCTACTGATCCCTTATCAGGAGTCCCGGGGCGCCGAAGTCACCGGCTTCCCGTGCCGTCACGGGCGAAGTGGAACCTTGGCGCAGGCACGGTGACAGGGCTGCCGTCACTGGATCGACAGGTGCTCGTGCGGAGTCGGCCCCGTGCTCGCCTGGCGAAGGTCCTGCTGGAGCGGCGACCTCTTCGGCGGACTGACGGGACGGGGAGGCCAGTAGTCCGCTCGGCGTGGCCAGTATGTGTGGGATACGAAACTTTCGACCGAGAAAGTCATGAAAAACCCTACAGACACCTCTGATGATCGCATGAAGTCCGTGTTGCTCCGATGTTTTCTGTCCATGGGGCGCTGGATCGCGTCGTCCTGCACGGTCTCGGGCTGGCGGCGACCGCCGGGACAAGTGACGATTGACACATGAATCGAACGTGCGTAATGGGACATCGTCCCGGCGCTTCGGCTGAATTTCCCGGGTGGCCCGTTTGGGGCTCACTGTTTCTTTGCGTTAAGAGTCGTTCGAGCATGAGTTGATTTACCTGGCGAATGGTCCGTAGCTGCCCCGTGACTGGCTACGTTCGGTAGCGGACGCGGGTCGTCACCCCATGGCTGCGGATCTCGGCCCAGGGTCGGTTGTGGGCGGTGCCGCCCGTGGAGACAGGGGAGCGGAATGGTGCCTTCCGGCTTTGTGCGTGGCTCCCCTTCGGGCTGCGAGGGGCATCTGAGGGCCTTGCCGCACGCCTGGAGTCTCGACTCTGATGGGCCTTTGATCTGCTGTGTTGTTGTGGGACATGCGGCGGGGGCGGTGTTTGGTGCCGTCCCGTCGGAGTAAGCGGAATTCTCCATTCACCCCGTGCGGGCTGGGTGGTCACCCCGGCTATCACATCCATCCCGGAAAAGGGAAGGGCTGAACGTTTCGAGCTTCGGTGGATTTGGTTGGTGCCGTCACCTCTTTCGGGGCTATCTTGGTATCGGAGATGAGCCATAGTTGATGCTGCTGTGCTCCGGGAGGCCCTTGAACGGGAGCCATTGAGCGGAGCTTGCCGCTGCGTGTAGTGGTGAACTTCGCTAATGGGGCAACCTGGACAGGGTTGATGGGTCGACTCTGAGTCGGAAGAGATGCCTGAGGCAGGCGGATATGCCTTGAACGGGGAGAGGTATTCTTGATATGAGCTTGGTTGAGCGAACCGATGATTTAATTCTCCTCGGGGAGATGGCGAAGGGGAACGCGGAGAAGTCTTCTCGGGTTGTGCTCGTCAGGGGGCCGATGGCCACCGGAAAAAGTGAGCTGCTGAATTACGTCGCCGAGGAGGCCGAGGCCGCCGGCTTCACGGTCCTCGCCGCGACCGGCCTGCGTGCGGAGCGCCGTACCCCCATGGCGATGTTCGGGCAGCTGCTGCTGGGTGGCCAGCTTCCGCAGGGGGAAACGGAACGTGTGGAGAAGGTGCTCGACGACGCCCGCTTCAGCGCGATGCTGCGGGACGCCGACTCCGAGCGGGAAGAGCATGTCAAGACTCACCTGATGCGTTCGCTGACCACGACCCTGGTGAGCCTGGTGCGGGAGCGGCCGCTGGCCGTCATCGTGGACGACGTCCATTACGCGGACATTCCGTCCCTGCAGTGCTTGCAGTACGCGATGCGCGAGCTGCGTACCAAGCCCGTCCTGACCGTCCTCGCCGCGGGCACCGGGCCGCATCCGGCCCGGCCGCTGTTCGGCGCGGAGCTGCTGCGCCACCCCCGCATGACCGAGCTGCGCACCAGCACGCTCAGCGAGCGGGCCGTGGCCCAGGTCATCGGGGAGAGCCTGCACGACACGGCCGCGCGCAACCTGGCCCCGGCCATCCACCGGGCCAGCGGCGGCAATCCGCTGCTCGTGCGCGCTCTCGTTCACGACCTGCGCACCGATGACGAGGCCAGCGGAGAGGACCAGGGCAGCAACGGCGCACCGGTGACGGGCCATGCCTATGAGCAGGCCGTGCTCGGGTGCCTGTACCGCAGCGAACCGGAGGTGCTCTCCGTCGCCCGCGGACTGGCCGTCCTGGACCGGGCCGCGACCGACGGCCTTCTGGCTGATCTGCTCGGACTCGCCCCCGACGTGGTCGCCTCGAGTCTGCGTGAGCTCGAAGCGGCCGGTTTCGTCGAATGCGACACGGAGCACCGAGCCTTCTGTCACCCGGCCGTCCGAAAGACGGTCCTCAACGACCTGGAGTGCGACGAGCGCGTCGAGCTTCACCGCCGCGCCGCCGACCGACTGCGCCTGCTCTGCGCCGAACCGCCACTCGTGGCCCGGCACATCGTGGCCTCCGGGTACGTCGACGACGCTCAGGCTCTCGACGTACTGTGCGAGACAGCGCGGCGCGCCCGCAGCGCCGAAGACGCCTCCTTCGCCGTCGTCTGCCTGCAGCTGGCCGACAGCGCCTGCGGCAACGGACCACGCCGCAGCGCCATTCTCGGCCAACTCACCAGGCTCGTCGGGCGACTGAGCCCGACGACGGCCGGTTCCTGCCTCAGCGCGCTGCGCGCGGCCTTCGACGAGGGCTGGCTCGCCGAACAGGAGACGCCGCTGCTCATCAAGGGTCTGCTGCGGCAGGGCAGCTTCCAGGAAGCCGCGAGCGTCGCCCACAAGTCCCGTGGCGCCTTCGGCAGTTGGTCGGCCGTGGCGACCTACCTGGCCAACGGCGCCGTACGCACCACGTATCCCGCTCTGCGCGAGCACTTCCCGCCGGACGACAATCCCGCACCGCCACCGGCCCTCGGCAGCGAGGTCCTGGCGGCACGTGGCGGCGACCCCGGCGTCAAGGCGGGTACGGCCCTGCACATCATCCTGGCCAAGGGCTGCGACGCGGGCGCCGCCGACCTTGCCGAGCACCTGCTGCAGGGCACTCGTCTGAGTGACGTCACCCTGGACCCGCTGCTCAGCGCGCTGTCCGTACTGATCTACGCGGACCGGCTCGGTACGGCGGCGCACTGGTGCGACGCCCTGCTGCGCGAGGCGACCAAACTGGGCGGGTCCGGCTGGCAGGCGCAGCTCTCCGAGTCCAGAGCCAGGATCGCGTTGCGGCAGGGCAATCCGGTGGACGCCATCCGCTACGCCACGAACGCGCTGGGCTGGATGCCCGCGCACAACTGGGGCGTCGCTCTCGGCTCCCTGCTGGCCACCCTGGTGGCCGCGCACACCGCGATGGGTCAGTGTGAACAGGCTGCTGCCTACCTGGACGGGCACATCCCGGACGCGGTCCATGACACGCGCCACGGTCTCGATCTGGTCTACGCGCGTGGTCAGTTCTACGCCGCCACCGACCGGCCGTACCCGGCCGTGGACGACTTCCTCACCTGCGGGGAGCGCATGCAGCGGTGGGGTATCGACCAGCCGTCCCTGGTGCCGTGGCGCTCCGCCGCCGCCGAGATGTACCTGCGTACCGGCAGAGAGGCCGAGGCCGAGAGACTGGCCCAAGAGCAGCTGGCCAAGTGTGGCCCCGGCCAGTCCCGCACCAGGGCCCAGACCCTGCGGGTCCTGGCCGAGGCGGCCGGGCTTCGCCGCCACCACCACCTGTTGCGCGAGGCCGTCGAAGAGCTCGAACCCTGCGAGGACCGTCTCGAACTGGTCCGCGTCCTCGGCGCGCTCAGCCGCTCGCACCACGCGCTCGGTGAACTCGGTCAGGCGCGCATGATGGCCCGCAGGGCCTGGCACATAGCCCAGGACACCCAGGCGGAAGCGCTGTGCTCGCAGCTGCTTCCGTACGGTGGTGGCGAGACCGTCACCGACCAGCAGGCCGTGGCGGGGGAGAGCAGCGCGACCGAACTGACCGACGCGGAGCGCCGTGTGGCGAGCCTCGCGTCCTTCGGGCACAGTAATCGCGAGATCGCCAGGAAGCTGTTCATCACCGTGAGTACCGTCGAGCAGCACCTCACCCGGGTCTACCGGAAGCTCAACGTGTCACGTCGCGGGGACCTTCCGCACGACCTGCTCGCTGACACGGCCTGCTGAACGGCAGGCAGGCGCGTACGAACCACATCTGACCATGTAGGGGGACAACAGAGCCGCGTCGGGCGCCATGTGGGCGCGTTGGCGCGGCGCCTTGTCGTGTACCCGCGACCGATGGCGCGCGGAACGTCCGGCGTCCGGCTCAATCATAGGAGTGATGAGGGGGCTGCCAGGGGTCCTCGGACACCCTCGATTACGGCGATAATCAGAGGTGTTGCGTGGACGTGCCGTGTACTGGACGAGGGCCGATCGCGGTCCCTCCCGCCGTTGCCGGACCCCGGCCTTTCGCGGCCGTTCGAGTATGTATCGCCGGGCCGGCCCCCACCACGGTCAGAGGAGTATCCGTTGCTTGCCGTGAACGGTGGTTTGCGCTCTGGAACTACTGATTCCGTCACCATGCTGGGACCGGACTTCCCCTTCGCGTACGACGACTGGATATCCCACCCGGCCGGAATCGGGCGCCTTCCGAAGGATGCGCTGGGAACTCCGGTCGCGGTGATCGGCGGCGGCATGTCGGGGCTCGTAACCGCCTACGAGCTGATGCGCCTCGGGCTGCGACCGGTGCTGTACGAGGCCGAGCAGATCGGCGGCCGGATGCGGTCGGCCGCGTTTGAGAGCCGTCCGGACGTCACGGCCGAACTGGGCGCCATGCGGTTTCCGAGGTCTGCGACCGCGTTCCACCACTACGTGAACCTCACCGGGCTCAAAACCCGGCCCTTCCCCAACCCGCTCACGCCCGTGAGCGGCAGCACCGTGATCGACCTGGGCGGTGTTCGGCACTACGCCCGCAACGCCGGCGACCTGCCCGACGTCTACCAGGAAGTCGAGATGGCCTGGGACAAGGCGGTGCAGGAGGGCGCCGAGTTCTACGCCATGGACGACGCCATCCGCCGCCGGGACGCCGACGCCATCAAGGCCATCTGGAACCCGCTCGTACGCGCCCTGGACGATCAGTCCTTCTACGGATTCATCGCCGGATCGCCGTACTTCCAGTCGTTCCGCCACCGTGAGATCTTCGGCCAGGTCGGCTTCGGCGCGGGAGGCTGGGACACCGACTTCCCCAACTCGATGCTGGAGATCCTGCGCGTCATCTATACCGGTGCCGAGAACGACCACCAGCTCATCGTCGGCGGCTCCCAGCAACTGCCCGAACGCCTGTGGCACCGCACGCCCGACGAACTCGCGCACTGGCCGAAGGGCACCTCCCTGGAGGCGCTGCACGGCGGCACCCCGCGTGGCGGCGTCGCCCGGATCGAGCGCACTGCCCGCGGTATCACCGTGCACGAGCCGGACGGCAGCGCCCGCACCTATCCAGTGGCAGTGTTCACCCCGCACAAGCGCACGCTCGTCACCAACATCCGCTGCGGCGGTCCCTTGCTGCCCGGGTCCGTGTGGACGGCGGTGGAACGCAGCCACTACATGGGTGCCTCCAAGCTGTTCGTCCTCGTCGACCGTCCCTTCTGGCGCGAGCGCGACCCGATGACCGGTCGCGAGGTGATGAGCACCACGCTCACCGACCGCATGCCGCGTGGCGTCTACCTCTTCGACGACGGCCCCGACCGTCCCGGCGTGATGTGCCTGTCGTACACATGGAACGACGACTCCTTGAAGATGGCGCCGCTCCCCGACGAGGCGCGCCTGGAGGCCGTTCTGGAGGTGCTGGCCGATATCTACCCGGACGTCGACATCCGGTCCCGGATCATCGCGCCACCGCGCACCGTCACCTGGGAGACAGAGCCACATTTCATGGGTGCCTTCAAGGCGAACCTTCCCGGTCACTACCGCTATCAGCGCCGCCTGTTCACCCACTTCATGCAGGACCAACTTCCGCAATGTCAACGGGGGTTCTTCCTCGCGGGTGACGACGTCTCCTGGACGGCGGGCTTCGCCGAGGGCGCTGTGACCACCGGCCTCAACGCCGTGTGGGGCGTCGTGAACCACCTGGGCGGCGGCACCCCGCCCGGCAACCCCGGGCCCGGTGACCTGTTCCACGATCTCGCCCCGGTCGACCTGCCCGACGCCTGACAAGGACAGGGCGCGGTCGGGGGTGGTTAGGGGTTCTGCCACCGACCCGGCCTGCATACCGTCGCCATGCAGCCGAAGTGGCCCCGGTCGCGAACGAGGAGAGAGATGAGCGAAACACCCGAGTCCGAGACCTGGCGCCTGAAGGTCGACCGCTCCCTATCGCCGCGGCGCGAGCCCGGGCCGATCGACCTGCGCCGCTACTACGTGCAGCCGGCCTACTCGGGCATGCCCACGTTCATGGGCGTCCCGCTGGCGCTGACTCAGGAGGATCTGCGCGCCGGCAAGGTCGACGTCGCCGTGGTGGGCTGCCCGGTCGACTCCTCCACCGGCCACCGGGGCGCCGCTTTCGGGCCCCGGGCGATCCGGGCCGACGAGCGGTACATGTACGCCACACCCGAGGGCTACATCCACTCGGCCACGCGGATCAACCCGTTCAACATCCTCAAGGTCGTCGACTACGGAGATGCGGCCACCGACCCGTTCGACGTCGCGCGGTCCATGGAGCCCATCCGCGGCCTGGTCCGGGAGATCGCCGAGGTCGGGGCGGTCCCGGTCGTCCTCGGTGGCGACCACTCGTTGCTGTGGCCCAGCGTCGGCGGTCTCTCCGAGGTACACGGGCACGGCAGCATCGCCGTCGTCCACTTCGACGCCCACCCGGACTGCCACGACGAAATCTTCGGCCACAAGGCCACCCACACCACGCCGATCCGCCGCCTGCTGACCGACGAGCGGTTGCCCGGTCCGAACCTCATCCAGGTGGGCCTGCGTACCGCCACCGGACCCGACGACCAGCTCTTCAACTGGATGCGCCGGGCCGGCATGCGCTCGCACTTCATGGCCGAGGTCGAGCGCATCGGCTTCGGAGCCGTCGTGGACAAGGTCATCGAAGAGGTCAAGGCGGTTGCCGACCACGTCTACCTGTCCCTGGACATCGACGTGCTCGACCCGGCGTACGCGCCCGGCACCGGCACCCCCGAACCCGCGGGCCTGACCACGCGCGAATTGTTCACCGGGCTGCGGCGCCTCGCGCACGAGACCAACCTGATAGGCATGGACGTCGTCGAGGTCGCGCCGCACCTGGACCCGGGCTACACCACCGCGATGAACGCCCGCAGGGCTGTCTTCGAAGCCCTCACCGGCCTCGCGATGAACCGGATCAAGATCTCCGCGGAGAACTACGCCAACCCGATCGTGGCCGGCGAGGTGCGTTTCCCGTTCGCATAGGCTGAAGCACGAAACAAGGGGCGGGCACGGACCTGAGTCCGTGCCCGCCCCTTCGACGCGGGTCGCGCCGCGCTCAGTACAGGTGGCCCAGGCCGGGCCACGCCTTCGACCACGGCTGCTCCGCGCCGGTGCAGATCCACACCTTGGTGCCCGCCACCTGGTTCCCCTTGCCCGCGACCGTCCCGGCCGCGCGCACGTCGGCGAAGCGCTTCAGCAGCTGCTCACGGTCGGAGCCGACGAAGATCGTCGTGCGGGCGTCGTCCGGCGGCGCCCCGAAGTACCAGTAGCCGCGGTGGGCGCTGTAGACGTCCGGCAGGCCGGCGCGGGAACCGAGGTGGTCGAGGGCGCCTGCCTCCGTGTAGTACTCGGTGACGATCACAGCACGGTCCCGCTCCCCGGCCGGGAGCGACCGCGTGGCCTTCTCCACCGCGTCCACCAGCTTGTTCCAGCCGACCGTTTCGGCTGCCTGCGGATTGTTCTTCGTACCCGCCACCGCCTCCTCGTCAGACCGGGGCAGCACCGGCAGCGACGTCAGAGCCGAGAACGCGAAGAGCAGGCCGATCACCGGCCAGCTCACCGCCCACCGCCACCACTTGGACGGGGCGCCCCGCTCCATGCGCACGGCACCCGCGGCCCACAGCACGGGGAACAACCCCGCTGCGTAGGTCGGCCGGCCGCCGCTCACCAGGAACAGCAGGAACAGGCCGACGAAACTCCAGCCCAGGAACCGGTACGGACGCAGCTCGGGGGAGCGCAGCAGCTGCCAGAGGCCGTACCCGAGCAGGGCCGCGAGCAGAACCCCGGCCAGGAAGAAGCCGACGCCCACGTAAGCGACCGGTCCGGAGCTCTCCCGCCGGAACACGCTTGCCATGTCGAGCTGGGGCCAGCCGTGGTCCGCCTGCCACAGCAGGGCCGGTATCGCGGTCACGACGACGATGGCCCCGCCGACCCACAGCAGCGGGCGGCGCAGCAGCTGCCGCGGGCCGACGAAGAGGACGCTGACGGCTACCGCGAGCCAGAGGAAGGCGATGGAGTACTTGGCCTGCATGGCGACCGCGGTGACCAGCGCGGCAGCGAGCAGCATCCTGTCGTCCCGGCGGCGCACCCAGGACACCAGGAGCCAGCTGACCGCCGTCCACGCGACGATGTCGATGGTGGAGGCCGAGAGCGCATGCCCGATGATCATGACGAGCGGTACCGCCGCCCACACGGCCGCGGTACGCAGCTGCGCCCGTGTCCCGCCGCCCAGTTCACGGGCGATCAGCGCGGCGAAGAGCGTGCCGGTCGCGGCGAGGATCGTCGACGGGAGGCGCAGGCCTACCAGCGAGCCGTTGAACAGGCCGTCCATCGTCGTGGCCAGCAGCGGCAACAGCGGCGGATTATCGGCGTACGACCAGCTCAGGTGCTGTGCGGCGCCCAGGAAATACAGTTCGTCGCCCTGGTAGCCCCAGCGGCCGCTGGTGACGAGGAGCAGCAGGCCGAGCACGGCTCCGACGGCGGCCACCGGTTTCCACGCGAAGTCGGGCAGTTCCTCGGCCCCGGCCGCCGTGGAAGACGGCCCGCCGGGTTTCCCGGCCGTGGGAAACGGCTTTCCCGATGGTTGGGTTGTGGTGGTCACGGAGTCCTCCCCCGAAGCGGTCTGCTAGGGCGTCGGCCGCCGTGCTCGGGTCAGTTGGAGGACGTGGCCGAATCTGGCTGGTGCGCCCGGTACCAGAAGTCCGAGCGTAGGGCGGCGGCGAGCGGCGGACGCGCGGTGAGCACGGCTTCAGGGGCCCGTAGGGGGCAAACGGGGGGCCTGACGAAAGTCGTACGAGGCCGAACTTTGGTGGTCTGTGATCACGACCTTATGGGGCTGGTCCGGCTCCCGTGGCAGGGCGAGGATTCTCTCAGGTTCGGATGGCGGTGCGCATCGCACTCCCCCCGGCGGTGTGGCTGTCCGGACCGATCCTTTGAAACCGCAAACGCAGGAAAAGGCGAGAGGCCGTCAGAGATGCAGCAGAAGACCGTTGAGTACTCGCAGTTCGCCACGTTGGTGGTCGGGTCCTGGTGCGGCATCATCCCGATCATCCTCAAGATCATCGGCAACGACACCAAGGGAGCCTTCCTGCCCCTGCACCTGCCCGATCCCGCCTCGATGATCGTCGCGAGCATCGTGGCCGTTGCCGCCATCGTGGGGATCTTCGCGCTGGACAAGGCGAAGCCCAAGAAGACCGCGGCCGAAGGTAGCGCCGCCTGACGGGTCGGGCCGTCGGCTGTCCCCCGGACCGGGGGCCCGACCATACCTGCGCTGCACGCCGCCGGACGACGTCCGGCGGCGTGCAGCGCGCTGTTGACATGGAACGAAAGGCCGCAGCGATGCAGCACACAGCACCCGGCAGGGGCGCGCACCACACGGCCACGGGCGAAGCGCCCGTGGCGAGCCCGGGACCCGGGGCCCCTGACGGAACGGGCCCGGCCCCCACGGTCCTGCGGCTGCGTCCGCCCGCTCACCGGGTGGATCCACGGTCGGTGGCGTGGTGGACCTGGCAGGCGGTACTCGTCGTCCTGGGCGTCCTCGCTTGTGTGGCGGGCCTGCTCGTCTGGCTGTGGCGGACGCTGCCACTGCCCGTCAGCGCGGGAACCGCCGTGCTGTCCGTGTCGCTCTCGGCCGCGTACGTGGTGATCGCGCCGCGCCGGCGATACCGCGTGCACCGTTGGGAGACCACGGACGAGGCCGTCTACACCTCGTCCGGCTGGCTCTGGCAGGTCTCCCGGATCGCCCCGATGTCGCGGATCCAGACCGTCGACACCGCCCGCGGCCCGCTGCAGCAGATGCTGGGCCTCGCCACCGTCGTCGTCACCACGGCCTCCGCCGCCGGGCCCGTACGCATTCACGGTCTCGACCACGAGCGGGCCAAGGAGGTCGCGGACCACCTCGCGGCCACCACTCAGGCCACCCAGGCGGCCGAAGGGGACGCGACATGAACAACCCCACCCGCGCTCGCCGCGACCCAGACACCCCCGGCCAAGCCCATCGGCCCGAACAGGCTGATGAGACCGGCCAGGCCCCGGACGACCCCGCCGCACCCGGCACGGCGCCCGCCGAAGCGGAGCGGGCGGACGGCGGCGTGCCCTGGCGGCGGCTCGACAACCGGCTGCTGCTCGTCCAGCTCAAGTGGCTCGTCCCGCCCGCCCTGTCCACCGGGTTCTACGCCCTCATCACCCTGGGCCGGCTCGACCGCGAGGCGTACATCCGTCTCGGCCTGCTCGCGGGCGTCTTCCTGCTGATCATGCTGTGGCGGCTCGTGGAACTCCTCACCACCCACTACCGTGTCGCCGGCGACATCCTCGAAGTGCGCACCGGCCTCCTCGGCCGCCGTCGACGCACGGTCCCCTGCGACCGGATCCGGGGCATCGACCTCACCGCAGACCCCTTCCTGCGTGTCTTCGGTCTGGTCACCGTGAAGATCACCACCGCTCAGGGCGGCGGCGAGCAGGGTGACACCAGCCTCGAGGCCCTGCGCGCGGCGGACGCGGAGGAACTGCGCCAGACGCTGCTGCGCCGGGCCGAGGCCGCGCCGGGCAAGGCCGACCCCGACCGGCTCATCGCCCGCATGGACTGGGCCTGGCTGCGCTACATGCCGCTGAACTCGTGGGGCGTGCTCGCCGTCCTCGTCGTGGGAGCCTCCGCCCTTCGTATCCTGGACGGCTTCGGTATCAAGCCGGAGCGGACCCTGCGGGCCGTCCTCGGGTTCCTGGGCGCCGCCGGGCTGTGGGAGAGCATCGTGCTCGGCACGCTCGCGCTGCTCGTCGTCGGGTCGGTCACGGCTGTCGCCCTCGCCGCGGAGGAGTGGTGGGGCTACCGCCTGGAGCGGGATGAGAGCGACAACTTCGCCGTTCACCGGGGCCTGCTGACCACCCGTTCGCTCTCCATCGACGCGCGCCGGATGCGCGGCGTCGAGGTCACCGAACCGCTGGCGCTGCGACTCGGCGGCGGCGCACATGTGGCGGCCGTGGCCACTGGCCTGCAGAAGACCGAGGACCTGGAGGTCAGCAAGATGCGGACCCTCAGCCCCGGCGTACCGCGCGCCCGTGCGCACGAGATCGCTGCCGCCGTCGTCGGTGAACACCCGTCCCCGACCACCGCCGCGCTCCGTCCCCACCCGCGGGCCGCACTGCGCCGCCGCCACGTCAGGGCCGCACTCACCGTGCTCGCACCGTGTGCGGGGCTCGCGCTGCTCGGTCTCCTGCTCACCCCCGTACTGCTGCACATCGCGTGGATCTCCGCCGCGGTGCTGCTACCCGCGGGCGCGCTGTTCGCGCACAGCGGCTACCGCGCGCTTGGGCATGCCCTGCACGGCCGTCATCTGCTGACGCGTTACGGCACCTTCATACGACGGACCGTGGCGCTGCGGCGGGACAGCGTTGTCGGCTGGGTGATCGTCCAATCGCCCGCCCAGCGCCGGTCCGGCCTGGCCACCGTCCGGGTCACCACCTCGGCGTGCAAAAGCGGTGCTTATCCGGTGCGCGACGTGAACCTCGCGGAGGGTCTGGTCTTCGCCGACGAGGCGGTCCCCGGGCTCCTCACCCCCTTCCTGGAGCGAGGCTGACGGGGCAAGGCCCGCACTCGACGGCCGGGCGCACAGCGCGACGCCCCCGGACCTCCTGTTCCGGGGGCGTCGCGCGGTACGGACCGTCAGCCCGGCAGCGGGCGGGAAGTTCAGCCCGACAACGTGCGGTAGCGGCGGGTCGTCAGCGGCACGAACACCGCGAGCAACGCCACGCACCACAGGACGAGATACAGCGCGGAGTGCTGTGCGGCCCAGCCGGTCGCCTCCGGGAAGTCTTTCGGCGCCGGATTGCCGAACAGGTCGCGAATGGTGTCGCACAGCGCCGTCAGAGGGCTCCACTCGGCCAGGGCCTTGAACGGCTGGATCATGTACTGGCTGCCCACCAGAGCCGACGAGACGAAGGTGAACGGGAACACCCACATGATGCCGAGGCTCTGCGCGCTCTCCAGGCGCTTGCAGCACAGGCCGATGTAGGCGCCCACCCAGGAGATCGCGAAGGCGAACAGCAGCAGCAGGCCGTAGGCCGCGACGGCCGACAGGAAGTCCGACCTGATCCGCCAGCCAATGGCGAGCCCGCACAGCGAGAGGAGTGCGATATTCATCGCGGTCGCGGCCAGGTCCGAGCTGGTACGGCCGATGATCACGGCGGCGCGCGAGATGGGCAGCGACCGGAACCGGTCCACGATGCCCTTCTCCATGTCGTAGGCGATGCCCACCGTGGTGTAGATGTTCACGAACACCGCGTTCTGGCCCAGCATGCCCGGGATCAGATACTCCGGGTACAGCGCGCCGAGCCCGCCGCCGATCACGAAGGCGAACAGCACGACGAACATGATGGACGTGCACAGATGGGATATCAGGGCACCGGGCTCCCGCCAGATGTGCAGCAGATTGCGCCCGGTGATGATCGAACCGCTGCGGGCGGCCTCCGTAATGCTGCTCACGACACCTTCTCCGGGACGCGGTCCTGAGTCTCGGAGGACTCGGATGCGTCGGGTTCGGTCCTGCCGGTCAGGGACAGGAACACGTCGTCGAGCGTCGGCCGCTGCAGACCGATGTCCACCAGCTCGACGCCCAGGTCTTCCAGCTGCCTGATGGCGGCGCCCAGGGCCTTGACGCCGGTGGCGACGGTCACCGACACGGCGCGCGCCAGCTCCTCGACCGTCGGCGGGGCGGTGCCGATCCTGGCGAGAACCTCCTTCAGAGCGGCCACGCCGTCCGCGGTGGCCGCGACGGCGCGGATCTTGTCGGCGCCGACCTGCGCCTTGAGCCGGTCGGCGGTGTCGTGCGCGATGACCCTGCCGTGGTCGATGACGGCGATCGAATCGGCGAGCTGATCGGCCTCCTCCAGGTACTGCGTGGTCAGCAGCACCGAGGTGCCGTCGCTGACCAGCTCGCCCACCTGGTCCCAGGTGTCCAGGCGGCCGCGGGGGTCGAGGCCCGTCGTGGGCTCGTCGAGCACCATCACAGCGGGCTCGCCGACGAGCGCGCTCGCCAGGTCAAGACGGCGCCGCATACCTCCCGAGTACGTCTTGGGCGGCCGGTTCGCCGCTTCCTTGAGGCCGAAACGGTCGACGAGGTACTTGGCGCGGTCGGCCGCGGCCGACTTGGACAGGCCGCACAGCCGGGCGAACATCACGACGTTCTCGTAGCCCGTGAGGCTCTCGTCGACCGCCGCGAACTGGCCGGACAAGCCCATCGAACGCCGCACCTCGTGCGGCTTCTCCAGAACGTCGTGGCCGTTCACCCAGGCGCGGCCGCCGTCCGGCCGAAGCAGGGTGGACAGGCAGCGCACGGTCGTGGTCTTGCCCGCGCCGTTGGGGCCCAGCAGTCCGAGCACCTGACCTGTCGGCAGCTCGAGGTCGACGCCATCGAGCGCGCGGACCGAGCCGAACTTCTTGACGAGCCCTTCGGCCCGCAGGGCTGTACGTGGCTTGGAAAGAGTCATAATCACCCCGGTAGCCGGTGGAATCTCAGGCGCCGGGCAGCTCGTAGCTAATGCGCTCCCCCATTGCCTCGGATGGAATTCGGATCGAATGTGAAACCGGCCGCTCTCCAAAGCGTAGGCCCGGCCGTACAGTTCAGATTTCTCGGGAGCGTATCGCATGGAAGGCCACTGCGTTCAGAGGCATTGCATTCCCGCGTGACTCGGATGACACTCGAAGTCATACCCTACGGGCCATCGGCGGGATATGGATAGCGGGCGAGTATCCAGCCCAAGAACAGGGGCTCCTAGGGGCGGCATAGGGGGAGTTCCGCGGGCCGGGGCGACGCGTTTATCTATACATTCTCCAGGTATCCCGACCGAATGATGCCCTGATTCGACCCGCCTGTTTCCGGCCTCTGACGGCCGCGATGTTTCACGTATCGGTGAGTGAGCGGAGCGCAATGACACACGGCCTTGACGAGCTCTCCAACGATTCGCGCGGGGCGGCATTGCGCATCCGCCTGCGTGACCTCGGCGCGGATGAGCGCGAGCGGCTGCTGACCGAACTCGTGCGCGGCGCCGTCTCGGACGTCCTGGGCCCGGCAGGGGCCGGTGCCGTGGCCGCGGGACAGGCCTTCCAGGAACTCGGATTCGACTCACTGGCCGCGGTGAACCTGCACGCCCGGCTGACCGCGGCCACTGGCCTGCGGCTCCCCGTCACCCTCGCCTTCGACCACCCGACGCCGCGCGCCCTCGCCCGCCACCTGATCGTCGAACTGCTCGGCGAGCGGCCCGGCGATGAGGCGGCCGAGGCGCCCGCTGCGACGAGCGGCGACCCCGTCGCCGTCGTGGGCATGGCCTGCCGCTTCCCCGGCGGCATCACCTCGCCCGAACAGCTGTGGCAACTCCTCGTCGAGGGCGGCGAAACGTTGACCCCGCTGCCCGAGGACCGGGACTGGGACGTCGACCGCCTCTACGATCCGGACACCCGCCGGCCCGGCACCACCTACGTGGACAAGGGCGGATTCCTGCACGACGCCGCCGACTTCGACGCCGCCTTCTTCGGTGTCTCGCCACGCGAAGCCCTCGCCATGGATCCGCAGCAGCGGGTGCTCCTCGAGGCCGCCTGGGAGGCGTTCGAACGCGCCGGTATCGACCCGACCGCGCTCCGCGGCACCCGCACCGCCGTGTACGTCGGTGCTGAGGCCCAGGAGTACGGGCCCCGCATCGCATCCGCTCCGAACGGCATGGAGGGCCACCTCGTCACCGGCACCGCGGGCAGTGTCGCCTCCGGCCGGATCGCCTATACCCTCGGGCTCGAAGGCCCGGCGGTCACCGTCGACACCGCCTGCTCGGCGTCCCTCGTCGCCCTCCACCAGGCCGCGCAGTCGCTCCGCCTCGGCGAGGCGTCCCTCGCCCTGGCGGGCGGCGTGGCCGTGATGTCGAGCCCGGGCGGCTTCGTCTCCTTCAGCCGCCAGAAGGGCCTGGCCGCCGACGGCCGCTGCAAAGCGTTCGCCGCCACCGCCGACGGCACCGCATGGTCCGAGGGCGCCGGCCTGCTCGTCCTGGAACGCCTCTCGGACGCACGCCGCAACGGGCACCGGGTCCTGGCGATCGTCCGCGGGTCCGCCGTCAACCAGGACGGCGCCTCCAACGGTCTCACCGCGCCCAACGGACCCTCCCAACGACGCGTCATCCGCCAGGCGCTTGCCAGCGCGGGCCTCGCGCCCTCCGACGTCGACGCGGTCGAGGCACACGGCACCGGCACCTCCCTGGGCGACCCGATCGAGGCGCAGGCCCTGCTCGACACCTACGGTCAGGAGCGCTCCGGCACGGGCCCGCTGCTGCTCGGCTCGCTGAAGTCGAACATCGGGCACACGCAGGCCGCCGCCGGTGTCGCGGGCGTCATCAAGATGGTCATGGCGATGCGCCACGGCACCCTGCCGAAGACGCTGCACGTGGACGAGCCGACCCCGCACGTCGACTGGTCCGCGGGAGCCGTCGAACTGCTCACCGAGTCCACCATCTGGCCCGACACCGGCCGGCCGCGCCGTGCCGGAGTCTCCTCTTTCGGCTTCAGCGGCACCAACGCCCACGTCATCATCGAAGAAGCGCCGGCCCCCGAACCGGCCGGACTCCACGCGCCGTTGCCCCATCAGGGCGTGATCACCGCCGACACCGCCCCCGTCGTCCTCTCCGCACCCGGCGCCGCCGCACTGCGCGGCCGGGCGGGCGCGGTACGGGCACGGCTCGCCGAACGCCTCGCCGCGCACCCCCCAACGACCGTCGCCGACATCGCCCGCGCGCTGGCCGCCACCGACACCGGCGACGCCGAACGCGCCGCCGTCGTCGCGGGCAGCACGCACGAGCTGCTCGACGCCCTCGACGCCCTCGCGGACGGAAGGACCGACGCACGCCTGCTGCGGGGACGGCTCCCGAGGCCTGTCACGGGCACCGTCGGCAATACGACCTTCGTCTTCTCCGGGGGCGACGCCCGGCGCGTGGGAATGGGACAGGAACTGCTCGCCACCTTCCCCGTGTTCGCCGACGCCTTCACCGAGGCGTGCGCGCACCTCGACCCCTACCTGGAGCGGCCCCTGCGTGAGGTTCTCGCCGATGGAGACCCTCAGTGCGCCGAACCGCTCTACGCCGACTGCGCCGTCTACGCCTACGACGTCGCCCTCCACCGTCTCGTCACGTCCTGGGGACTGGTCCCGGACAGACTCGCCGGGTACGGCGTCGGCGAACTGGCCGCCGCGCACGTCGCGGGCTCGCTGAAACCCGCGGACGCGGCGGCCCTGGTCGTCGCGCACGGAAACGGGCTGCCGCGGCCCGAGCTCGACTGGCTCACAGAACTGCTCGGGTTCGCGGAGCCGGACGTCCCCGTCCTGTCCGCGCTCACCGGCGAAATCGCCGACGTCACCGACGCCGCATACTGGAGCCGTCGTCTCGGCCCGGACGGCCGGGGCAGCGCCGCCCTCGACGAACTGCGGCAGGGTGCGGCCCTGTTCGTCGGTCTCGGCCCCGACCATCTCGCTGACGGCACCGTCGGCGAGACCGAGAGCCTCTTCCGGTGCGTCGGCGCGCTCCACACCGGGGGCTTCTCGCCGCACTGGGAGGCGTTCTTCGCCGGGTGGCACACACAGTCGCTCGACCTGGATCTCGCTCCTGCGGACGGCCCGCTGCCGTGGCTGGTCTCGGCGCGTTCGGCGACGGCCCTCGCCGCGCAGGCCCGGCGGCTGCGGGAAGCTCTGGACGACGACGTGCGACCGCTGGACGTCGCGCACTCGCTGGCCACGACACGTGCGGCCCTGGAGCACCGCGCCGTCGTCGTGGGCACCGGCCGCGAGGAGTTGACCCGAGGCCTGGACGCCCTCGCCGACGGGATACCGGCCACGGGCGTGGTGCACGGTGAGTGCCTGGATCCAGGACCGACCGCGGTGCTGTTCTCCGGGCAGGGCTCCCAACGGCCGGGTATGGGACGCGAGTTGTACGACACGTTTCCCGCCTTCGCCGACGCGCTGGACGCGGTGTGCGCGGGGTTCGATCGGCTCGTAGACCGGCCGCTGCGTGAAGTGATGTTCGAGGACGGTGAGTCGCTGCACCAGACCGGCTACACGCAGCCGGGTCTGTTCGCCCTCGAAGTCGCCCTGTACCGGCTGATGGAGTCATGGGGAGTGCGGCCGGACTACGTGACCGGCCACTCCATCGGTGAGCTGGCGGCGGCGCACGTGGCCGGGGTGCTGTCCCTGGACGACGCGGTGACGCTGGTAGCTGCTCGTGGCCGTCTGATGCAGGCGCTGCCGACCGGTGGCGCGATGCTGGCGGTTGGCGCCGACGAGGCCACGGTGGCGCCGTACCTGGAGGGCCGCGAGACCCAGGTGTCCTTCGCCGCGGTGAACGGACCCTCCTCGGTGGTGATCGCCGGTGACGCGGACGCGGTCGCCGAACTGGGCGCGCAGTTCGCCCAACTAGATGTCAGAACAAAGAACTTGAAGGTCAGCCACGCCTTCCACTCGCCGCGCATGGACGCGATGCTGGACGATTTCCGGCAGGTGGCCGAGTCGCTGACGTATGAGCGGCCGTCGGTTCCGGTGGTGTCGAATGTGACCGGTCAGGTCTCGGCGGATGTGGCGTCCGCCGAGTACTGGGTGCGTCATGTCCGTGCGGCGGTGCGCTTCGGTGACGGGGTGCGCTGGCTGGAGGAGCAGGGCGTGTCCGTGTTCCTGGAGCTGGGCCCGGACGGTGTGCTGTCCGGCATGGCGCGGGAATCACTGACCGGCCGACGGGAAGTGATCGCGGCCCTGCGCAAGGGACGCCCCGAGCCGGAGACCCTGCTCGCGGCCCTCGGCCGACTGCATGTGGTGGGAGCGGGCCTGGACTGGCCCGCGTTCTTCGACGGCCGGGACGCCGGTCGCGTGGACCTTCCCACGTACGCCTTCCAACGCGAGCGCTACTGGCTGAGCCCGTCGCCGGGGGCCACCGAGGTCGCCTCCGCCGGGCTCGTCCCCGCCGAGCACCCGCTGCTCGGGGCCGTGGTGGACATACCGGAGGACGGCGGACTGCTGGTGACCGGGCAGTTGTCGCTCGCGTCGGCCGGCTGGCTCCGGGACCACATCGTCGCCGGAACGGCACTGCTGCCGAGTCCGGTGTTCGTGGAGTGCGCGCTCTGGGCCGGTGCCCTGGTCGGCTGCGGCCGGATCGAGGAGCTGACCACCGAGACCCCGTTGGTGCTGCCCGAGCGAGGCTCGGTCGCCGTGCGCGTCGTCGTCGGCCCAGCGGCCGACGACGACGGCCGGACCGTCGCCGTCTACGCGCGGCCCCTCGCTGAGGGCGGCAAGCTCGACGACATCGCGGACGGGGCATGGGTCCGGCATGCCGTGGGGCTGCTGACCGAGGCGCCGGAGCGGGAAGCGCGAGCGATGGCCCCCGCCGTGTCCTGGCCGCCGGAGAACGCGGTGGCGGCCGACCTCACCGGCCTCTACGAGCGCCTGGACGACAACGGTCACGACTACGGCCCGGTGTTCCAGGGGCTGCGTGCCGCCTGGACGCTGGACGAGGACCTGTACGTCGAGGTGGCGCTGCCCGGCACCGGCCCCGACGACGCGGCGGCCCGGTTCGGGATCCACCCCGCGCTGCTCGACGCGACGCTGCACCCGAAGATCCTCTCGGGCGATGGCGAGGGCGGCACGCCCAGGCTGGCGCACAGCTGGTCCGGGGTGACGCTGCACGCGGTGGGCGCCGGCGTCGTACGCGCGTTGCTGCGCCCCGCGGGCACGGACACGGTGTCCCTGACGGTGGTCGACGCCGAGGGCCTCGCGGTGCTCTCCGTCGATTCCGTGCTCCTGCGCGAACCGATCGGTGTGGCCGCGGCCGCCGCGGCGCACGCCGACTCCCTGTACCGCGTCGACTGGACCGGGCTGCCCGCCCGTGAGCGGACCGCCGCGAACGCGGCCGCATGGATCCAGCTCGGCGACGCGGGGCTCGACGGCGTGCCCTCCTGCCCCGAACCGGCCGCGCTCCCCGAGGTGTTGCCCGACGCGGTGTTCGCCGCGATCGCGGGGGCGGACGGCGACGCCCCCGCCGGGGCCACACACCGCGCGCTCACGCTCGTACAGGGGTGGCTGGCCGAGCCGCAGCTCGACGAGACATGTCTCGTCGTGCTGACGCGGGGCGCGGTGAGCACCGGCGTAGACGAGGACGTCACCGACCTGCCGGGTGCGGCGGTCTGGGGCCTGGTCGGCTCCGCGCAGGCCGAGAACCCCGGCCGGTTCGTGCTCGTCGACCTCGGCGCCGACGACGGCGGAGGACCCGCCGTGACCGAGGCGCTGGCCGCTGTCCTGGCTTCCCGCGAACCGCGCGCGGTCGTCCGCGACGGCATCCCGCGAGTGCCCCGTCTCGCACGCGCCGCGTCCGGTCCGGGGCTCGTACCCCCCGGGGGACCGGAGCCCTGGCGCGTCGACACGTGTGCCCCCGGCACCCTCGACGCCGTCGACCTCATGCCCGCGCCCGAGGCTGCGGCCCCGCTCGCCCCCGGGCAGGTGCGCGTGGCCGTACGTGCGGCCGGCGTGGACTTCCGCGACGTGATGATCACGCTCGGTACGTACCCGGGCGAGGCGACCCTCGGCAGCGAAGCCGCGGGTGTCGTCGTGGAAACCGGCCCCGACGTCACCGACCTCGCGCCCGGCGACCGGGTCTTCGGACTTGCCGACCGGGCCTTCGGCTCCATCGCCGTAGCCGACAGGTGCCTGCTCGCCCCGATCCCCGACGGCTGGTCGTACGAGCAGGCCGCCACGACTCCGCTGGCCTTCCTGACCGCGTATCACGCCCTGGTCGACCTGGCGGGACTACGTGAGGGCGAGTCGGTCCTGGTGCACGATGGCGCCGGTGGTGTCGGAATGGCGGCGATCCAGCTCGCCAGGCACGTGGGCGCGGAGGTGTTCGCGACCGCCAGTGAAGAAAAGTGGGACGCACTGCGCTCCCTGGGCCTGGACGACGACCACATCGCCTCCTCGCGCACACCGGCCTTCGAGACGGCGTTCGCGGAGACCACGGGCGGACGCGGCGTCGACGTCGTACTGAACTCGCCGACGGGGGAGTTCGTGGACGCCTCGCTGCGGTTGCTGCCCCGTGGCGGGCACTTCCTGGAGACGGGCAGGACGGACATCCGCGAGCCGGACGAGACCGCCGCCGCACGCCCCGGCGTCGCGTACACGGCCTTCGAACTCCGTGAGGCGGACCCGCGGCGGATCCAGGAAACGCTCACCGAGGTGCTGCGTCTGTTCGAGGCGGGTGCTTTGGCGCCCCTCCCGGTCAGGACCTGGGACGTACGGAGGGCGCCGGACGCGTTCCGCTTCATCAGCCAGGCCAAGCAGGTCGGGACGGTCGCTCTCACCATGCCGCGCGCTCTCGACCCGGAGGGCACGGTGCTGATCACGGGCGGTACCGGCAGCCTGGGCAGGGAGGTCGCCGGGCATCTGGTCGCCGAGCGGGGTGTGCGGCACCTGCTGCTGACCAGCCGCAGCGGACGCGAGGCCAGCGGCGTGGCGGAGCTGGAGGCCCAACTGGCCGAGCTGGGTGCCGAGGTGACGGTCGCCGCCTGCGACGCCGCTGACCGTGAGGCACTCGCCGCCACGCTCGCCGCCATCCCGGACGCGCATCCGCTGACGGGTATCGTGCACGCGGCCGGTGTCCTCGACGACGCCACCATCGGCTCCCTCACCCCCGAGCGCATCGACGCGGTCTTCCGCCCCAAGGCGGACGCCGCCCGCCATCTGCACGAACTGACCCGGGACATGGACCTGGCGATGTTCACGCTGTTCTCCTCCTCAGCGTCCGTCTTCGGCGACGCCGGCCAGGGCAACTACACCGCCGCCAACACCTACCTCAACGCCCTCGCCCAGCACCGCCGCCGGCACGGTTTGGCCGGACAGGCGCTCGCCTGGGGCTTCTGGGCCCAGCGCAGCTCCCTGACCGCGCACCTCACCGACGCCGACGTCGCCCGTATGGCACGCACCGGCACCGGCGCCCTCACCACCGAGGACGGCCTCGGCCTCTTCGACAGGGCAGGTCGTACGGACGAACCCCTCCTCGTGCCGGCCAAGCTCAACACCCGGGCCCTGCGCGACCAGGGCTTCGCGGTGCCCGCACTGCTGCGCGGCCTCGTCCGCCCGACGGCACGGCGCGCCGCAGCAGGCCCCGCGACAGCCGGACCGGGCCTCGCCGCACGGCTCGCCGGACTCACGCCGTCCGAGCGGCACGCGGCACTGCTCGACCTCGTACGCACCAGCGCCGCAGCCGTACTCGGGCATGGCGGACCCGCGTCCGTGGAGCCGGGCCGCACGTTCCAGGATCTGGGTTTCGACTCCCTCACGGCGGTCGAGTTCCGCAACCAGCTCTCCGAGGCCACCGGCATCCGGCTGTCGAGCACACTGATCTTCGACTACCCGAAACCGACGGCGCTCAGCGACTTCCTCGCCGCCGCGCTGCTCGGGGAGCGGCAGCCGGTGTCGGCCGCGGCCGCGGTCCTCGCCGACATCGACCGGATCGACGCCGCCATCGGCGACATCGAGCGGGACGACGAGGCGGCCGCGCAGATCGCCGCCCGTCTCCAGTCCACCTTCTCGCGATGGAACACCCATTACGGCACAGAAGTCGAGGCAGACGGCACAGATCTGGAGGCGGCCACCGCCGACGACCTGTTCCACATCATCCAGAACGAGTTCGGGCGATCTTGAAATGAGCTCTGTGCAGGCGGAGCCGGGAAAGCGAGTGGTGAACTGATGTCGAACGAGAAGCTCCTCGACAACCTCCGGTGGATGACCGCCGAACTGCGGCGTACCCACCGCAGGGTCGCCGAACTCGAGGAAGCGGATCGCGAGCCCATCGCCATCGTGGGGATGAGCTGCCGCTTCCCCGGCGGCATCGACTCGCCTGAACGACTGTGGCACGCCATCGTCTCCGGCACCGACGCCATCGGCCCGTTCCCGCTCGACCGCGGCTGGGACATCGACGGACTCTACGACTCCGTACCCGATCTGCCCGGCTCGTCCCGGATCCAGGAGGGCGGGTTCGTGGCGGACGCGGACCGCTTCGATCCCGCGTTCTTCGGCATCTCGCCGCGCGAGGCGCAGGCCATGGACCCACAGCAACGCCTGATGCTCGAAGCCGCATGGGAGGCCGTGGAGCGCGCGGGCGTCGACCCGCTGTCCCTGCACGGCAGCCGCACCGGCGTCTTCGCGGGCGCCGTCCACGGCGACTACGGCACCTCGGTGCCCACCGTGTCCGACGACCTGAAGCCCTACCTCGTCAACGGCAACACCGACAGTGTCCTGTCCGGCCGCATCTCGTACACCCTCGGCTTCGAAGGCCCCGCGATCACCGTGGATACGGCATGCTCGTCGTCCCTGGTGGCGCTGCATCTGGCGGCACAGTCGCTGCGCCAGGACGAGTGCTCGCTCGCCCTCGCCGGTGGCGTGACCGTGATCTCCGTCCCCGAGCTGTTCACCGAGTTCGCCCGGCAGCGCGGTCTGGCGATGGACGGCCGCTGCAAGGCCTTCGCCGAAGCCGCGGACGGCACGAACTGGGGCGAAGGTGTCGGCGTCGTCCTGTTGGAGAAGCTCTCGGACGCACGCCGCAACGGACGCAAAATCCTTGCTGTGCTGCGGGGGTCGGCGATCAACCAGGACGGTGCGTCGAATGGTCTGACGGCCCCCAACGGCCCCTCGCAGCAGCGCGTCATTCGCCAGGCGCTGGCGAATGGCCGCCTGTCCGCGTCCGAGGTCGACGTGGTGGAGGCGCACGGCACGGGGACGACGCTGGGTGATCCGATCGAGGCGCAGGCGCTGCTCGCCACCTACGGTCAGGACCGCGACGCGGACCAGCCGCTGTGGCTCGGCTCGATCAAGTCGAACATCGGGCACACGCAGGCCGCGGCCGGTGTCGCCGGTGTTATCAAGATGGTCATGGCGATGCGGCGCGGTGTGCTGCCCAAGACCCTGCACGTCGACGCGCCTACGTCCCACGTCGACTGGACGGCCGGTCCGGTCGAGCTGCTGACCGACAACCGGGAGTGGACGCGGACCGCCCGCCCGCGGCGTGCGGGTGTGTCGTCGTTCGGCATCAGTGGCACCAACGCGCACGTCATTTTGGAGGAGGCTCCGGAATCCGAACCCGAGGTGGGTCGGGAGGAGCGGGATGATCTGCCGGGTTCGGCGGGTGTTGTGCCGTGGGTGTTGTCGGCGAAGTCGGAGGAGGCGCTGCGGGCGCAGGCCGAGCGGCTGCTGGCGCACGTCGCGGATGAGGAGGGTGTGGCGGCGGTTGACGTCGGTCTGTCGTTGGCGACTTCGCGTGCGGCTCTGGAGTACCGGGCTGCTGTGGTGGGCGGTGATGTGGAGTCGCTGCGGGAGGGTCTGCGGGCTCTGGCCGAGGGTGGGGCTGTTGGGCATGCGGTGAGTGGTACGAGTCTGGGTGCGGGCGGCAAGTCCGTGTTCGTGTTTCCGGGGCAGGGGTCGCAGTGGGTGGGGATGGCGGCTGAGCTGCTGGAGTCGTCGCCGGTGTTCGCGGAGCGGATGCGGGAGTGCGCGGACGCGTTGTCGTCGTATGTGGACTGGTCGTTGTTCGATGTGCTGGGTGACGCGGAGGCGTTGGAGCGCGTCGATGTCGTGCAGCCGGTGCTGTGGGCGGTGATGGTGTCCTTGGCGGAGTTGTGGCGTTCGTTTGGTGTGGAGCCTGCTGCTGTGGTGGGGCATTCGCAGGGTGAGATCGCGGCGGCGTGTGTGGCGGGGGCGTTGTCGATCGAGGATGCGGCGAAGGTGGTGGCGCTGCGGTCGAGGGCGATTCTGGCGTTGTCGGGGCTGGGCGGCATGGTGTCGGTGGCCCTGGCGGTGGAGCAGGTTCGGGAGCGGTTGACGGAGGGGCTGTCGGTGGCCGCGGTCAACGGGCCGTCGTCCGTGGTGGTTTCCGGTGATGTCGCTGAGCTGGATGCGCTGTTGGCGGCCTGTGAGGCGGAGGGAATCCGGGCGCGTCGTATCCCGGTGGACTACGCGTCCCATTCGGCGCACGTGGAGGCCATCCATGCCGAACTCCTGGATGTACTGGCGGGGCTTGAGCCGCGTGTGGCCGAGGTGCCGTTCTTCTCGACGGTGACGGCCGAGTGGCTGGACACAGCTGCCCTGGACGCCGAGTACTGGTACTCCAATCTGCGTCAGACGGTGCGTTTCGAGGAGGCCACGAGGGCGCTGGCCGAGCAGGGGTATCGCTTCTTCATCGAGGCTTCCGCGCACCCGGTGTTGACTATCGGTGTGCAGCAGTCGCTGGAGGACGCCGGTGTGGATGCCGCCGTTGTCGGCACGCTGCGTCGGGACGAAGGCGGCCTCGACCGCTTC